>JAJUIB010000003.1 GCA_029265615.1 Spirochaetota bacterium
CTTCTATGCGTTAATTACGCCTGGTGACTATTGTGAGGGGGACACACCCGTTCCCATTCCGAACACGGAAGTTAAGCCCCTCAACGCCGATGGTACTGCCTTCGCGGTGGGAGAGTAGGTCGTCGCCAGGCTTTTTTATTTCCTCTGCATGACGTCCGCTGCTTGAACCTCCTTTCGCGATCTGCTAGCCTGGTGGCCGCTGGCATGGTATGCGAATGCGTTTTTCGAGCGAGAAGCTCGTACTCTTTGCGTATTTTTCGGGGATTATTCTCATGGGTTCCGCCGTGCTTGCCCTTCCGGGCGTGTGGCAGGGGCCAGGTCCGCTTTCCTACGTCGATGCGCTCTTCACCGCGACGAGCGCCGTCTGTGTGACGGGACTAATCACAGTCGACACCGCGCTCTATTCGCGTTTTGGTAAGGCGGTTATTGCGACGCTCATCCAGCTGGGCGGCCTCGGGATTATCGCTTTTGCAACAATCTACGTAACACTCCCTCGAAAGCGGATATCACTTGTAAATCGTCGTATAATAAAAGAATATTATATTGACGAAGTCGAATACAACCCCAAGGTCATCGTCATACATATACTTCTTACAACCCTCGGCTTGGAACTGGCTGGCGCTATACTTTTATACCTTCGGTTTCGCGAACTGCCCGATGCCGCCTTTGTCGCAGGCTTCCACGCGGTGTCCGCATTCTGTAATGCCGGCTTTTCGACATTCTCTAACAGCCTCGAGAACTACGTCGGCGACCCACTCGTCAATGCGACGGTCATGTTCCTTGTCATATCGGGCGGGCTTGGATTCATTGTTTGGCGCGACCTTGCAAAATTTGTGCAAGGCAAGAAACGGCGACTTTCCACTCAGACGAAAATAGTTCTCGGTGTTTCGGCTGTCCTAGTTGCGCTGGGAGCTCTCGTGTTTTACTGGCTTGAGGCGCGGCACGCGATGCGTGGCTTGAAGCCGGCCGAGCGGGTGCTCGCCGCCTTGTTTCAGGCGGTCACTCCACGTACGGCGGGCTTTGATACTATATCACCGGCCAGGCTTTCAGACGGGAGTGTCCTGTTGACCATGCTGCTAATGTTTATCGGTGCGTCCCCCGGCTCAACAGGCGGAGGGGTCAAGACAACGACCTTTTTCGTGGTGCTCCTTGCCGCGATGCGCGGGCTTGACGAAAAATCGCGCCTCACCATCGGACGGCGATCGGTATTCGCGAAAACGGTGCTCAAGGCATATGGTGTTGTCGGGAAGGGACTTGTGCTCATTGTGGTTGCCGCATCGGCGCTCCTTGTGCTTGAACACAGGGCGCTGTCCGCAGGGGAAATGAGCCTCGTGGAACTGCTGTTCGAGACGATTTCCGCCTTTGGCACCGTGGGGCTTTCGCTCGGTGTAACGTCCCGCCTTGCGGTGGCGAGCAAACTTGTCCTTGTTGCAACGATGTTTGCAGGGAGAGTTGGCCTTTTCGCCATGACCTTGCCCTCCGGAAGCCGTGATCTTGAACGCTATGTGGACCTTCCCTCGACCGATATGATGATCGGCTGAACGCCGCTTGGTGCAGCGGATAGGAGCGTGTGATGCGACAATTCGCGATAGTCGGCCTTGGCAGCCTTGGTGTAAGAATGCTCGAGAAGCTTGCGGAGGTCACGGACGAGATAGTTATTCTCGACCGGGACGCGGAGGTCATCGAACGGTACAAGGATCTTGCGGTGAGCGCGTTTGTCGTCGATGCGATCGACGACGCCGCCTTGCGCCGCGTGATCCCCGAAGGCCTTGATGCGGCGGTCGTCGACGTCGGCAGCAACATCGAGGCGGCCATCCTTGTGACGAATAGCCTTAAGAAGCTCGGCGTGCGTGAGATCATCGTGAAAGCCGAGTCCGAGGAGCGTGGTGAGGTCTTCAAGCTGGTTGGTGCGACACGTGTCGTCTATCCCGATCGGGAAGCGGCCTCGCGCATTGTGCCGCTTCTTGTTTCTCCATCGCTCTTCAGCTTCATGCCGATCGGAACAAATTTGGTGCTCGCCGAGGTCCGGATTCCGGAGAAGTATGTCGGCATGACCCTCATCGAGGCGAACCTTCGCCAGCGCCATGCGATCAACGTTATCGCGCTGCGCGAGGAAGCGAGTCGGGAATACCGATATTTCAACGCCGATTATCGGATTCAGGCGGAGGATATTCTGCTTGTTGCGGGCAAGGAACGGGACGTCATCGAGTTTTCGGGGGTCGAGGAACGCTCTGCGCGCGGCGACCTCAAAGAGATCCTTGCGGGCTTGCTCAAAGGGAAAGGCCGGGGCAAGGGCCGCGCGAAGGGCTAAAGAATCGGGGTTTTTCGCATTTGTTGCGGTCGAACGCATCGCTTGACCCCGAGAGGACTCCTCCTGTATACTTTGACAATTGCGGGTGAAACGTCGAATCACGACGGCACCTGCAGCGATTTCGTCGGAGCGGGAGAGACCCTCCTCGTCCTGCGTCCTTATACGAAATCGCGCCGCGGCGCCTGTGCGGCGCATGCGAATGCCCTGTCGCGCGGATCGGACCGCGCGGAAGGAGTCCTGAGCATGGACATTTTTAAGAAGTGTTACGAGTACGATGCCGACAAGAAGGCGATGGAAAAAGGTATCTATCCCTTCTTCCAGGCCCTCGAGGGAACCGAAGGCACTGAAGTCATTATGAATGGCCGTAAGGTGCTCATGCTTGGATCGAATAACTACCTTGGCCTGACGTTTCACCCCAAAGTGCGGGCCGCCGCCCAAAAGGCCATCGATCAGTTTGGCACGAGCTGCACCGGAAGCCGGCTCATCAACGGCACGCTGTGCATCCACCACGAACTCGAGGAGCGCCTTGCTGCGTTCATGAAACGGCCCGCTGCGCTTGTCTTTTCCACGGGCATGCAGACGAATCTCGGTGCGATCTCGTGCCTTATCGGGCGCAACGACGTCGTTATCACCGACAAGGAGGATCACGCCTCGATCGTCGACGCCTGCCGCCTTGGGTTCGGCGAGGTGAAGCGCTTTGTGCACGGCGACCTCGAGCAGCTCGAGCGCATTCTCCAGAAGATTCCCGAGGAGTCGGGCGCCCTCGTCGTGGTGGATGGCATTTTCTCCATGGGCGGCGAGATCGTCGACTTGCCAAAGCTCGGTCCCCTGTGTCGCAAATACGGCGCCCGCCTCTATGTCGATGACGCGCACGCGGTTGGCGTCTTGGGCGGCGGACGCGGCACGGCGGTGCACTTCGACCAGGTCGCCGATGTCGACATTACGATGGGCACCTTCTCAAAGAGCTTCGCATCGCTTGGCGGCTATGTGGTGGGCGAAAAAGACGTCATCAACTACATCAAACACAACGCTCGCGCCTTTATCTTCTCCGCCTCGCTCCCCGCGTCGAATGTCATGGCCGCGATGGCCGCGCTGGACATCATGGAGAATGAGCCCGAGCACGTCGAGCAGCTCTGGGACAATGCGCATTTCATGATGAAGGGCTTCCGCGAGCTTGGCTTCAACATCGGCCGCACTCAGTCGCCGATCATCCCCGTGATCGTCGGCGATGACGAGCGGTGCTTCATGTTCTGGAAGGAGCTGTATGAGGCGGGCGTCTATACGAACCCCGTCATCGCGCCCGCCGTCCCCCAGGGGATGGCACTTCTTCGGACGAGCTACATGGCGACGCACACGAAGGAGCAGCTTACGCGTGCTCTCGGCATTTTCGAGAAGGCGGGAAAGAAGCTCGGCGTCATTTGACCTCGCGCGCGGTTCGCCGCGCGTGAATATCTTAAGGGCCGCGCCTCATCACATGGAGGCGCGGCCTTTTTTTCGAACCGAGAGCTGCTTGTGGTGAACGCGGTGGGACGATGGAGGGGGCGCGGGGGAGGAAGGCCGCGGGCGCGGCTTCGCTTTTTGCACCTAGGCGAGGCGCGGTCTTTTACTCCCGTACGGCGAGGGCTAGTCTCGATTAGTCGGAGGATACCGGTTCGAGAAGACCCCGTTCGACGAAGCTGCAGTAGCCTTCGCTCGAGAAGACAAGGTGATCGAGAAGCGCAATGCCAAGGAGTCCACCGGCCTCTTTGAGGCGGCGCGTGATGTCGACGTCCTCGGCGGAAGGATCGAGGCGGCCGGAGGGATGATTGTGGGCGACGATTACCGCGCATGCGCGGTCCACAATGGGGTCGGCGAACACCTCGCGGGGGTGTACAACAGTCCTGTTGACGAGACCGACCGAGACAACTCGTATCGCAAGCACCTCATGCGCGCCGTTGAGCGAGCAGACGAGGAAGCGCTCCTGTTTGCGATCCGCCCAATGGGCGATAAGCGGATAGACATCGCGTGGAGAGAATATGCGCTTGTCTCGGAGCCCGTATAGCCGACGGCCCAGTTCGAGCGCGCAGGCTATGGACGAGGCTTTTGCGGCGCCGAGGCCTGATATCCGCGTGAGTGTTGCCGCATCGGGGGGACCAGCCGCGGCGATTGCTGCGAGCGTCTCCTCCGCAAGCGCAAGAACGCCTTTGCCGCGCGTGCCGGTACCAAGGAGGGCGGCAAGGAGTTCGGCATCGGCGAGAGCGCGGACCCCCTCGCGCGCAAGTCGTTCGCGGACGGCTGGTTTTTCGCTGCTCATGGCCAATGCGGAGTCGTAGAGCGTTTCGGCGCGCGGCATGGTCTCCCCCTCATTGCCATTGTACGCGCGAGAGTTTCGCCGCCGATTGAAACGGGCCCTGTCTGCCGGGCTGTAGCTCCAGCCTCGTTAGGCGACACAGAATGGTCGACGGCACGCGATGAGGGGAATTTTTCTTCATTGCACGCGGGCTTGGGCTTTACTATATTTGGATGCGTCAGCCTTCAGCCCTCCTCCGCCCTGGAGGCGTGGTCTGAGGGCGCGCCTTGAGGCGCATGTCATGGAAATCGCGAAAAGGAGAGGCGGATGAAGAGCTTGAAGGGATCGAAAACCGAGAAAAACCTGATGGCGGCCTTTGCTGGCGAGTCGCAGGCGCGCAATCGCTACACGTATTACGCCTCCAAGGCGCGAGATGAGGGGTTCATTCAAATCGCGCTGATTTTCGAGGAGACCGCAAACCAGGAAAAGGAGCATGCAAAGCGTCTGTTCAAGTTTATGGAAGGCGGTTCGACCGAGATAACGGGCGCTTTCCCTTTCGGTACGATCGGGACGACCACGGAGAACCTTCTCCACGCCGCCGAGGGGGAGAACTACGAGTGGCAGACGATGTACCCCGAGTTCGCGAAGGTGGCGCGCGAAGAGGGCTTTGATGCGATCGCCACGGTGTTCGATGCGATCTCCGTTGCCGAGAAGCAGCATGCTAAGCGGTACGAGAAGTTTAGGAAGAACATTCTCGATGGAACCGTGTTCAAAGCCGACAAGGCGGTTGTGTGGCGCTGCCTCAACTGCGGCTACCTCGCCGAGGGGACGGAGCCGCCCAAGGCTTGCCCTGCCTGCGCGCATCCCCAGGCTTACTTCGAGCTACTTGGTGAGAATTATTGAGCGTTGTTGTCGAACTATGCGAGGAGGAATGCATGGCTGAGTTTATGGGTGTGTATCGTTGCGAGATCTGTGGCAACATCGTCGAGGTCTTGCATGCCGGAAAGGGCGAGCTTGTGTGTTGCGGGCAGGCGATGAAGCTACTCCCCGAGAATGCAACAGACGCGGCGAAGGAGAAGCATGTTCCCGTCGTCGAGAAGACCACTGATGGCTACAAGGTGACCGTGGGTTCCGTGCTCCATCCCATGGATCCGGATCATTATATCGAATGGATAGAACTTATCGCCGACTCCAGGGTGTATCGGAAGCAGTTTAAGCCTGGCGACAAGCCCGAAGCGCTTTTTTGCGTGCAGGCGGACAAGGTCTCCGCCCGTGAATACTGCAACAAGCACGGTCTCTGGAAGGCCTAAGAGCGTCCCGAAAAGAGTGGGCGATTTATGGCACCGTTTGGTGTCCGCGCCTGTCTATGTGAGAGTGTGGTAAGGAGAGGACATGAAGAAGTACGTCTGCGATGTGTGTGGTTACATCTATGATCCCGCGGTCGGCGACCCCGATGGAAATGTCAAGCCGGGGACGGCATTTGAGAATTTGCCGGCTGATTGGGTTTGCCCCATGTGCGGTGCCGGCAAGGACAGTTTTTCGCCGGCCTAAGGCGATCGCCCGTGCCGCTTGCCGATCAGGCGGTGCCAGACTACAATGCCCCGCGCGGGGATTTTCCGCGCGGGGCGTTTTTGCATCCGCCCCATCCCCATAACGGGCCATCGATCGGCGGCGCAGAGACGGAGGGGCATATGATATCTCGTGAAGATTTCGCTTTTACGATTGGCTATGACGGCGAACAGGCTGTTGTCGACGGCAAGGCAAAACGCCAGTACGGCTCGCTTTCGACGATGGAACTTGCTGAAAAGGGCTTGTACCGTGCCGCATTTTCTTCGGCGCTGTATTCGGGCGACGAGGCTGAAATGCAGGCTTTTATCGACTACTTCAATGCGAAGGCCAAGACTGCCTACCGCAACGCCGATGAGCTTAAGCGGCTCTTTGGCGTCAACCTCGAGACGGTCAAGCGCGTTCTCGTGCTATAACGCGGGCATGCCGCTACGGCCGCCTTCATCGCGCCGCCTGCGGACACAAGGCGGCGGCCGCGTCATTCCAATCAGAGCCGCTCGCCCGCTTCGACGATGAGGCATTTGAGGTAGCGCGCCTCGTCGTAGCCTGAGACGATGGGGTGGTCGAGATCCTGGGTGCGCTCCTCCACGAGGCGGAGGCGGCAACCTGCGTCGCGCGCCGCCTCCTCGAGCATGGCGGCGAACCTTTCGCGAGAGAACCAGTGAGAACAGGAGCAGGTGACGAGGATCCCGCCCGGCTCGAGCAGCTTGAGCGCGCGGAGGTTCAAGTCCTTGTAGCCGCGATGCGCGCCCTCCACGGAGGCGCGGTTTTTGGCGAAGGCGGGGGGGTCGAGGACGATCAGTCCGAAGCGCTCTTTTGCCCGCTCAAGCTCTCGGAGAAAGTCGAAGGCGTTCGCTTCGACCGCGCGCACGCGATCCTGAAGGCCGTTCTGTGCCGCGTTGTGCGACACCGCGATGACCGCCTCGGCGGAGGCATCGACCGCGAGTACCGAATCTGCGCCGTTCGCGGCGCATGTAAGGCCGAAGCCTCCTTGGTTGCAGAATGCGTCGAGGACGCGCCTGCCTGATGCGAATTTCGCCGCCGCCTTCCGGTTCGTCCGCTGGTCGAGAAACCATCCAGTTTTCTGTCCTCCGAGAAGGTCAATTGCGAAGGAGAGTCCGTTTTCCTCGATGGCGACACGGCGCGGCACTTCGCCCTTCATGACACCGACCCGGGTGGGAAGGCCTTCGAAGCGGCGGACTGGCGCGTCGCTTCGTTCGGCGACGCCTGCGGCGGGAAAGACTGATTCAAGCGCGGCGAGTACCCTGTCCTTGCGCATTTCCATGCCGAGCGAGAGGAATTGCGCGGAAACCCAGCGGCCCTCCGCCGCGCCGCCGCCATCTAAGGGAAGAGCGCGGCCGACGAAGGAGTCGATGATGAGACCAGGGAGGCCGTCTGCTTCGCCAAAGACAAGCCTCAGGCTCTGGCGTTCCGGATCGAAAAAGCGGCGCCGCCAGGCGAGTGCCCGTTCGAAGGCTTCGACGAAGAAGGCTTCGTCGGCGGCGCGAAAGGCCCGTGAGTAGAGGCGGGCGCGGATTTTTGAGTTCGGATTCCAGAAGGCCGAACCAACCGGAATAAGCCGCGCGTCAAAGACCTCGACTTCGGCTCCGGGCCCAGGTTCGCCCTCGACACGGGCAATCTCGTTATCATAGACCCATGGATGCCCGGCGCGCAGGCGGAGGTCTTCTTTCGGCTTGAGTACAATGCGGGCTCTGTCCATGCACCGAGCGTACTTGCCGCGCCCGATTCGCGCAAGCGGGCCTTAAAGGCGATTGGCCTGCGGTCTATTGTTGTGTTGCAGCTAGCTTTCCTGCGGGGAAAATGCGTTGCGGCGGGCCTCGTTAAGCGTTATACTATGATCCGTACGTCCTTCGATATTTGAGGAGGCTCCCATGCTTTCCCGACTCGCGGCCCGCCAGGCGGCAACCCTTCTTGCGCGTGCGTCGCTCGCGGCCGTCATTGCGGGCTTCCTTGCGGCCGCGCTTTTCGCATCCTGCGCATCCGCGCCGGCCCCCGCTGTCCCCTCGGTCTCGGCCGACTCACCTCTGCCCGAGACACCCTTTATGGCCGCGAAGCGGAGCGAGGAGCCGCGCGGTGGCGATATGGCTCCGGAAGCCAAAGGCGCCGCGGCTGGCGAATTCGCGTTCAAAGAAGTCGTGCCGGGCGGCGTCACAGCCTCTAGCTCGCGCGCGGCGCCCAGCCAGTCCGGCCTCAAGGCAGGCTTTTCCGACGACAACGAGCAGTACAACCTCTTCGTGAAGTTCCTCGAGCAGTACGGCGGCGAGGTCGCCCACAAGATTCTCGATGTGCGCGAGCGCATCCTCCTCAAGGTCCTCGATGCGAAGGAACGTCCCGTCGCGAATGCCGAGGTGCTTGTGAAGGCTGGAACACGGACGGTCGCCAAGGGGAGAACCTATTCGGACGGCGGCTTCAACCTCTATCCCCGCGACCTTGCGGGAGCCGCCGATGCTTCCGTCTATCGTGTCGAGGTGAGTGCCGCTGCCGGTAAGGCGGCACTCGAGGTCGACCGCCAAGGTCCGCGTTCCGTCCAAATACGGCTCGGGGCCGAGCGCGCAACGCCTATGCCCCTCCCCGTCGATGTGCTTTTTGTCATGGATACGACGGGTTCCATGGGCGAGGAGATCGAACGCCTCCGTGCGACGATCGAGATTATCCACACGAACCTTTTGGCGCTGAAGCCGCGGCCTGAAATTCGTTTCGGCCTCGTCCTCTACAAGGACCGCGAGGATGAGTATATCACCGAGGTCCACCCCTTTACGGCGAATCTCGAGGCCTTCCAGAAGGTGCTCGACAGGGTCGGCGCCTATGGGGGCGGCGACACGCCCGAGGACCTGCAAGCGGCGCTCAAGGACGCCGTTCGCGGCATGGCATGGAACAGGGACGGGCTTCGGCTTGCGTTTATTGTCACCGACGCTCCGCCGCAGCTTTACGAGGATCAGACCTACGATTATGCGGCCGCGGCGCGTGAAGCGAAGGAGAAGGGAATAAAACTCTACACCATCGGCACGGGCGGGCTACCGCTCGATGGCGAGTATGTGCTGCGTCAGATCGCGCAATACACGCAGGCCAAGTACATCTTCCTCACCTATGGCGAGGGGGGCGAGAGCGAAGGCGGTAAGGAGGGCTCGGTCTCCCACCACACAGGCACAAACTTTACCACCGATAAACTCGAGGCCGTCGTCATCCGCTTCGTGAAGGAAGAGATATCCCGTTTCTCCGACAAGCCCCTTGCTTACGACGAGTCCTTCTACGAGGCGAACAAGGTCGCCGACGAAAGCCGCGAGGACACCCTCGGGAAGCTCTTCGGCGAGGCCCTCAAGAATCTCGCGGACTATTCCACCTTCCGCCTGGGACCCGAGACGCGGCTCGCCGTGATGCCCGTCTCTCCGCCTTCCGGGGATGCGGGCGCTGCGCTCGCGGCAACCGCAGAATACTTCAGCGCCCAACTTGCACAGGCGGCGGCCGCTTCGAAGCTCTGGACGGTCGTGGAGCGAAAAGACCTCCAAACGGTCCTTAAGGAGCTCGAACTCCAGCTCTCGGGCCTCGTTGACGAGGAGGCCGCCGCAAAGGTCGGGAGGATCCTTGGTGCCGAGGTCCTTGTCTCCGGCTCTGTGTACCGCAGGGACGAGCGCTACGAACTTTTCCTAAAGCTCGTCCGCGTTGAGACTGCGGAGGTTCTTGCGGCGACGAAGGCGCGGATTGATCTCAAGCTCGGTCTCTAGCGTTCCCGTTGAAGCGACTGCCACGCCTCGGATACGATGTTTTTGTCATGAGCGCCAAAAAGACCCAGACCGTCTATCGTTGTGCGAACTGCGGCCGTGTCGAGCCGCGCTGGCTCGGGCGTTGCCCGGAGTGCGGTGAGTGGAACAGCCTCCGCGAAGCGGCTGCTACTGAGCTTCGAACCGATCGGGCGGGCGAGAGCTTCCCTCTACCTATAGCTTCCATCGATCCGGGGCGTGGCGCGCGGATTGCAACGGGCTCTGCGGAGGTGGACCGGGTGCTCGGGGGTGGTCTTATGCGCGGTTCGGCGGTGCTTATCGGCGGCGAACCGGGAATTGGAAAATCGACGCTTCTCCTCCAGCTCTGCGCCAAGGCGGAGATACAGGGGCGCATCCTCTATGTTTCAGGCGAGGAATCGCCCGCGCAGATTCGCCTTCGGGCCGACCGGCTCGGCGCACTCCGCGAAAACCTCGAGGTGCTGGCCACGGGCGATCTTGGACGCATTCACGGGGCGCTCGAGGCGGTGAAGCCGAGCCTCGTTATCATTGACTCGATACAGACGCTCCACGCCGAGGAGGCGGGAGCCGTGCCGGGTACCGCGAACCAGATCAAGTATTGCGCCCAGGAGCTTGTTGCGTGGGCGAAAGAGCGCGAGGCCGGGCTTTTTCTTGTCGCCCATGTGACCAAGGACGGGCTGATAGCGGGGCCGAAAGCGGCCGAACATCTTGTCGACGCAGTACTTACGTTTGAGCAGAGCGAGGCGGAGTTCAGGACGCTCCGCGCATCGAAAAACCGCTTTGGAAGCGCCGAGGAGATCGGAATCTTCCGCATGGGGGACAAGGGGCTCGAGGAGGTCGCGGATCCTTCCGGCCTCTTTCTGGTTCGCCGCGAGGGTGGTTTCCCCGCAGGTGTCGCCGTGGCGCCGGTGCACGAGGGAAGCCGCGTCCTCCTTGTTGAGATACAGGCGCTGACAGTGCCCGCGAAGGCGGGGCTTACGCGCGTGTATTCCGAGCGCATCGAATCGGGGCGTGTGGCGCGCGTGGCTGCCGTGCTCGAAAAGCACAGCGGCATGCGATTTTCGGATCAGGACCTCTATGTCAATGTTGCAGGCGGAATACGGCTTGTGGAGCCTGGCATCGATTTGGCGCTCGCCGCGGCGCTTTATTCGGCCCGCTCCGGCGTTGCGCTTCCGGCGGGCGCGGCGCTAGCGGGGGAACTTTCGCTCGCCGGCGAGCTCAGACCTGTCAGACAGATGCGCCGCCGCGCGCGAGCGGCGCGATCGCTTGGCCTTGAGCTTGTTCTTGGTCCGGTTTCGGGCGAGGAGGGCGAGGGGAGGGAGTGGCGCGCCATGCGCGACCTTAAAGAGGCCTTCGCGTGTCTCCTTGGGCGCGCCGATGCCGCGCCTTCTTCCTCCAAGGGTTAGCCGAGGTGAATGCGGGGTTATAAACCGGTTTATGGACTTCCTTTTCTTCCTCTGCTCAGCCTATACTACGTGCGAGGGGAGGTTCGTATGAAGTTCGCCCATGCCGGAAGCCGTATCAGCGGCATTGTCGTCCCACTCTCCGCCTTGCGCAGCCATCAGAGTCCTGCCTGCGGCGAATATCCCGATCTTGCCATCCTTGGAAACCTCGCCGCGGACTGGAATTTCGAGCTTGTCCAACTCCTCCCGGTCAACGATTCGGGATATCAAAGCTCGCCGTATTCGGCGCTCTCCGCCTTTGCCCTTCACCCGATCTACCTCAGGGTTGCCGAACTTCCTGAAGTGGCCTGCAAGGAGGGTATCGCCCTTGTGCGGGCCGCGGCGGAGCTCGCTGCGCTTCACGCAGACGATGAGCGCTTCCGCTACGGTCCGTACCTTCATGCGAAACTTGCGATTCTCGAACGGGTATTTCGCGAGCTTGCCGCCCCGCGACTCGGCCTTGTTCTGCGTTCCGACACTGCGCAAGTGTCGACCGAGTCAGTACCGATTCAGCTGGCAAAGACAGGCCCTGATGCCGAAACCTTCGCGCGCTGGATTTCGGCGCACCCCTGGGTCAAGGCCTACGCAGTGTTTTCCGAGCTTAAACGCCGTAATGGCGGCAAGCCCTGGTGGGAATGGGAAGCCGAGCGGGACCCATCGCCTCAGCGCATTGAGGAACTCTGGCTTTCGCCTGATCTTCTTGCGGGCACGCGCTTCCGTGCCTGGCTTCAGTGGCGCGCCGAGGAACAATTCGTCCATGCCGCGCGTGCGCTCCATGCCTCCGGTATCGATCTCATGGGCGATATCCCCATCCTTATCAACGAGGACTCCGCCGAGGTGTGGGCGCGTCGCTCCCTCTTTCGGCTTGGACTTTCCGCCGGCGCGCCGCCTGACATGTATGCGCAGCTTGGTCAAAACTGGGGCTTTCCGATCTACGACTGGGATGCGCTCGCCAGGGAGGGATACGGATTCTGGCGCGAGCGCCTTGCCGCCGCAAGCACATTCTACACCGCCTACCGCATCGACCATGTGCTCGGATTTTTCCGCATCTGGGCCCTCTCGGTGTGCGAGCGCACGGGCTACCTCGGACGCTTTGTGCCGGATGCCTACATCACGCGCGACGAGCTTGCGGCGCGCGGATTTTCTCCCGAGCGGATACGCTGGCTTTCCGAGCCCCATCTGCGCACCGAAGGCCTTATCCGCGCGTCGGGCGGGGATCAGACCGCGGCCTTCGAGTCCGCACTCTGCGTCCTCGATCGGATCGGCGACGAGGAGCTGTTTCTTTTCAAGCGGACGATCCGCGGCGAGCGTGACATCGAGACGCTTGCCGAGGTGGGGCAGCCCGGGTATGGCGGAGCGGGCTTTCCCGCCTCCCTCCGTGATTTCCTTCTTGCATCATGGCGCGATCGTGTCCTCTTCGAGTTCGAGCCTGAGCGCTATGCGGCCGCCTGGCGCTACCGCGAGGCGAGCGCCTGGTCGAGCCTTTCGACGGGTGAACAGGAGGCGCTTGAGGAACTCTTCCGTAGTAAGCGAGCCGAGGGCGAAAGGCTCTGGGACGAGGCGGGGCGCAAAATCCTCGGAATGCTCTGTGCATCGAGCGACATGCTCCCCTGCGCCGAAGACCTCGGTTCGGTGCCGCCCTGTGTGCCGCAGGCGCTTGCCGACCTTGGCATTCTCGGCCTGCGTGTCCTCCGCTGGACGCGGGAGTGGGGGAAGCCGGGCGATCCCTATGTGCCGCTTGCGTCTTATCCTGAGCTTTCTGTCGCCTGTCCCTCTGTCCATGATTCGTCTACGCTCCGCGAGTGGTGGGAGCGCGAGGCGGACCGCGATGCGGTCTGGGCGCTCGTCGGCGGCGAGGGATCTGCACCCCCGCGGCTTGAGCCCGAAGTAGCCGCCTGCATTTTGGGCGCCCTTGCGCGTTCGGCTTCGCGCATTGTCGCCTTCCCCCTTCAAGACCTCTTGGCCTTGGGGCGGGCGTTCCGAAGTGCCGATCCTGCCGCAGAGCGGATCAATGTGCCGGGCTCGGTGAATGAATGGAACTGGGGCTGGCGGCTTCCCGCGACACTTGAAGCGATTGCGGCTGATCGCACTCTTGCCGAAGCGACGCGAGGCCTTGCCGGCCTGCGCCGTCTTAGGGCCTGAAGTCGATCTTGCAACGCGGGCGATAGCGCGGTGCCGCCCCATGCAGTACAATTAAACCCCGAGAGGAGGCTGCATGGCGGGCGCGCTACGGGCGGGGGGCATGATACTGGGGGCGCTTCCCGCAAGCGGCACCGAAGAGACGCTCGAGCGATACCTTGACGCGGGCATTGTCTCGCTGCTCGTTCCCAGTGATCTTGCCGCTGATCCCGAGCGCCTTCGCACGCTCGCTTGCAAGGCGCGCGAGGGGGCCCGTGCGCGCGGACTTCCGCCAGTCCTCTTTGCGCTCGGGGGGGCGCGAGATCTGTGCGGCGCGCCCGAATTACCCGGCTTTCCACATCCGCTCGGACTTGCGGCATCAGGTGACAAGGCGCTTGCGCTTAAGGCGGGCCGACTTCTTGCGCAAAGGCTTCGTGCGTGCGGCGTCGATCTGATTTTCGCGCCGCGGTTCGACCTTGCCAGCGACCCCAAACGCGCGCTCGGCATTCTCGAGCTTTTTGGCGAAGACCCTGAACGTAGCGCCGCGATGGCGCTCGCATATGCCCGCGGCCTTGCCTCTGGCGGAGTGCTCCCCTGCGGCGCCTGTTTTCCTGGTTGCGGGTTTCTCGCCACGGAGGGACGACAGGGACCGCCGCTCGTGCCTTTTCCTTTTGAGCGGCTTTCGAGCGTTGAGTCGCGTCCTTTTGCGCGCGCGGTGAAGGCGAGGCTTCCCGCCATCCTTGTAGGCCGCGTTCTTGTCCCGGCGCTCGAGCCTGAGCGTGTGCCTGCGGCACGGAGCGCCCGCGTGATTGAGGGGCGACTACGGCGGGATCTCGGCTTCACAGGCCTCTGCATCGGTGCGAAGCTCGATGACGACCCTGCGGGCGTGGCGAGGGCGGCGGTGCTCGGCGCACTCGCCGGGGCGGATATGACCGTGGCCGCGGAACCCCATGCGGCGATCACCGCGGCCGCAGCGCTTGAACGTGCGCTTGAGGCGGGGGAGCTTCCTGCTCCGCGGGTTGCCGTTGCGCTCGCTCGCCGCGAGCGGCTTGTCGCGCAACGTGAGGGCCTCCGCGCCGCGGAGAGATCGCGCATCGTGCCCGGCCTCGAAGCTTTGTCTTTGCGGGCGGCCCTTCGTGCCGCTACTGTCTTTCGCGCCGCAAAGGCCCGCGGGAAGCGGGCTTTTGCCGCGAAGGCAAAAGGGGCCGCAGGGCCACGGGCGAGGGAGTTTCCGCTGTCAGCCTTGCCGCGGCTCGTGCTCGTTGCGCTTCCGCCTTCGCACGACCCCGATACCGGAGCTGTGCCTGCTGTGCTCGAGGCGCTCTCCCGTGAGCTTCCTGCGGCGCAGCTTGTGCCTATCGCCGCCGACCCGGGCCTTGCGGAGGGCGAGGCGCTTGTCCGTCTCGCGGGCGAGGTAGGCGGGCCTGCGCTTGCCCTGACCTACGATGCGCATCGGCATCCCCGTCAGGAGAGCCTTGTTCACCTCCTTGAGGAGAGTGTCGCCGAGGTTGCCGTGATTGCGATGCGCGATCCTTACGACGCGGCGTTTTTTCCGCGAGCGGCCGCCCGTGCCGCGGTCTATGGCTTTGCGCCGGCCCAGATGCGCGCCGCGGTGGCGCTCGTGCGAGGCGATATCGCGGGGCGGGGAGTCTGTCCCGTCTCTGTCCTCGGACTCGAGGTCTGAGGACGGTCAGACACGTCCGGGTAAGCCACGGCTCTTGGGCGTTTCCAGAGCTTTCTTGACACATGCGGAATGCGAAGGCTAGATTGGGCGGACGATGGATGAAGAACAGCGTCCTGCGGCAGAGAAGCCGTCCGGCTCCCCCGCCCGCCGCCCCCCGCGGCGCGGGAAGTCCCTGGTGGCCGCCGTGCCGCGCCACCTGCTTGCCGCCCTTGCCGCGGGCGTACGGGATGCGCTTGCCGCCTTTCCTCGCTTGCTTGCGAAGCTCAGCCTGCCTGCAGTGGGTGCCGCGCTTGCAGGACGATTCGGTCTGCCTCGTGCGCTTGAGCACCTGGCCCGCGCCGCCCTTTCGCCGTTTGATCTTCCCGGATCTGCGTTCTATGTGCTTCTCGCCGCCGTTTTTATCGATCTCTATGCCGCGCTCGCTGTTGGCGCGGCCCTGTTTCTGGATCTCCGCGAGGCGACGATCCTCGCGGTCATGTGCCTTGCCGCGCACGATCTGCGCCGCGAGACCGAGGCGATGCGCCGCGCGGGTTCATCGTCTTCGCAGATGGTGGTCCTGCGCCTCGCGCTCGCCCTTGCTTCGGGCTATTTACTTGCGCGCATGTTGCCTGCATCGCTGTCAAGTAGCCCTCGCTCGCTCGGCTCGCTGGCCCTGCCCTTCGATGCTCCCCTTCTCTCCGCGCTTGGTCCCTGGATTTTGCGGTTTGCGGGATTTTCTGCCGCGCTGGCCGTGTTTGTGCTCTGCCTGAGTGTCGGTAAGCGTCTTTTCGCCGCCTGCCGCGGCGTGGATATCCTTGCACGGCTTGCCGCGCCGCTTATGCGCTTTTTCGGCCTGTCTGCGCGGGATGCACGACTCTTAGCTGCAGCCGACGTGCTTGGCTACGACTATGCATCCCGGCTTGCAGCTGCCGACATCGAGGCTGGGCGCATCAAACAGCAGGATGGGGACCTTTTCAACCACCATGCGGCGGCCTCTCATGCGCTTGTCGAAGAAACGCTCCTCCTCTGGTTCGCGGGGCTCCCTCTCTTTTGGCTTGTCGTGCCGCGCCTCGTGGGCGCCGCGGCGCTCGTGTGGCTCGAGCGCTTCAGGCGCCACTACTTCCGCCGCTCCTTTCGGGCGGGAATAGGCTAAACGGGCGACCGGGGCCGCGTGTGTCCCTCATGCACCGGAAAAGAGAAGCCATTGCGCGAGGATCGCCGCACTCGAGACCAGCCCCGTGGCTTCTAGCGCGCTCATGAGCGCGCACAAGGCGGCGGCGACAAAGCGCGGAGTCGTTCCACCGCGGTGGCGGAGGAGGGGTGGTGCGGCGAGAAAAAGCGCAAGGACAAGCCAGAACGCCGCGCCGATGAGGCGGACCGCGGTCGCTGCGCTGACGGTCGCCTCTTTGAGAGCGAAGCCGGCCCGTGCGGCGAGGGCCGAAACCGTGCCCAAGCGCCCCAGCGCCATTGCGGCGCCGAGGAGGATGAGTAGGAGTCCCGACGCGAGCCGGATGGCGCGTGCACGCTGTTTGAAAAAGTTCATGAGCGGTGACAGCCGGTCGAGGAACACCCCCGTCGCGATAAAGGGCAGGGCGAGGCCGAGCGAATAGGCGAGAAGCAGCACGGCGGCGCGGAGTGCACTCCCCTCGCGGGCGGCAAGAAAGAGTATCGAGGCGAGTATGGGGCCGACGCAGGGCGACCAGCCTGCGCCGAAGACAAGCCCGACGCCGAATGCACCCGCGAGACTCCGTGGCGCCGATCCGGGATGGATGCGCGTCTCGCGGTTGAGGAACTTTGCGAAATCGAAGATGAAGTTGAGGCCGAGGAGGGCGACCGTTACGCCCGCGACGATCGACAAGGTCCGAGACAAACCTCCGAGAAGAAGTGCGCCGCCCGAGAACACGAGGCCGAGCGCGGCGAACACGAGCGAAAACCCTGCGGAAAAGGCGAGACTTCGGAGAAGGAGGCGGCCGCGTCCCCGCCCGGCGCGAATATCGCCGATGCCATAGCCCGAGAGAAAGGACAGATATCCCGGGATGAGGGGGAGCACGCAGGGAGAGAGGAACGAGAGTATGCCGGCGAAAAACGCCGTACCAAAGCCCGGCACATCGAGGGGCAGAGTTCCAGGCGCGCTGTTCATCGCCGTGCCAGCTCGCCGAGGATTTCGAGCATCGCAGGGCTGTCGTATTCCCGCGATCCGACGTAGCCTGCGATGATTCGGCCTGTTTTATCCACGATATAGGTGGTCGGAATGCTCCGTGCGCCGAATTTCGCGCCGATGCTACCTGAGCGATCGAGGTAGACGGGGAAGCGGAATTTCTCACGGGCGATAAAATCAGCAACGGTTTTCCGCTCCTCGCCGACGCTTATCGCCATCACCGTGAAGGCCTTGCCTGCAAGCTTGTCCGCAAGTCGCTGGATTGAGGGCATCTCCTGTCTGCAGGGTGGGCACCACGTCGCCCAAAAATTGAGGAGAACGACGCTCCCGCGTTCCGCCGACAAGCTACGTGTCGTGGCCTTTGCGCCGGGCGGCGAGGTGAGTGGCTCAACCGAAAAGTCGCCTGCCTCGACGGGGGAGGGAAAGACGTAAAAGCCGAGTTTTTCAAGGCCGTCGGTGTACCAGGCGCGTTCGGCGGCACTGGGAGAGGGTGGCGAGGAGGTTTTGGCTGGGGCGGCGACCGCGAAAGCCCCTCCGCACAGGAGCATCACCGTCAGGACGAGAAACAGGGGACCATGGGTTTTTTGCGTCACACAGACCTCCTGGGGTTAAGCATATAGAAAATACTATATTAAAGGCGACCTTACAAGGGCTCGTCGTGAAGGCATTGCGCGAAACTTTGCGGCTCCGGTAGTATGAAAGAACGTGGCGCCTGGCCCTTTGCCGCGCACGATTGTATATTACATTCGAACTAAGCCAAGCTAAGGAGCTTTCATGAACAGGAACCGCCCCGGTCTCCGCCTCCAGGATGAGGACGACGAGGAGAAAAAGTCCGAGCGCCGACCTGAGGACGCGCTCGCCGAGCGCTTCCTCAAGACCCGTACGATCCTCCTTACGGGCGAGATCGACAAGGATTCAGGCGAACGTTTCATTCGCCAGCTTCTGCTCCTCGAGAGCCTGTCCGAGGAGCCGATCACCGTCTTTATCGATTCGCCCGGCGGCGACGTTGACGCGGGATACGCCATATTCGACATGATCCGCTTTGTCAAGGCGCCCGTCCGCATCGTGGGCATGGGCCTCGTCGCGAGCGCGGCCGCGCTCATTCTACTCGCCGTGCCGAAGGATCGTCGCTTCGGCCTGCCGAACAGCCATTACCTCATTCATCAGCCGCTTTCCGGCATCCGGGGCGTTGCGACCGAGATCGAGATTCATGCGCGCGAGCTTGAAAAGACGCGCGAGCGCATCAACCGGGAAATCGCCGAGGCGACCGGCCAGCCGCTTGCGCGGGTCGAAAAGGACACCGATCGCGACTACTGGATGAATGCCGAGGAGGCGCTCGCCTACGGTCTCATCTCCAAGATCGGCTCCGGCCGCGGCGAGCTCGGCCTATGACCTACGAGCGTATCGCGGCCTGCCTGGGCGCAAGCTTCGAATCCCTCCCGGACGAGGCCGCCCATGGACTGCCGCTTTACCGCGGCAAGGTGCGCGACGTCGTTCGCGGGAAGGGGCGGCTCCTCCTCGTCGCGAGCGATCGTATATCGGCCTTTGACCGTGTTCTGTCCTCGGTGCCCTACAAGGGCGAGGTGCTCGCTCGCATTGCCGCCTATTGGTTCGAGCAGACGGCGGACATTGTCCCGAACCACGTCATCGCGCGCCCGGCTCGCGCCCTCACTGCCAGCGGAGCTCCCGGCGAGCTCGTCGGCACGGGCCGCGCCACCCTTGTCGCCGAGGCTACTATGCTTCCACTCGAGGTGGTGGTTCGCGGCTACCTCGCAGGATCTTCCTGGCGCGACTACCAGGCGGGAAGGCCAGTTTCGGGTATCGCGCTTCCCCGCGGCCTTGCCTGCAACGAGAAATTCCCCGTTCCGATTATCACGCCTTCCCGCAAGGCCGCCTCGGGGCATGATGAGCCCGTGTCCCGCGCGGACATTATTGCCGAAGGGCTTGTCTCCGAAGAGCTCTGGCGCGAAGTTGAGCGGGTGTCGCTTGCGCTGTTCCGCCGTGGACAGGAACTCGCATCTCGGGGCGGGCTCATCCTCGCCGACACCAAGTACGAGTTCGGCCTCGTGGACGGCCGACTTACGCTGTGCGACGAGATACACACTCCCGATTCGAGCCGGTACTGGTGGGCCGACTCCTATCGCGCCCGCTTCGAGGCCGGCGAGCCTCCTCGCGAACTCGACAAAGAACCGTTCCGCCGCTGGCTTCTTGAGCGCGGATTCCGAGGCGAGGGCGAGGCGCCCCGCATTCCCGATGCCGTGCGTGCCGAAACGGCATGGCGATATATCCAGGCCTACGAGGCGATTGTCGGCGAGGCCTTCGAGCCGATTGCCGTAGAACCTCAAGCGGAGACGGCGCTTCTTGCGCGTATCGTCGAGGAGCGCCTCCTCGCCTAGCCGGTCCGGGCCGTTCGCGCCCAGTGCGACCGCTTCGCAGGCGGCGCGCGGGAGGTTCAATGACGGCCACGTACGGATCCGCTCGCTGCGCGTCCCTCTGTATTGCATCGCCGCAGCGGACGCCCATCGGGCTGAAGGGCGTCCGCGTCCTAGCTGGGGTTGCGCTTTTCGGTGCCCTGTCTCTTTTAGGATTCGGCTGCGCGCCGCTTGCATCGCGGTCGCCTAGCGTAGAGTTCCGCGTGCTTTCTTACAATGTAAAAAGCCTTTTTGATGCCGAGGATTCGGGGCGTGAGTATCCCGAGTTCTCGGTCGCCGAAGGGCGCTGGGACGAGGCGCGCTACCGCCGCCGCCTCGAACTCCTTGCAGAGGTTGTTCGCGCGGCGCAGCCTGAGCGGAAGGGGCCCGACATTCTTTGCCTCGTGGAGCTCGAAAACCGGCGCGTGCTCGACGATCTGTGCCGCGGTCCGCTTGCGGAGTCGGGATACCGCTATCTCGCGCTCGAAGAGGCGACCGGCGAGGCGGTGCACTGTGGCATCGCTTCGCGATGGCCGATCCGGTCCCTGCGGACCCATGCGCTTGCCGGCTCCCGAATGGTGAAGGGGGGGCGCGGGGCGGCAGTCGGCGCAGCCGGCGGCGCCGAAACTCTTCCAAACTACGGCCGCCTGCTCCTCGAGGCCGACATTGAGGTTGGATCTGGCCGGGAGGCCAGGGCAGGGGGTACCGCGCTTCGGCTTTTTGTCTGCCATTGGAAGTCCAAGCTCGGCGGGGCGGAGGCGACGGAAGCCGCGCGATGCGAGGCCGCCGCCCACCTTGCCTCGCGCGTCGCCGCCGTTCTTGCGGAGAATCCCGGCGCGGAGCTCCTTGTCTGCGGTGACTTCAACGAAAGTCCCGATGAATACGCGCGGGTTGGACGACGTTACCCGACCGCGCTTTTCCCTGCGAACGAGGCGGAAGTTCTTGCCGCTGAGGCCCCCGCCCTGCTTGTTGCGTCGGGGGCTGAGACGGCAGGCTTGCATGGCGGCCGCGTGGCGCTCTACAGCCCATGGATCGAGACAGAAGGCTACAGTTATATCTATGAGGGGGCTCCTGAGCGGATCGATGGATTCCTCCTCGCGCCCGGGCTTTTGGATGGTAGGGGGCTCAGACTGAGTGGTTTTTATCCGCTTGATGAGTCCTTCCTGCTCGATGGGAAGGGGGCCCCACGCGCGTGGTCGGGAAGTTCCCGCTCAGGCTATTCGGATCACCTGCCCGTCGTCCTTGAACTTGCGTATGGAGAAGCTGGCTTCTAAGGGCCACGCCCCGCGTGCCGAGGGCTTTTAGCGCGTGTGAGGGCCGGAGTTGCGCTCCCAGAACACACCGTCCTCATAGCCCTGGATGCGCGGTTCGCGCAATGCGAGTTCAAGCCGCCTCGCGGCATAGAGGCAGTGCTCAGGATCGCGTTCGATGCCGATGAAATGGCGGCCGAGTTTTCGTGCGACAACCGCACTGGTACCCGAGCCGAGAAAGGGATCGAGGACCAGGCCTCCCGCGGGGCAGGATGCGAGAATGAGCTTGGCAAGGAGCTTTTCGGGCTTTTGTGTGGGGTGTGGGGTGTTCTCCGGCATCGACCAATAGGGCACCGTGAGGTCGGTCCACAGGTTCGATGCCGCAGTGTCGCGAAATCGCCCAGCTGCGGTTTCAATCCAGTCCTTGGGACGGCCCTCTGCATCGCGGTAGGGTGCGCGCACCCGCCGCCGTAGTCGCACCGACTTGGCGTCGAAGTGCCAGTGTGCCGACCGTGTCGCGAACCAAATTTCTTCGTGCGCATTTTTCCAATTCATCTGCGCCGCCCGCCCTTTTTCCCGTTCCCAGGCGATCTTGTTGCGGACGATGAGGCGACGCGAAAGCGCCCGGTAGAGTGCCGAACTACTTCGCCAGTCGCCAAAGACGTAGACACTCGCTGTGGGGCTGAGGAGGGAAAGGGCGGCCTCGAGCCACGTGGCGGTGTAGGCCTCGTAATCGTCATCACTCATTTGTCTACCTCGCTCGCTGCCGAAGGCTTTGTCGAGGTTGTAGGGTGGATCGGCGATGAGGAGATCGACGCAGGCCTCGGGGAGGCGGGGAAGCACGGTGCTACAGTCGCCCACGATCAGGCGGTCTTTCGTTTCGGCAAGGGAAAGGGCTCCCTGCGAGGCGCCGCGGGCGAGGGCTTCCGCAAGAATGGGTGCAAGCCGTTCCCGGTCCTCGTCTGAAATGCGGAGTCCTCGGTTGCGCGGACCCGGTTCATGAGGCATGGAAGACAGTGTAGGGAGATGGGAAGGCTTTCGCAATGGCGGCGCAATGGTCGGGCGCTTCGCGGGCGTTCTTGTTGCCCACGTCGGTTCGAGTTACAATATATCGAATATGGCTCACGGAAGGCCCCTCATTGTTCAAAGCGATCTTTCGCTACTTCTCGACGTTCATGATCCTGCATTCGAGGAGGCTCGTGCCGTAGTGGGCGCCTTTGCCAGCCTTGAAAAGAGCCCCGAGCACCTTCACACCTATCGGATCGACCCGCTCTCTCTCTGGAACGCCGCAAGTGCGGGGCTTGATCCCGAAATGGTCCTCGACGCGCTTACGCGCTTTGGCCGCTACGAGCTCCCTCGCGATGTCGCCTTTCTGGTGCGCGACACCATGTCCCGCTTTGGCCGTCTGACGCTCGGTGTGATGCCGGGGGGCTTTGACGCAGAGGAAAGGACGCTCTCGCTCCCCGCCCCCGGCGAAAACGGCGATGCTGCGCGCGCGGATACGGAAGTTTCCGCGGCGTCCGACCGCTTTCTTCTCCTCTCCTGCGCCGATGAAGCGGTTCTCCGCGAGCTTTCCGCGAACAAGCGACTTGCAAAGTGGCTCGAGCCTGTGAGCGAGGGCTTTCGCGTGCGCCTTGTCGACCGCGGCACGGTGAAGCGCGAGCTTCTTAGGCTCGGTTGGCCGGTGAAAGACGTCGCGCCCCTTGCTCCGGGCGACCCGCTTGCCATCTCGCTTTTGCCCGAGCGCCGTTCGGGCGGCCCCTTCGTGCTCCGTCCCTACCAGCGCGACGCGCTTGCGGCATTTTTGGGCGGCAATCTTCCCGGCTCCGGCTATGGGGTCATCGTCCTCCCCTGCGGGGCGGGCAAGACCATCGTCGGGATGGCGGTGATGGAGGCGATCGCAAAGAAGACGCTCATCGTGACGACCAACGTCGCTGCGGTGCACCAGTGGATCGACGAACTTCTCGACAAGACCGATCTTGCCGAGGATGCGATAGGCGAATACACGGGCGCCGCGAAGGAAGTGCGACCGGTGACGGTGGCTACCTACCAGGTGCTCACCTGGAGGCCCGACAAGGACGCGGACTTCCCGCATTTCGATCTTTTCCGTCGCGAGAACTGGGGCCTCGTGATTTACGACGAGGTGCACCTTCTTCCCGCTCCCGTGTTCCGCGTCGTCGCGGAGATCCAGGCGGTGCGCCGCCTCGGGCTCACCGCGACGCTTGTCCGCGAGGACGGGCGCGAGGAGGACGTCTTCAGCCTGATCGGCCCGAAACGCTACGATGTGCCGTGGAAGGACCTTGAACGTAAGGGCTTCATCGCCGAAGCCTACTGTCGCGAGATACGCATACCCCTGCCGCCCGAGGAAGAGCTGCGGTACACGGTCGCCGAACCGCGCGAGAAGCACCGCCTTGCGGCGGAGAACACGGCGAAGTACGAGGCGGTCAGGGAGCTCGTCGCCAACCATCCCGAGGAGCCGATCATGGTCATCGGCCAGTTTCTTGCGCAACTCGGCCGTCTTGCCAAGGAGCTCGGTGCCCCCCTCGTTACGGGAAAGACGCCGAACCCCGAGCGCGAGCGCATCTACGCGGATTTCAAGGCGGGACGCGTCCGCGTCATCGTCGTATCCAAGGTCGCCAACTTCGCGATCGATTTGCCCGACGCGTCGGTTGCCATACAGGTTTCGGGCAGTTTCGGTTCGCGGCAGGAGGAGGCGCAGCGCCTGGGTCGCATCCTTAGGCCGAAGGAGCGCAATTCGTACTTCTATTCGCTCGTGACGCGGTATACGATCGAGGAGGAATTTGCCGCTAACCGACGCAAATTTCTCACCGAGCAGGGCTATCGCTACCAGATCGAGGCCTGGGAATGAGCGATGTTCGAGATGCAGGCGACTCCCGCACGCCGGTCGTTCCACCGCTTCCGAATGCGGCTGACTGGGAGGCCGCCCTGCTTTCATCGGACACGGAGGCGCTTATCGCCGCTGTGCGCAACTACCTCGGTCCCGTTCGCACTCCCTACGACAAGCGGGTCCTTGTCGCCCGGCTTTCTGCCTTTTTGAGGCGCGAGGACACGCGGAAGGGAGTGCTTGCGCTCCTTGATCCGCTCGATGCCCGTATCCTCGGCGCACTCCTTGTCGCGGGTCCGCTTGCTGAGCCAGAGCTCAGGAACCTGTTTTCGGGAGAGTTGCCGCTGTTCGATCTCGGTATCCGCATCGCGAACCTGTTGGATCGGCTCATTGTGTTCCGCTGGGAATCCGCGCAGGGAAAGCTTCTCGCGGTGAACCCCCTCCTCGCGGAACCGCTTGCGGGCGTGGTGCTTGAAGCGGGGATCGTGTTCGGGCTTGAGCGCGAAGGGGGCTGCTTCGCTAGCCCAGCGGAGGCGGAAGCGGCGCGCGCCTGTGCGGTGAGCGCGGAAACGGCGCTTGCGCTGTTTCTCTGCGTCTATCACGCGCCGGGGAGTATCCGCAAAGGCGGCGACCTCACCAAGCGCGCCGCCGAGCGCGTTGCGGGCCTTGTGCCGGGGTTGGTAGTGGCGGAGGAGGGGGGTGCCGGACGGCGGCTTGAGGCGGTGGTCCGCGCCTTCGCTGCCGCAGGCCTCTGGGGCGATGCGCGCGATCGCGTTCCCGATGTGGGCTCCCTCGGGGCGCTTATCGCGGCCTGGGGCGAGGCGTTACCCATCTACCTTGCGGTCTGCCTCGGCCGCGGTACGACGCCTGGTGATGATGCGGATGAGGCGGCCCTCCCCCCGGTTCCCGCGATCGAGGAGGAGGCGCGGCTTGTTGCGGCCGCACTCGCCGCCGCTCCGCCGCTTCTTGTGTTTTCGCGAGGCGGACTCGCCCGCTGGATGGCGCTTATCTCCCTCCGGTTTTCGCGGCTATGCGCCGCGCGTGACCGTGTGGGCTCAAGGCCGCGCGGCTTTGAGCCCGCTTCCATGGAGCGCCTTTTTGAGGCCCTGTCCGCTTTCGGCCTCCTTGCTCCCCTCGATGGCGGCTTTCTTGTCGCGGTGCCCTCTGCCGGCGCCCACGATCGGTTGCCCGCGCCGGATCCTGCGTCGACCGCAGGACGGCCCGTCCTCGTTGCGGAAGGGTCGCATGTTCTCCACCTCCTCCCCGAAGCGGGGCTTGCCGCGCGGCTCTCGGTCGGCGGTCTTGCGCGGCCGGTTTCATTCGGCGCTGTGTGGAGTTTTGAGGTCGATCGCGAAAGCGCGCGGCGGGGTTTTGCGGCCGGCCGCGGTGCTAAGGATGCGATAGCTGCACTCGAGTCGCTTGCGGGGCGGGCGCTTCCGCAGAGCCTCGCCTTTTCGATACAGGCCTGGGAGGAGGAGTACCGTTCGCTCAGGCTGTACCACGGTTTCGTCCTCGTGGCGGATGAGCGCCGCATGCGGGTGATCGAGCGTTCGCCGCTTTTGTCCGCTGCGATCGTGGAACGGCTCGCGCCCGGCGTCTATGTGCTTGCGGTTTCGAGCGAGGAAGAGGCGGCGGCCTTGCTCCGCGCCGCAGGACTCGAGCCTCCCCCGGAGGCGCGCCGCGCGGGCCCGCCCGTCCCGTGGGAAGCCTCACGAGCCCGCATCGGGGAGCTGGACGGGCAGGGCGAGTCCGGGGCGGCGCGGCGCGCGGCGGAGGCGGCGGCGCCACTTGCCGCGCTTGCCGCGCGCAGGGGCTCTTCTGTGCCGCTTGATCCGGGCGCGTATGCCGCGGCCCTCAAGGTTGCGCTCGCCCGCCTCTCCGATGATGCGCAGGAACAAGGCGGGGCGCGGCGAAGTCCGGAAGTGCTCCGTGAGCTTGCGGAGCGTATCGACCGTCGCATCGTCCTTTCGGAGCAGCAACTTCTCGAAGCCGATGTCCATGCCGAGCGGATCGAAGCCGCAGGGCTCGACTACCTCGGCAAGGTGCGTGTCGTCGAGCACGCCCTCAGGCATAGCGGCGACCGGCTCGAGCTTCTCTACCGCCTTCCGGGCTCCTCCCCGGAACGAACCCTCGTGCGCCCCGTGCGCCTCGACAAGACTGACAAGGGGCTCGTCCTCGAGGCCGAAGACCTCGCGACGGGGAGTCCCATCCGCATCCCGCTCGGCGCCATGAGCTCCGTGAAACGGATGCGGGCATCCCTCTTTGGAGAAGGAACATGAAACGGAATCAGACATACCAGGAACAGCCCAAGACAGAAACCCCGTACCAGGCCCAACTCAAGCTCGCCGTCCTCATCGACGCCGACAACACCCAAGCCTCCATCGTCGAGGGTCTTCTTGCGGAAGTCGCGAAGTACGGGGTCGCGAGCGTCAAGCGCATCTATGGCGATTGGACGAGCACCAACCTCCGCTCCTGGAAGGACAAGCTCCTCGAGTTTGCGATCCAGCCCATCCAGCAGTTCAGCTATACGACCGGCAAAAACGCCACGGATAGCGCGATGATCATCGATGCGATGGACCTCCTCTACACGGAGAGCCTTGACGGGTTTTGCATCGTTTCAAGCGATTCCGACTTTACGCGCATCGCGATGCGTCTCCGCGAGGACGGAAAGCTCGTTCTCGGCTTTGGTCAGAAAAAGACACCGAAACCCTTTGTTGCGGCCTGCGATAAATTCATCTACACGGAGATTCTCCGGGAAGAGGAGGAAGAGAGTCATGGTCGTGAGGTGCCGAAGGCCAGCGCCGCCGAGCTCAAGGGCGATCGGCGCGTCGCCAATCTCCTGCGCAGTGCTGCCGAGGATGCCGCCGACGAATTTGGCTGGGCCTATCTCGGCGCCATAGGCACCAACATCGCGAACCGCCAGCCAGATTTCGACCCGCGCAACTATGGCTATCGCAAGCTCGGCGACCTGATCAAGGCCTCGGGTCTTTTCGAAATCGACGAGCGTGACAACCCCTACAATCCCGGGAAGCAGGTCTATCTCAGGCTGCTGCCTAAGGGGCGGCGATAGCCTGCACCCTACCAACCGAAGATGCGAGCGCGGTTTTCGTAGCCGATCCGCGCAAGTTCCTCGGCAAGGGGCTTGCGCGGATCGCGTTTCTGCCGCAGTTCGATGGCGAACTGGTTCATGGAGAAGTGGCGGAACACCCATATGGTGCTACGAAGGTCCTGCGGGCCGTCTTTGCATCCCTGTGCAAGTGTCTCGGCGTAGGTGTGAAACAGACCTCGCGGCCCGAGTTCGCCGTAGCCAGAGATCCAGAGCGGCGCCCTCGTCGCCGCATGGAGGCGCAGTGCAAGTTGCGCCATCGCCCTCTGGCTTTCCGCAAAGACCGATTCAAGCATCGTGCGTTCTCGGGATCCGGGGGCGCCTGCAAGCGCCAATAGATTTTTGAGCTCGGCCGTCTTGGGGGTGTGGAGCGGGGTTTTGTTGAGCACCGCCACCTCTTTTCGGAAGTCGATGCCAAGCTCGCGGGCGAACCAACCTTCTGCAAGTTTTCCTGACTGACCGACGAGGTAGCGGTTATTGATGGCGAGTTGCTCTTTTTGTCCGGGATTGTCCGCGACGAGGATGTAGGAAAGACTATCCGTCTCCGTAAGCTCATCGAGCGCACGGTTGTAGACGATTGGCGTTTCTACGCGGTAGCTGTCGTAGCCGCACGCGCGTTTAAGCCTTTCCTGAAGGTCGGAAAGAAAGGGAAGATCCGCATCCCACTTCTCCACCAGGGCGCGGAATTCGTGACGGACCGCATCGAGAGCGGCATAGGCTTCTTCTGTCATGCTCAGGAGGATGCCCTGTTTCCCTCTTCTCGCGCAACAAGCTTCGTTGCACCTGCCCTGGCGCGTCTCCGCCGCGCGCCCGCGCGGGGCCTTCGTGACAGAGGGGCGGGGACAAGGGTATAGTCTTCCCCATGTCGGATTCCCTGCCCGCTCTGTGCATTTTCGCGTGCGCCGCCTTCTGCCTTGTTGGATGCGGGATAAGCCCCCGCGATGCCTCATTCACGAAGAGCCCCCCTGGCGCAGTGGGGGCCGCGCTTCCTCCGAACGCGGGAAGCCGTACGGTCGCTCCTTCCCTGTCCCCTGTCTGTGCCGCCTTGGATGCTTCCGGAATCGAGCCTGAAATCCGGGCGGCGATACGCGCCCGCATCGAGGCCGCACCTGAGGCTTTCCTCGATGTGCTCGCGCACATCGAGCGGCGTCGGGCTGCCGATCCCGATCTGTTCCGCCGCGTCGACAAGGAACAGCGCCTTCCCGCAGACTATACGCCTACGGATCTCCGGCCGCTCGATGGGACGGGGCTTGCGGTATCGCGAGCCGGACACCAGCTTCGCGCGGAGGCATTGGATGCGCTTTGCGTCATGAGCGCCGCGGCCCGGGCGGAGGGGGTTGTGCTTGTTGTCGGCTCAACCTATCGCTCGTTTGCGTATCAGAAAACCGTTTTTGAGCGCTCGGTCGCCGCCGAAGGGCTTGCGGAGACCGAGCGGAGCGTTGCGCCCCCGGGCGGATCCCAGCACCAGCTCGGCACGGCGCTCGACTTTGCGCCGATCGACGACTCGTTTGCGGCGACCGCGGCCTCTAGCTGGCTTGCGGCGAACGCCTCGCGCTTTGGGTTTTCCCTCTCGTTCCCGCGGGGGCTCGAGCGGCTCACGGGCTATAAATGGGAAAGTTGGCACTACCGCTACCTGGGATCTGATGCCGCCCGGCTCATCGATGAGTACTTCGAGGGCGTGCAGGCGCGCTTTCTCCTCTTTTTGGATGCCTACTCCACGCTTTCGCCGACCTCCAAACTTCCGTAGCCGGGGTCGGCCTGCCCTATGCCTTCTTGACCTCGCGGGCCATGCGGCTCGTTTCGAGCTTAAAGCCCTCCGACATCGCCTCGACGATCTTCTTGAACTGCTTTTCGCCAAGGATGTTGAAGCTCGTGAGGGCCGCCGGCTCGAGTTGGTCGTAGGACATGCCTCCGTTTCCATACTCGCAGAAGGCGTTCGCGAGGTAGACCGTGTACACGAGTTCTTTGTGTTCGGGCGGCACCTGGGAAAGCTCGTGGTGATGGCGGATCGAGGCGACGAGGGAATCGGGGAAATTCCATTTTTCCGCGATGCGCGCGCCGATTTCAGCATGGTTCATGCCGCCGGCCATGTTTTCGAACATGCCGGGGGGGATGCCCTTCTCTCCGCAGAAACTCCGTATCTTGTCGAGTAGTTCAGGGTGCACGTTCGAGAAGACGATTTTCCCCATGTCGTGAAGCATGCCGCCGACATAGGCGTCGTCGAGGAGGTTGCGGTTCCCCGGTTTGAAGTTTTTGGCCAGGTTGTAGGCGTAGTAGGCCGTGCGGTACGAGTGGTCCCAAAGCCGCTTTCGGTCTTCGGTCGAGTCGTCGCCGAGTATCTTGATGGTGCCGTAGGAGTAGAGGAGTCCCTTGATGCCCCGGAGACCGACGAGTTTTACCGCATCGACGATGTTGTCGACCCGCTTCTGGGTCATGTAGGCCGCCGAGTTGACCAGCTTGAGGAGATCTGCGGTCATCGCGGGGTCGGTGGATATGTAGCGGGCGATGTCGATCATCTGGCTCTGGGGGTCGGCGATGAGGCGCTGTATCTGGACTATGTTTTCGGGGAACTGCGGCAGGCTTGTGATGGATTTGACGATTTCATCGGTGAGCGCATCGACGCTTTCAAGATGGGTTTTGGCGATAGGCACCGTGATGCGTGCCACTGTTTCGCCGTTTTCCGCCCAGATGTCAAAGCAATCCTCGTCGAGGCCTATCTTCTTGAGCATGAGGACGAGGATGACGAGGCCGAGTCCCGCGCCCTCGGAGGCGTCGAGGACGTTCGATAGCGCCTCCTCGAGGGAATTGTAGGCCCGCGAGCGCGCAAGCTTGTCGTGGATGCGGACGTACTCCTTTTTGTTGATTTCGACGTTGTTCCGGACTTCGATGATGATGTTCGGTCCGCGGGCCTGGAAAATGAGCTTGACGTACAGGCCCTTTTCCTTCTGTTTTTGGAGGTAATAGGCGATGTTTTCGAGGGTGTCATCCTTGAAGGTTTTCATCCCCTCCTCGTAGTCGGAGGGTTCGTCGATGTCGAGGCCTTTCACTTCGAAGTAAACCCGCTTTGTGTTTGCTTTTTTCGCGTTTACGGCGAGCTCACGAAGGCAGTACACGAGGTAGTCCTTGAGTTTTTTTTGGCCGAGCTCCTCGAGGAAGACGTCGAGGACGGACTCCATGTACAGTTCGATGTCGTGCGGGAGTGTGTAGGTCGTGATGGTGAGGGGTATTGCATTGTGCGCGGCCTTTTTGATCTTCGGCACGTCGACAACGAGTTCCGCAGCGGGCATACAACCACCTTTACTTTGTGAGATTGGCGCTTTTAATTACTTCAAAGGGTAACCGCATTTCACCGGTTTTTCAACCGAAGAAAGCTTCCAAAGATCCGCGGTCTGGCGGATGGGACCATGCCACGGCTCTCACCCGAGGTAGCTTTTGATGGTCTTCGCCATTTTCTGAAGCTCGCGGCGGACGCGTCCGTTGAAGCTCGTTGCGGGGAAGTCGCCGTGTTCGCCCGCTTCGCCCGGATCCATCCCTGAGAGGACGGCGATGCCTTCGTCGATTGACGACACCGCCCACACATGGAAGCGTTTGGCGGCGATCGCGTCCTGAACCTCGGCGGGGAGCGTCAGATTGACGACGTTGCGGCGCGGAATCATGACGCCTTGGCTGCCTGAAAGGCCGACTTTTTGGCAGACGCGGTAGAAGCCGGTGATTTTTTCGTTGACACCGCCCACCGGCTGGATCTGGCCCACCTGGTTCATCGATCCCGTCACGGCGATGTCCTGGCGCAAGGGGATGCCCGCGATCGCCGAAAGGAGGGCGTATACGGCGGTCGAGGAGGCTGAATCGCCCTCGATCGCGGTATAGGATTGCTCGAAGCAGATCGAGGCGCTCACAGCGAGGGGGAAGTCGCGCGCGTACCGGCTCCGGAGGAAGCCTTCGACGATGAGGACCGCCTTGTCATATATTTCGCCCGACAGGCCGGATTCGCCCTCGATGTTGATGACGCCCGATTCGCCCGGGCTCACCTGGGCGGAGATCACGGCGGGAACGCCGAAGGCGTAATACCCCCGGTCGTGGACGGCCAGCCCGTTCACGCGTCCGACAGCCTTGCCGCTCGCCTGGAGGATGATCTCGCCCGAGGCGATCATCTCGCCGATTTTTTCCTCGGGGAGACCAGACAGTCGGGCGCGCGCAGCCACGGCGCCGCGCACCGCCGCGGCATCGATGGCCTGCTTGCCGTCGAGGCGCGCACGGTAGTCCGATTCGCGGAGGAGGTCGGCGACGAGGCCGAAGCGCGTGGAAAGCCGCGTTCGATATTCCGAAAGGCGCACCCCTTCTTCTGCTACGGCGGAAAGGCCATCGGAGGCGACGGCGAGGAGGCCCTCCTCGTCGACGATGACGCGAACGAACGATGCGTAATCGCGCAGCGACTCGCTGTTGCGCGGCATCGTCGAATCGAATTCCGCATGAATTTTGAAGAGCTTCTGAAAATCGGGGTCGGTCTGGTAGAGAATATCGTAGGTGGACTCTCCGCCGATGAGAATGACCTTGACATCGGCCTTGACGGCCTCGGGTTTGAGCCACGCGGCGCCGCCCATCGGCCCCTCGCGCGGCTGTATTTCCACTTGACCGTCTTGGAGTGCGCGTTTTAAGCGGAGCCAGGCCTCTTCGTCGGCGAGCACATCCTCGGCGCGGAGCACGAGGAAGCCGCCTGAGGCCTGAAGAAACGAACCCGCGCGTATACGGAGGTAGGCGCCGCGCGTGTCGCCGTCCTCTTCGGGGCGCGGTTCGACAAAGCCAAACAGGTTCGTCGCGCTTGGATGGTGCTCGATGATGACCGGCGGCCTTTCGACGCCGCTCCGATCAACAACGAGGTTGACGCCATAGCGCACGAGAGCGGGAGAGCGGCGGCGCTTCCCTTCGGCTTGTTCGTCCGGCTGACGGAAGAGGTAGAGCCGCTCCTCAACATCGCGGCCAAGGCTTTCGATCCAGGCGCGGACGCGTGGTTCGGTCCAACGCTCGAGGAGAAGTGCGGTTTCTGCGGCGACCTGGGGCTTGAGCGCCGCGTCGCGCTGCTCAGCAAGGCGGGTTTCGAGCTCGAGCCGCCCTTTTTTGAGTTCGCCGAAAAGACGCTTCATGCGGTCCATATGGCCATACCAGAGCTCGCGGAGGCGGTTGTACTCCGCTTCGGCGAGCTCGCCTGAGGCGACGAGATCCTGCAGCGCCTCGAAGCTCGAAGGTTCGAGGCTTTCGGCACCACCTTCGCCCCCTGGCGCAAGTCCCGCGGGGCGCCCGTTTCGGAGGAGTGGGACGATGTCCATCGAGGCGCCGTTTTCGCTTTCGACCTGGACCGCGCGGAAGCCGTCTGCGGCCAGCGCCGCTTCGAGCTCGGCAAGGCGGCGGTTTTCTTCCGCCTCGAGGGCGGCGGTTGCCTCCGATTCGGCGCGTTTTTCTTCGTCACTTTCGGCTTGGAGCGCCACTACGCGCTTGAGCGCTTCGACAAAGCGATGGAGATCGCGTTTGAACTCGCGTCCCTGCCCCGCCGGGAAGGAGAGGACGCGGGGGGCAAGGGGGGCGTCGAAATCATAGACAAAAGCGAGGTCGCGGAGGTGTTCGGTCGAGGCAGGCTCGTCGGCAAGGACTCGGAGGACGGCGGTCCTCCGTCCGGTGCCCGGCGCGCCTGAGACGTACACATTGTAGCCCTTCGCGCGGATGCGGACGCCCATCTTGAGCGCCTCAAGGGCGCGCGGTTGGCCGATGACCTCGCTACCCCAGCGTGCGGCACCCGCTACGCCGCCAGCCCGATCCTCGTCCGGGTTGGGGTTCGCCTCGCGTTCGAAATCGACGGAGAAGGCGGCTTCAGCCGCGGTCAGTTCGAGCTTTGAGATGTCCATTGCTTCCTCCGGGCCCCAGCCTGCGCGTGGTGCCTATTTTGCGTGCTCGACAAGGGTCGAGACGGTGACGATGTCGTAGCCTGAGCCCTTGAGCGCGTCGATGAGTAGGGCGAGTTCATTGAAGAGGTAGTCCTCGCGCCCCCCCTCCGGCACCCCGAGCCGTATAGGGATGATCGAGCCGGGCTTCGCTTTCGCCACCACCCGTTCGATGAGCGCATGGGCCGGCAGGTAGGCTCCCGGCATTTTGTAGCCGTCGAGTTTGCTCACCCAGTCGAGGGTGTCGAGGTCGCGGCCGATGTACTGATAGCTCATCGATCCGCCCGCCTCGATGATCTCGGTGTTCACCGTATAGTAGGGGGTGTGCCAGATGAGGGAGAGTTCGCGGCCCGTTGCGGCGAACCAGTCGTCTTCCGCGCGCGCAAGCCCGCGACGTATGTAGTCGCGGTCGACGCGGAATCGCGCATCGGTGGGGTCGACGGCGGTGAAGAACATGGATCCAACCTCGTGACCGCTTTCCGCAAGGAGTCGGGCCGCTCCCGGCTCGCGGCGGACGAATTCGCCGTTGACGAAGAAGGTCGCCCTGACGCCGTAGTCAGCGAGCGTGTTAAGTACGCGAACAAGCCCCTCGCCTCCGTCGAGCGCATCGAAACTGAGCGCCAGTTCCCGTCTGCGTATGCGCGAGCCGTGGTCGAAGGCCCCGCCGCGGAGCGGTTCGTCGCGGTCGGGGAAGGCGGCATAGGCAAGCGCCGGCGCGGGGAAGAGCGTGCGGGTTCCGAGCGCCTTGAGCTCGCGCACCATGACGAGATTGCGATACGGGCCCGAAGCGGCGGGCTCGAGGTAGACGCGGTACGAAGGGTTTCCCGTTGCCGCAGGAAGCGGCGAAAAGGTCGCGCTAGTCGCCCATGCGCCGGCCGCGGCCCGGGGCTGCGCCCCCGCTTCTTGGGCGAGGGGCGGCCGCACGTACGCCCTGTCCCCCGTTTTGGCGAGCACACGCCCCGCAGCGTCGCGACCAAAAGTCTCGGCCTGGGAAAGGGCGATAAGCCGCCGCGCGCCGGTCGCAAGGTCGACCGATTCCGTGCACAGCGAGCCGGCGACGACGAGGCGCGATGCGTCGAGCCAGAGTGCACGGAGGGCGCCAGGGGATGCGATATCGCTTTGCTTGTTCCAACTCGCGTAGTCACGGATGATGACGCCCGTGTCGCGGACAATAGCGACCTTGGCGCCATCGGGCGAAAGGACGACTTCAAGCGCGCCCGCGACCTCGAGCTCTTTGACCGCGGGTGCAAGATCGAGCTCGGCGCTGTCGGCGGGCGCATCAAAGCGGTATGCGCCCGACCGCCGTTCGCCTCCCCGTAGCGAGCCTGTGAGCACGGTGACGCTTCCTCCCGCGGGCCACAGAACGCTTTTGACCGAAGTTCCCCCCTGCAGGTAGAGGTGGGGAAGGGCAGTGACCCGTTGCGCTGCGCCAAAATCGTCCGGGTTGAGATAGACGAGGAAAAGGCTCCTCCCTCCCTTCGACAGGATGATCCTCGAGCCATCGGAGGCGACCCAGAAATCATCGAAGCTCGGATCGTAGGGAAAGGGCGTTTTTCCCGCGAGGACGCCCATGCCGGCTAGGCCCCGGTAGAGCGCCTGCGTGAAGAACTCGGCCGGCAGAATGCGGTAGAGCGAGGAGCCGCGGAGGTAATAGAGGCTACCGTCGGCGCCCCAGCGCACGGATCCGATGCGCCCTTCGCCGATTCTGCGATAGTCCTCGTCGAGGACGCGGTTCCCCACAAGCTGTTCGGTGCTGTAGTAGTAGAGCGAGCCTTTTTTCGCATAAACAAACCAGCGCGAATCCTCCGACCAGCGCGCCGGAAAGGTCTCTACCGAGTACTCGAGCCCCTCGGCGACGACGCTCGTGCGGCCGCTTGCCGCATCGAGAAGGACGAGGCGGCAGTAAGCCGCTGAGCTTGGCTCGGCGGAGAGGATGTATGCGCCGTCCGGGCTTGGGGCGCAGGGGACGAGGCGGCCTGCGGGTATGCCCGCGCCGCGCGCAAAGGCTGGGTATCCCTGCACGGGCGCGAGATTTTCGAGCGCCCGATCCGTGCGGAAAAGTCCGAAGCGGTTCTGTATCTGGAGGCGTCTGCCCCCGTCGATCAGCGCTATGTGCTCGGGATAGACGGTGAGCTGCTCGATCTTGCCGGAGCCAAGCTCGGCGGCGAACAAGCTGTCGTAGCTTCCGCCCTGTGGGAGCCCCGCGCGCGCGGCGAAGAGAAGTCGGTCGTCCTCGCCAAGGTCGAGGCCGAAGAACTCGACCTCGGCATGGGCCCCCAGGGCGGCGGCGAGCGCCAGGGCGAGGAATAGGGCGTATCGCTTCATCGGTGCTTCCCTCCCACCTCATTGTCGGCGAAAGCGCGGTGGAAGTAAACGCACCGGCGCCGCGCAAAGCGCCGCGCCCTCTACCGTGAGCGCTGCGCCGGTGCGCGACGGGCCGGGCAGCGCGCGCGGGCACTCCCTTCAGCCTGCGAGGACGAAGCGTTGGACGACCTCGGCGACAAAGTCCTCATCGTTGGTGCGTGTGGAGACGAAGCTCGCCGTAGCCTTTGCCGCGGGGATGGCGTTGGCGGGCGCGCAGGAGATTCCCGCCGCGCGGAGCATGCCCAGGTCGTTCATGGCGTCGCCGCAGGCCATTGTCGCGTCGAGCCCCAGACCCAAAAGCCTCGCAAGGCGGGCGAGCGCCTCGCCCTTGTCGACGCCCGCCGCAAGCACCTCCATAAAGTAGGGTTTCGAGATGAGCACTTCGGCGCGACCAGAAAATCGACGGGCTGTCTTTTCGCGGAGGGCTGGTAAGAGCTCAGGATCCCCCGGGACGACGAATTTTATCTGCCCCCGTGCAAGGAGCTCGTCGGGTTTTTCGACGATGAAGTTCGGCTGACCCGTGAGGCGCGTGTCCTCTTCGGTCCAGGGGTTGCGGGCGTTTGCGAGTATTGTGCCGTTTTCATAGACCTGCCAGGGGAAGCCCTCTTCATCAAGGTGGCGGGCGATTTCGCGGCAGAGCTCAGGCTCGATGCGGCGTTCGTACAGCCGCCTGCCGCTTGCTGTCTCGACGATCTCCGCGCCATTCGAGGCGATGAGGTAGTCGTCCGGCCCTTCGAGTCCGAGCTGGGCGGCGTAGGCGCGCATGCTGTAGATGTTCCTTCCCGAGGCGAGGACGATTTTCGCCCCGGCACGGTGGGCCGCCCGGAGCGCCTCGCGGTTGGCGGGGGAGATGGAGAGGTCTTCGCGAAGAAGAGTGTCATCGAGATCTAGGGCGATAAGGCGTATAGGCATGGGGCGAGCATAGCGCCGGCCGGCCCGGCTGGTCGAGGGGAGGCTACTCGCCGTCCTCCTGCCGCGGCCCTATCGCCCGCGCCAGAAACTCGGGGTGAGAATGACAAGGACGGTGCATACCTCGAGGCGGCCGGCGATCATGAGAAAGGAGAGATAGGCGAGGATGCCATCGGGAAGGGCCCCGTAGTTCGCCGTCGGACCGAGTGCGCCGAGTCCGGGGCCGATGTTGCCGATGCAGGCCATCGAGCCGGTCAGGGCGGTCGTGATGTCCAGGCCGACGGCCGTAAGCGCGACAAAGCCTGAAAAGGCGAGAAAGAAATAGAGGACGACGAAGCCCGCGATGTCATAGATCGCGTTCTTTCTTAGCGGCCTTTGGTCGACGAAGATCTCGAGGCGGGCACGCGGATTTACGAGGTAGCGAAGCTCTACAAGGGCCAGCTTGAGAAGGGTGAGGAGGCGGCCGACCTTGATGCCGCCGCCCGTCGAACCGGCGCATCCACCTATGAACATGAGGACAAACAAGATGCCTTGCGAAAGCGGCGGCCATCGGGCGAAGTCCGTGGTCGCGTAGCCGGTGGTGGTGAGGATCGACGAAGCTTGAAAGCTCGAAAAGCGAAGGCGGTGGAAGATGTTCCCGCCCATGGACGTGCGAAGGTCGAGCGCGATGATGAGGCTCGCGACCGCGAAAATGCCGAAATAAAGGCGGAACTCCGAGTTTTTGATGACCTCGCGCCATTTGCCGCGCAGCGCCTGGTAAAGGAGCGTGAAATTCGAGCCGGCGAGTACCATGAACAGCGTGGTGACGATGTCGATCCATGCGGAGCCGAAGGCGCCGACGCTTGCATTTTTCGAGGAAAAGCCGCCCGTCGCCATCGTACCAAAGGCATGGATCACCGCGTCAACTAAGTCCATGCCGCCAAGTGCGAGGAGGATGGTCTCGGCAAGAGTGAGCCCGAGGTAGAGAAGCCACAGAAGTTTTGCGGTGCCGGTGATGCGCGGCTTGATGCGGTCCACCGAGGGACCGGGCGCCTCCGCTTCCATGAGGCGTGCCGCACCGTATCCGAGGAGTGGGAAGATCGCTACGGTGAGGACCACGATGCCCATGCCGCCGAGCCAGTGCGTCATCGAGCGCCAGAAAAGGAGGGACCGGGGCAGGGCTTCGATGTCCGTTAGAACACTTGCGCCCGTTGTGGTGAAGCCCGAAGCCGCCTCGAAGTATGCCTGTGCATAGTGCGGAACGGCGCCTGAAAGCACGTAGGGGAGCGCGCCCCAGGCCGAAGCGCCAAACCAGGCGAGGCCGACAAAGAGGAAGCTCTCCCGGATGGTGAGGCGCCGTTCCGAGCTGCCGCGTGAGAGCCAGACCCCGAGGGCGAGTGCGAGGGCGGCGGTTGCAGGGACAGCCAGCGCGAAAAAGGTGCGGATCTCCTCGCCGAGGACGAGTGCTAAAACGGCCGCCAGGCCCATGAAGGGCGCAAGAAGGCCGAGAAGGTAAGCAAGGAGCCGCGCGACTTTGTTAATCGCCATTGCCACCGCCGAAGTACCGTTCGAGTTTAGCGAGCATGGAGCGGCGTGCGATGAGGCAGAGCCGATCCCCTGCAGCTATGCGTGTTTCGCCGTCAGGAATGATCGCCTCTTCTGCACGGAGGACATAGAGGACGAGCGCTTCACGCAGTCGCTCGAGTTCTCGAAGCCGTTTGCCCGCGGCCGTCGAGTCGGCCGCGACGTGGAGCTCGATGATGTCGGCTTCCGCTTCGGAAAAACTGTGGAGGGTGCGGATCCGCGCCCTCCGTGCTTCGGCAAGCACGGTATTGACGACCGATTCCTCGAGGCTCATCACCGCATCCACCTCGAGCGCGGGGGCGAGCTTGCGATACGATTCTGTCTGCACGAGCGCGATCGTCTTGCCCGCGCCGAGGCGTTTGGCGCGAAAGGCGGTCATGAGGTTGAGGCTTTGCGAGTCGGTGAGCGTCGCGACAAGGTCGGCGCCGCCAAGGAGGCTCTCGACCTCTTCCGAGTCGGCGGAGACGGTGAGGTTCTGGACGAGGAGTTCGGGGTAGCTGCGGGCAAGCTCTTTGGCGCGCAGGCCGTCGCGTTCGATGAGTGTGAGTTCGGGCGGACGCTCACGCGAAAAGCCGCGGGCAAGACGTCCGAAAATGCCGAGACGGCGCTCGCTTCCCGCAAGGCGCTCGATGACGAATTCCGCCGTGCGGGTGCCTCCCACGAGGACGATGCGTCTTATTCGCTCCTGCTTGTGCGCTCCAAGGAGGAGTTCGAAGGCCGATTCCTCCGCAAGGACATAGGCGAGGTCGCCCGGGAGGAGCGAGTCGCGGCCGGATGGGATGAGGAAGTCGCCCCGGCGCACGAGTGCCGGGATGAGAAATGGCCGCTCGGCGCCGCGCCGTAGCTCGGGAAGGCTTTTACCTGCGAGGGGAGAATCCTTTCCGACCTGGACCGGCCGCATTCGTAGCTGTCCAGGGAGCAGTACGAGGCCGCGCTCGATGCCTTCGGAAATCGCGTGGACGATGCGGTCGGCGGTCTCCACGTCGGGGTTGATGAGCTCGTCGACGCCCATCGTGGCCTTGCTACCTGAAGGAAGTTCGAGGTAGTAGGGATTGGAGACAAGTGCGAGCCGCCGTACCGAGGGGAAGCGTGCCGCAGCAAGGCCGCAGGCGACGATGTTTGCCTCGTCCGAACCCGTAAGCGCAACAAAGAGCTCTGCTTCCGAAAGGCCTGCCGCGTCGAGCGCCTCGGCGGAAAAACCGTCGGCATGGATAACCATCGAGTCGAGCTCATTGAGGGCAATCCGCGCGGTTTCCGCGTCCTTTTCGATGAGCACCACATCACGGTCTTCCGCAAGGAGCGCCTTGGCAATCCGCTGGCCCACCATGCCGGCGCCGATGATCACGATTCGCATGTCCCGCTCCGCGCGGGGCCGCGCTTTATTTGCGGGACTCCGCGCAGAGCATCATAGCACGGGATCCACGCTTGGGCGAGATGGTCTTTCCCCTTTAGGCGGCCATATCCCGCTTGTGGCGTTTACTTTTCGGGTAGGGCGGTCTGTGCGGCGCCGCAAACGGGCACTATCGGGAGCCCCGTCGTTGCGCCGCTCAGGCGGAAGTAGCCCACAGAGGCGACGAGGCGGTCGGCGATGTCTGCAAGTTCGCCCGCCATGCCGACGAGGGTTTCGGCGCTTGCAGCGTTTTTTTGAACCACCTCGTCAAGCTGGAGCACTGCCGTCGAGATCTGGCGCACCCCGGTTTCCTGTTCGGCGCTCGCCGCGGCGATATCCTGGACGAGGTCCGTCGAGGAAGCGATCGCCGGCACGAGTTTGCGGATGCTCTCGCCAGCGAGCACCGCCTTTTCGAGGGAGCTGCCTGAGACCTCATTGATTTCGCCCGCCGCGGCCTGGCTCCGTTCGGCGAGCTTGCGCACTTCGCTTGCGACGACGGCGAACCCCTTGCCCGCTTCTCCCGCCCGCGCCGCCTCGATCGCCGCATTGAGCGCAAGGAGGTTCGTTTGCCGCGCTATCTCCTCGATGATGGTCGTTTTTTCGACGATTGTGCGCATCGCTCCGACCATGGCTTCGACCGCTTCGCCGCCTGAACGCGCATCCACGGCGATACGCTCCGCGATGGCGCGGGCGCGGTTCGCATTGTCGGCGCTTTGCTTGATGTTCGCCCCCATCTGTTCGAGCGAGGCGGAGACCTCCTCCATCGAGGCCGCCTGCTGGCTTGCGCCTGCGGAGAGCTCCTGGCTTGCATCCGAGAGGCGCCGTCCCCGGTCCTGGAGGTTTGCGGCGGAAATCTGGACGTCGCCGACGACTGTGCGCAGGGAGCCGAGCATCCCGCGGAGCGCTTCCGCAAGCCTGCCCGACTCGTCACCGCTTTGCACTGCAAGCTCCGCGTCGAGCCTTCCGTTTTTGAGCGCATCGGCGAATTCGACGCCTTGGACGAGGGGGCGTGTGATCCGCGCCGCGACCAGGGTGAGGATAAGGATGGAGATGACGACAGAGATGCCCGCAGCGAGGAGGAGTCCGCCGAGGAGAAAGGCGAGGCGGCTCCGGTACTCCGCGACGGGGAGTGCGGCGACGACGATCAGGCCCTTCCGCTCGCCAAAACTGGCAAAGAGGCGCGTGCCCTTGTAGTCGTATTCCATGGAGCCGTTTTTCCGCCTCAGAATCTCCTTGGCGAATGCTTCGCCCGAGACATCGAGGCCAATACGCTCGCGGTTTGTGTGGGCGAGCGCCTTGCCGTCGGGCCCGAGCACATAAATATAGCCGCTTTCCCCGACTTTCATGCCTTCGACGAGGCTCTGAAGGCTCGCTGAGGAAAGCAGTTCCGCAAGTTCCCGCGGCTGGATACCGATCTGTACGATACCCGGACGGTCGCGACGAGGGACACCGATGTACTGGAAGAGCACCTTGTCCGCGCCGCGCTCCTGAGGTTCCTGGGCGAGCTCGAAGCTCGGATCGCTGAGCATCTTGAGGAAGGGGCGCGTCTGTTCCGCGCTTGCAAAATCGAAGCCGTAAAAGGCCGCCACATTGCCCCAGCGGAGAACGCCCTTTTCGTCGGTGACGTGGACCTCGTCGACGCCGAGGCGCTTTGCGATCGCGGCCATGCGCGCGGGTGCAAGGAGACCCGGATCGGCCGCGACCAGTTCCGCAAGCCCCCGCGCGACGCGAAGGGCGTTGGTGGCCTGAGACGCCTTGAGGGTTGCGATCGTCTGTTCGAGGCGATCGAGACGCTCGGCGAGCTCGCGATGTTTGGTCTCGGTGGTCGAACGCATGAGCTCGTCGAGTGTCCTTGCCTGAAGTGTGTAGGCAATGAATGAGACAGCGGCGACCGTCGCCGCAAGAAGGGCGATCGCGGGCAGGATGATCTTTGTGCGAATCGACATGCGCATGGAATTTCCTCGCAATGACACGAAGCTTGGGGGCTGCAATCTGCGGTGCCAGCCGACATTCAGAGACTGGCCATATTGAACAAATTATCGTTTTTGTGGATGCGGCCTGCAATATCTTCCGCGATGAAAAAAGCATGAAAACCGCTAGTCCCGCCTGCGCCCTTCACGGTAGGCTCTCGCACATGGCGGAAGAATCAATGGGCCAGCCCCGGCACGGCGCTGCGTCGCCGAGGGGCGGAAGTTCGCGTGATGAGGGGGCAAGACTCCTCCGCGAGGGCGGAAAGCTCTCGCTTCTCACGCTCATCTCGCGCATCCTTGGGCTTGTTCGCGAGATGACACGTGCTGCATTCATGGGCACGGGCGCACTTGCCGACGCATTTACGATGGCCTTCATGATCCCGAACCTGCTCAGGCGGCTTTTTGCCGAAGGTTCGATTTCGGTTGCCTTCATCCCGACCTTTAAGGGCTATCTTGTGGAAGGGGATGCGCGTAAAACCCGCGAATTTCTTTCCGCGTCATTCACGGTTTTGCTCATTCTTGTACTTGCGGCGACGGCGCTGGGTATCGCGCTTGCGCCGTGGATTGTCCTCCTCTTCAAATCGGATCCTTACGAGACCACGGTGCTCACCCGGCTCATGTTCCCCTTTTTGGCGCTTGTGTCTTTTGCCGCCCTGCTTCAGGGGGTGCTCAATGCAGAGGGCGTTTTTGTTCCCTCAGGCTATGCCCCAATCCTTTTCAACATCTGCTATATCGGGGTTCCGTGGCTGATTGCGCCTTTTATGCCGAACCCAGCACGTGCGCTGGCGGTCGGCGTCCTCGTAGGTGGCCTCGCCCAGGCGCTCTGCCAGCTGCCGGCGGTGCTCCGGGCTGGCCACCGTTTCGGGTTTACGCGTCCGGATCGTGCCTTCCACGATCCCGGGGTTCGCAAGGTGCTCGCGCTCATCGCGCCGACCATCCTTGGTATGGCGGCCTACCAGCTTAACGAGCTTGTCTGCACCGCCGTTGCCTCGCGGGCGGGGACGGGGGTCGCGACGAGTCTTACCTTTTCGCTTCGTTTGCTTGAGCTGGTGCTCGGCATATTCGCCGTTTCCGCCGGCACGGTGCTTCTCCCCGAGCTCACGGGGGCGGCAAAGGCGGAGGATTGGCCGCGCTTTTCCTCGCGTCTTGGCAAGGCGCTTGATCTTATCGCCCTCGTCACCGTGCCGGTCGCCGTTTTTGCGATGGCGATGGGGCGAGAAATCGTCGTGCTTCTGTTCCAGCAGGGGGCTTTTACCGAGGACTCGGTCGCCCTTACAACGCGCATCTTCTTTTTTCATATGATCGGCCTTTATTTCATTGCGGCGAATCGCGTGCTTGCGCCCGCGTTCTATGCCCGCGAGGATACGAAGAGCCCGACCTGGGCGGGCATCGCCTCGTTTGGACTCAATATTGCCTTCGCTATCGCGTTTGTCGGGCCGTTTTCCGGTGGTGGCATCGCCCTTGCGCTCTCCATCGCGAGCGCCGTGAACACGATCCTCCTCGTCCTGCTTCTTGTGCGCGCCCGCATCGAAGGGCTCTTGCGCGCATTCCGTTCCTCGCTCGGAGCGCTCGGCCGTCTGTGTCTTTATTCGTTTGTCGCTCTTGTGCCGCTTCTGATTCTGAAGGCGCCGCTTGCGGGGCTGTGCACGGGAGCCTTATCGAAGAAGCTCGCCGCAGCCGCAACTCTTGTGCTCGGCGCTCTTGTCTACGGTTTTGTTGGTGTCAGCCTTCTTGTTCTGTTTCGGGAGGAGTCGGCCTCGCTTTTGCTCCGCGGTTTCAGGCGCAAGAAACGATAGCACGCTCGCGTTAACGCGCTCGCGTTAGCCCGCGCGCAATGACACGCGATAGTTCGCAAGAGCGGCGCCGACGCCATTGTTGGCCTTGACAAAAGCGCGTGCGGGTGATACTGTCACACCGCTTTCTATGCCCTTGTAGCTCAGTTGGCAGAGCATATCCATGGTAAGGATAAGGTCAACGGTTCGATTCCGTTCGAGGGCTAGCATGACCGATTCGCTTACCCCCGCGGCAGGCCGGTCCGTCTGATCGGGCGCGGCGGTGCCGCGTTTCGGGTTTTTGGGGATATTAGTGCCGGACCGGGGCGGCTGTGCCGCGCGGCTCCGATGAAAGGATAGAGCATGGCCGCGAAGAAGCAGACCGTTGAGCTTATCGCCCTCGCCTGCACCGAGTGCAAGCGCCGGAATTACACCACTAAAAAGAACCGGAAAACCCAGCAGGAAAAGCTTGAGCTTATGAAGTACTGCAAGTGGGACCGGAAGCACACGCTCCATAAGGAGACGAAGGTAAAATAAGCATTGCAGGGCTTGTTGCGCCCTGTATGGTTTTCGCGATCCGACGTGCGCGAGTGCGGCGTATCGCGAGGCGGGGAGGCGTGAATCGCTGATTCGTGCTTCCTCGCCTTAGGCCAGTAGCTCTAATGGTAGAGCGCCGGTCTCCAAAACCGGATGTTGAGGGTTCGAATCCTTCCTGGCCTGGTTTTCAACTACGATAAGCTGGCCGCGTCATGGTTGCGCGGCCCGCGGCGCAAGGAGCCGCCATGAAGAAGATAGTCCAGTTCTTCAAGGATAGCTACGCCGAGCTCAGGAAAGTCGTGTGGCCGGGTAAAGAGGATGTGATCGCTTCCGTCAAGGTGGTGGTCGTTTCTACGCTCGCCATGGCGCTGGTGCTCGGTCTTATCGATTTTCTCCTTGTCGCGGGCATTGACCTGATTTTCAGGTAGCGGGAAGGCCTGCATGGCGAAGGCCTGGTACGTTCTCCACGTCTATTCCGGCTACGAGAACAAGATCGAGCGGACCATCCGCATGCTCATCGAGAATGGCGATCTCTCTCGCGATGTGGTTACCGATGTGAAGGTGCCGAGCGAGGAGGTTGTTGATGTTAAGGATGGTAAGCGTCGTTCTTCTTCGCGTAAAATACTTCCCGGATATCTTCTTGTCGAGATGGATCTTCCAGAAGATGGCTGGAAGGCTACCTGTTCCGAGATCAAAAAAATCACCGGTGTGACCGGTTTTGTCGGGCAGTCGCAGCGGCAGAAGCCGCAGCCTATTTCCGCCGAAGAGGCGCGCGGTGTTCTGCAGCGTGCGGGCGAGATCAAGGGTGACCGATCCGTGCGGAGCCGCCAGACTTTCCAGGCTGGGGAGCAGGTGAAGATAATCGAAGGGCCCTTTGAGTCTTTCACGGGATCCATTGAGGAAGTGAATCTCGAAAAGAATAAGCTCAAGGTGATGGTCGGCATCTTCGGGCGTGCGACGCCAGTCGAGGTCGACATGCTCCAGGTTGAGAAGATCTAGCGACACAGGAGCGGCGCCGCCCCCGGCGCCGTCGAGTTCTTTAGTAAAGCGGCATCGCGCCTTGCGGCAGCGCTTTGTGTTGCTCGTCGCGCGACGCTTCTCATAGAGGGGTGTTACCTCCGTTAGATGGGAGTCTGTCTGCGCTTTGTGCGTGTGGCGGACGCTACCCCGGCTCAATGCGGGCAAAAAACCTGCAGGATGCCGGGTACACCACGAAAGGAGTGAAGGATGGCGAAGAAAGTAGTCACCGCGGTTATTAAGCTGCAGTGCCCCGCCGGGAAGGCGACTCCTGCTCCCCCCGTCGGTCCTGCGCTCGGTCCGCACGGCGTCTCCGCCCCCCAGTTCTGTCAGCAATTCAACGACAGAACCAAGGGTATGGAGGCCGGTCTGACGATCCCGGTCATCATCACGGTCTACAAGGACAAGACCTTCACGTTCATCACGAAGACGCCGCCGGCGTCGGTGTTGATCAAGAAGGCCATCGGGCTCGATAAGGGGTCCGGCGTTCCCCACAAGCAGAAGGTTGGCAAGCTTCCGAAGGCGAAGCTCGAGGCAATCGCTCAGCAGAAACTTCCCGACCTCAATGCCAACGATCTCGAGGCCGCGAAGCGGATCATCGCCGGCACCGCCCGTTCCATGGGCGTCGAGACGGAGCTGTAAGCCATGAAGCACGGCAAGAAATACAACGAGGCCGCGAAAAAGATCGACAAGGATCTCGCCTACGAGGTCCCGGCTGCCTGCGCCCTCGTCAAGGAAGCCCATTTCGCCAAGTTCGACGAGACTGTCGAGGTTCACGTCCGCGTCAATCTCAAGAAGAGCCAGACCGTGCGCGACACGGTCGTTCTGCCCCACCAGTTTCGCGGCGAGAAGAAGATACTCGTCTTCTGCAAGCCCGAAAAGGAGAAGGAGGCGCTCGAGGCCGGTGCCGCATATGCGGGCTCTGATGAGCTTATCGAGCGCGTCAAGGGTGGTTGGCTCGATTTCGATGTCGCGGTCGCTACGCCCGACATGATGAAGGATGTCGGTAAGCTCGGTATGGTGCTCGGTCGTAAGGGCCTCATGCCCAACCCGAAGACCGGCACGGTCACCCACGACCTTAAGGCCGCGGTTGCCGAGCTCAAAAAGGGCCGGACCGAATTCCGCACCGACAAGTCGAATATCATCCACCTCGCCATCGGCAAGGTGTCGATGGATGCCGACAAGATTGCCGAGAACGTGAACACCCTCCTCGCCGAGGTTGCGCGCAAGCGCCCTGCGGACGCGAAGGGCGACTTTGTCGCCTCCGTCTACCTCAGCTCCACGATGGGTCCCGGCGTCCGCGTCGCGCTCCAGAAGATCGAGAGGTAAAGCCATGGCCATGAGAGCGAACAAGATCCAGGTCGCCAAGACCGACGCGATCAACGAGCTCAAGACGAAGATCGGAGCCAGCAAAGACTTCATCTTCACGGAGTACCGCGGCCTCACGGTGGAGCAGATCTCGGCACTGCGCAAGCAGCTTCGGGCGAAGAACGCCGAATTCCACGTCGTCAAAAACAATTTCGCACGCATTGCCTTCGACGAGCTCGGCTATCCGAAGGAGCTCGCGCCGGTCCTCGTCGGGCCGGTCGCCGTCGCCTTCGCCAAAGAGGAGCCCAACGAGGTTGCAAAGATCCTCGTGGAGTTCGCGAAGGAGGCCCCCGCCCTCAAGGTAAAGGCCGGTGTCGTCGACAAGGACTTTCTCGACGAGAAGACGGTCGACGCTTTCGCGAAATTGCCCGGTCGGAACCAGCTCATCGCGATGTTTATGGCCGGTCTCAAGAGCCCTGTGCAGAAGCTTACCTACACGCTCGTCGCGTACCAGGAGAAGCTTGCAGGCGGCGCGGGCGCCACGGAGGCGAGCGGAGCCTGAAGCGGGCTTCCGTGTTAGGTAATTTGTGGTTCACGGCGTCCAGGCTTCCGGTTAGCTGCCGTTCCTGTTCGCCATAGGCGCGGGCATTCTGCGCCGCAGGGCGGTCCGTATGGGCCGCCAACGACATCGAAGGAGAAGATAATATGGCAGCTCTTACGAACGAGCAGATTCTCGACGCCATCGCTGAGATGAAGATCACCGAGATCGCCGACCTTATCAAGGCGATGGAGGAGCGCTTTGGCGTCACCGCCGCCGCTCCTGTGGCCGTCGCCGGCGCTGGTGCCGCCGCGGCTCCCGTCGAGGAGAAGACCGAGTTCACCGTCATTCTCAAGGGCGGCGTGCCGGCCGACAAGAAGATCGCGATCATCAAGGAAGTCCGCGCCATTACGGGCCTTGGCCTCAAGGAGGCGAAGGATCTCGTGGAGGCCGGTGACAAGCCTCTCAAGGAGAATGTCTCTAAGGATGAGGCCGAGAAGATCAAGAAGCAGATCACCGACGCGGGCGGCGCCGTTGAGGTCAAGTAAGACGGCCAAGCGGGTTTTTGATTTCCGATCCTCGTGGCGCGCGGCGTCTCCCGTCCGAAACGGGGGGACGTGCGTCTAGGTTCCGGCGGCCGGCGGTTTTTGCCTTCCGGGCGGGCTTAACCCTGCCCGGAAGGCGTAAGGCCGCGCGCGGCCGGGGCCTTGTTGTGTTATAGGGAGCTTTTCGCTGTGCCTGCGGCCCGAACGCCGACGGCATGGAGAAACGGCATGCATGGCTGGCCTTGCCGGGGCCGACATCGAGAGTAGGGAAACAACGCCGCATTCACGTGCATTTGCGGAAGGCGGCTTTTACGATACATCGCGCTAGGGAAGAACCGGACCGATCCGCGCGCCGAAGGGCCGCGCGCAGCTGGGGGTGACGGATGGCATATACCGAGAAGAAGATCGTACGAAAGTACATAGGCAAAGACTTTCAGGAGGTCATGGAAATACCCGACCTCATCGACATCCAACTCTCGTCCTACGAGCGCTTCCTTCAGCGCGAGAAGTGCCGCCGCGGCGAAGACCTCGACTGTGTCGGCCTTGAGGAGGTTTTCCGCACGACCTTCCCCATCGAGAGCCCCAACGGCGACATGCTCCTCGAGTACGAGCGGTACTACCTTGACGAGTCCGCAATGAAGTATTCCGAAATCGAGTGCAAGCAGAAGGGGCTTACCTACGCCGTCCCCCTCAAGGCCAGGATCAACCTGGTATTCCAAAAAACGGGCGAGATCAGGCAGAAGGAAATCTACCTCGGCGACATTCCGCTCATGACCGATCGGGGCACCTTCATTATTAACGGCGCCGAGCGGGTCGTCGTCTCCCAGATTCACCGTTCGCCCGGCGTTATTTTCTGCCATGAGAAGGGTGTCTACTCCGCGCGCATCATCCCTTATCGCGGCTCCTGGCTCGAATTCGAGATCGACCAGAAGAAAGAGCTCATCTACGCCAAAATCGACCGCAAAAAGCGCATTCTCGGCACGATGTTCCTCCGCGCCCTCGGCTTCGAGACGCGCGAGGACATTGCCCAGGCGTTCTATGTCTCGGAGAAGGTCGCGATCGGCGAAAAACGTGAGGAAAAGGAGAAGGCGGTCAACCGCGTGCTCGCCAAGGCGGTCTACGCCGACGTGAACGGCGAGCGGAAAAAGCTCTACCGCGCGGGCGACAAGCTCCATCTGCACGATGTCGACGAGCTTGTCAACATAGGGATCCGCGAGCTCGACGTTATCGATTTCGAGCATCCTGACTCCCTGCATTTCGACATGATCCTCAACTGCTTCGAGCGCGAGGACATAAAGCTTGTGAAGGAAGACCCGTCTCAGGACGAGCCTTCGAAGGCCGATGCTCTCGCAGCGGTCTATTCGACCCTCATGCCCGGCGAGCCCATCACCGTCGAAAATGCCGAGCGCGACCTTGCGAATATGTTCTTCTCAAGCCGCCGCTACGACCTCGGGAAAGTTGGCCGCTACAAGCTCAACAAGAAATTCGACTACGCGGTGCCCGTCAAGGAATTCACCCTCGTGAAGGACGACGTCATCGCGACGATGAAGTACCTCATGGCGGTCTACTATGGCGAGGCGAACGTGGACGACATCGACCACCTCGGCAACCGCCGCGTCCGTTCCGTCGGCGAGCTCCTTGCCAACGTGATGAAGAGCGCATTCGGCCGCATGGAGCGCATCGCCAAAGAGCGCATGAGCCTCAAGGAGACGGACACGATCCGCCCCCAGGACCTCGTCTCCATAAAGCCTATTGTCGCCGCGATCAAGGAGTTCTTCGGCTCCTCGCAGCTCTCGCAGTTTATGGATCAGGTCAACCCGCTCGCCGAGCTTACGCATAAGCGCAGGCTCAACGCACTCGGTCCGGGCGGCCTTTCCCGCGACCGGGCGGGCTTCGAGGTTCGCGACGTCCACTACACCCACTATGGCCGTATGTGCCCCATCGAGACGCCCGAAGGTCCGAACATCGGTCTCATCGTTTCGCTTGCCACCTATACCTCGGTCAACGAGTACGGCTTCCTCGAGACGCCCTACCGCAAGGTCGAAAACGGCAAGGCGACGAAGGAGATCGAGTACCTTTCGGCGATGGACGAGGACAAGTACTACATCGCCCAGGCTTCGGCACGACTCGAAAAGAACGGCGCCTTCGCTGACCAGTCCGTCTCCTGTCGGCACCAGGGCGACTATACGACCCGCGCGCCCTCGGAGCTCCAGTATATGGACGTCTCGCCGAAGCAGATCATCTCAGTCTCCGCGGCTCTCGTCCCCTTCCTCGAGCACGATGACGCAAACCGTGCCCTCATGGGCTCGAACATGCAGCGCCAGGCCGTGCCGCTCGTGTTCCCCGAGCAGCCGCGTGTCGGCACCGGCATGGAGTGGAAGACTGCCTACGACTCGGGCGTCCTTGTGAAGGCGAAGCGTGCGGGTGTCGTCGAGTATGTCGACGCGAACCACATCGTCATCCAGCCCGACGAGGACAAAAGGGCGCGGGACCGCTATGAGCTCGTGAAGTATCAGCGCACCAACCAGGACACCTGTTACACACAACGCCCGATCGTGAAAAAGGGCGAGAAGATTCTCAAGGGCCAGGTCATTGCCGACGGCCCGGCGACCAACCAGGGCGAGCTCGCCCTCGGGCGCAATATACTCGCGGGCTTTGTGCCCTGGAACGGCTACAACTATGAGGACGCCATCCTTATCTCCGAGCGCGTGGTCAAGGAGGACATGTTCACCTCCATCCACATCAAGGAGTTCCAGACCGAGGTCCGCGAGACGAAGCTCGGCCCTGAGCGCATAACGCGTGATATCCCGAACACGAGTGAGAAGAGCCTCGACAGCCTTGACGCCGAAGGCATTATCCGCGTCGGGGCCAAGGTCAAGGCGGGGGACATCCTCGTTGGCAAGGTCACGCCGAAGAGCGAGACGGAGACCACGCCGGAGTTTAAGCTCCTCAACTCGATTTTCGGCGAGAAGGCGAAGGACGTCCGCGATTCCAGCTTGCGCGTGCCTCACGGCATCGAGGGCACAATCATCGATGTGCAGCGCCTCAAGCGGAGCGCCAACGACGACCTCTCACCGGGCGTTGAGGAGGTTGTCAAGGTCCTCATCGCGGCGAAGCGCAAGCTCAAGGAGGGCGACAAGATGGCGGGTCGCCACGGCAACAAGGGTGTCGTCGCTCGTGTTCTCCCCGTGGAGAACATGCCCTATCTCGACGACGGAACCCCGCTTGACATCTGCCTGAACCCGCTCGGCGTCCCCTCGCGCATGAACATCGGCCAGATCATGGAGACCGAGCTCGGCTGGGCCGCCAGCACTCTCGATGAGTGGTACAGCTGCCACGTCTTCCAGTGCCCCTCGCAGGAGCAGATCGAGCAGAAGCTCAAGGAGGCAGGGCTTCCGGGCAACTCGCGGACCATGGTGCGCGACGGTCGGACGGGCGAGTACTTCCAGAACCCCGTCACCGTCGGTGTGATCTACTTCATGAAATTGCACCACCTTGTCGATGACAAGATGCATGCGCGTTCCACCGGCCCGTACTCGCTTGTCACGCAGCAGCCGCTCGGCGGCAAGGCCCAGTTTGGCGGCCAGCGCCTCGGCGAGATGGAGGTCTGGGCGCTCGAGGCCTATGGTGCCGCGAACACGCTCCAGGAACTCCTCACGATCAAGTCCGACGACATGACGGGCCGCGCCAAGGTCTACGAGGCCATCGTTAAGGGCGAGCCGCACACCGCGGCGGGCATCCCCGAGGCCTTCAACGTCATGGTGCAGGAGCTCCGGGGGCTCGCGCTTGACATCCGCGTCTTCGACGCCAAGGGCAAGCAGATCGCCCTCACCGAGCGCGACGAGGACATCATCACCAAGCAGAGCACCTTCTAAAGAGGGGGGGGAAGCATGCGGGATATCCAGGATTTCGACAGTATTATGATACGCCTCGCCAGCCCGGATATGATCCGGGCCTGGAGCTATGGCGAGGTCAAAAAGCCCGAAACGATCAATTACCGCACCCTCCGCCCGGAGAAGGACGGTCTTTTCTGCGAGCGCATCTTCGGCACCACCAAGGAATGGGAGTGCTACTGCGGCAAGTTTAAGTCCATCCGCTACAAGGGCGTTATCTGTGACCGTTGCGGCGTCGAGGTTACGCACTTCAAGGTCCGCCGCGAGCGCATGGGCCACATCGAGCTTGCGAGCCCTGTGTCGCACATCTGGTTCTACCGCTCAGTGCCGAGCCGCATGGGCCTCCTCCTCGACCTCCCCGTAGCGGCGCTCCGCTCCGTCCTCTATTACGAGAAGTACATAGTCATTGACGCCGGCGACACCGATCTCAAGAAACAGCAGCTCCTCACCGAGGAGGAGTACTACGAGGCGCAGGACCGCTACGGCGGCGCCTTCTCCGCGGGCATGGGCGCCGAAGCGATTCGCTCGCTTCTTGAGGGGCTCAACCTCGAAGAGCTCGCCGCCGACCTGCGCGCGAAGATGATCGAGAAGGGGCCGAAGAGCGACAAGCGCCTCCTTAAACGCATCGAGATCGTCGAGGCCTTCCGCAACTCTAAGAACAAGCCCGAGTGGATGATCCTCGATGTCATCCCGGTGATTCCGCCTGAGCTTCGCCCAATGGTCCAGCTCGACGGCGGCCGCTTCGCCACGAGCGACCTCAACGACCTCTACCGCCGCGTCATCAACCGCAACAACCGCCTAAAGCGACTTATGGCGCTCAATGCGCCGGACATCATCATCCGCAACGAGAAGCGCATGCTTCAGGAGGCGGTTGATGCGCTCTTCGACAACTCGAAGAAGAAACGCGTTGTGAAGGGCGCCTCGAACCGGCCGCTCAAGTCCCTCTCCGACATGCTCAAAGGCAAGCAGGGCCGCTTCCGCCAGAACCTCCTTGGTAAACGCGTCGACTACTCGGGTCGTTCGGTCATCGTCGTCGGCCCCGAGCTCAAGATGTGGCAGTGCGGCCTTCCGACCAAGATGGCGCTCGAGCTCTTCAAGCCCTTCATTATGAAAAAGCTCGTCGAGAAGGACGTCGTCTACAACATCAAGAAGGCGAAGATGCTCGTGGAGTCTGAGACGCCCGAGGTCTTCGCAGTTCTCGACGAGGTCGTTAAGGAGCACCCGGTGCTTCTTAACCGTGCGCCCACCCTCCACCGCCTCGGCATCCAGGCCTTTGAACCCCTCCTCGTCGAGGGCCAGGCAATCAAGCTCCACCCCCTCGTCTGCAAGGCCTACAACGCCGACTTCGACGGCGACCAGATGGCGGTTCACGTGCCGCTCACGAGCGCGGCCCAGGCCGAATGCTGGTCGCTCATGCTGTCGAGCCGGAACCTCCTCGACCCCGCGAACGGCAAGACCATAGTCTACCCCTCGCAGGACATGGTTCTCGGCATCAACTTTCTCACGCGGCACAAGCCGGGCGCCAAGGGTGAGGGGCGCCGCTTCTCCTCGCCGGAAGAGGCGCTCATGGCCTGTGAGGCAAAGGCCTGCGACTACGCGGCCGTCATCAAGGTGCCCATCGCGAAGCGGCCCGTGTGGAATGGCTGCAAGAAACCCCTCGAGGTTGGCCAAAACGGTGTCGTCGAAACGACGGCGGGCCGCATCCTCCTCAACGAGGCGCTCCCCGCAGAGGTGCCCTACGTCAACTACGCCCTCGGTGACAAGGACCTTCGCGCCCTCATCGAGGCGGTCTATAAATCGCGCGGCCCCTATGTCACCGTGCAGATGCTCGACGCCGTCAAGGACATGGGCTTCCGCTACGCGACCTTCTTCGGCGCCTCCATCGGCATGGACGACATCGTCATCCCCAAAGAGAAGGCGGAGATGATCGAGGCGGCCAACAAGCAGGTCGACGCGATTCAGAGCCAGTACCTCGCGGGTCACATCACCCAGGAGGAACGGTACAACCGCGTCGTCGAGGTGTGGTCCAAGACGAACGAAGAGCTCACCGCGGTGATGATGAAGACGCTCGAGAAGGACCGCGCGGGCTTCAACTCAATCTACATGATGGCGAACTCGGGCGCGCGCGGTAGCCGCAACCAGATTCGCCAGCTCGCCGGCATGCGTGGCCTTATGGCCAAGCCCTCGGGTGACATCATCGAGCTTCCCATCCGCTCGAACTTCCGCGAGGGCCTCTCGGTTATCGAGTTTTTTATTTCGACGAACGGCGCGCGAAAGGGTCTTGCCGATACCGCGCTCAAGACGGCCGACGCGGGCTATCTTACGCGGCGGCTTGTCGATATCGCGCAGGACGCGGTCATCAACGAGGACGATTGCGGTACCATCAACGGCGTCGTCCATACCGCCATCAAGGACGGCGAGGAGATCGTCGAGGCGCTCAGGGAGCGCATCGTCGGCCGCTATGTTCTCGATCCCATCCGCCACCCCATCACCGGCGAGATCATCGTCGACTCAAACGAGGAGATCACCGAGGAGATCGCGGACGCGATCGACGAGGCGGGTATCGAAGAGGTGACCATCCGCACCGTCCTCACCTGCGAGGCGGAGCATGGCGTCTGCCGCAAGTGCTACGGCCGCAACCTCGCGACGGGGCGCACGGTTGACATCGGCGAGGCGGTCGGTATCATCGCCGCCCAGTCAATCGGCCAGCCGGGTACCCAGCTCACGATGCGTACCTTCCACATAGGTGGCGCGGCTCAGAAGTCCTCGGAAGAGAACCGCATCTATCTCAAGTACCCTGTCCTCGTCACCGAGGTGGCGGGCACCTATGTTTCCCTACCCGAGGGGCGTTCGCTCTTCACCCGAAAGGGCGCGATCCACGCGTGCAAAATATTCTCCAACTTCGAGCTTGGGAAGGGCGACACGCTCCTCGTCGAGGACGGCCAGCGCATCCTCAAGGGTGACGAGATCGTGAAGCACGCCAATGGCTCCGTCGAGAAGTCGCACGACATCTCCTATGCGAAGGTTCTCAAGGATCGCGTGCTCCTCATCGCCCAGGAAATGAAGATCGAGGTCAGAAACGGTTCCGAGGTGCTTGTGAGTCCGGGCGACATTCTCGCCGCGAACCAGACGATCGCGACTTTCGACCCCTTCTCTGACCCGATCATCTCCGAGAAGGACGGCTACGTCCGCTACGAGGACATCATCCCCGGCTCCACCCTCAAGGAAGAGATCAACGAGGAGACGGGCAACGTCGAGAAGAAGATCACCGAGTTCGCTGCGGAGCGCGACGCCAAGCAGCCGCGCGTCATCATCACCGATGAGGCGGGAAACGAAATTGTGACCTATTTCCTGCCGGGCGGCGCCTACCTCAACGTTGAGGACGGCGAACTCGTGAAGGCCGGCCGCACGCTCGCCAAGACCCTCAAGGAGTCTGCGAAGGCCATGGACATCACGGGCGGCCTTCCGCGCGTTTCCGAGCTCTTCGAGGCCCGCAAGCCCAAGACGCCCGCCGTCCTCGCGATGGTATCGGGGACCGTCGCCTTCCGGGGTATCGTCAAAGGCAAGCGCGTCGTCGTGGTGCGCGACATCTTCGGCAAGGAGTACAAGCATCTTGTGCCGATGGGCCGGAGGCTCCTTGTTCGCGACGGTGACCAGGTTGAGGCGGGCGACCTCCTCTGTGACGGCAACCGCAACCCGCACGAGATTATGGCCATCCTTGGCGAGCAGTACTGCCAGCGCTTCCTCATGGACGAGGTGCAGCAGGTCTACCGCCTCCAGGGCGTCACGATCAACGACAAGCACATCGGCGTCATCATCCGCCAGATGATGAAGAAGGTCGAGATCGTAAGCCCCGGCGACACCAAGTTCATCTACGGTCAGCAGGTCGACAAGTACAAGTTCCACGAAGAGAACAAGCGGGTTGTGTCCGAGGGCGGTCAGCCCGCGGTCGCGCGGCCGCTCCTCCTCGGCATCACGCGCGCCAGCCTTAAGATTGACTCCTTCTTCGCCGCGGCCTCCTTCCAGGAGACCACCCGCGTCCTCACCGACGCCGCCATCGCTGGCGCGACGGACGCTTTGCGCGGCCTCAAGGAGAACGTCATCATTGGTCACCTTATCCCGGCCGGCACCGGAATGCGCCAGTATCGGAACATCAAGCTTTTCGACCAGGAGAACGATGACCTCGATGCCTACGTGAACGAGATCATCGAGAAACGGAAGCGTGAACGGGAGCTCCAGCCGGTTGCCGCCCTCGAGGATCGCGCCGAAGGCGCGAATTTCGAGGAGGACAGCGTCTTTGAGAATGACGAGGGCTTTGGCTCAGTTGGTGCCGAGGACGACGAGGATTGAGGGCCACCCCGTAGCGCCACACCTGGCATTGCTAGGGCGCCACTGTCGTCTTTCCGCCCTTTCGGCCCGGATTGACGAATCCGGGCCGAAAGGGGTAGTATTACGATCTATCCGTCCTGGCGGTTTCACGGCCTGCCGGAACGGATGACAAATAGACGCGTACCATCGTATTTCGCCAGGGCGATGCTGACGCCCGGCACACAAAGGGAGTCGAACGCTCACATGCCGACGATCAACCAGCTTATTCGCCTCGGTCGCAAGGCCAATACATGGCGGACCAAGGCCCCGGCGCTCGAGGAGTGCCCGCAGAAACGCGGCGTCTGCACCCGCGTCATGACCGTCACGCCGAAGAAGCCGAACTCGGCCCTCCGCAAGGTCGCCCGTGTTCGCCTTACGAACGGCATCGAGGTCACTGCGTACATCCCCGGTGTTGGCCACAACCTTCAGGAACACTCGGTCGTCCTGATCCGCGGCGGCCGTGTCAAGGACCTCCCGGGCGTGCGCTACCACATCATCCGTGGCGCGAAGGATACGCTCGGCGTCGAGGACCGCAAAAAGGGCCGCTCCAAGTACGGCGCCAAGCGTCCGAAGGCGTAAGGGGGGAGAATCATGGGCCGCAAAAAGAAGTCCATCGATCGGGGTCATCTCCCCGACACCAAGTACAACAGCGTCGTGGTCACCAAGTTCGTGTGCCGCATGATGTGGCAGGGCAAGAAATCCATCTGCTCTCGCATCATGTACGACGCTATGGAGCTTATGCAGAAAAAAACCGGGGTTCCGGCGCTCGAGGTCTTCAACAAGGCGCTTGAGAATGCAAAGCCCGTCGTCGAGGTCAAGTCCCGCCGCGTCGGCGGCGCCACCTACCAGGTGCCCATCGAGATTCGCGAGACTCGCCGCGAGGCTCTTGCGATGCGCTGGCTCATCAACGCCGCGCGCTCCCGCTCTGGCAAGGCCATGGCAGACAAGCTCGCCGATGAACTCGTCGATGCCTATAACAACACCGGTACCGCGGTGAAGAAGAAGGAAGACACCCACAAGATGGCTGAAGCCAATAAGGCTTTCGCCCACTACAGGTGGTAGTCTTCGCAGACTGCTGAAAGCGAGGTTGGCTCTGCCGACCTCGCTTTTTTATGCGGCGCGAACGTCTTATTGGCTCTCGCGCGCAGAAAGGCGCGAAAGCCTAATGAGAGCTTGGCGGCAGACCGGCGAAAGCCGGTCTTGTTTTTGAAGGCGGCGCGCGATAGCTATAGACGCCCCGGCGGGTGTATACTCGCCTGCGATGTGTGAAGCACCCTCGCCCCGCCGAAATATCGGCATTTTCGCGCATATCGACGCAGGGAAGACGAGTCTTACCGAGCGCCTCCTCTATGTGGCTGGGCGCATCAGGTCTCTGGGGAGTGTTGACGAGGGGACGACCGCGACCGATTACCTTGCCGTGGAGCGCGAGCGCGGCATCACGGTGAAGGCCGCCTGCGCCCGTCTTACATGGCGGGACACAGCCATCGCGCTCATCGATACGCCGGGGCATGTTGATTTCGGTGCCGAGATTGAACGTTCACTGCGGGCCCTTGATGGGGCGGTTGTTCTTGTCTGCGGCGTTGCGGGGGTGCAATCCCGAACCGAGACGATTGTCCGGGCTCTTGACCGCCACGGAACGCCGAGGCTTTTTTTTGTCAACAAAATGGACCGGCGAGGGGTCTCGTTTTCGCGCGCGATGAGCGAGCTTCGGGTTCTTTCAGACGGCCGCGCCGTGCCGCTCGTTCTTCCCTGGGGCGAGGGCGAGGCCTTTCGTGGTCTTGTGAACCTCGTTGCGATGGAGGCTGTCGATTTTTCTTGCGGCGGCGTTCCCAAACCGGTGCCGGAATCGCTGTATGCCGCGGCGGCTACTGCGCGTGAAGAGCTCCTTGCGCTTCTTGCGGAAGAGGATTCCGGCATCATGGAGGATTTTGTGGCCGGGCGACCGAGCGCGCCTGCGCGAATCGCTGCGGCGCTCCGCCGTGCGGTCATCGCGGGGCGCGCCGCGCCGGTACTCTGTGGTTCGGCCCTGAGCGATGGGGCGACGGTTAGCCTTCTCGGCGCGGTGGTGGATTACCTTCCTGCGCCCGAGGAGGTTCTCTGTCCCGAGGCCTGTGCCTATCCGCTTGGCTTGCCCGCGCCCGAGGGCGCCGCGCGCGCCGGAGAGCGCCGGGCGCCGAGTCCTTCCGATCCATTTTCCTCGCTTGTATTTAAAACGCAGGCAGATAGAACTTTTGGTCGCCTGTCGTGGTTGCGCGTTTTTTCGGGTCGTCTTGCGGCGGGCGATTGTGTTCTCGATGCGGGTTCAGGCCGACTTCTTCGGGTGCAGAAGCTCTTTTCTATTCAGGCGGCGACGCTCGAGGAGCGGCCGGAGGCGCTTGCGGGCGACATTGTCGCGGCGGCCTTGGTCGCTGCAGGGCGCAAGGCTGGACGGAGTACCGCAGATTCGGGCGGGGATGCGGCGGGCGGCACGCGTGGCAGCGGCCTTACGGGGGCGAGCCTGTGCGCGCCAGAGCGGCCGATCCTGTATGAGCCGATTCTCTTTGAGGAGCCGGTAATCGCCTTTGCGCTTGAGCCGGAGCGGCAGGCGGATCAGCCCGCGCTCAGGGCGGCGCTGTATGCGCTCCTTGAGGAGGATCCCTCTTTGCGCCTTCGCGAGGACGCGGAGACGGGGCGCATCGCGCTTGCGGGGATGGGCGAACTTCATCTCGAGGTCGCCCTGGCGCGGCTTAAAGAGGAGTTCGGGGTGCGTGTTCGCGCCGGGGCGCCCGAGGTTGCGTACCGGGAGTGCCCGACGCAGGCTGCGCGCGAGCGCGTTGATTTTGAGCGAGACTATAACGGCACCATCCTTAATGCGTCGGTCGAGCTTGCGCTGGAGCCCGAGGCGCGCGGCTCGGGCATCGCTTTTGCGGTGGTGCCCGAGCTCAAGGCGGGTTTTGCGCTTGTAGCTGCGGTTCGGCGGGGGGTCGAGTCATCGCTCTCTGCGGGGCCGGCGCGGGGCTTCCCGGTGCTCGATGCGGCGGTCCGGGTGCTGGGGCTTCGTGTGCCTCAGGCCAGGCAGGCGGAGCTCGCCGCCGAAATTGCCGCCTCGCTCGCTCTGCGGCGTTGCCTTGAAGCCGCGCACTGCGTGCTCCTTGAGCCCTGGATGCGCATCGAGCTTGTGCTGCCTGAGGAATTCCTTGGTGCGGCGATGGCGCTGGTGGCAGCGCGCGGGGGGCGTGTCGAGGCGATTGGCGATGTGGCCGGGGCGAAAGCCGTCGAGGCCTCGGCGCCGCTTAGGCTTTTGTTCGGGCTTGCCAGCGAAATTCGCTCGGCGACGCAGGGGCGGGTGGAGCTCCAGCTTCGCTTTTCGCGTTACGAGCCCGTCCCGCGCGATTTTTCCGCCAAAAGGCCTTGACATCGGGCTTTGCGGCCCTTGAATAGCTTGCAGGCTTCTTGTATAATGCGGGAACCCACGTAGAACGCTATTGGCGGTACGAAGCCAAGGAGGAGAAGGATATGGCTAAAGAGAAGTTCGAGCGTACCAAACCTCATATGAACGTTGGTACGATCGGCCACATCGACCACGGCAAGACGACTCTCAGCGCTGCCATCACCATGTACTGCGGCCGCAAGTACGGCGACAAGGTCATGAAGTACGACGATATCGACAATGCGCCGGAAGAGAAGGCGCGCGGTATCACCATCAATACCCGGCACCTTGAGTATCAGTCCGAGAAGCGCCACTATGCGCACATCGACTGCCCTGGTCACGCCGACTATATCAAGAACATGATCACCGGCGCTGCGCAGATGGACGGCGCCATCCTTGTCGTTTCCGCGCCCGACTCGGTCATGCCCCAGACTCGCGAGCACGTCCTCCTTGCCCGCCAGGTCGGCGTTCCCTCCGTGCTTGTCTTCCTCAACAAGGTCGACCTTGTTGATGATCCTGAACTCATCGAGCTTGTCGAGCAGGAAGTTCGCGATCTCCTTACCTTCTATGGCTTCCCTGGCGAAAAGACCCCGATCATCAAGGGTTCCGCGTTCAAGGCCATGTCCGAGCCCGATAATGCTGAGGCGGGCAAGTGCATCCAGGAGCTTCTTGATGCGATGGACTCCTTCTTCCCGGATCCTGAGCGCCTTACGGATAAACCCTTCCTTATGCCCATCGAGGATGTTTTCTCGATCTCTGGCCGCGGTACCGTCGTTACGGGCCGTGTCGAGCGCGGCGTGATCAAGGTTAACGAAACGGTCGAGATCGTGGGTATCAAGCCGACCCGCTCCACGGTTGTCACCGGCGTCGAGATGTTCAACAAGCTCCTTGATGAGGGGCAGGCGGGCGACAACATCGGCACCCTTCTTCGCGGTATTGAGAAGAAGGAGGTTGAGCGCGGTCAGGTTCTTGCCAAGCCGGGTTCGATCACCCCGCACACGAAGTTCAAGGGCCAGATTTACTGCCTTTCCAAGGATGAGGGTGGCCGCCACAGCCCCTTCTTTGGTGGTTATCGGCCCCAGTTCTACTTCCGCACGACGGACATCACCGGCACCGTCACCCTTCCTGAGGGTCGCGAGATGGTGATGCCTGGCGATAACACGGAGATTCAGGTCGAGCTCATCTACCCGATCGCCATGGAGAAGGGGCTTAAGTTTGCTATCCGTGAGGGTGGCCGCACGGTTGCTTCCGGCCAGGTTACCGAGGTGATTGCGTAAACAGTTTGCGTGCGTCTCTCTCTGAGGCTCGGTCTTGGGGAGAGATGCCGTGTCGGTGTTTTGCCGGTACTGGAACGATAGTGCTTTGGGTGCACGGCGCATGGCGTCGTGCACCGTGCTTGCGGGGCTCCCCGGCCCCGCCGCGTAACGCTCGGACGGCGCGCCCGCCAGGGAACGGCCGACTTAGGGACGTACGCAAGTGATCTTTGGAGGAAGCATGAAGGACAGGATTCGCGTCAAGCTCCGAGGGTTCGATGTTCGTCTCATCGACGACAGCGCGCGCGGCATCGTACAGACGGTGCAGAAGGCGGGCGCCAAGGTCGCAGGGCCGATACCTCTCCCCACTCGGATCAATAAGTACACGGTGCTTCGCTCGCCGCACGTTCACAAGAAGTCGCGGGAGCAGTTCGAGATGAGGACCCACAAGCGCTTGATCGACATCATCGATCCCACCGCCGACGTCATGGACGCGCTCATGAAGCTTGAGCTGCCCGCGGGCGTCGACGTGGAAATCAAGCAGTAACCGTACGGGGCTTGGCCCCGTAAGCCAGCAGTAACGCCCGGCTTCGAGCCGAAGCGTTCAACGCTAGGAGAACCGTATGATCGGATTGATCGGAAAGAAGGCCGGGATGACCCAGGTCTTCGACGCGAGCGGGAAGCTCATCCCCGTCACCGTCATCGAATTCGCCCCGAACGTCGTTGTTGCCAAGAAGACGGCGGAAAAGGACGGCTATGACGCGATTGTCGTCGGTGTTGGCGAGATGAAGAAGTCCCGCACGACGAAGCCCTATGCGGGCCAGTTTGCCGAGGGTATTGCTCCCGCCAAGCTCCTTCGCGAGATGCGCGATTTCGAGAAGGAGTGCGCCGTGGGTGACAAGCTTGGCGTTTCCACCCTCGAGGGGCTGCGCTTTGTCGACGTGACTGCCGTTTCCAAGGGTAAGGGCTTTCAGGGCGTCATGAAGCGCTGGGGTTTCGGAGGTGGTCGCAACACGCACGGCTCTAAGTTCCACCGCGAGCCGGGTTCCACTGGCCAGAGTACCTACCCCCACAAGACCTTCAAGAACGTGAAGCTCCCCGGCCGTATGGGCGGTGAGCGCGTCACGGTCCAGAATCTCAAGGTCGTCCGCGTGGACGCCGAGAACGCTTGCATCCTCGTCCGCGGCGCCGTCCCCGGTCCGCGCGACTGCACCGTACTCGTCCGCGGCGCGGTCAAGAAGACGAAGTAAGGCGGAGGACCCCATGGAAAGGAAAGTCGTTTCCTTGCAGGGCAAGGAGCTCCGGAGCATCGAGCTTTCGGACTCGGTCTTCGGCCTGCCCATCAACGAGGACGTCATCTATTACGCGATCAACAACGAGCTTGCGAACCTTCGCGTCGGCACCGCCTGCACGAAGACGCGCGCCGAAGTGCATGGCACGAACCGCCGGCCCTACTCGCAGAAAGGCACCGGCCGCGCCCGCCAGGGTGACTACAAGTCGCCGCTCTATGTCGGTGGCGGCGTCGTGTTCGGTCCGAAGCCGCGCGATTACTCGTTCGTGCTTCCCAAAAAGGTAAAGCGGCTCGCGATGAAGTCCATTCTGAGCCTCAAGGCGCAGAATGGCAGTATGCAGATTGTCGAGGATTTTACGGTCGAGTCGGGCAAGACTCGCGACCTCGTCAAAAAGCTCGAGGCGCTCGCCTCCGACAAAAACCCCGAGCGCACCGTTGTGATCCTCGCGGGCGACGACGCCGCGGTGAAGCGGGCAGGCAGGAACATCCCCTGGCTTCACTTTCTTGCGTACAACCGCCTTCGCGCTCACGACCTCTTCTACGGTCGGAAGGTCATCGTCCTCGAGTCCGCCGCCAAGGGCTTGAACGAGTTCTACGCGGATAAGTAAGGAGCAGGTACGATGGAATACGATTCGATCCTTATCGAGCCGGTGCTCACCGAAAAGAGCAACCTGCTCCGCGAGACCGGGCGCTACGTTTTCCGCGTTGACGCCCGCGCGGACAAGCATCAGGTCATGGAAGCCGTGCGCCGCATGTTCCAGGTGCACCCCGTTTCCTGCAACATCGTCAATGTGAAGTCCAAGCCGAAGCGGCTCCGCGGTCGCCCCGGCCGGACCTCCGAATGGAAGAAGGCCATCGTCCGCGTTGCGCCCGGCGAGACGATCAAGATTTTCGAGGGCGCCTGAAACGTAAGGGGATATTATGGGTATCAAGACCTTTAGGCCTATCACTCCGGGCCTCCGGCACCGGGTGCAGGTGGTGAACAGCGAGATCACCACCAACAGGAGCGAGCCCGAGAAGTCCCTTACGAGGGGTAAAAAGTCGAACGGCGGCCGCGCCTCCAATGGGCGCATCTCCGTCCGGCACCAGGGCGGTGGCCACAAGCAGCGCTACCGGGATATCGATTTCAAGCGCGACAAGCTCGGCGTGCCGGGCGTCGTGAAGGCGATCGAGTACGACCCGAACCGCAGCTCGAACATCGCTCTTATCCACTACCTTGATGGCGAAAAGCGCTACATCATCTGCCCGAAGGACCTTGTGGTCGGCAAGCAGATTGTGGCGGGCCCCAACGCCCCCATCGAGGTCGGGAACTCCCTTCCCCTCGAGGCGATTCCGGTCGGCATCACGATTCACAACGTCGAGCTCACCCTCGGCAAAGGCGGCCAGCTCGCCCGCTCCGCGGGCGCGAGTGCGATGATCGTCGGCAAGGAGGGCGACTATGTCACCATCAAGCTCCCCTCCGGCGAGCTCCGCATGGTGTTCAAGAAGTGCTCGGCAACCATCGGCGCCGTCGGCAACGAGGAGCACATGAACGAGCGCCTCGGCAAGGCCGGCCGCACGCGCTGGCTCGGCATTCGTCCGACCGTCCGCGGTACCGTCATGAACCCGGTTGATCACCCGCATGGCGGTGGCGAAGGCCGTGGCAAGGGCTATAAGCAGCCCCTCACGCCCTGGGGTCAGCCGTGCAAGGGTTACAAGACGCGTGATCCGCACAAGCCGTCGAGCCGCTTCATCGTGAAGCGCCGGAAGTAAGGGAGGAGCCCCAAGTGTCCAGGTCCGTTAAGAAAGGGCCCTTCATCGAGAAGAGCCTCTACAAGAAAGTCCAGGAAGCGAGCAAGGCGGGGGACAAGAAGATGGTGAAAACCTACTCCCGCACCTCGACCATTATCCCCGAGATGGTCGGCCTGACCGTGTCGGTGTACAACGGCAAGACGTGGATGCCGGTCTATGTGACCGAAAACCTCGTCGGCCACAAGCTCGGTGAGTTCGCCCCGACCCGCGTCTTCCGCGGCCATGCCGGCAGCGACAAGAAGGCCGAGAAGAAGTGAGGCGAGCGACTATGGCAGCCAATAAGACCGGTTACCGCGCGACCGCCAAGTGGCTCATCGCCTCTCCCTCCAAGGTTCGGCCCGTCGCCGACCTCGTGAGGATGAGGCCGTACGCCGAGGCCGTCGCCATCCTTGAGAACACGCCCAACAAGGGCGCCAAGCTCATCAAAAAAGTGGTGGCTTCGGCCGCCGCGAACGCGCTCGACCGCAATCGGAAGCTCGACGAGAGCATGCTCTACGTCCGGGAAATCCGGGTCGACGAGGGCCCGCGCATGAGGCGCGTCTGGTTCAGGGCTCGCGGCAGGGCGGACATGCTCGTCAAGCGCATGTGCCACATCAGCTGCGTGATCGACGAGATCGGCAACAAGACGGAGGCGTAAGGTGGGTCAGAAAGTCAGCCCGATCGGGCTCCGCATCGGCATCAACAAGGACTGGAAGTCCCGCTGGTACGTCGATCCGCGCGACTACGCCAAGACGCTCCACGAGGATTTGGCGATCCGCCGCCGCATTCTCGAGCTTCCCGAGACCAAGGGTGCCGACATTTCCGAGGTTGAGATTGTCCGTCACCCCCAGAAGATCACCGTTGTGATCCATACGGCACGCCCTGGCGTGCTCATCGGGGTGAAGGGCGCCAATATCGAGCAGATCGGCCTCCAGCTCCAGAAGCTTGCGAGCAAAAAGGTTCAGATCAAGATCAAGGAAATCAAGAAGACCGATACGAATGCCCAGGTCGTCGCCCAGGGCATTGCCCGGCAGCTTGAAAACCGCGGTTCCTTCCGCAAGGCCATCAAGATGGCCGTTGCAAACGCCATGAAGGGCGGAGCGCAGGGCTGCAAGGTGCGTGTTTCCGGCCGCTTAGGCGGCGCGGATATGTCCCGCACCGAAGAGCACAAAGAGGGGCGTGTTCCCCTCCACACGCTCCGCGCCGACATCGACTATGGCTTCTGGGAGGCCCACACGACCTTCGGGAAGATCGGCGTCAAGGTGTGGATCTACCAGGGCATGGTATACCGTTCTGATAAGAACGAGGACGCCGGCCAGCTCGTGCGCAAGCAGCGCCGCGAGTTCGACGATCGCCGTGGTGAAGACCGCCGCGAGCGCGCGCCCCGCGGGGAGCACCCCGTGCGCGCGGACGAGGGCCGCTCCGACGGCGCGAGGGCGAGGAGCTAGTCTATGCTGAGTCCTAAGAGAGTTAAGTACCGCAAGGTCCAGCGCGGCCGGATTCACGGCGAGGCGACCCGCGGCAATACGATCGCGTTCGGCGAGTACGGCCTCGTCTGCATGGAGCCCGAGTGGCTTACGAACCGTCAGATCGAGGCGGCGCGTGTCGCACTCAACCGCTATATCAAGCGCGGCGGCAAGCTCTGGATTCGGGTTTTTCCGGATAAGCCGTATACGAAGAAGCCTGCTGAGACCCGCATGGGCAAGGGCAAAGGCGCTCCCGAGTACTGGGTCGCCGTTGTCCGGCCGGGCACCGTGCTCTTCGAGCTTTCCGGCGTTGACGCGAAGGTCGCCGAGGAGGCGATGCGCCTTGCCGGTTCCAAGCTGCCCGTGAAGACGAAGTTCACGCTGCGCGCGGATACGGAGTAAACCATGAAGAATTCGTTCAAAGAGCTCAAGCTCGAAGAGCTTGTCCAGAAGCGCGAGGAGCTCAGGAAGAAGTATTTCGAGCTGCGCTTTCAGGCAGTCGTCGGGCACGTCGAGAATCCGCTCATGAAGCGGACGCTTCGCCGCCAGATCGCGCGGGTCGAAACGCTCATCGGCCAGCGCGGCGCCGCCGAGAAGCGGTAAGGCTTTAGGAGGACATGGTGGATACGAAGGTCCAGAAGCCTAATAAGCAGACCCTCCAGGGCATCGTCGTCAGCGACAAGATGGACAAGACCATCGTTGTCGAGATCACGATGCGGAAGCTGCACCCTCTCTACAAGAAGTACGTGACCCGGTCCAAGCGGATCAAGGCTCACGATGAGCAGAACGAGGCCCACGTCGGCGACACTGTCCGCGTGATCGAGTCCCGTCCCATGAGCCGCGAGAAGCGTTGGCGGCTCGCGGAAATCGTCGAACGGGCGAAGTAAGGCGGGGATAAGGACATGATCCAGGTTGAATCCAGGCTCAACGTAGCCGACAACTCGGGCGCCAAGATCGTCCAGTGCATCAAGGTTCTCGGCGGCACGCGCCGCCGCTATGCCGGCGTCGGCGATATCATTGTCGTCGCGGTCAAAGACACGATCCCGAATTCGGCGATCAAGAAGGGCACGGTTGAGAAGGCCGTAATCGTGCGGACCCACAAGGAGTACCGCCGCCCCGACGGAACCTACATCCGCTTCGACGACAACGCCTGCGTCATCATCGACGCGAACAAGAACCCGAAGGGCAAGCGCATCTTCGGGCCCGTCGCCCGCGAGCTTCGCGAGAAGGACTTCATGAAGATTGTCTCGCTCGCGCCCGAGGTCCTCTGAGGAGAAGCGAATGGCAGAGATCAAGTTCAAGCTCCGGAAGGATGACCTCGTCGAGGTCATTGCCGGCAAGGACAAGGGAAAGCAGGGGAAGATCGTCAAGATCGACCGCGAGAAGGGCCGGGCGATTGTCGCCGGCGTCAACATGGTCAAGAAGGCCATGAAGAAGCGCAAGCAGACCGACCGCGGTGGCATCGTCGAGATCGAGGCGCCCCTTCACATCTCGAACGTGATGATCGTGTGCAAAAAGTGCGGTCCCACCCGGATCGGCTATAAGATCGAGGGCGAGACCAAGAAGCGGGTCTGCCGCAAATGCGGGGAGGCGCTCTAAAATGGCCGAAACCAAGAACTACGTTCCCCGGCTCAAGAAGATGTACCTCGAGAAGGTCGCGCCGGAGCTCAAGACCGAGTTCGGCTACACCTCCGCGATGCAGGTTCCGCGCATCGTCAAGGTCGTCGTCTCCATGGGCGTCGGCGAGGCGAAGGAAAACAAGAAGCTCCTCGAGGCCGCCGTCGGCGACCTCGCGATCATCACCGGTCAGCACGCGGTGAAAACCAAGGCGCGGAAGTCCATCGCCACCTTCAAAATTCGCCAGGGCCAGGAGATCGGCGCGCGGGTTACGCTTCGCGGTGCCTACATGTGGGAGTTTCTCGACCGCCTCATGAACGTTGCGCTTCCCCGCGTCAAGGACTTCCGCGGCGTCAACCCGAACGCCTTCGACGGCCACGGGAACTACTCCCTTGGCTTAAGCGAGCAGATCATCTTCCCGGAGATCGACTTCGACAAGATCGAGAAGATCATGGGCCTCAACATCGCGATTGTCACGACGGCGAGGACCGACAAGGAGGCGAAGAGCCTCCTCGGCAAGATGGGCATGCCCTTCAGGAAGTAAGGAAGGTAGCGAATGGCGCGGAAAGCGATGATTCTTAAAGCCCAGAAGAAGCCGAAGTACATGACGAGGCTCGTCCGCCGCTGCAAGGTCTGCGGCAGGGCCCGCGGCTACATGGGCAAATTCGACATGTGCAGGGTGTGCTTCCGGAAGTATGCTTCCGAGGGCCTCATCCCCGGCGTGACGAAGTCGAGCTGGTAGGAGGTAGCGATGAGCGTTTCTGATCCCATCGCGGACATGCTGACCAAGATCCGCAACGCGAGTGCGGCGCGGCACGAGAAGGTCGACATCCCGACCTCCAAGCTCAAGCTTGAGATCGTGAAGATCCTCAAGACTGAGGGCTACATCAAGAATTTCAAGAAGATTCAGGCCGACGGTGCAAACGTCATCCGAATCTTCCTCAAGTACGATGACGCGAACGACCCGATTCTTCATGGTCTTGAAAAGGTTTCCAGGCCCGGTCGCCGCGTTTACGCGGGGTACAAGAACCTCCCGCGCGTGCACAACGGATACGGCACGCTGATCGTCTCCACCTCGGTGGGCGTGACGACCGGCAAAAAGGCCGTCGAGAAGCAGGTGGGCGGCGAGCTCATCTGCACGGTCTGGTAACCGTAGGGAAAGCGCTATGTCGAGAATCGGAATACGGCCGGTCCTTGTCCCCCAGGGTGTGAAGGTGAGTGTCACCCCCACTCAGGTGACGGTCGAAGGGCCCAAGGGCAAGCTCTCCCAGAGCTATGATCCTCTAGTCGAAATCGCCGTCAGGGACGGCGCCGTCCACGTGAGCCGCAAGAGTGACTCCAAGCAGGCGAAGGCCTTCCATGGCCTCTACCGCAATCTCGTGTCCAACATGGTGGTCGGCGTCTCCGAGGGCTTTAAAAAGGCCCTCATCATCAACGGCGTCGGCTACCGTGCCGAAGTGCAGGGCAAGCTTCTTGTCATGAGCCTCGGGTACTCCACCGATTTCGCGGTGGCCATCCCCGAGGGCATTGCGGTCTCCGTGGAGGCGAACAACCAGAAGGTCGTTGTCTCCGGCATCGATCGGTGCCTCGTTGGCAAGTTCGCGAGCGAGATTCGTGCTCTCCGACTCCCCGAGCCTTACAAGGGGAAGGGAATTCGGTACGAGGACGAAACGATCCGCAAGAAGGTCGGCAAGACCGGCGTGAAGTGAGGCCGTGATATATGAGCGTCAAGGAATTAAGCGACAAGCTTAGGAAGCGCGAGCAGCGCAAGGTCCACGTCCGCAAGAACATCGAGGGCACCCCCGAGAAACCGCGGATGACCGTTTTCAAGTCGAACCGCTACCTCTATGTGCAGGTTATCGACGACGCGGCTGGCCACACGCTCGCCGCGGCGAGCACCCTCGAGGAAGCGCTCAAGGGGCTCAAGCGCAACGTCGAGGGCGCCGGCAAGCTCGGCGAGGAGATCGGAAAGCGCCTCAAAGAGAAGAACGTGGCGACGGTCGTCTTCGATCGCAACGGCTACAAGTACCACGGCATCGTCAAGGCGATTGCCGACGGCGCGCGCAAAGCCGGCATCCAGTTCTAGGGGGACCTCGTGGAAAACAGGAATAAGAGGGACGATTCCGGGTCCCGCGACAACTTCACGGAGAAGCTCGTCAAGCTGAACCGGACCGCGAAGGTCGTCAAGGGCGGTCGGCGCTTCTCCTTCTCCGCGCTCACCGTCGTCGGCGACCGGGCCGGCAATGTGGGCTATGGCTTCGGCAAGGCGAATGACGTCTCCGAGGCCATCCGGAAGAGCATCGACAAGGCCAAGCGCAACATGGTCCGTCTTCCCTCGAAGAATGGCACCGTGCCGCATGACGTGGTCGGCGAGTTCAAGGCCACTAAGGTCATGATCAAGCCGGCCTGCCCCGGTTCGGGTATTATCGCCGGCGGTCCCGTCCGCGCAATCATGGAGGCGGGCGGCGTGACCGACGTTCTTTCGAAGTGCGTCGGTTCCCGAGCATCCATTAACATCGTCCGCGCCGTGTTTGACGGTATCGAGAAGATGATGGACGCGAAGACGGTGGCTAAGAACCGCGGCAAGACGATTAAGGACCTGTGGGGTTAAGCCATGGCCAAGAAAATAGAGATTACGCTCGTCAAGAGCACGATCCACCAGAAGCCCGAGATGCGCGCCACCGTGCGTTCTCTCGGTCTCAGGAAGATCAGCTCCAAGACCGTCAAAGAGGCGACGCCCGCGATCCTCGGCATGGTCCGGACCGTCCAGCACCTCGTCGAAGTGAAGGAGGTGGAGTGATATGTCCGATTTCAATCTGCACGCGCCCGAGGGCGCGACCAAGAAGAAGCGCATCGTCGGCCGCGGCCAGGGCTCCGGCCTCGGCACGACAGCCGGCCGCGGCAACAAGGGCCAGCAGTCCCGCTCGGGCGGCAAGACCTATCCGGGTTTCGAGGGCGGCCAGATGCCGCTCTACCGCCGCATTCCGCACCGCGGTTTCACGAACATCTTCCGCAAGGAGTGGCAGATCGTGAACCTCCGCGACCTCGAGGCAAAATTCGAGGCCGGCGAGACTGTCGATGGCGCGTCGCTCAAGGCGCGCGGCCTTGTCAAGAAAGCCGATGGGCTCGTCAAGCTGCTCGGTGACGGGAAGATCACGAAGTCGCTCAACGTCTCGGTGGACAAGGTCTCCGCCTCCGCGAAGGAGAGCATCGAGAAGGCGGGCGGCAAGGTCGAGGCCCGCCTCGAGAACAAGGCCGGCGCCTAACGGGCGCTGCGAGGCAGGGCACCATGGCAGGCAACGCGTTAACCGACATCTTCCGCATCAAGGAGCTCCGGGAACGGATCCTCTTCACGCTCTTCTGGCTCGTGATCTTCCGTCTCGGGGCGTACCTTCCGCTCCCCGGCATCAACGCCAGCGCCCTTCGTAGCTATTTCGAGAGCCTGGCCGGCTCGGGCGGCGGGGTCACGGACTACCTCGACTTCTTTGCTGGCGGCGCCTTCAAGAACTTCTCGCTCTTCATGCTCGGCGTCATGCCCTACATCAGCACGCAGATTATCATGCAGCTGCTCCTCATCGTCTTCCCGAGCCTCAAGAAGGCGGCGGAAGAGGAGGGCGGCCGCAGGAAGCTGCAGCGCTGGACGCGCATCGGCGCGGTGGTCGTCTGCGTCATCCAGTCCTACGCCGTGACGGTGTGGGCGGATCGCATCCCGAACGCCATCACCATGGCGCGGCTCCCCTACACCCTCGTGGCCATTCTCACGGTGACCACCGGCTCTATGTTCCTCGTCTGGGTTGGCGAGCAGATTACGAAGCGGGGGATCGGCAACGGCGTTTCGCTCATTATCTTCGCCGGCATCGTCGCCCGCCTCCCGAACGCCAGCTACGAACTCGTCAAGAAGATCCAGCGGGACGAACTCAACCCGATCTACGCGATCGTGGTGCTCCTCATGTTCGTCGGCGTCATCGCCCTCGTCGTGTACGAGCAGCAGGGCCAGCGCAAGATCCCGGTCAATTACGCTAAGCGCGTGGTTGGAAGGAAGATGTACGGCGCCCAGAACACCTACATCCCCTTCAAGATCAACCCCTCGGGCGTTATCCCGGTCATCTTCGCCTCGAGCCTGCTCTCCTTCCCGCTCCAGATCGCCCAGAGCTTCGGGGTGAATGCGAAGTGGCTCCGCGATTTCGCGTACTTCCTCAGGCCGAGCGGCTTTTGGTACAACTTCTTTTATGTGCTTCTCATTATCTTCTTCGCCTATTTCTACACCCAGGTCACGCTGAATCCGCAGGAGATATCCAAGAACATCCGTGAGAACGGCGGTTCGATCCCGGGCATTCGCAGCGAGAAGATGGAGGAGTACCTCACGAGGATCCTCAACCGGATTATCCTTCCCGGATCGCTCTATCTGGGCCTTATCGCCCTCATCCCGAGCCTCGTGACTCAGCTCTTCAATTTCCCGAGCCAGCTCGCCTACCTCCTCGGTGGTACGAGCTTGCTGATCCTTGTCGGCGTTGACCTTGACACGATGGCCCAGGTGGAGGCGCTCCTCAAGATGCACCACCACGACGGGCTCGTGCGCAAGGGGCACATCCGCTCGAGGAACCTGTAGATCATTTCGGTGAAATGGTGTTTAATAGCGGCTTACCGCCGCGGGGGGAACCCATGAAAGTCAGGACCAGCGTCAAGAAGATATGCGACAAGTGCAAGGTGATCAAACGAGACGGGATCGTCCGGATCATCTGCGAGAACCCGAAGCACAAGCAGAAGCAGGGCTGAGGGGAGGAGGAAGCTCATGGCACGTATAGCGGGAGTCGACCTCCCGAACAAGCACGTGGACATCGCGCTCACCTACATCTACGGCCTCGGCCGGACGAGCGCGCGCAAGATTTGCGAAACCACGAAGATCGACCCGTCCAAGAAGATCAATGACCTTTCGAATGACGAGATCAACGAGCTTCGCAAGGTCATCGAGAACGATTACAAGGTCGAGGGCCGCCTCCGCTCGGAGATCGCCCTCAACATCAAGCGCCTCATGGACATAGGCTGCTATCGCGGCCTCCGCCACCGCCGCGGCCTGCCCGTGAACGGCCAGCGGACCCGGACGAACGCCCGCACCCGCAAGGGCAAGCGCAAGACCGTGGCGAACAAGAAGAAGGCCTAACGGAGGGACGCCATGGCAGTCGCCAAAAAGAAGAAAGAGAAGAAGAGCGTATATGAGGGCAACGTCTATATCCAGGCGACCTTCAACAACACGATCATCACGATCACGGACCTCAACGGCAACGCTATTTCGTGGGCGAGCTCCGGCGGCCTCGGCTTCCGCGGCGCGAAGAAATCCACCCCCTTCGCGGCGCAGACCGTGACGGAGACTGCGGTTCAGAAGGCCCTCAACGTAGGGCTCCGCGAAGTCCACGTGTACGTCAAGGGACCCGGCGTCGGCCGCGAGTCGGCTATCCGCCAGCTCGGGGCGCTCGGACTCAAAGTCCGCAGCATCAACGACGTGACGCCCATTCCCCACAACGGGTGCCGGCCGCGCAAGGTCCGGCGCATCTGACGGAAAGAGGGGGGAGAAACACAAGATGGCACGCTACACCGGCCCGAGCTGCAGGCTCTGCCGCACTGAACAGAAGAAGCTTTTCCTCAAGGGCGATCGCTGCAAGAGCGATAAGTGCCCGATCAACCGCAAGGCTCTGCCGCCCGGAAAGGCGCCCAAGTCTCGCCCGGCCAAGCAGTCCGAGTACGCGGTTCAGCTCCGCGAAAAGCAGCGGCTCAAGAGGACCTACGGCCTCATGGAGACGCAGTTCCGCAACACCTTTGAGAAGGCGCTTCGCATGCCTGGGAAAACCGGCGAAAACCTCTTCGCCCTCCTTGAGCGGCGCCTCGACAACGTGGTGTACCGCCTCCGCTTCGCGACGTCGCGCAATCAGGCGCGGCAGCTCGTCCTTCACGGTCACATCGCCGTGAACGGCAAGCGGGTCAACATCGGCTCGTTCCTCGTGAAGCCGGGTGACGTTGTCGCCGTGCTCCCGAGCGGCAAGAAGATGAACCTTGTGAAAGACGCTCTCCAGGAAGTCGGCCGCTCCGGCGTGATGCCCTGGCTTGAGGTCGATCCCGACAACATGAGCGGCAAGTTCGCTGCCGTCCCGCACCGGCAGGACATCACGGACATGGCCGATATCCGCGAGCAGCTCGTCGTCGAGCTTTACTCGAAGTAAGGAGCGGAAATGGCGCGGAAGAACCTTCTCAAGGGTTTCAAGAGGCCGAAGGGCATCACCTACGAGCAGAACGAGTCCGGGCAGGACTACGGAAAGTTCATCGCTTATCCCTTCGAGCCCGGCTACGGCACGACCGTCGGCAACACGCTGCGCCGAATCCTCCTCTCTTCGATCCAGGGCTACGCCGTGACGGCCGTCCGTATCGTGCGCTACGATGCGGACGGCGCGCAGCACATCGTCACGAGCGAGTTCGAGACCATCCCGGGGGTTGTTGAGGACACCATCGAGGTGCTCAACAACCTCAAGCAGCTCCGCCTGCGGCTCCCCAATGATGAGGAGCAGGCCACCTTCCTCTACGAGTTCAAGGGTCCCCTCGAACTCGACGGAGCGGCCTTCGGGAAGGACAAGCCGGTCGAAATACTCAACCCCGGCCTCAAGATCGCGACCCTCATGGACGATGCGAAGCTTGACATCGAGATTCAGGTGGATCTTGGCCGCGGCTACGTCCCCTCCGAGGTCAACGAGAAGTACGTCGAAGTCGTGGGGACCATCCCCATGGACGCGATCTTCTCGCCGGTCAAAAAGGTGAAGTACTCGGTTGAACCAACGCGCGTCGGCCAGCGCTCGGACTACGACAAGCTCGTGCTCGAGATCTGGACAGACGGGACGGTGCGGCCCGAGGATGCCCTCGCCGAGGCGGCCAAGATCGCCAAGGACCACTTCGCGATTTTCGTCAATTTTGATGAGGGCGAGGCTGCCGGCGACGAGGAGAGCGACGAGATCGAGGAGCGCGTGAGGCAGATACTCAATACGCCGGTCGAAGAGCTTGAGCTCTCCGTTCGGTCGTCGAATTGCCTCAAGAATGCGAACATCAAAACGATCGGCGATCTCACGAGGAAAACCGAGGACGATATCGCGAAGACGAGGAACTTCGGCAAGAAGTCGCTCCAGGAGATCAAGGACAAGCTCAAGGAGTGGAACCTCGCGCTCGGGATGACGGATTATTCCGCCCTCAGGAACTACCTCAAACTCTCCATGAAGAAGGAAGAGACCGATGAAGCATAAGATCGGATTCAACAAGCTGAACCGCGTCCCGGCGCACCGCAAGGCGCTCCTCCGCAATATGGCGACCGTGCTTTTTAAGCATGAGCGCATCGTCACCACGAAGGCGAAGGCGAAGGAAGTCCGCCGCGAGGCCGAGAAGATGATCACCCGCGCGAAGGAGGACTCGGTCCACAACCGCCGCGTGGTTGGCCGCAAGATTACCGACGAGGCGGTGCTCGCCAAGCTTTTCACGGACATCGGCCCTCGCTTTAAAGAGCGGAACGGCGGGTATACCCGCATCCTCAAGCTCGGCGAGCGCCAGCACGATGCGGCAGATATGGTCGTGCTCGAGCTCGTTGACCGCAAGGACGATGGCAAGAAGGCCAAGCGCGAGGAGCGCAAGGCCGAGAAGAAGGCCAAGAAGGCCGAAAAGGCCGAGTAAAGGCCCTCGCAAGGAGAAAAGTATGTCCAAGGCTCATCGCGGAAAGGGCCTTCGCGAGCTGTTCGCCCGCGGCAGGGGAACCTGCCCGGTCTGCAAGCGCGAAAACGTGAAGGTGATTTACGAGCAGGAAGTCGATGGCCAGAAGGCCAAGATCTGCAAGACCTGCAAGGCAACCCTCGCCAACAAGAAGTAGCGCAAAGGCTTGTGCGCCAAGGTCGTGACGGGGCTGCCCATACGGGGCAGCCCCGTTGCTTTTTGCCTACGAACGACCGGCATGCGAGGGGCTCGCCTTCCACGCGGGGAATGGGATAAGCTTGTCCCATGCGTGAAAAAGCCAATTCAGAACCCTGCGAGGCGCGGCGGCAATCTCGTCGCGGTACGCTTGCCGCGTTTGCCGCCTATGGCATGTGGGGGCTCTTCCCCCTGTACTGGAAGCGGCTTGTCGCTATCGACCCCGTCCAAATCCTCTGTCACCGCATTGTCTGGTCCGCCATCCTCACCTTCGGCATCCTTGCCGCGACGAGGGGCGGCCTTGAACGGCTTGTCGCACTTTTTCGTGACCGCCGCCGTTTTGCGGCAGCGGCGAGCGCGGCGCTTCTTGTGACGGCGAACTGGGGTATCTACATCTGGGCGGTGAATTCAGGCCGTGTCACCGAATCGAGCCTCGGGTATTATATCAATCCGCTCTTTTCGGTCGCACTCGGGGCGTTTGTTCTGCGCGAACGCCTTGATCGGGGCACAGCGCTTGCCGTCGGCGTCGCCGCCGCGGGGATCGGCGCGGCGGCGCTCATGCTCGGCCGCTTGCCTTGGGTGTCGCTCCTCCTTGCGGGGACGTTCGCGTTTTACGGGCTAGCAAAGAAAAAAGCGGGCCTTGAGCCGGTCCTTGGACTCGCGGCGGAGACGGGGATCGCGGCACCCTTTGCGCTCGCTTATCTCATTGTTGCGCATGCGGCGGGGCGAGGCGCCTTCGGCGTGCCTGCGAACGGCGGCGGAGCGGTCGAGACGGCGATGCTCGTTCTTGCGGGCACAGTGACCACCCTGCCGCTCCTCGCCTTCGCAGCCGCCGCGAATCGCATATCGCTCCAGCGCATGGGCTTTATCCAGTACCTGTCGCCGACAGGGCAGCTTGCCCTGGGGGTTCTCGTGTATGGTGAGCGCCCCGCCCCAGGCCTTGTGGTCGCCTTTGGCGCGATGGCGCTCGCCATCGCGACCTATATTGCGACACGGCCGCGCGCTGGAGCTTCTTAAAAAGGCGGGGCCGCCGCGTGCGACGCGGAGCGGCGACTTCCCCGCCGCTTCAGGCTGCGGGGCCGTGAACGAGCCTGCCGCCCTTGACCACAGAGCGGACGATGTTCATTCCCGCGTGGTAGGCGAGGAAGCGATATGAGGGCGCTTCGAGAATGAGGAGGTCGCCTGCTTTCCCCGGCTCGAGCGATCCGATCCGATCCGCAAGGCCGAGGGACGCGGCGCCGCCCAAGGTGAGCGCGGTGAGCGTTTCCTCCATGCTGAGCTTGAGATAGAGCACCGCGATCGCGCATGCGAGCGGAATCGACTGACTGTAGCAGGAACCGGGGTTGAGATCGGAGGCGATGGCGAGGGCGCAGCCTGCGTCGATCATGCCGCGGGCATCCGCATAGGGTTCCCGGAGCGTGAAGGCGGTGAGGGGAAGGCAGCCTGCGACCACCTGCGCCTGGGCCATACGGCCAATGTCCTCGGCGCTCGCCTTAAGAAGGTGGTCGGCGCTCGTTGCGCCGAGCTCCGCGGCAAGGCCAGCGCCCCCGATCCGTTCGATTTCATCGGCGTGGAGCTTGAGCCCCAAGCCGAGGCGCCGCGCCGCCTCGAGGTAGCGCCGCGAGTCTGCAAGCTCGAAAATGCCCTTCTCGCAGAAAATGTCGGCAAAGCGCGCAAGCCGCTGTTCTGCGACGGCGGGGAGGACTTCGGCGATTACGAAATCGATGTAGGCCGAAGGGCGCCCCGCGTATTCGGCAGGGATCGAGTGGGGGCCGAGAAAGGTCGGCACGATGGTGACGGGTTGGCGAGCAGCTAGCTCGCGCATCACCTCAAGCTGGCGGAGCTCTGTCTCAAGATCGAGGCCGTAGCCGGACTTTCCCTCGACCGTGGTGACGCCCAGGCTGAGCATGGCCGCAAGGCGGGCAGCGCCGAGGGAAATGAGGTCGTCTTTCGTCGCGGCGCGGGTCGCCGCAACGCTCCGCGCGATGCCGCCGCCACGTCTATGTATTTCCATGTAGGGCAGGCCCGCCGCCTTCCAGAGAAATTCATCATCCCGATAGCCTGCGAAGACGAAATGCGTGTGCGAATCGACAAAGCCGGGGACGACGGCGCGGCCGCCCGCATCGATGTGCACGAGCCCAGGCCCCGCGGCCGCGCGTTCTGCGGCGATGCGGGGCTCGTCGAGTCCCGCATCGGGGCCGGCGTAGACAATCGTGCCGTCGCGGATAAGCACCGCGGCATCCTTGGTCACGGCGACGCGGTTCATCGCCGCCTTTCCGGCAGGCGGGCAGAAGCCAAGCGGAGTTGCGAGTTCGCCGATGTTTGTGATGAGGATGTCGTTAGCCATGCATGCCTCTTTCGTCCCCGTACGGCGGGGTTATTTCCTGAAGAGCGGATCGAGCCCGATGGAGCCCTTGATGCCCTCGAGGTAGCTTTTGGTGCGCAATAGCTCGCGTCGCTCGTCGACCCGGCCGAGTTCCGCCTTGGCTCGCCGAACGACGAGGCTGTCCGCCTCGCCTCGTTCCCCGATAAACCGGGAAAGATAGGCCGCTGACTTCGCAAGGTAGTCGAGTTCGCGGTCACGATAGCGCTCGAGCCGCTCGTGGTACCAGTCCGAGGCGAGCACATAGTCGCGCTCGAAGAGCCTCCGGATGTCGGGGTGGTTTGCGTCCTTCCCCTCGTAGGAGCCCTCTGCCATGATGTAGAGGATCGCCTTGAGCGGCGGTATGGCCGCCTCGACCGACCCATCCGCGAGGTAGTCGCGCGCGACTTTTGCCTGCGCCTCCGCGATGTTGAGGACGCCGTCGACAAAGTCCTGCATGGACTGGAGTTCGGGACGGAGGATATCCTCGGTGAACACCGCGGCAGGCGTGTCGAAGATGCGCCCGAGGTAGGTCGCGGCAAAGAGCGGCGTGATGCGCCAGCCGAGGCGGCTTGCGGGGATGCGGCGCCCCTCGTAGTCGAAATCCTCGACGCGTTCAAGGTAGCCACGCGCCTTCATGAACTCAGGGTCGCGTTCTTCGGGCTCGAGCCGCGACCACAGTTCGGGCACGAGGAGGGAGATGTCATGCTCGACTTTGTAGTTCCGGCCGATATAGCCTGCCGCCGTGGAAAAGCCGGCATAGCCTGAGAGGATGAAGGAGAGAAGGGCGTTGTTGAGGTCCGTCGTCGGCACCAGGGCGTTGAAAGGGCCTTTGGTGAGCGCGCCCTCGGAGCCGGCGCCTGTGGTCGAGGGGCTCTTGCCGGTGAGCGAGCAGACAAAGTCCATGAAGAGCTCGGGAAGGTCCTGATAGTGGATGGGGCCGTAGACCGCGAGAGGGCGGATGCCCTCTTCTGCGGGGTTGTTGCGGCGCCCGGGAAGCGTTGCGCCTACAGGCTGGTGCAGGGGCCGGTCTGCGGGGACGCGGCGGTAGAGGCGGGGCCCTAAGTCCGCAAGGTAGCGGCCGAGGGGATTCACATAGGTCGGATCGAGCTGGAGATAGCGTGGATTCTTCGTCGGTGCGCCGTCGACGATGCGGAGCTTGTCGGAAGCGACAAACCACTCGTAGCCATCGTCCGTCTCCACCTCCTCGATGAACTGGCGCATCGGCTCGGTGTACTCAGAAAAACTCACCGTTTTTTCGATCATTGCCGCGGCGGCGGAGCGGGGGAGGGGCTCGAAGTTCGAGATGAAGTTGTCGCGGCGGGAGAGGTCCTTTTCCGCCTGTTTGTCATAGCCGCGGACAACCGCGTCATCTGGACGCTGGAAAAAGCGCGCTTCGACGTTTTTGCAGAATTTGAGGCTACCGTGGCGTTCGGTCCAGGCGGGGAGGTCTCGAAGCCGCGATGTGGGCACGACGACACTCGCGGTGATGTCGTCCTCCCATTGGAGCTTTTCAGCGGGCATGAAATCCTGTCTGAGTTTGAAGGTGCGGTTCATTTTGGCCGCATCGCGGCCGACTCGCAGGTATGACCCGAGGACGGGCCGTCCTTCGAACTTGAGGATGTTGCCCGTCGTGCCGTTGACTGCGTCGACGGTGAATTTGGACATCCAGTCATCGCCCCACTCGGGCTTGTAGAAGCGCTTGACGAGGAAGACGAGGGCCTTTATGCGTTCGGGTATGGATTTGAGCCATGCGTTGTATTCGTCGGTGTAGAGTGGGGAAGGGGTGAGTAGCTTGATGACCGACCCGAGTGAACGCTTGGAGGAGAGAATGCTCCGCGATGCATCGCCGTGGTTTTCTTTGGGATCCTTGAAGCGGTCGCCGTAGTTCCGCTCGATGATCGCGCGAACCGCGGCGCGGTCCGCCTCGTAGTCGCCGATGATGATGGGCGAAAAACTGATCGCGTCGGAGATGGACTTCGCGATTTCCGATTTGCCGCCGCCTGAGACAGTACAGGGTTTGTGGCAGAGGAGCCCTTCCGCCGCCGTGCCGACGAGGCGCCAGGCCCCTGAAGTCGGGTGGCGCTCCATGCGGACGCGGTAGCCGGTTGGGTGGACGTAGATTTCGCCGGGAAGCACGCGAAGGCTCCGTTCGGCGCCCTCCCAGGTCCAGCGCGCAACCTGGTCTTCGAGCGAAATTACCGCGTCTTCGGGCAGGTATACGATTTCCGGGAAGGTCTTGTCGACTGCATAGCCTTCGGGATGGAATTCGACGCGGTCACGCATGAGTTCGAGGACCCCGTCCAGGCTGTGGCCGCGGCTTTTCAGGTTGGTGTCGGGAACAAAGCGGGTGCCAAGGTTGTAGGAAGGGAAGACGAGGGCGCCGCCTGCGTGTTCCTCCTCGGCGAGGCCGAGGAGGTTCGCGGAATAGGACATCATCGTTTTTACTTCTTTTTTCGAATAGCCGAAGTAGTTGTCCGCGATGATTGTCACGATGACGCCGCGCTCGTCGCGTGCGCTCACCTTGAAGGCCTTGCCGCCGTTGTAGAGCTCGGCCTCGTCTTTCCAGCACATGCCGTCGCGGCGCTGCCGCTCGGTCGCATCCTCCCAGCGGGGGAGCCCGAGGTCCTTTTTTCGCAGTTTGACGAGGTGCGTGGCAAGGATAATGCATCCGGTTGTGCCCGACCAGCGCAAGGGATCGAGCGCGGCGTCATTTTCCGCGACATAGGGATCGCCTGAGTTGCCGAAGATGGATTCGACGAAATCGAGGTTGGCGACGAGCGAGGCGGGGGCGAAAAAGCGAAGTTCCATGGAGCGCTCTTCCGTGAAGCCAGGCACCTCGGGACGGACAGGCGGCCTGAGAAGGAGAGAGACGAAGCACCGGGCCTTCTTTTCCTCGCGCGCGGTAAAGGGCAGTTCCAGGAGCTCAGGCGGAGGGTTTACCGCGGCTTCGAGGAGGCGGGCAAAGGCGAGGCGCGGGACTTCCTTTTTGTCGAGGGGGACGGGGAGGCCGCCCTCTGCGATGTGGAAGACACCTTCCGTCGTGCGTCGGTCGCTCGTCGGATTGTGAAGCACCCCGTTTCGTATCCGATATGAGGTGAGCGTCGGCGAGACGTGCTTGTGGGCATCGGGCGGCAGAGAGAGTTCGCGGGCCATGCCGTAACGGTCGAGGACGAGGGTGTCCGAGGGGAGCTTGGGGAGCGATCCAAGGCCGAGGCCTCCAAGATAGGAATCGAGAAAATCCTGGATGCGGCGGTCGGCGGGAGGAAGGTAGCCCGCAAGGAGGCGGTTCTTTTCGCGGACATTCTCGAGCATGTCGCTTGCAAGTTCGACGAAAGCGGTGCCCTCGCGGCCGTAGACGGGCAGGCCCAAGGCGGCGAGTTTGATGTTGATGTAGGCGATAAGACGGCCCCGCTCCTGGGGCGAGAGGCGGTTCAAATGGAGTCCGAAATCGCGCTTTACGGGCATGGAATCCTCCGCGGCATATGCTAGTAAAGATAGCATATACGCGCAGCGGCTCATTGTTCCAGGGGGCGGAAGGCGCTACCGCGCTCCCCTAAGGGGGCGCGGTAGCTACCGGCCTGCGTTGGTGCCGACCGTCTAATGCCGCCCGAGTGTGCGTTCGACGAGGTCGTCGTCGACCGAGTAGGGAAGGGTGATATGTCCGAGCTCGGGGTGGCGTTCGTTGTACTCGGCGGCGACTTCGACGGCATGTGCGTTGCGCGCCCATGCGCGGCGGGCGACGCCGCCCATCACGTCCCAGGGCATTGCCATGTTGATGACCGCATCGACCTTTGCAGAGCCGTCGAGGACGAGACCGAAGCCGCCGTTTACCGACTTGCCTATGCCGACGCCGCCGCCGTTGTGAAGGGCGACGAGGCTCATGCCGCGTGCGGCGTTGCCCGCGAAGATCTGCGTCGCCATCTCCGCCATGACATTCGAGCCATCCTTGATGTTCGAGGTCTCGCGGAAGGGGCTGTCCGTGCCGCCCGTGTCGTGGTGGTCGCGGCCGAGCATGATGGGGCCGACCTCGCCCTTTCGCACCATGTCGTTGAACTTGAGCGCGATGTCGCGGCGGCCCAGTGCGTCCTGGTAGAGGATGCGCGCCTGGGTGCCGACGACGAGCTTGTTTTTCTCCGCGTCGCGGATCCAGATCCAGTTGTCGCGGTCCTGACCGCGGCGCTTCGGGTCGATAATCGACATTGCGGCGGCATCGGTCTTGCGGAGGTCCTCGCTCTTGCCGGAGAGGCAGACCCAGCGGAAGGGACCGTAGCCGTAATCGAAAAGCTCGGGGCCGAGGATGTCCTCGACGTAGCTCGGGAAGACGAAGCCGTCCTTCTCGTCGACGCCGTTCTTCGAGACTTCACGGACTCCCGCGTCCCAGACCGCCTTGAGAAAGGAGTTGCCATAGTCGAAGAAGTAGGTGCCTTTGCGGGAGAGCCGCGAGATTACCTCGAAATGTCGTCTGAGCGAGGCGTCCACGCGCCTGCGGAACTCCTCGGGGTTTTCGCGCAAAAGCCGCGTGCGCTCCTCAAAGCTCGTGCCCGCCGGGCAGTAGCCGCCCTCATAGGCGGCATGGCAGGAGGTCTGGTCGGAAAGAAGGTCGATCTTGACCGCATGCGAATCGGCCCACTCGAGGAGGTCGACGACGTTGCCAAGGAAGGCGACCGCAAGCGGTTCGCCCTTGGCCCGCGCTTCTCCGGCGAGACGGAAGGCCTCCTCGGGACTCGTCGCGACGGTGTCCACCCAGCCCTGACTTTTGCGGGTTTCGACGCGCGAGGGGTCGACCTCCGCGATGACGCTCGCGGCGCGCGCGATGTTCGCTGCCTTGCCCTGGGCGCCCGACATGCCGCCCAAACCCGAGGAGACAAAGAGCTTGCCCGAGAGGTCGCCGTCCGGGGCGACGCCGAGTTTTAGGCGGCCCGCGTTGAGGATCGTATTGTAGGTGCCATGGACGATGCCCTGGGGGCCGATGTACATCCACCCGCCCGCCGTCATCTGGCCGTAATTCGCCACGCCGAGGGCCGCGGCTACCGCGAAATCCTTCGAGTTGTCGAACATGCCCACCATAAGGCCGTTTGTGACAATCGCGCGCGGCGCGTAGGGGTGGCTCTTGAAAAGGCCGAGCGGATGGCCCGATTCGACGACGAGGGTCGTCTGCTCATCGACGAGTTCAAGGTACTTCTTGATGAGCCGGTACTGCATCCAGTTCTGGCATACCTGTCCCGTCTCGCCGTAGGTGACAAGCTCATAGGGATAGAGCGCGACCGCAAAGTCAAGGTTGTTGTCGATCATCACCTGCATCGCACGGCCCTCGACGCATCTCCCCCGGTACTGGTCGATGGGAAGGCCTTTGAGCGCCCCCTGCGGGCGGAAGCGGTAGCCATAGATGCGCCCCTTTTCTCGGAGTTCCGCAAGGAACTCGGGCGCAAGCCGCTCGTGCCATTTCTCGGGGATGTAGCGGAGCGCGTTGCGGAGGGCGAGTGCCTCCTGCGCGGGGTTGAGCTTCGCCTCACGCCGTGGCGCGCGGCGGATGCCCGGCTCGAAGACCGGGTCGGGCGGTAGCTCGTCGAATTCGAGCTTGATTGTCATGGCCTGTTCGATGTCGCGGTTCTTCACTTGCAGCCTCCTTGCGCGAGGGCGGCTTCTGCCGCCGCGAGGATGGATCCGCCTGCGACAAGGTCACGGGCGGCGTCGAGGTCGGGGTACATCACTCGGTCTTCGGCCCAGCCGGGCACGGCGGCGCGGAGCGCGCGGTAGGCGGCCAGCGTCGCAGGTGACAAGAGTTCCTCGGGCCTGGCTTTCAGCTCTTCGGCGCGGAGGTCGACGGCCTGGCAGGCGGCGAGAAGTTCAATGCCGAGCACCGCTTCGGCATTGCCGAGAATCGAGCGGGCCTTCCGCGCGGCGATCGTGCCCATGGAGACGTGGTCCTCCTGGTTCGCGCTCGAGGGGATGGAGTCGACGCTGGCGGGGTGGGCGAGGACTTTGTTCTCCGACACGAGGGCCGCGGCGGCGTATTGGGCGATCATGAAGCCCGAGTTGAGGCCGCCGGAGCGTGTGAGGAAGGCGGGAAGCCCATTCGAGAGCGCGGGATTCACAAGGCGCTCGGTGCGCCGTTCGGAGATGTTCGCAAGCTCGGCGAGGGCGATGCCGAGGAAGTCCATCGCGAGGGCGACCGGTTGGCCGTGGAAGTTGCCGCCCGAGATGATATCCGCGCCAAGCCCTTCGCCAATAGCCGTGGGAAAGCCGGCGGAGAGGTCGGCCGGGAGGATGAGGGGATTGTCGGTGACGGCGTTGAGTTCGCGGCCGACGACACCGGCCACATAGCCGATCGCATCGCGGCTCGCCCCGTGGATCTGCGGCACGCATCGCAGTCCGTAGGCATCCTGCACGCGGAGCTCGCCCTGGTGCGTGATCATCTGCGAACCTGCGAGAGTTTCGCGGAGGAAGCGTGCCGAGGCGATTTGACCAGGCTGGCGGCGAAGTTCGTGGACGCGCGGATCGTAGGCATCGACGATGCCGCGGAGCGCCTGTGCGGTGAGTGCGGCGATGAGATCGGCGCTACGGACGAGGCGCTCGGCGTCATGCACCGCGAGCGCGCCGACCGCGGTCATCACCTGGGTGCCGTTGATGAGGGCGAGCCCCTCTTTTGCGGAAAGCTCGACGGGGGAGAGACCCGCGGCGGCAAGCGCCTGGGCTCCCGTCATTCTGACGCCATGATAGAAGGCCTCGCCCATACCACACAGGACAAGGGCCATGTGCGAAAGGGGGGCAAGATCGCCCGAGGCGCCAAGCGAACCCTTTTCGGGGACAAGCGGGACGACGCCTGCGTTGAGGAGCGCGATGAGCGCATTGAGCGTCGAGGGGCGGATGCCTGAGTAACCGACGGCAAGGGCGTTTGCGCGGAGGAGCACCATGGCGCGCACCACCTCGGTGGGAAGGGGGTCGCCGACGCCGCAGGCATGGCTCATGATGAGGTTCTTCTGGAGCGTGGCGTTCTCCTCCGTGGAGATGACGACATCGCAGAACTTGCCAAAGCCGGTGGTGATGCCATAGCGGACGATGCTTTCGGCGACGCAGCGGTCGACGACCGCGCGCGAGGCGGCAACGCGCGTCTCCGCCTGAGGAGAGAGTTCGACCCGCGCGCCATCCCGGGCAACGCGGGCGAGCTTGGAAAGATCGAGGGAGTGTCCATCGATGTGCACGGTGTCTTGAGTGGTATCGCGCATGGCGCTCGTTCCTTTCGTGAGCCTGTGCTTAAGGGAGGCGTGCGACACATGTCCTTCGCGCCTCCGCCTTTTGTACGCCTTCACTATATGACAGAGCATGGTTTTAGTAAAATTAATGATTTCAATAACTCATTATTTATGCTAATGTCAGATATGCTCGATTACCGGCTTGTTGAGGCCTTCGCGGCCGTTCTCGAGGAAGGTGGCTTTGAGCGTGCGGCAGCGCGCCTGTGTATCACGCAATCGGCGGTCTCGCAGCGCATCAAACAGCTTGAGCATGCGATGGGCCGCGTGCTCATCGTCCGCGAATCGCCGCCGCGCGCTACGCTTGCGGGCGAGCGACTCCTCCGCCATTACCGCCAGGTGCTCGACCTCGAGGAGGAGGCGGTTTTCGAGATCGGTGCGCGGACTGAGGGCTACCAACACCTTCCTATCGCCGTGAATACCGACAGTCTTGCCGTGTGGCTCCTCGATGCGATACTCCCCACGTTTCGCGACCGCCCGGTTACCTTCGAGATACTCGTCGAGGCTCAGGACCGGACGCTCGCCTTTCTCAAATCGGGGGCCGTGGTCGCCTGCGTTAGCCCTCAGCGCGAGGGCATTCAGGGCTGCTCTTCGACGCTTATTGGCAGCATGCGCTATGTTCTCGCTGCCTCGCCCGATTTTCGCAGGCGCTGGTTCGATGCGGGCTTTTCCGCCGAAGCCGCTTCCCGCGCGCCGCTTATCCATTACTCGCGCGACGATCCGCTCCAGTATCGCGCTTTATCGCAGGTGTTCGGCGAAGGGCGCCCCGAGCCGCCTGAGCACTTCATCCCTTCAACCGAGAAATACTTTGCCGCCATCGTCGCGGGGCTCGGCTATGGACTCGTGCCCGCGGTGCTCGCCGGCCCCGAGTTTGCATCGGGCGGCCTCGTCGAGCTTGAGCCGCGCGCGCGTATCGAGGTTCCGCTCTATTGGCACCGGTGGAATCGTCACTCGTTCCTCCTGGGGGAACTCACCGAGGCGATACTCTGTGCGGGGGCGGCCATTCTCGAATAAGGGTGTGCAAACGGCCTTGAGCGCTCAGAGGCCGAGGATGGAGAGGAGCGCCTTTGCGAATTCCTCGGCGTCAAGCTTCCCCTCCAGGTAGGCCTTGATGAGGACCTTGAGCTCGGGCGGAAAGGCCTCCCAGTAGGCATCCTGCCAGCGCGGCATCTCTTCCCACAGCTCGCGCTGTTTGCTCGGCGGCATGGCTCCTTGGGCGTATTCAACGAACTGCTCCGCCATTTTGAGGAGGAGCTCGGGGGGAAGGCGCGCCGCGTCGCCGCCCGTCGCGGTGCCCGCGCGAGGATCGCCGGGCTCGGGAATGTAGGATGCAAGGAGGGCGGCAAGATCCTCTTCGGGAATGTCGGGGGCGTTTTGGCGGATGAGGTCGGCGACGAAGTCTTTGACCATCGTGCGGATGCCGTCGAGCGAATAGCCCATCTGTCCCTGGATCTCCGCGGCGACGCGGCGCGCAGACTCCGCGGGGCCGAGCCCGCCAATCTTGCCGAGGAGGCAGCGGTCGCGCTTCCGCCGCTCGCATGCCTTGAGTATGACCTCGAATTCCCCCTCGTCGGCGCGGTTAAGAATGTAGTCGAGGGCGGATTCGAGTTCTTTGCGGGACATGCGTACTCCTTTGAGATGCTGCGGCCAGTATCCTTCTCCGCGCAATGACTGTAAAGAGCCCGGCTATCCTGCCGCCGGCTATCCTGCCGCCTGGGCTATCCTGCCGCCTGGGCTATCCTGCCGCCTGATCAGGCGCGCGCTAGACCGAAGCCTACAAGCCGCGTTAGGATTGCGCCATGAAGCGAGATCAGGCTATCGCGAGCGCTCTCGGCCTTGCCACCGCTCTCATCTGGGGTCTTTCGTTTTTGAGCATCAAGGTCGCTGTCACCGCCGTGCCCCCCATGAGCCTGGGGCTGTGGCGTTTTGTCGTTGCCGTCGCGGTTCTGCCCCTCGTCGCGCTCGGCACCCGCGAACGACTCCGTGTCGCCCCGCGTGACCTTCCCCGTCTTGCCGCAAGCGGTCTTGTTGGTGTAACCCTCTACTTTCTGTGCGAGAACAACGGCATCATGCTTCTTTCCGCTTCGGAGTCCTCGCTCATCATCGGTTCGATCCCTGTGCTCACGATGCTTGCGGAGCGGCTCTTCCTCGGTGCCCATCTGGGACCGCGCGCCTACCTCGGCGCCCTGCTTTCGCTCGGCGGCGTCGGACTCATCGCGGCGCGCTCTCCGGGCGCGGCTTCTTCGCCGATGGGCTTTGTGTACATGGGAGGGGCGGCCCTCGCCTGGGTTGGCTACTCCTTTCTCACGAGGCCCCTCGGTGCCCGCTACGGCCGCGTCGCCATCACGTTCTGGCAGAGCCTTTTTGGTTTGCTCGGCTTTGTGCCCTTCGCCCTCGCTGAGCTACCTGCTTGGCGGGCGCCAAGTCCCCTCGTTGTCCTCAATGTTCTCTATCTTGGGATCTTTTGTTCAGCGCTCGGCTACTGGTTCTATGTCACCACGCTCGACATCCTCGGCGCGGGCAAGGCGAGCGTCTTCATCAATCTCATCCCAGTTGTCTCCGTCGTCGCGGCCTTTTTCCTCTTGGGCGAGCGCCTTGCGGGGCTCCAGTGGGCGGGCGGCGCGCTCGCGGTGCTCGGCGTCTGGCTTGCCACAATGCAGGGCCGGGAAGCCGCCTCTGGCGGCTGAAGCTCCGCGACGCCGGGCACGGCCGTACGCGGCCGTACGCGCAAGGCGCCTACTCCCCGAGTTCCACGCCGATCCACTTCTTCCAGTCGGCTTGGCTCGCGGCGATCATCCCAAGGCCGACACGCGCGGTGGTTTCCGCGACGAGCCAGGCCTTTCCCGCAAAGGGGAAGCGTTGTCCGCCGCCGGGCACATCTATGCCGGCCATCGCATGGGCGTAGTCGCGCGAGAGCATGAGAATCGTGTCGATGCCGCGGCGTTCGAGGAGCATCGCCATGACAAGGGCGCGGGAATCGCAGTCGCCGCGCCCCTCGTAGGCTGCGGTGAGCGGGTCGACGAAGTCGATGCCTGAGGGGTCGCGCTCGTAGCGAAAACTCTGGACCCAGGCAAGGATGCGGCGCGCCGCCTCGGTCGGATCCTCAGGAAGGCGCCTGTCGAACTCTGCCGCGAGACGCCCGAGCCGCCTGAGGGATTCGCGGTAGATCATGCGGAAGCAGCGGGCCCAGGCCGCTTTCCAGAGCGCTTCCTGAGCCTCGCCGTAGGCTTCGAGCACCTTGAATTCGCGCGTCGCCGTGAGCATGCACTGTTCGGCCTCGTCCGGGTTCCAAGGGAGCTCGATGCGTTCGCCTGCGAATTCGACGACACGCCATTCGGCGCCCTGCGGCGCGGGGAAGGGCAGGAGGTATTGGCTTACGGGACCGGGCGAGCGGCGCGCGGCCCGGTCGATCGAAAAGGCGTCGAGGGCGGAAAAGATGAAATCGGCATAGGCCGAAAAGCGCGGGGCGTCGGCGTAGGCGAGGAGGGCGTAGCTCTGTTCACTCGCTCGTGCCGCCGCGCCACCAGAACCGGTCTGGGCGGCGGCGCGCGCGCCCACAAAGACCGCGTAGCCGCGTTTGGGCGCTCCGCCGAGCGCAAAGGAAAGCTCGGCGAAGACCGCTTCCCGTCCCTCATAGACAAATGGCTCGCGCTCGCCCTTAGCGCCGAGCTTGGCGAGAAGCTCCCGCGCCTGGGCCTCCACACTCGCAAAACGACCCGGCTCATAAGCGATGAGGTCGAACTCCATGCCGCCTGCCGGATCGACAAAGGCGAAGCGGCTTTTTGCATCCCCCTCCTTGAGCGTGAAGCCTTCGGGGAGATCGATGAAAAAGCCCGATTCGGACCAAAGCTCTTCAGTGTGTGCCTGCGCACAGAGGGCGGCCGCGATAAGAAGTGCTATGGCGAAGGGCTGCGGGTGACGGGCCCGCGCACTGGTCCCGCTTTGGGGTCTGCCGTGCCGTGGGACGGCGATGTGGGAGGCGTTCATGTCTCCATGATCGGATGCGGGGGGCGGCGCCATGAGCTCTCCGGCTTGCAAGGAGAATCTAATTCGCTAGCTTGCATTTTATTGCATTATTGCGTAGAGTCATGGAGCCGGGAGCGATTTTGCGCTTCGTATGCCGGCCGCCCTGGCGCGGTCGATCCGCTTTATGAAAGGGGTGCGCTATGCCGGATTCCGACGCTCATAGTCAGGAACCGCTGTCCCCGCACATATGCATGCCCCGAAGCGGAGAGCTTCGCCTTATCCGGATGTGGGTCGCTTAAGGCCCTGAATCCTCCGATTGAGGCGCCCCTTTCCGCTTTCGGGGCCCTCGAGAGGAGGAATTCATGATCACCATCCGCAAAACCGAGGGAGGCCGCCTTCTTGAGCTCGAGCGGGCCGAGAAGCAGGTCTGGATCGATGTCCGTGATCCGAACCGCGAGGAGCTCTCCCTGCTTGAGTCCGAGTACGGCATCAAGGCCGAGCACATCCAGGACATCCTCGACGTGGACGAGCAGTCCCGCATCGAAAAAGAGAACGAGTACACCCTGCTCGTCATCCGCCTTCCCGTCTACGACGAGCGCCTTGAGGTCGCCTACTACACGGCGCCCTGCGGCATATTCCTCTTCGCCGACCGCGTGCTCACCCTCTGCCAGGGCGACTGCGAGGCACTCGAGGAGTTCCGCTCGGGCCGAGCGCGCGGACTCGACGTCAAGAACAAGAGCGCCTTCGTCCTTCGCTTGCTCGGCCGCGCGGCTATCGTCTACCTGCGTTATCTCAAGGAGATAAACCGCCGCACCGCCGTGATCGAGCGCGAGCTTCAGCGCTCCGTGAAGAATCACGAGCTCACGCGACTTCTTGCGTTCGAAAAGTCCCTCGTCTACTTTACGACCAGCCTCAAGTCGAACGAGATAGTGCTCGAGAAGCTCCAGTCATCGAAGGTGGTGCGCTTCAAGGAAGACGAGACCGAACTTCTCGAGGATGTTCTCACCGATAACAAGCAGGCAATCGAGATGGCGAACATCTACTCCGATATCCTCTCCGGCATGATGGATGCCTTCGCCTCGGTGATTTCGAACAATCTCAACATGCAGATGAAGCGGCTCACCATCATCTCGATCGTGCTCATGATCCCCACCTTCATCGTCTCCATGTTTGGCATGAACGTGAAGGTGCCCTTCGAGGACAGGCCCGAGGCCTTTGCCATCATCTCGGGAATCTGCGCGCTCTCGGGTGTGTTCGGGGCCTTGCTTTTGCGCGATCGGCCGCCACGCCGGCCCTCGGCGCTTGCCGCCCCGGCCGCGGTGGGCGTGGTGGCAAAGCGGTAGGCGGCGCTCGGGCCGGAGTGGCTTTACGCCTCGTCCCCCTGGTCGCCCGGTTTGAGACCATAGCGTTCGCCGGCCTCAAGATTCCCCGCGGGCTCCACGTGGACGATCACGTCGTATACCTCGGGAAGGTTCCGCTTGATGGCGCGCTCGACCGAAAGGGCCACATCGTGTGCGGCCGCGACGCTCATCTCAGGATCGACTTCTATGTCGAGGTCGACCATGAGTTCGGCGCCGAGGCGGCGGATGCGGGTGCGATGCGGATTGATCGCGCCATTGACAGAGGCGACCGCCTGGAAAACCGATGCGTAGGGGCCACTGCCGGCGCTCCCATCCATGAGCTCTTCGTTTGCTTCGCGGAAGATCCCGAGCGCGTTTTTGAGTATCCACAGCGAGACGAGGATGGCCGCGATGCGGTCGAGGAGCGGCAACCTGAGGAGGAAGGTGCAGGTGAGGCCGGCGAGCACCGAGGCCGAGGTGACAACGTCGCCCTTCATGTTCTTCGCGTTGGCAACAAGCATCGCGGAACCTGATTTTTTTCCGTAATATTCCTGGCTGTAGGCGAGGGCTATCTTTCCGGCTATGGAGAGGACGGTCACATAAATCGAGAGGCGGGAGGGAAGTTCCGGCATTTCGCCCGCGATGATGCCGGAGACCGCCCCGAAGAAGAGCTGGGCGCCCGCGAAAAAGACGATGAACGAAAGGACGGTGGTGGCGATCGTCTCGGCGCGCGCATGCCCGTAGGGGTGTTCCTTGTCGCCCGGCTTGCCGACGATGCGCGCGGTGACGAGGGTCATCACCGAGATGACGACGTCGGTGGAGGAATCGATGCCGTCGCCGAGCACGGCGAGGCTCCCGCCGACGAGGCCGGCGGCGAGCTTTGCAAGCGCAAGTACGGCATTGCCGACGAGCGCGATGACGGAGGCCTTTTTGAGGATGGCGATGCGGTCTTCCATGTGCTACTCCAGGCGCCCAATGCTACCGGCTCCCGGGGCGTGGCGGCTATGGCCGTGTGAAAAAAGCTAGAAGGCCCTAACAGCGCGCGTTGCGCCTCGCATGCGACATCCGCCTTAGCGCCCGTTCGATAGCGAAAGCGCATAGCTCCCCTGTGCCTGTTCGTTCCCCTGGACGACGAGCGTCCATTCGCCGGGACGAGCATTCGTCTCATAGGGGCCGACGGGGAAGGTGACTTCGGTCGTGTCTTTGCAGCTGTAGGTGTTCTTCCAGACTGATCCGCCTGCGGGGGAGAAGAGCTCAACGGTGGCAGTGCCCTGTGTGAGCGTGATGCTCCCGCTGACGACGAGGGCGCGGTCCGCGGAATCGAGGAGTAGCTGTGTCCGTGCCTGAGTGGGGGAAACACTGCCCTGGAAGGCGCTTTCCTTGGGGAGGGCGCAGGATGCGATGAGGAGTGCAAGGAGCGCGAGCGCGGCGTGGCGGCTCCCCTGCTTAAGCGAATGGCGAATGCACATGCTGTACAGTGTATCACGCGGGCCGCCAGCGTGTCGTGGTCGGCGGTGCAATTGTGCCCTTGCACCGCTCTGCGGCCTTCGCTATAGTTCGCCGCATGATTCCGGCGCTCTACGAGGACGAGGACATTCTCGTGCTCGACAAACCCGCAGGGCTCGCGACCCAGCCCGGGGCGGAGGTTCGCGTCTCGCTGGTCGAGGCGGTGGAGCGCGATTACGGCTTCCATCCCTACCTCGTCCACCGGCTCGACAAGGAAACGGCGGGCTGCATCATCGTGGCGCGGACGGCCGGCGCCGCCACGCGTTGGACAAGCCTTGTCGCCTCGCGGAGCGTGGGGAAATTCTACCGCGCCATCGTTGCAGGCGTTCCCGCTGCGCCGCAGGGCCGCTTTGCCGATCCCGTTCCCGTGCGCGGCGCCGAAAAGTCCGCGGAGACCGGTTACCGCGTTCTTGGCCGCTTCGGCCGCGCCGCAGGAGGGGCGGGATTTTCCTATCTCGAACTTGAGCTCGGCACGGGGCGTACCCACCAGATCAGACTCCACCTCGCTCGCGCGGGCCTCCCCATTCTGGGAGACGACCGGCACGGCGATTTCGCGCTTAACAAGCGGCTTAAAAAGGAGTACGGCCTCAAGCGGCTCCTCCTTGTCGCGTGGCGTCTCGAGCTTCCCGGCGGACGGGCCGCGCGCGCCGCCCTGCCCGAGCACATGGCCACGTTTCTCGCGGCCTTTCCCGACGCGCCCGCAGCGGAGCTTCCCTAATGCCCATGGGCGAAGCTCCGAAGCTCGCGCACGGCGCCTTCTGGCTTACGCAAGAAGGCGCGCTCATCCCGGTGGCGGGCTTCCACGAGGCCTGGATCGCCTCGCATCCCGAGCTCGTGGGCGACTGTCGCAATGTCTCCGACGTGGTGCTCAAGCTCGGCTGGATATCCGTCGCCGTGTTTTCGGAGGGCTATGTGGAGCTCCTCGTGCCGGGGCGGCGCGACCCTGCGATCCTCGACCGCGTCGAGCACCTCCTCAGGGGCAACCGCGGCCTGTGGAAGACCGCGCTCGTGATGTCGATGGACGAGGAGGGCTACGCGCGCCTCAAGGACGAGGACCTCGCTTCTCCTGAAAGGCTACGGGCGATACTCGAAGGCTAAGGGCCGGTCACTTCTTCCTGATGCCGAGGAGCGTGAGGTCGTCCCACTGGTCGTCCTCGGAGAGCCCGCGATAGCGGACATAATTCGGATCCTCGATTTCTACGACTTCGACCTTGCCGTCCCTTCCCTTCCGTTCCAGTTTCTGGGTGATCGGTTCCCGCGCGCGGAAGAGGAGGCGGAACTGTTCGAAGTGCTTTTCAAGGAAGGCCTCGACGCGCTTGTCGATGATGATCGAGTCCTCGGGACTGCGCTTGGGGTCGTAGTAGAGCCGCCAGACCTTTTCGAGGGCAATCATGCCGATGATCCGCTCCTCGAGACTGCCTGACACCGAAGAGAGGTCGAAGCTGCGGAGCTCGTCCTTGTGCGCCTCGTCATGCTGGCGCTCGATCGCATAGCGGCCGCGTGCATCGAAGGCCAGGTTGAAGGCCTCGAGGCGCTCGGGGCCGAGCTCTTCGGAGTCGTCGCCGCCACGGTGGTTTTCGTGGGGTTCGCCGTTCGGCACATCCGTGCAGGCAAAGGGCTGGAAGTCCGCATCGCGGAAGGAACGCATCGACTCCTCGATGCCGTCGGTGTAGAGAAGGAGTATGTCGCCTGGGTTGAGCCGCCGCTTTACGGTGCGGTAGGGGGTTACGTCTCTGAAGAAGGAGCTCGGGAGAGGCCCGGTCGCGGGCGCCTTGTGCAGCGTTTCGACCTCGAGCCTGCCCGTCGCGCGGCGCCAAAAGTGGAGCATGTTGTCGCCCGCATGGCAGAGGGTAAGCTCCCCGTCACGCGCGGAGATGACTCCCAGCGTGAAGGCGGCGAATTTCGCCTCGTAGCCGCGGCTTGCAAGGAAGTCGTTTACGCGGTAGGTGAGGTCCGTGAGCCCGAAGTCGGGCACCTTGGGGGATGGCTTAAAGTCCGAGAAGTAGTCTGTCACGAGCGTGACGATCTGGACCATGATGAATGCCGCCTCGACGTCCTTTCCGGAAACGTCGCATTTTATGAAATAGAAGTACCGCCCATCGTTTCCTATCGGCCTGAAGTCCCAGTAGTCACCTGATACCTTTTTCGCGCCTTTGTAATAGCCGAACATCTCGAGCTCGGGCATGTCCTTTTTGCCCGTCGTGTATTTCTTGCCGCCGCCTGCGTCGTCAAGCGGTATGAGGATGCGCTGGATGTCGGAGCCCTTTTCGAGTGCCTTTGACTCCTTCGCAGCAATGACGAGCTCGCGCTTAAGCTCGTTCGCGGCCGACGCGAGTGTCGCAAGCTCGTCGTGTGAGCGCACCTCGATGGAGAACGACGAAAGCGTCTCCTTGTCCTCGGCCTTTCTTATCGCGTCAATGGCGGCGATGACGTCCTTAATCGGCCGCACGATAACTGAAGCGAGGAATATGGCGCCCGCAATGCCCGCGGCGAGCGCCGCTGCCGCAATTATGAGCGTTATGCGAATTAGTCCCGCGGTCGAGTCGCGCACTTCAGCGGCTATGCGGTCGGTCGACACCTCAAGGCGGACCATGCCGCGATAGTAGAGCGCGTCGGAGCCGCGGCGGTAGAGGATCGGCTTATAGAATAGGTAGCGGCCGCCAGCACGCACGGCGGTCGCAGGGTCGAAGTCGGGCTCCGATCCGACCGATGCGTTTGCGAGGGCGAAGAGCTTCTCCGCGATCTCGCGTTCGAGCGTGGCGCTTGCATCGGCGATTTCTGCGAGCCGCCGCTGCGAAGCCTCGTCAAGCCGCGTGGCAAGCGCGCGTCCCTCGCGGGTGTAGGCGGCGATGCTCTCGTTGAGCGCGCCGACCTCCGCCTGGGCCCGGCGGTCGAGTTCTGCGGCGATCGAGGGAATGCGCGGGCTGAGCTCGTCCGCGAGGACTGAGACGCCGGGCTTGAGTGCAGGACTATCGATCTTGTCGGCGATGCCTGGGTCGTTCGAGGCCCAGACGACGTCGAGCGCCGTCGAGCCGCCCGAGCCGTAGCCGCTTAAGGTGATGTAGGAGGCGTCCTCCATGGCTTGCGCCTGGCGCGGGAGAAGGCCGAGCTCGAGGACGTTCTGCGCGGGAAGGTAGGACCTTCCGCCCTGCGCGACGCTTTCGAGGAGGACAAGGGCGCGCTGGCGGAGTCCCGTGGCGAGGGTTTCGGACTGGTTCTTGATGACATAGGCGCCAAGGACGACCGCGAGGAGTCCGACGACGAGGAGCACAAGGATCGCCACGATGATGGTGAACTTGAACCTCAGGCCGGCGCCGCGACGTTCGAGCTCGCGGGCCTTGACGGCCTTTTTGGCGCTGGGCATGGGACCTCCTGAGACGAGGGCTAAGACTTCGCGCCGGATGGCCGCTCCGTCGGCGACGGCGGCGCGGACCTGCGCGAGCGACAGCGATATGCCGAGGCCGGCGAAGAGGATTGCGGCGAGGACGATGGCGTCATAGAGTGAGAAGCGGTAGCGGTGCGGCTCAAGGAGGCTCCACGAGGGGCGGTACTCGCCGGCCGGCATGCCGAATTTGAGCGTGCCCGCGGCGTCGACGGCGAGGACGGGCGCGGTCCAGTACCAGCCACGTACGGGATGGAGAAGGCCGATGCGGTACCTGCCTTCTTCAAGCCCCTCGTAGGCGATGCCGTCGAGCTCCCGATCGGAGGCGACGCGGAACCCTCCCTCTGAGCGTTCGCGGACGAGGTCGTAGGGGTCCCTGCCGTCGCGGTCGAGGACGAGGCGCGTCACCGACCCTTCGGCAGAAAAACCGCGCCCGATTACGCGCAGGCTTGTGCGGCCAAGATCGTCGCGCCGCGCCTCGGCATAGGCGACGAGGGTGTAAGGCACGAACTTGTCGGCGCGGAGCATGATCGTCGCGGTGTCGCCGACGTTGCCGGTTCGGTCGATCGCCGCGACCGAAAAAAAGTAGTAGCCGTCGTCGACGTTGCGGTAGCTTGCGCGCGGCTCCGCGCCAAGCAGGCTGGGCGGCGGAAGGGTTGGCCCCGAGCGTTCAACGAGAAAGGCCTCGTAGGCGCTTAAGCCGGGAAGGGGGGCGCGGGCGGGAAGCCTTGCCGCGGTCGGTGCGGGGAAAAGGCCGCCCGCATAGCGGAGTTCCCAGGTGTAGCCCGCAAGATCGTCCGCCTCGGGCGGAACCCAGCGCACGGTGAAGGTGTTCGAGGCGAGGAAACCGCGTTCGTCAAGCTCTGGCGGCATGAGGAGCGGCGGCGGCGGCGGCGTGCGATCCCGCTCGAAGGAGACGCGTGTTGTCGCAGACCAGTTGCCCGCGTAGTCGCGCGCGGCGACGGCGAGCCACCAGGTGCCGTCCTCCGGGACGGGCAGGTGGAGCCGCGACTCCGCGGGGAGGGCCATGACCTCGCGCGGCGGTTCCGCGCCCGCGTCTCGGCTGAACACATAGGAAAAACCCTCGAAGCCCGAGGAATCGGGCGCAAGACTCACCTGCGCGGTCGCTCGCTCGCGGCGGGTCCGCGTGCCGGGCTTCCAATCGAGCGCAAGGATCGAGGGCGGGGCGGCGCTTGTATCGGGCTCGAGGGCGATAATCCGATCGCGGCTGCCCTCGCTCGATTGCCAAAATGCGTAGAGTCTCCCTTCCGCTACGGCGAGCCTGCCGAAGGAGGCGTCGCTCCGCCCGACCGAAAGCTCGGTTTCCGGCCAGTCGGCGCCTCGGCGCTGCGCAAAATAGACGCGGTTGCCGCCGCGACGGTTGTCGAACCAGGCGACGGCCGGCTGACCGCCGAGTTCATAGACGGCCGGCGCCGAACAGCTGCCGGCTCCCGAGGAGACGCGGTCCGCGGCGCCGGGACGCGGCATGCCGTCGGCGCCCAGCGGCATCGCATAAATCTGCGGCTGCCCCGTGAGTGTGGCGCGTTCCCATGCAAGCCAGAGTCCGATTTTCGTTTCGCCGAGAAAGGGGCGTTGGTTGTCGAAGTTGTCGGCGGCATTGCGCTCGCGGATGACGGGGTCGGGAAAGTCCGTAATGCGGCGCGCAGGGCTCCAGTTCCGGCCTCCGTCGGTAGACAGCTTGGAATAGAGTTGGAAGCTCCGCCGCGCACCCGGTATGAGAGACTGGAACACAACGACATCGACGGGACGGCCTTGCGCGTCGCGGCTCCGCGCCGCGCTCGGGAGAAAGTTGAGCTCAAGCCCCTCCTCGCCTGCGACAAAGGGGCGGAAGGGCTCCCAGGAGCTTCCGTCCGCGCTCCGCGAATAGAACAGCTTGAGCGATTCGCTTTCGCCCTGGGTGACAAAGAGGAGCCAGCCTCCCTGCGCGGAGGGGAAAATACGCGGCGCGACCGCTGCGGCGCTCGGCGCCGGACGTTCGGCGACACGGAAGCTCCGTCCGCCGTCGTTCGAAAGAAGCACCTCGATCGCCCCGTCGCCTGCGGCGGCGGCGATCGCCACCTCGCCGTTCTCCGAGGCGGCTGAAAACAAAAGAGGCTCGGAGCCGCGATAGTCATAGGGGCCGGCGAAGCGGCGCCGGATCGTCCAGGCGTCGCGGGAGAGCCGCGCGAGGGAGAGCCATGCCTGGCCGCCCTCGCCCTCGCCTGCGGGCCGCGGGCTCGATTCCTGCCACACGACGACGATGCCGCCCGAGGATGCAAGGGCGGTCGGGAAGCGGCCTGCTCCCTCGGCGAGGGGGCGGGGCGCCTCCCAGTAGTAGTCCTGCGCGGAGAGCGCGGTCCCCACAAGGAGGATGAAGGCGAAAAAGGCGCCTAAGCGCGCAGGCGGTCGTACGCGGTGCATTGCCTCAACTAATCCTCTTGGGCTCCTGCGCATCATAGCCGCGCCTGGATTTTTTTGTACAGATCAAGGAGCTTTTCCGACTTTTTGTTTTTAGGATCCTGGAGGAGGCGCTCCATAATGGCGTTAGCCTGGAGGTAGTTGCCGTTCTGAAAGGCCTCGACGGCGAGGCGGTACTGCTCTTCCGCATAGCTTGAAAGCACGATCTGCGCCGTGCCGCCCTGGAAGGTGAGAATGCGATCCTTGAGTGAGACCGCTTGGGCGTTGTTCGGGTCAAGTTGGATTGCCTCGTTGAGCTGCTCGAGGGCGAAGGCGAAGCGGCCCGAATCGCCAGAGTCGACGATGCGCCGGGCGGCGGCGACAAGCTCGGCGGCGCGGCGGGCGCGGGCCGGATCGGGTGGCGGGAGCCTGATGCCGAGGAGTATTTCCGCCCGTTCGAGCGCGGCCTGCATGCCGGGGTACTTCGGGTCGATCGTCGCAAGGTCCTGGAGTTCGGAGTAGGCCGCACGCGGATCGGTCTCAAGGCGGCTCCGCGCCGATGTGAATTTCGCCTGGAAGCCTATCTTGAAGGCCTCAGGATCGGTGAGCTGGTCGATCCTGAGCGCAAGGACGCCCGCTTCCTGATTGAGCGGGAACACGACCTTTACCTCGTTGATCTTCTGTTTCGCGAGGGCAAAATACTGGAGCGCGTCCGTCTTCTTCCGCTGGGCAAGGAGGCTTCGCCCTTCTTCGTAGTAGCGTTTGGCGAGCGAGAGGAGCTGGCTCATCTCGGGGTAGAGCGGGGCGGTTGGAGGAATATCGCGTCCCGTTTTGACGGAGAGCGCCGCCTGGACAAGCTTGAGCCAGTACTCGACCTCGGGCTCCGTCTCGTCGCCATGGGTGGTCTTCCAGCGTGCCCGCGCGCGGAGGAGGGAATCCTCGGCTCGATCGAAGACCCCCTGGAAGTAGAAGGTCTTGCCTTCGGTGATGAGGCGGCGCGTGTCGCGGATGACGCGCTCGTTTTCGGCTTTGACGATGTCCTCGCCGAGCTTTTGGAGCGTGCGGTCCGAGCTTGCGCGGAGGGCGGCATTGTCCTCGAAGGCGAGCGAGACGAGGTATTTTTCGCGGGCCTTGCCGAGGCGGTCGCGAGCGAGGTCGAAATCCTCGCCCGCAAGGGCGCGCTGCGCCTCCTGGGTGCGGCGCTCCGCCTCGAGGCGCGCCGACTCCGCCGCGCGCTTTCGCTCGATCGCCCGGGCGAGCGCCGCCTCGCGTTCGGTCTGTAGGCTGCCCGTTTGCCGTTCGAGGTTGCGCGCTTTCTCCGTCCAAATCTGCACCGCGGGTGCGCTGGCGATGTAGGGGGTCTCCCGCTCGAGCTTTTGAATGTAAGCGGAAAGACGTGCGCGGAGTTCCTTGAGGAGGCTTTCCTCGCCCGCCAAGATCTCCGCGCTTTTCGAGGGATAGTAGAGGAGGGCAGGCGGAGCGCCGAGCGCCATCGGAGTGGCGACTTCAGGCGGAGCGGCGCCTCCTGTAGCGGTGCCGGCAGCGGGAATGCCGTCAAGGAGGCGACGCCCCTCGGCGAGGGATGCCGCGCGCGCGGTGTAATCCGCCTCAAGCCGGGCAAACTCGTAGCCCGACGCGCGCGCGGCAAGTGCGATCTCGTAGTCACGGACGGTCAGGGCGAGGGCTGCAAGGCGGCCGTCATAGCTACCTTGGACGCGGGTTGCCCGCTCATCGCCGTAGCCGGCTGAGCTCCAGCGCGCAAGTTCCTCGGCAAGGAGCCGAGCGGGCTCGCGTTCGGCCTGAATGTCCGCCGCCTCGGCGAGAATCGCCGCACGCCGCTCGGCAAAGAGCGCAAGCGCCTCGGAGAGTGGCGCATTCGCGGGAAGCGCCTCGGCGCCCCGCGTCGCGGCGGCATGTGCGTCCGCGGCGCGGAGCGCGATGCGTGCAAGGCGTGCTTGGCCCGCTGCGGCCTTACCGAGGTGGCGGATGCGTTCATAGGCGGGGGCCTTGCCCGTCAGAATGGCCCGGCCATAGGCCGTAGGTTCCGGGAGCAGGTCCGTGGGGGCGACGAGGCTCCAGAGCCCCATCGCCTTAAGGCCGCGCTCGGCGAGGGCCGCTGTCCATTCAAGGCCGAGCGCCGCCTCTTCCCAGTTTTGCCCCTCGTAGGCCTCTTCCGCTCGGGCGTAGCTTGCCTCGAGCCTTTCCTCGAGGGGAGTCTGGAGACTTGTAAGCAAGGCGACCCACTGTGTATCCATGGCCCCTGCTATGCCTTCGGGCTGGCTTGACTCGGGCCGTCCCAGGGTCACGCGAAAGGCAAAGGGAAGAAAGGAGGAGTCCGTTTTTGCCGCATCGATCGCCTGGAGAACCTCGAACTGCCGGGCCATAGCACGGCCCGCCTGGACGACGCTGTTGCGCCGCCGCGCCCGATCGAGGAGGGCCGCCTCCGCGGCGGGCCAGGCGGCGTCGATTGCGGCAAGACCGCCTGCGGCGAAACCTGCGCGGAGCCGCTCGACGCTCGCCGCAAGCTCGGTCTGGCTTGCCGCATAGGCGGCGACTTCCGTTTTGACGCGGTCGACCAGGGCGGCGACGGCGCTTTTGGTGAGTGCGTCGTAGGGGCCGGTATCGAACTCCTCGCGATAGATCCTGAAACCCGTTTCGTAGATCGCTGCGGCCTGGGCGTAACGCGCGGCATCGATTTCCGCGCGTCCCCTCGTCATGATGTCGTTGAAGTCACGCCTATAAACAAAGAAGATGTTTGCAAGGCGGGTCTTTTCGACAAAATCCGCGGTGCCGGGGTTGTTGGGGTCCTGTCTCCTGAGCTCGTTCGTGAGGGCGACGATCTTGTCACTGTTCGTGGGGTCGTTGATCAAGGTGTCGACCAGCGCGTTGCCCGCCACGTTGTAGCTCTCGCGCTGGCGGATTATCTCCCGGAGCTTGATCTGTGCCTCGTCGAATCGTTCGGGGTTTTTTTTGATAAAGTCGGTGAGAAACGCGATCGCCTCGTTGTAGCGTTTTTGCGCTATCAGGGCATCCGCTTGCCTGAGCGAGTCCTCCTTTTTTCCCATGCCGAAGGCCATCCCCGTCCCGAGAAGGGTCCAGGCGGCAAGGGCGAGGATGAGGAGGCGCCCCGCCGGATGCATCCGGTCGCGGCGTTCGCACAGGTTCATCGGACTATCGCCATCTCTTTCCCGAGCTAGAGTATACCTCGGCCCGGGGGCATGGGGCGGAGGCTTCCAATTTATTCTCGGCGCAGGCGGAAGCTGAGTGTAGGGCGAACGGCGGCGTGTAGAAATGTGTCCGATATGAGGGTATAATTTCGCTAGAGATGAAGAGAAACCGCATCGCGCCGCTCATCCTCGCCCTCGCCCTCTTTTCCGGAGTCAAGGTGGCGGCACAGATCGGCCCCGACCTCTATCTTACACTTTCTTCCTTTTTCAGTCCCGACCCTAACGCGGGGCTCACATCCTTCCCCTCGCTGCTCATTCCGATGGGCGGTCTCGCCGAGGGCATGGGCATGGCGTATACAGCGGTTGCCAAGGATTCCTCCTACTTCGAGGCGAATCCCGCCGCGTCGAGCGGTCTTGCCGACACCGAACTAGCGATCTTTCACAACAACTGGATCGCCGACACACGCATCGAGGGCGCCGTCTACACCATACGGCACAAAGCTCTGGGTTTCGGCGCGGGCGGCAAGTGGCTTTACTTGCCTTTCACCGCTTACGACGACTTCGGTGCCCGCGAAGGCGCCGGCTACTATTCCGAGGCGATCGCGGCGTTCAACGTGTCGTACAACTTCCTTTCGGGATACTACTTCAATGGCCTCGCCCTCGGCGCGACGGGCAAGATCGCGTACCGCGCTGTCCCTGCAGCGATCGCCGAGGCCGCCGGCAATTCCGCGCTCGCCGTCATGCTCGACGCGGGCGCCCTCACAAGGTTCAATTTTCTCAAGTTCTACCATTCTCGCGAGAAGAATTTCTCCATCGGCCTTGCGCTCAAGAATCTGGGGCCCCCGGCGCTCGGGGATCCGCTCCCCACGACGGCGAGTCTCGGGCTCGCCTATTCGCCTTTCCGCCCGCTTACGTTCTCGCTCGATGTATCGAAGCCGATCAACCTGGTCGATCCTGAAAAATCGGGACAGTTCATCTTTGGCACGGGATTTGAGATCCGTGTCGCCGACTTTTTTGGCCTGCATGGTGGATTCCTCCTCAAAGGCGGGAATCCCCGGCTCAGCATCGGTAGTTCCTTTGACATCGAACTCGTCAAGATCGTCGTCAACTACACGCTCGATCTGACGACCCAGTTTACGCCGCTCAACCGTCTCTCCATTCAGGCTGCATTTTCGCTCGGCGACCTTGGGCGCGCGGAGCTTGCGAAAAAGGTGGACAACCTGTATCTTACGGGCTTGGAGGCCTACGCGGCGGGCGACGTGGCGGCTGCGGTTGCCGCATGGACCGAGGCCCTCAAGCTCGACCCGGGATTCGATCCCGCTCGCGAAAGCCTGCGGGCCGCGAAAGCTTCGCTCGAGCTCCTGAAGCGCATCGAGGAGCAGCAAAAGCTCCAGTAGGGGAAAGGATAGCGCAACGTGCTTGTATCCATTGTAGCCCGGCTTCTTTCGGCGTTTGTTTCCGTGTACATGATTCTCTGCACGTTGAGGATACTCCTCTCCTGGCTTCCCAGTCTGGATCTGGGGCGGGGCGGGGAGCTCCTCCGCGCCGCGACCGATCCCTACCTTGATTTTTTCGCGCGTTTTCCGTTTCTCCGTGCCGGCCAGTTCGATTTTTCGCCGATCGCTGCGCTCTCTATCCTCGCGGTTGCTAACAACCTCTTTTCAACGCTCGCGTTCGCGGGGCGCATTTCGGTCGGTCTTGCCCTCGGCATGGTGCTTTCCGCACTTTGGTCGGCGGTCTCCTTTGTCCTCTCCTTCCTCGCAGTCTGCGCGCTCATCAGGATCATCGCCTATGCGGCGCATTGGAACAGCCTCCATCCTCTCTGGATGGTGATCGATGCGATGCTCAATCCCGTCCTCTACCGGGTTAATCGCCTTGTCTACCGAAGCAGGATCGTGAACTACCTTCAGGGGCTCATGACCGGCTTCGCCGCCTTGATCCTCGTCCGCGTCGCGGGCGGGGCCTTTGTCGGCCTCCTTGTTCGCCTCGTGGGCGGCCTACCGTTTTAGCCCTGCCCGCACGACACCTGCCGCGGGATCGCCGCCCTCTAAGGCTCCCGCCCCTAAGGAAGCGCCATGCTATCGTCGAGAGAGAAAAGTCGCCTTGCCGGCCTCGCCCAGACACTGGAGCCGCAGCTCCAGCTGGGCAAAGGCGGTCCGAGCGAAGCGCTCATTGCCCAGCTCGACCGCGTTCTTTCAGACCATGAACTCGTGAAACTTCGCTTTGTCGATTACAAGGAATCTCGCCGCGAACTCGCCCTTCTTCTCGCCGAAAGGACTAAGAGCGAACTCGTTCGGGTTATCGGGAACGTCGCCGTGCTGTGGCGTCGGAACCCCGATCCGAAAAAGCGAAAAATCGACCTAGGCGCGCTGTAGGCCAGCGCGAACTCGCAAACCCCGCACCCCCAATCGCGCAGGCTACTCTGCCGTAGCGCCAGGCCCCGAGAGCGCCACATAGGATGCGAGGAAAAAGCGAAAGCCGCGATAGCCAAGATGTGGGTCGAGTGCCGCCTCCGCGAGGACGACTTCTGCCGCCTGATCTGACCCGACCTCGAGGACAAGGCGGCCCATCGGCGCGCCGCGGGGCGGCTCTTCGAAGAGAGCGGTAAGCGCGGCGGCGAATTCCCCCTCCCAGGCTGGCCGCGAGGTCTCTCGACGGGCGGCGCGCTCGAGCGCCGCATCTTCGAGGGCGGCGATTCCGGACGCCTCCTCTTCGATAAAGGCGGCGTACATCGGGTAAAAGCGCTTTTCGAGCCCGAGTAGAGACGCGATTGCGATCACGAGTTCGTCGGAGACGTAGGCGGGGGGATCCTCGCGCCGCAGGCAGGACACGAGGGTGGGTATCGAACTCCGCTCGCCGAAGATAGACAGCGCATACGCCGTCTGGATGCGAACGCGGGGGTTGTCCGTTTCCACGAGGAGCTGCTCGATCGCCGCATGCGAGGCTCTGTCGCCGAGCCGCGCGAGGGCGATTGCCGCCGTCCCCTGGAGCATGTAGTCCTTTGTCTGGATCGCCCTGCGGAGCGGGCCCATCGCCGTCTTATCGCCGCTCTTTCCGAGGATGCGCGCCGCAAGATATGCCGTCGTAAAGGGATTTTGCTCGACGTGCGAAACGAGCGCCGCGAGGGTTGCCGGCCGAAGGTCTTTGATGTTTTCGAGGGCGAGGAGGGCCTCGAGTCGCGTCTCGAAGCGCGGCGAGGAGAGGTAGCCGAGGAGCTCCCCTTGGCTCTGTGTCGAGGCGTAGTCGCCGATCTCGCGGATGAGCCTGACTTCCTCGTCCGGGTCGTAGGTCCGGTCAAGCCGCGAAAGAAGGTCGAAGGCGCGGAGGTCGCGGAGCGAGAAGATCACGCCGAGCGATTCGCGCACCGTCGCTCCGCCGAGCCTGACCAGTCTGCCCATGCGGACAAGAGCCCACACGAGGAGTGCAAGCAGTAGGCCGAAAAACACGCGATACGAATCCGCGCGTCCCAGGCTCCACGCTCCACCGATCCCGTCGCGTAGGACATCCAGGATAAGGCCTCCCGCCCCCGCCCCGAGCGAACCGCCTAGGCCGTAGGCGATGAAGTAGACAACGGCGAGATCGAGCGTCCGCTCGCGCGGCACAAGCGCAAAATAGTAGGTCTGCCCTGCGTTTTCCTCTCCCGAAAGGCCGAAGGACGAGAGAAAGTGGAGTGCGCCGAGGAAGAGCGCGACGCCAAGCGGCGAAGCCGGAGAGGGCGAGAGCGCCGCGGGGATGAGGCTTAGGGCGGAAACCGCGGTGAAGATCACATAGAGCGGCTTTGCGCCGAGGCGGTCCACGAGGAGGCGGGTAAGGATGCCCATCGCCACCGAACCGAGGCTTCCGAGGAGCGAATAGAGCATGATGAGGTCGTCCCCCTGCGCGTAGACCTCCTTCGCATAGACCGGCAGAAAGCTCCGCGCCATACCCGCGACAAACGCGACAAGGACGAGCACTTCGATGAAGACGCGGAAGGCTGGCTCCCGGAAGGCTTCGCGGGCGGTGCGCCAGAGCCCCGTCGAATCGCGGGGGCGGTAGGCCTCAGGTTCGGGCGTTTTGAGGAGGAGGAGCGAGCCCGCGATACCGACGCCGATACCAGCCGCGATGAGCGCAACATAGAGCGCCGCGCTCGCAACCCTCCCCAAGACGAGGGCGGCAAGCAGACTCGTCCCCATGCCTGCGAGGTTGTTGACGATCTGCACGTTGACAAGAAAGACGCCGCGGTCCTTGCCCTCCGCGAGGAAGGCGAGGACTGGATTGTTGCCGATGAGCCCGATGCCGCGAAATACATTGAACAGCGCGACGCCCGCGAGGATGAGGCCGAATCCCACCCCCGGCAGTCCCGCAAGGACAAGGAGGGGCGCCCCGAGCAGGGGGATCATCGAGAGGTAGCGAAGCATCCAGCCCCAGCCAAAAACCTCCACAATGCGGCGCCGCGCGACGAGCCGTTTGCCAACAGGCAGGAAAAAGTAGTTCGCATAGGCGCAGGCGTTGAGGAGGCCGACAAAGGCGTTCGAGGCGCCAAGCCTGAGCGCAAAAAGGGTGATAAAGCTCCCGGAGAGGAGGACAAAGGAAACCGAATTGAGGACGTTGAAGGCGAAAAAGCTGTTCCGCGCGGCTTTGAGCCGCGCGGGCGAGAGCGCCGAAACCATGCCTCAGTATACGCAGAGCGGCGGCGGCGATTCCAGCCTAGTGTTACGAAGCTTGTAAGCCCCTTAATCGACGACAGGGGCGGGACGGATGACCGCTTTGTTTTTCCATTTCCCCGAAAGATAGTAGAGTAGCGCCATGCCCGCGCCGACAAGCCAGCCTGCTGGGATTGAGAGCCACACTCCGTCCGAGCCGAGGCCCAAAGGACCTGAGAAGAGGAAGGCGACAGGCAGGCGGACCACCCAGAGGGCAAGAATGGTGTTGAGCATCGGCACCGTCGCGGCGCCCGCCCCGCGGAGCGCCCCGTTGGTGATGAACATCGTGGTAAAGAGGAAGTAGAACATCCCCACGATGAGGAGGTAGCGTGCGCCGATTGCGGCAACCTCGGCGTCGGTGGTGAATATGCCCATGAGGTTCCGGCCCCAGAGCCCGACTACAAGGGCGGTGAGGAGGGAGAAGGCGATGCCGATGAGCAGGGCCGAGAAGTGACCGCGGCGGACCCGTTCGGGTTTGCCCGCGCCCAGATTCTGACCGACAAAGGTGGTGGCGGCGGCGCCGAGGCTCATCGCCGGCATTGCGGCGAAGGAGTCGAGCCGGCTTGCCGCGGCGTAGGCAGCCATCGTCACCGTGCCGAAGCTGTTGACGACGCGGGTGAGCATCATCATAGCCGCGGCGACGAGCGTTTGCTGTATCCCCGTCGGAAGGCCGATTTTCAGGGACAGCGCGAAGGCCTCGCGGTCGAAGCGGAGTTCTGCGAGCTTGAGCCTGAGGAACTCGTTGCGCCGATTGAGGACGATAATCGCGCCGATAAAGGAAACGGCCTGGGCGATGACCGTCGCCCAGGCAACGCCGGCAACCCCCCAGCCGAAGGCGACGACGAAGAGCAGGTCGAGGGCGATGTTGAGGATGGTGGAAACGATGAGCAGGTAGAGCGGCGTTTTCGAGTCGCCGAGACCGCGCAGTATCGCAGAGACGGCATTGTAGCCGAACGAGGGGAGCATGCCGGCGAAGATCACCTTGAGGTAGAGCGCCGCATCGGGAAGAATCGCCTCAGGAACGGCGAGAAGGCGGAGGATCGCCTCGGTGAGGAGGACGCCCCCGACGGACAGCGCAAGTCCGGCGACGCCGAGAAAAAGGTAGGCCGTGTCGACGACCGCCCGGACGCGTTCATAGGCCTTGGCGCCGAAGTACTGGGCGACCAGCACCGTCGAGCCCATCGTCACCCCCATGATGAGGGCGATAGTGAGGAAGACGATCGGAAAGCTGGTGCCGACTGCGGCAAGCGCCGCAGTGCCGACAAAGCGGCCAACGACGAAGCTGTCGACCATGTTGTAGAACTGCTGGAAAACGTTGCCCAAAAGCATGGGAAGGGCGAAGAGGACGATAGCCTTCGCCTCGCTCCCTGTGGTGAGGTCTTTCATGCCGGTCCTTAGCCGCGCGCGCGGAGCCCCTCGAGGAGCGCCTTGGCCGCGGCAAGCGTTTCTTCGAGGGAGAAATTGGAATAGAGCGAATTATGAACGGTCGACGACTCGACGAGGGAAAAAAGCGTGAACGCCATCGCCTGGGGGTTGACGGTTTTAAGCTCTCCCGCCGCGATGCCGTCGGCGATGAGGCGCTCGATCGAAGCCCGGAGCTCGCGCACCTGTTTGCCCGCGTCGATGGCCGCATGCGGGCTTTCGCGGTTAGGATGGAGGAGAATGTCGAGGATGAGGGTCATCCGATCCTTTTCTTCGACGGCTTTGCGGACGAGGAGGCCGAGAAGGGTTTCGAGCTTGTCCGCCGGGCCTAGACGCGGATCGTCGATGACCGCCTTCGTCATCCGCTCAAGGCGCCCAAACACCTCTTCGAGCGTGTAGACGAATATTTCTTCTTTGTTACGGAAGTACTTATAGATGGTCGTGCGTCCGAAGCCGCAGAGTTCCGCGATCTTCGAGAGGTTCGCCTCGTGAAAGCCATCCCGGACGAAGACCGTGACCGCCTTGGCGGCGATTTCGCTTCGGCGTTCGTCGTAATCGACGATTTTGGGCATTTGCGGAACTCCTCGCGATGATTGTGTCACCCATAGTAGGCTACTACGACATCAATGTCAATAAACGCGCCCTTGCGCAAAGTCCGCCCATAGAGTAAGGTTTGCTTGAAAATACATCGCAAAATACGGCCAGCCATCGGATGGATGGCCTACCTCGGGAGCGCCCATGATTCGCGTCGCCCTTTCGTCTATTGCATGTCTGAACCGCAGCCCCGCCGAGGCGCTTCGGCTTGTCGCCGCTGCGCGCCTTGATGGCATTGAGTGGGGAGAGGCGGCGGATGACCCGCGCGGTGCCGAAGCGCTCCTCATGGATACCCTGCGCGCGGGTGCGACGGTCGCCTCGTTTGCGCCGATCTTTAGGCTCCATGGCGAGAGCGGGGCGATCTATCCATTCGAACACCAGCTCGAACGCGCCCTGCGCCTTCAGGCGCCCATCCTCCGCGTATATGCGGGGACAGTGTCCGCGTGCCGTCTTGGTGCGGAAGGCCGCGCGCTTCTTGCGGATGAGCTTCGCCGCCTGGCCGACCTTGCCGCCCGCCGTGGCGTCACCCTCTGCCTTTCGTTTGGCAAGAACACGAGCCTCGACTCGTACGAATCCGCACTCCTCCTCCTCGATGCCGTGAACCACCCCTTTGTCCGCCTTGCCTGGGAACCGCTTCCCGGATCAAGCGAGGCCGAGGCGAGCGCCGCGCTTGAGGCGGCGGGAGCGGGTATCCTGCTCGCAAAGCGCCGCGAACGCTCTGGCGTCTGCCGAGAACCGCTTGCGGCGGAAGCGGCGGAGTGGCGCCGACGTTTTGCTGCCTTTCTTTCAGGGGGAGATCCCAAAATGAGCCGGTTTGTGCTCCTCGGCAGTCTCGGCGCATCGAGCGAAGGGGCTCTTACGGAGGACGCGGCGTTTTTAAGCGGCCTTGCGGCCGAGTTCGAGGCGGAGCGTGTTGCCGCCGAGGCGGACGCGCGTGCGGCAAGCCGCAGGACTCTGGCACCGGAGCGTCCGCCTGAGCTGCGGCGGTGCCGTGAAAGCTCGGCCGTGACCGCTGGGTTTGCCGCCCAGATCTGGCCGGCCGCTGACAGCGCATTTGTAGCCGCCGTAAACGCACCATAAACCGCGCGGGACGCGCCTGTCCTTGAGAGCTTCCTCCTTAGTGCTCCGCCCGTTTTGCCTCTTCCCACAACTCGTCCATGAGCCGCATTTCGCCCGCGGAAAGCTCGCGCCCCTGTTCCGCCATGCGCCGCTCGACATGGCGGAACCGGCGCGTGAATTTCTCGTTCGTGCGGCTTAAGGCGAGCGCCGGATCGACGCCAAGCCAGCGCGCGAGATTGACGATGGAAAAGAGGAGGTCGCCTATTTCCGCTTCGAGCGCCGCGTGATCGCCCGATCGCGCGGCCGCCTCGCAGGCAGCTTCGGCCTCTGCAAGTTCCTCGCGCGCCTTTGCCCAGACCTCTTCGGAGCGCGGCCAATCGAAGCCGACCTTCGCCGCTTTTTTCTGGACCTTGTAGGCGCGTTCAAGCGGCGGCAAGGCGCGCGGCACCTCGTCGAGGATTGAGTTCTTGGGCCTTCGGCCTTCGACCTTCTCCTTGATCTCCTGCCATTGCTTAAGGACCTTGTCGGGGGTCTCGGCCTTCGCGTCGCCGAACACATGCGGGTGGCGCCGTATGAGCTTTTCGGCGATGCCGTCGAGCGCTTCGTCCACGCGGAACTCACCCGCCTCTTCGTGCATGTATGAGATCATGGTCGCAAGGAGGAAAAGATCGCCGGCTTCCTCGCGGATGTGTTCCGCGTCGCCTTCGTCGATCGCTTCGATGAGTTCGTAGGTTTCCTCGACGAGGCCGCCGCGGAGGCTCCGGGGCGTCTGTTCCCGATCCCAGGGACAGCCGTCCGGTGCGCGGAGCCGCGCGACGACCCGGTAGAGTTCGGCGAAGGCCGTGCCTGCGCGCGCCGCCGCGCCTTCCGGGGGCGCACCCTGAGTCTCACCGCGTGCGCTCATTCGCTTATCCCTCCCGATCCTGAAGATTTGATCGTTGCAAAAAGCCCGAATGCGGCGGCGAAGTCCCCGGCGGGGAGCATGAAGCCCGTTTCGAGGCGAGAAGCGCCCGCTCTGCCCTCGAGTGCGAGATAGCTGTACCAGTTGCTAAAGCCCGCAGGATCGAAGGCGCTCCCCTGCCCCGCGGGCAATGCCTTCACGATCATGCCCGCAAGGCGCCGCATCGAGAGCGAGCCGATGAGCTGCACTCGGGCAGGAAGCTGTTTTGAAAATGACACAAACGTGGGGTCGGCTGCTATCGCGTGCGGCGCGGCGGCTCGGTCGGCAAGGGCTTTGAGCTCGGCGGGACTGCCGAGGCTTATCACGATGCGGCCTTTGGATGTCGCATACCGCAGCGTGAAAAGCCGCGCCACCGCTTCAAGTGCGGCCCGGGCGGCCTCGGCGCTTTCGCCCTGGGCGCCGAACTTTGCCTCGTCGATGATCCGCAGGGAGAAGCCGAGCTCGCCATAGGCGAAGGCGCCCTCCTTTTTGTCCGTGTGGGCAAGCTCCATGGACATGCCAAAGAGCTCGGAAAACTGCGAAAGGATGGCCGCAAGCTCGGGATCCTGTGCCATGTTCTGCACGAGCTTCCGGTACTGTGCCTCGTCCTTGACCTCCTGGAAGGCCTCAAGCCGAAGGGCGAAGGCCGTGGCGAGGGCCTCAGACAGGGCCTGGCCATCGCCCGTGGCGGAGTCGAGAGCCGCGATTACCGCAGGATCGATGTCGAGATCGAAAGAGGCGGCCCCGCGGGGTCCTGAGAGTGCGCTCCATTTGGCCATGAGTGCCGCGTAGCGTTCGACGAGCGTGGCGAGTTTTTGTCCCTCGTCACCCGCCTGGCCTACGAGGCCGGAAGACAGCAGTTTGAGGTAGAGCGCGGAGAGCTCGGTAGCGACCGTCGGCTCGATCGACCATGCGTAGCCGTAGAGCGCCTCGGCGGAGACCTGGCCGGCCCACTCGAGGGCCGATGGCGCAAGCGCCGCGCGGGCGAAGAGTTTTTCCATCGAAGCCCCCGCAAGCGCGTTGGCGCCTATGCGAACAAGGAGCCCCTCGGAGGAGAATACGAGCGCCGCGTCGGCGGAGCCGAGCTCGGCGAGGAGGCTGAGCGCCCCGTTTTCAAGCGCCTTGAGCGCCGTGTCGCGGCTGGCCATGCCGCCTGAGCCGACGAGGCGGCGCACCTCGGCTTTTATCGCCTCGAAATCGTTTGTCGCAAGACGCTTGAGCGCCACAGGATCCGCCCAGATTTTGAGCGCATTGGCCGGATAGCGGGCAAGTTCCTTGAGGTCGCGCGCTTCCTTCGGGGGGAAGGAGAGGGGATACGATTCGTCCCCGAAGATGACATAGCCTTCTTTTTTCGCCTGGTAGAGAAGTTGGAATCTATCCCCCGCCAATGATCTGAGCGCATCGATGTTCTGGCCGCGGTAGGGGAGGTACACGAGTGCACGGAGTTCCTTGGAACCTGGTTCGGCGGGGACGAAGGCGACCGCCCAGGGGCGCGCGGCGTCAAGGCTCTTTTCGATGGCGGCGCGGTTCGGTATCTGGGCGACAAAGGTTTCGAGCTCGCCTCCGGCTATGGTCGCCACCCTCGCGGATGTCCAGAACCGTTCAAGTGCGGCGTAGAGCTGTGCCGGTTTTTCAGCGACGAGGGCGATGGCGGCATCCTTGGGGATGAGCGAAACGACCGGCCCTGCGGGACTTCCTTCGACACAGGCGGAAGACAAGAGGGCTACGAGTGCGAAGAGGGGGAGGAGCGTGCGTAGGGGCGTAGTTCGGGCCATGGACACCGCCTTGCGGGGTTGGGATGACCGTCACTATATACCACCGGCGCGGGGTTTGCGGATAGACGCGTGCGGCACCTAGAATAGAAATGACGAAAGCTGGCCTCGGGGGAGGGAAGCGTGAGCGAGCAGTATGACGTATACCTCATGGGTGTTGTGGGCCAAGGGGTGGGCTTTCTTGCCTCGATACTGCTCCGTGCCGCGCGGCATGCGGGGCTCTCCGCGCAGGGCTTGCTCCTTCCTCTTTTGTCCTCCGGCGTAGAGGCGCATGCTGTGCGCCTTAGCTCCACCAAAGCCCTTGGCTCTGCCAGCGCCGCCGATTTTGTCGGCGCACTCCCCACCTCGGCCGACCTCGTGCTCGCGCTCGAACGAGGCGAGGCGCTCCGTGCGGCCCGGGGGCCGCTCAAGGAGGGGGGCGTCCTTGCCTGGTACGACGCGGTCGCCCCTCGCCCGGATACGCAGCATGAGACGACCGTGCGCGCTGCCGAGGTGGAAGAGGCCTGCGGTGTGAAGGGCGCCCGCGCGATCATGGTCTATCTCGAAAAGTTGCCCGCTCCCCGCATGGAGGGTGTCGCCCTGCTTGCCACGCTCGCCGAACTCGGCCTTCCTCCCGGCATCCGCCGTGAACATCTCGCGGCCGCCTTAAAGGAACTCCTTCCGGGCGATGTCCTTGATCTCCACCTTGCCCTTCTTGAGCCCTGATAGAACCTTTACCGCAAAGCCTTCTATTCGGCGACCTCGTATCGTGTGGCAAGCGCCAAAAGCGCAGCACGGTCGGGAACGCCGAGCTTTTGATAGGCGCGGGAGAGCGTGTTGCGGACGGTGGAATCCGACACCGAGTATTCTGCGGCGATTTCCTTGGGGGTAAGGCCTTTGATGAGCGCAAGGACGTAGGTCTTTTCCGCAGCCGAGAGGCCCTTGTCCGCAAGTGAGAGCCGCTCTTTTGGTTCTTTCAGGTAGACCATGATCTTTTCCTGATACGCGAAGTAGAGCATGAGGAGAAAGGCCGTGATAAAAAAGACGGGCATGAGGGCATTTATCAAGCCACCAGTGCTCTGCAAAGCTTTGATGATTTCCCATACGTATAAGTATGCAAGGGAAATAATCAGCTTTGAAACGCGATGGCGGTTGAAAAAACCCAGCCGGAACAGCAGGAGCATGGCTATGACGAATGCTCCAAGACCATAAAATGACTCCCCCTGAAGAATCGAAATAGGAGCCATGATGAGGAACATAAGGGGCTGGAGCCACTGAAGGATGGCGTAAAAGGCGCTTAGGAAAAAAGCGCCAGCCATCCCTAGGAGAAGCCAATTTGCTCCACTGGTAAAAAGCCGGGTTATGGCACTGGGGCTTTCCACCATATATTTTATTCCATTGAGCAGGTATCCCATAGAGAAAATGACGCCTAGAAATATACCGGTTGTTCTAAGTTGTGGCTTCATGGATTATCCCAAAATCCCCGAAGTGCCTCGTCGAGTGACATATAAGGATCAAGGGGCGAGGAGGCGGAACGCAGAGGCGCGGAGAGTTCGCTGGCAATGCGGTCACGGTCCCATGCGCGGGCGAGGAGGGGGTTGTACTCGCTGCTGTGCGCATCTTTGTCGAGATCTTTTTGGTAGCCGTTTACCATGACGAGGCCAAGAAGGCGCATGCCGCGGTCGATGATCTCTGGATCGCCGCCCTGAAAATCCGCAATGGGGGCAAGGCGTGCAAGAGGATCGCGGTTGTCGAGGGGGCCGTGATCAAAGACCTGGCGGCAGGAAGGCGCGCTTGCAAGGACAAAGACGGCAAGATGGGCGAGAGCAGTGCGTTCCGGCTGCTGGCAGGCGGCGACAAAGGGGATGGCAGCGACAAGGCGGGCTGTTTTATTGGCCGCAAGACGCTTCTGTTCCTCGGCGCTGAAACGAAACGCACTGGCGATCTGTTCCACCAGTGTGTTCCACTGGGACGCGGTCAGGGTGGCGGACATGGGCGCTCCTTCTCTCAGGAGGTCTATTCTAACAGTATCGACGCAATCGTCAATATGTTAAAAATGGAGATTTGTGCGTTTGTCTACGGGACGAGTCTTGTGCACAGCCCTTGCACGGAGAACAGCCTGTCGGCATACTTTTCCCGCAAGGAGCCCCTATGGCCATACAAGGCTGTCTTGCCACGCTGGTGGAGCGCGGCGGTGTCTATTTCAACGTCGGGGGCGGCACGCCCGCGGCCGCGCTCCGCGAAACGGTCGAGACGCTGGTTCTTCCCAAAAGCCTCGATCGCGAGCTTCTTCTCAAGGCCATGCTGGAGCGCGAGGCGCTCATGCCGACGGCCATCGGGCATGGCGTGGCGATTCCTCATCCCCGCAACCCTTTGATCGCCGACGCGGCGGAAGAGCGGGTCGCGGTCGTCTTTCTCAAATCACCTGTTTCGTACAACGCGCTCGACCGCAAGCCCGTGACCGTCTTCTTCGTCATCCTTTCGGCGGGTGCCCGGAGCCATCTCGGGGCGCTCGCCGAGATTTCGCATCTCTGTCAGCGCGCTGAATTTTTGTCCCTTCTTGCGGCCCGGCCTTCGACGGCCGAACTTGTGGCGTTCATCGCCAGGATCGAAGCGGAGTGGGCGCAGTCGATCACGCCCTGAATCCTGTCGCGACGAGGTAGGTTTCGAACGATTCGGCTCTGCATGCCTGGGGTTTGAAGCCGCGGGCCTGGGTAAAGCGTTGTTTGAGCATATCGATGAGCGCGCGCTCGGAACCGCCTTGGAATATCTTCACGACGAGCGCGCCGCCTACGGCAAGTGCCTCCTCGCCGTAGGCGATGACCGCCTCGACGATCGACTCGCTTGCGCCCTGGTCGACGAGGCGGTTGCCGGTGGTCGCGGGCGCGGCATCCGAAAGGACGAGGTCGTAGGGGCCGCGGGCAAGGAGATCGGCCCGAACCTCCGGGGCGTAGAGGTCTCCTTGGATGAAGTGGAAATTGCCGTAGGGCGGCTGGATGCCGAGGGGGTTGAGATCGACGGCCGCGAGGAAGCCACTGCCCGCGAGGCGTTTGAGCACCCACAGGCTCCAGGACCCGGGGGCAGCGCCGATGTCGAGAACCCGCGCGCCCTTCTTAAGGAGACGGAATTTCTCGTCGATTTCGGCGAGCTTGTAGACCGAACGTGCGGGGTAGCCTTCCTTTTTCGCCTTTTGGGCCCAGAAATCGGGCTTCTCATAACTCGAGGCCGACATGGACAGCGTCTCCCTTCTCGACTATCGTAGAGGCATGCGCACCGAGTATACGCAACTCCTCGCCCTCATAGAAGGGGAGATCGCCCGTGTCCTTCCTACGGCGCCCGACGAGGCCTGGTTCGCCCGCTTCTTCGGCCCCTTGCCGAATCCCCCTGCCGAAGAAATCGCCCGGAGTCTCAACTCGCCCGCCCTCGAGCTCATCCGCAGGGGCGGCAAGCGGTGGCGGCCGCTTCTGCTCGTGCTCGCCGCGCGCGCGTTCGGACGCGAGGACGGCGCCCTGTCGCTCGCCCCCCTCGTGGAGATCGCACACAACGGTACGCTCATTGTCGACGACATCGAGGATGCTGCGGACATGCGGCGCGGCGGTCCCGCCATACATCTCATGTACGGACTCGATCTTGCGGTGAACGCCGGGAACCTTCTCTACTTCCTTCCGCTTGCGCTCATCGACGAGTTCGATGGGTCGGCCGCGCTTAGGCTCTCCCTCCATGGGCGGTATGCGCTCCATATGCGGCGTCTGCATCTCGGCCAGGCGATGGACATCACCTGGCATCGCACGCATTCGTACATCCCCTCGGTGGATCACTACCTCGCCATGTGCGCGCTCAAGACGGGCGTTCTCGCGCGGGCTGCCGCCGAGCTTGGCGCACTCGCCGCGGGCTCTGGAGCGGGGGCCGCTGAGGCTCTCGGCTCCGCCTTCGAGTCGGTGGGGGTCGCGTTTCAGATTCTCGACGATGTCCGCAATCTCCGCGAGGGGAATCCGGGCAAAAAGCGGGGTGACGACATCGTCGAGGGGAAAAAGAGCCTTCCGGTCATTGTGGCCTGTGATCGGGAGCCCCGGCTGCGCCGCGAGCTCCCGCGGCTGTTTAACGAGGCCCGTGCAGGCGGGCCCGACTCTTCTGCGGTCGAGGAGACAATCGGGATGATTTCCCGGACGGGGGCGATAGACGAGGCGGAGCGCCGCGCACGGGCCATTCTGCAAGCGGTGCGGGGTGTCATACCCGGGCTTCTGCCGATGGAACCCGGCCCTGCCGAGCTTGACGGTCTCTTTCCGCTCCTTGAAGGCTAGAGGCGGGGCGCCTTGCTTCAGGCCCGGTCGGGCGGCGAATCCGCGAACCATGAGGCCTTTAGCCGGTCTTTGCGCGCTCTATGGCTTCGGCCTTATACTTGATGCGGAGGGGTGATGTCTTCCGAAACCTTTGTCGAAGCGGACATCTGGACGGTGGCGCAGACGGACCAAGGCAATGTGGTCCTCGTGCGGCCGCGCGGCTCGGATCTCGCGGTGCCGATTTTCATAGGGCAGCTTGAAACGCAGTCCATCCTTATCGGCATGGGCGGGGTCGAGGTGCCTCGCCCCCTCACCCACGACCTTGCCATTTCGCTCGTGCGGAGCCTTGGTGCCGAGATACGCCGCATCGAAATCAACGATCTCCAGGAGGGCACGTTTTTCGCCCGGCTCGTGCTCATGCGCGAGGGACTGGAATTGTTCGTGGATGCCCGGCCCTCTGATGCCATCGGGATCGCGGTGCGGATCGCCTGTCCGGTGTTTATCGCGGAATCGGTGGTTGACGAAGCGGGTATTTCTGTCAACCTGGTGACCGAGGGCGCGGGCGACGCGCGCGAGGAGCCCGGTGGCACATTCGAGGGCGCGCCATCAGGCTCGCCTAATGGCGCGCCTGATGGCGATGGGGCCGGCCGGGCTGGTGGCGCACCGAATGCCGCGGAGGCCCTCAGGCTGCGCAAGGAGCTTGAAGAAGCGATTGCGGGAGAGGACTACGAGCGCGCTGCCATTATCCGGGACCGGCTTAAAGAGCTTGGCGCCGTGTGAGTCTGCCGCGCTATGCCGCTTCCCCCCGCGCCCGGTGCGGTGTACACTAAGCGCGGTCGCATGACGGCCGATTTTCCATGGTGGGGAGCATCGTGCCTGAAGTATCCCAATCTCTGCGCCGGACCGTCGCCGCGCTACTGTGTGCCGCGGTGCTGGGTCCAGCGGCGTCCAGCGCGCTCGAATCGCAATCCGGGTCCGCCGCGCTCATCGATCTTACCGCACTCGACTTTTACGTGAGAAAGGACTTTTTTGTCGAGTGGACCTATTACGAGCCGGATCCCGGTGATCCGGGCTGGACGCGGCTTCCGGCCGCGGGAGGTTCCCGATCGCTGTCGGTGCGGGACATCCCTGCGCTCGCTGCGAACGCCCGTCCGCGCCTGATTCCCGGGCCGGCGGAGCGATTTTGCCTCCTCACTGTATTTGACGCACCGCCATCACTCCTTGAATCGGCCGGCGGCGTTGGTCTCTACCTCGAGGACATCGGTCGAAACTGGGAAGTGTATCTCAACGGCAGCTTGATCCAGAGCGAGGTCTTTCTCGACAAGGCCGGCAGGATCGCCCGTGAACGGGCCGTGCATGGCGCGCTTGTCGAAATAGACAAACGCGCGCTCAGGCCGGGGAAGAACGTTCTTGCATTCTCCATCCTGGGCGATCCCGCCGACTACCGGACCGGTCTGTTCTCTCCGGCACCCTATCTGCTTGGCGACTACCTCTCCCTCGCCGCGCGGAAAGCCGAGGGCCTCGATCTCATGCTCATCGGTATCTACTTTTTCTTTGCGCTCTACCACCTCATTCTGTTCGCCTTGCGGCCCAGGGGGATTGATTACCTGTTCCACGGTCTTGGGACCTTCCTGTTCGCCGTCTACATTCTGTCAAGGTCATACGTCATCTACGATCTAGTGGCCGATACCGCCATCGTGCGGGGCGTCGAGCTTTCTTCGCTGTTTTTGCTCGTCGCGTTTTTTCTTCTATTCTTCGATCTTTCGTGCCGCGGCCGTGTTTCTCTCTTTTCCTGGATATATGCGGGCGCCTCGGCCGCCGCTGCCCTGCTTGCTCCCTTTTTTCTCGGCGAGGAGGTGCTGAAGGTCTGGCAGTATTCCTTGGTGCTACCCTTTGGCTATCTGCTCGTGTTTGACGTGGCGTTGCCCGGCATTGCCCAGCTTAGGATGCTGGTCGCACGGCGTGAGGGCGGAGCGGCTGGGGGTAGTGAGCCCGCGGCAAGACCGTTCGCTGAGGGCGACGGCAAGGCGGCCTCGCGGCATGGGGGAGGATCACTCGCCGCTGTCGCCATCGCGGCATCGGCCGTGGTTCTTGCGCTCCTTTCGGCGCTGTTCGGGCTCAACTCCGCCGCCACCCTCATCACCGTGAAGGTCGGCGCATTTGTCCTCGTCATGTCCACCGCGATGTACCTGGCGGGCCGCTTTACGGGGCTTGGCAAAAAAATCGAGCGGCTCAATGCCGGGCTTGAAGAGGTGGTTCGCAGAAGGACGGCCGAACTTGCCGATGCGATGGAAGAGCAGATGGGCCTCAACGAGCGCCTTGCCGCCGCGAATGCGCGCCTTGAGGCGGCACACGAGGCCGCCGCCCGGGATATTCGGCTCGCGGTGCAGGTGCAACAAGGCTTTTTCCCGCGCAAAGAGGCGGAATTCACAGACTGGGATCTGGCTTTCGCCTATCTGCCGGCGCGCGGCGTATCAGGCGATTTTTACGACTTCTATGAAAAGGAGGGGAGGCTCGCGGGGCTGGTCTTGGGCGATGTGTCGGGACACGGAGTCGCCTCGGGGCTCATCACGGTGCTTGCGCGCTCGGTTTTTCGGCGCGCCTTCGAGCAAGCCCATGGCCGTCCTCTGGGGTTCGCCGTCGAGGTGGCAAACGCGGAACTGTCGCGTGACCTTTCGCTCGTCGACAACTACCTCACAGCGGTCCTTTTACGGCTTGACGGCGGCTCGGTCGAATACGCGAACGCCGCGCACCCCGACCTCGCCTTCCGGCGTGCGGGGAAGGCGCGGGCAAGTCTCCTTGCGCCGCAGGATACCGCGTATAAAGGATCTCCGCTCGGGCGCGAGGGCGTTGCCACACCTTGTCGCTCGCTGAAGTTCGAGGCGCGGCCGGGAGATTCGCTCCTTGTGTATACGGACTGTCTTATCGCGAGCCCCGACGTAGATGGCGAGCCCCTCGGCGTCGAGGGGCTCCTTGTCGCCTATGGGCGGGCGCCTGACGGGACGGCACAGGAAATGCTTGAGTATATCCTCGAGGAATTCCGGTTTCACACCCGCGGCGTCGAGGTGCGTGACGACTTGAGCCTTGTGCTCATCAAGCGGCGGGGCTAAGCCTCGCTTGCGGCGGGGTCGGGGCCGTGATCGCAGGGATCGCGGCCCGCCCCCGCTTTAAGCGTCATGCCTCCTTCGCGCCAAGTAGGCGGTTCATGCGGGCGGCGAAATCGATCGGATCGGCGAGTTTGATGCCCTCGACGAGAAGCGCCTGGCCGAGGAGTACCCGCGCAAGGTCTTCGGCCTCGGATTCGCTCGCCTGCGCAAGGCGTTGCACCAAGGGATGTGCGCCGTTGAGTTCGAGTATGGGTTTCGATTCAGGGAGATCCGAGCCGCCGAGCTCTTTGAGCATCTCGCGAAGCTGGAGCGAGGGATCGTCGCCGTCGAGGACGACGCAAGCGGGGCTTTCCGCAAGCCGCTTCGAAAGGCGGACGTCCTTGACGGCGTCACCGAGGACGGCCTTAGCCCGTTCGCAGGCCTTGCCCGCTTCTGCGCCCGCCTCGGCGGTTTTCGCCGAGGCAAGCCCTTCCTCGCTACCTGCGCGGTTTACCGCTTTGAGCTCAAGGTCGCCGAATCGGCCAAGGCTTCCGACGACGATCTCGTCGATCTCGTCGGGGCAGATGAGCACTTCGATATCTTCTTTTCTGTACGCCTCGAGGAGTGGGGATTTTCTCAGCCGTTCCTCGTCCCCGCCCGTGATGTAGTAAATCGCCTTCTGATCCTTTTTCATGCGCTCCTTGTACTCGGCAAGGCTCGTCCATCCGGCGGCGGTCGCGACTCCGGGCTCGGTGCGGGTGGACTTCCAGCGCACAAGGCCAAGCAGGGCGTCGCGGTTCGCATAGTCGGAATAGAGGCCTTCCTTGAGGGGGCGGTTGAACTCGGCGATGAAGGCCGCGTACTTCTCGGGATCGGATTTTGCAAGATCGGCAAGCTCGCCGAGGATTTTCTTCACGCTCGCCTGGCGTATCTGGCTCATCACGCGGTTCTGCTGAAGTATCTCGCGGCTAACGTTGAGCGGCAGGTCCTCGCTATCGATCACGCCGCGTACGAAGCGCAGATAGACCGGAAGCAGTTCCTTCTCGTCATCGGTGATGAAGACGCGGCGCACGTAGAGCTTAACGCCGGGGCGGTAGTCGGCGCGGTAGAGGTCGAAGGGCGCCTTCTTGGGGATAAAGAAGAGGCTCGTGTACTCGATGGTGCCCTCGGCGTGGGTGTGCATCCAGAGAAGGGGTTCCTCGTCCGCGACGCCGAAACCGAGGTGCTCGGCGGCAAATCCCTTGTAGAACTCCTTGTAGTCCTCGTCCTTGAGCTCGGACTTGGGGCGCCGCCACAGGGCGTTCGCCGCGTTCACCTGCTCGTCTTTTGGGGACTCCCCCTTTTTTTTGCCCTTGTCGTCGTATTCGGCTTCGTTTGAGACGAGGTGGATTGGGTAGGCGACGTGGTTCGAGTACTTTTTGAGAATCTCCTCGACTTTCCAGCGCGAGAGGTACTCCTCGCCTGCGTCGTTGAGGAAGAGGCGCACCTCGGTGCCCTGGGCGGTCGGGTGGGCGCCCGGCGCGTCGAAGGCGGGGACGGGATCGATCGAGTAATCGCCTTTGCCGTCGCTCGCCCAGCGATAGGCCTCCTGTTTGCCCGCGCGCCTGCTTGTCACCTCGACGCGGTCGGCGACCATGAAGGCGGAGTAAAAGCCGACACCAAATTGCCCAATGAGGTTTGAATCTTTTTTTGCCTCAGCCGGCAGGGTTTCGAGGAAGCGCCGCGTGCCCGAACGGGCTATGGTGCCAAGATTGTCCTCGAGCTCCTGTTCGTCCATGCCGATGCCGTTGTCGAGAACCGACAGGGTTTTTGCCTCCCGATCGAGGCGGACTTCGATGCGCGGCTCGTGCGGAAGGGTTTTGTATGCCTCGTCGGAAACGCGGAGATACGCGAGCTTGTCGATCGCGTCCGAGGCGTTCGAGACGAGTTCGCGGAGGAATATCTCCTTGTTTGAATAGAGTGAGTGGATGATGAGGTCGAGGAGGCGCGAGACCTCCGTTTTGAAGTGATGCTTTGCCATGAACGGTGCACCTTTCGGGGAGAGGATGTGTCGGGTAGTAAAATAGCGAGGCCCCGGCCGCGGCGGCAAGGGCGGCGCGATTCTGTCCTAGTGTGCCATAGCGACGGGGAAGCGATAGGTCCGCCACTCCTCGGCGAGACCCGCAAAGCCGAGCTCCGCGATGCGTGCGTGGAACTCCTCGACCTTGTCGCCGTAGTGCATGAGCCGCGTTTTTGCCTTGATCGCGGGAGGCAGAGCGGCGAGTTCCTCGAGGTAGGCGTGGACGCCGCCCGGGAAGAGCTGGCAATCGTGAAAAATGGCCTCGAGGGGGTAGGCCGCGTCCATGGCGAGCACCAGCTCGGGGTCGTAGCGGCTGTCGCTTGTAAAGAGGATGCGCCGATCGATGACAAGGCCGTAGCTCGGAAAGGAGTCGCGCCAGCTTAATGCCGTGTCGGGGATGTGCTTTGTCCTAAAGAGAGCGAGCTCGATGTTGCCTACCCGGGCCACGGCGAGCTCGCGATCGGCGCCGCGGACGCGGCGGGGAAAAATCGGATCCCAGAAATCCTCGAAGGTGAGGGGTCTGCCTTCGTGAACTTCGTTGTAGGCGGCGCCGCCGCGGAGCGACCAGGACCAGAGGATGTCGCGTAGCCTGGGCGTTACGACAATCGCGGCCTTTTGGCGGGCGAAGTACCGATTGAGGAGCATGACCTCCTCGAGCCCTCCGATGTGGTCGGCGTGCGTGTGGGTGATGAGGTAGTTTTTTATATTTGTCACCGAAAGCCCGAGGGCGGCGAGCGCTTCGGGCGTGCGGGTGCCGCAGTCGACAAGGAGGTGATCCTGCCCCTTCACAATAAGCAGATTGTTTTGGTAATATTTCTTCGAAAAAGCACTACCGGCTCCGATGAAGGTCAAGCTGAGCTCTCCATCGTTGACGAGGGTGGCGGGTTCGGGCGCCGCAACCGCTGTGACCGTCGGGCGGGCAGGACCGTGGATTTCCATCCATTCGAGTATAACGCCGCGCAGGAAGACTTTCAAAAGCGCCGCCTTTCAAACGAAAGGCGAGCGAAGGTTTTTGTTTGACATGCCGATACTTGAAATGGTAGAGTAAAATCGAAGCGGAATATTTTCGTGCGAGCGTCGCAAGGAGTGGGCGTGTCTACCCTTAAGAAATACAAAAAAGCCGAAAACGCCCTGTTCGCGCGGGTGGCCGCACGGGTGGCGGGGTGGTTCCGGAGCCTGGGCGCTTTTTTCCACCGCGTGGGCAAAGCCGGTCGGCAAAAGCTCACCATCATGTTCATCCCGCACACCGAGAAGAGCATCTTCAACGTGCAGCTTTCGTTTTTTGCGCTTGCGGGCATTGTGCTCGCGTTCGGTCTTGTGTTTTTCTTCTCGGTGTTTTTCACCGCGCGCGTCTCCGACACCTCCCGCAAGCTCCAGAGCCGTTCCGAGGATCTTAAAACCAGCCGCGAGGATCTCGATGCGTTCCGCGAGGAGACGAGCAGGCTCGTCACCGCGGCAAAGCGCTTCGAGGCTGCGCTGTCGGGCACGCTCGCCCGTGTCGGCATTCGCGCGACCTCGAGCGATTCCGCATCCCAGCGCGGTGATCTTGCCTCGTTTTTTGAGACCGACGAGCTTGGAAGGGGCGGGATCCGTGAAATCGGCGAGCTCAGAAAGGTGACCGATTATCTTGAAAAGGCCGTCGATCCTCTGGGCGAGGTGGCCTCTCTTATCGCCAATAACAGCGCGGTTCTTTCCGAAATTCCAAACATCTGGCCCATCAAAGGCGGCATCGGTCACATTTCCATGTACTATGGCCAGAATGAAAATCCTTTCACCGGTCAGTGGTACATTCATAAAGGCATCGACATTTCGACGTTCCGGACCGGCGATCCGATTGTCGCGACCGCCGACGGCAAGGTTGTAGCTGTCGGGTTCGACTCGGGTTTTGGCAACTATGTGATTATCCAACACAGCCATGGGTTCTTTACGCGGTACGCGCATATGCAGTCATTCCGGGTCTACAAGGGCCAGAAGGTGCAGCAGGGACAGGTCATCGGCTATATCGGCAACACGGGCCTTTCCACCGGCCCGCACTGCCACTACGAGGTGCATCTCGGTACGGGCGTTATAGATCCGCTTAAGTTCCTCAACATCCGATCGAGCGCCGCCTCGGCGTCTGAAGGCAAGTAGTCCGGAGCGTCCATGCCCGAGTTTAAGGATTCCCTCGTCAACTCCCTCGTTGGGGCGGGTTCCGCCCTTGATGGTGATCTTGCGGTCGAAGGCATGCTGCGCGTCGACGGAGATCTGCGCGGGTCGATCCGCGCGACGGGCAAGGTCGTCATAGGCTCGGGCGGCCGGGTCGAAGCCTCGATACGGGCGCGGTCTGCCATCATAGGCGGCCTTGTAAAAGGCGATGTCTACGTGACCGAACAATTGCGCATTCTTTCTGGTGGCGTCGTGGTGGGGAATGTTTTCGCCCCCCGGCTTGAGGCCGAGGAGGATACGGTGGTGCATGGCGATCTTGCCGTCACCGGCCGCCCCGACCGCGCAGAAGAGGAGCTTGCGGCGTTTGTCGAGCGGTACGGCGATCCCGCCCGGTTTTTAGGTCGGTTCCGGGAGGCCGATTTCACGACGCAGGCCGAAGGTCCGCGCTCTGTGTCGGCGCAGGCGGATTCAGGCGGCGCGGCGACCGAGGCCTAGCATGGCGCTCATCGGGTTCCCTGGCGACCTTCCGAATCCCTTCGCGCCCGCGCAACTTCCCAAGCGGCGCGAAGACGACAAAAAAGCCGGAAAGAGCCGCGGCTTATTTCGTACGGTTTTGGGGCATGCGGTCGAGGAGGCGCGTACCGAGGCTCAAGGCGCGGGAGGCGAGCCTTTTTCCGAGGCCGCGCTCGAGTCCCTGCTTGACGAGGTACACGGCGCGGGGGACCGACTCAAAGAAAACCCCACGGTGGAGCTTGTGCGGGCGTACAAAAAGGCGGTGCGCGATTTTGTGCACTATGTCGTCGAGCGTTCGTACGCCGTGGAGGAGCGGACTTCGGGCGGCAACATCCTCAAACGAAAAAAGTACTACCTGGTCCAGGTGATCGATGAATCGCTCGAGCGGCTCGGCGCCGAGATACTCCGCAACCAGCGCGACAAGCTCGAGATTCTGAGGCGGGTCGAGGAGATCAACGGCATGCTCGTCGATCTTTTCCGCTAAAAGGAGCTTGAACAATGGCCGTTTTTCCCGACGAGCATGCGAGCGACGAGGAGCTCCGCCGGCTTGAAGACGAGGTCCTCGAGGGGCGCGATGGTGAAGAGAGGAGCGGATTTGAGGAGGAGGTAGCTGCGGACGAGGGTGATTCGCCCCTAGCTGCGTCTTTCGCTGAAGCCGCGTCCCCGACCGCTCCGCGTCGGGATTCGCGCGATCGTCCTGTCACAGGCGCTCCCGCCACAGGCGGGGCCGCAAAGGGTGGGCGAGAGCTCCCTTCGCCGCTCTACCGCCTTCGCGCGACCCATTCAAACGAAACCTTTTTCGGCTATTGGGAGGGCGAGGGAGAGCTTGCCCCCCGTTCCTGGGTGGTTGCGCCGACACGCTACGGCCGCGATGTCTGTGAGCTTCAGGGCCTTGTGCGCTGTCCCGGCCATGTCGGACAGGAGGACATTTTCAAGATCGACCGGCGCGCAACTGAGGCGGATCTCGCCAAGGCGCGCGCCAACGAGGAACTCGAACGCAAGGCCTTCGAACTCTGCCGCCAGAAAATAGAGGCGCGCAAGCTCCCCATGAAACTTGTCGCGGCGCACTACCTCCTCGAAGAGCCGAAGGTGCTGTTCTTCTTCTCCGCCGAATCGCGGGTCGATTTTCGCGAGCTCGTGAAGGATCTTGTGGCGGTATTCAAGATGCGCATCGAGCTCAGGCAGATCGGCGTGCGGGACGAGGCGCGGGTGACGGGCGGCTGCGGCGTCTGTGGACGCGTTCTCTGCTGCCACGGTGTCTCCGACAAACTCACGCCGGTGTCGATCAAGATGGCCAAGGACCAGAATCTTTCGCTTAACAGCATGAAGATTTCCGGGCCCTGCGGTCGGCTTCTGTGCTGCCTCGCCTATGAATACGGATTTTATCGTGACGCGCGCCGCGAACTTCCCGGCGAGGGTGTGCGGTTTTTCTATGACGGCGTGCTGTTCCGGGTGATCGAGGTCAACGCGCTCTCCGGATCCGTGAAAGCCGCGGGCGAGGACGGCCGCGTCCTCGACTTCCCCGCGGCCCGCTTTGTCCACAGCGAGGGCAAGTGGAAGGTCCGCGAAGAGCTTCCCGAACAGGGGCGGACCTAGCTTCCGGGGTGGCGATCGCGCCGCCCCGGAAGTGCGGCATCAGTTTTTGATGTCGACGAGCTCCATCTCGAAGACGAGGAATGCGTTCGCGGGGATTACGCCGCCAGCGCCGCGTTCGCCATAGGCGAGTTCGGGCGGAAGGACGACAAGGCGCTTTTCGCCTTTTTTCATGCTCTGCACTACAATATCCCAGCCGGGGATGATTTCGCCTGCGGCGACGCGGAAGCGGATGGGGCCGCCGCGGAGCGAGGAGTCGTCAAAAACACGGCCATCGAGTAGCATGCCCCGATAATTCACGGCCGCAGTCTGTCCCTTGGCGGGGTTGGGGCCTGCGCCCTGTTTGAGTGTCTTTTGGAAGATGCCGTTGTCGCCCTTGGCAAGGTCGGGGAAGTTTTTGGCGATGAGCGCAAGGTCGGCTTCGCGCTGAGCCGCGACGCGAGCCTTTGCGGCGGCGGCGGCGGCCACCGCCCGTTCGTCGAAGGCGGTCTGGTCGGTTTTGAACGCCTGCGCGTTTTTGCCTGCGCGGATTATGTCGATTTTCTCGATCTTGTCGCCCTGGGCGATTTTTTTAACCACATCCATGCCCTCGACGACGCGGCCAAATACCGAGTGGCGACCGTCAAGCCAGGGAGCTTCCTTGAGCGTGATGAAAAACTGCGAGCCGTTTGTTCCCGGGCCGGCGTTTGCCATGCTGAGGACCCCCTCGCCATCGTGCCGGAGTTCCGGGCTGAACTCGTCGGGGAATTCGTAGCCCGGGCCTCCTGAGCCATTGCCTTCGGGGTCGCCGCCCTGCACGACAAAGTTGGGTACAACCCGGTGAAAGACGAGGCCGTCATAGAAACGTTTTCCTTTGTGCGGGCCGAGCGTGCCTTCGGCGAGGCCAACAAAGTTGCCGACGGTGAGGGGGGCGCGCTCGTACTCGAGCTTGAGGAGCACCTCTCCCTTGCTCGTCTTCATGCGGGCATAGAGGCCGTCAGGCAGCGTGGGGGCCTGTTGGCAGGAGGCAAGACCCCCGGCGAGCAGGCACAGCCCCGCCGCGAGGATGCTGCGGTAAGCCTTGGTGCGCATTGTTCCTCCGTGTGATGCGATGGGCGAGCATAGTCCGAAAGTGCAAGGGCGGACAAGGGTCGGGTGCTGGTGAAAAAACACACAGGCCGCGTCTTGACCGGAGCGATCGGGCAGGGTCAAGATGGCCTTTAAGGGAGGTTCTCCATGGCCGAGGAGGGGTACCGCCGTCCAAGCTGGGACGAGTACTTTATGGAGGTGGCGAATGCGATCGCCAAGCGGGCAACCTGCGATCGGGGGCGCTCGGGCTGCGTCATAGCGCGGGATCACCAGGTGCTTGCGACGGGCTATGTCGGCGCGCCCGCGGGGCTTCCGCATTGCGACGAGGTCGGGCACCAGCTCAAAAAGGTCGTCCATGAGGACGGCAGTGTCACCCAGCACTGCGTGCGCACCGTGCACGCGGAACAGAATGCGATTTGCCAGGCCGCGAAGCGCGGCGTCGCAATCGACGGTGCGACCTTGTATTGCCGCATGACGCCCTGCCGCACCTGCGCGATGATGATTATCAACTGTGGCATTGTCCGCGTGGTCGCCGAGCGCCGCTATCATGCCGGCGCTGAGAGCGAGGAGATGTTCCGCGCCGCGGGCGTGAGCCTCGAGTTCGTCCATGAAGACATAGAGCGCTACGACAATCAATGAGGATACCAGTGTAGGGGGCGCGCTTGTAACTCGGTCCCGATTCCGGTAGATTGAAATCGTGGGCATGCGCATACTCTACGTCGGCGAGATTGTCGGGAAGGCGGGCGTCTTCACGCTGAAGAAGCTCCTCAAAAAGGCTAAAGCCGAAACGGGGGCGGATTTTGTCTTCGGGAACGCCGATTCGGCGACGGGGGGCGCAGGGATCGGGCGGCAGCACGCCGTTTATCTGCACAAGCTCGGTCTTGAGGCGATCACTCTTGGCGAGTGCTGCTACTACAAACGCGACATCGTCGAACATATGGGGAAGCTCCCGTACCTCATCCGTCCTGCAAACTATCCCTATGGCAATCCTGGACGCGGCTACCGCATTTTCCCAAGCCCTAAGGGGAAGGTGGCCGTCGTCGAGTTACTTGGCCAAGCGGGTTTTCCCCGCGTGCATCTTGCCAATCCCTTCCAATCGGCGACCGACCTGCTCAGGAAGCTCCGCGAGGAAGCTACGGTGCTCATCCTCGATTTTCATGCGGCAACCACCGCGGAAAAGGAGGCTATGGCGCTCCATGTAGACGGCCTTGCTTCCGCGATGATCGGGTCCCATGGCAAAACCCTCACCGCCGACGCTCGCGTGCTTTCAGGCGGCACGGCGGCGATCACCGACGCGGGGAGGACGGGTAGCCTCCTCTCCGTGGGCGGCCTCGACGCTTCGACGCGGATCGGGGAATTCCTCTCGGGAATCCCCGCCTGGTCCAAGGACGGAACCGCGGGGCTCGAGCTCCAAGGTTGCGTGATTGAAATCGCGGAAGACGGACGCGCCACGTCAATCCGGGCGCTCAGGATGCCCTGCGAGGAGGTGCTCGATGACCGAACGGGGGATAGTGACGGAGATCCGGGACAGGGTGTTGACTGTCCAGCTTGAGATGACCGCGGCTTGCGGTGCCTGTGGCAACGATGGATGCAAGGCGAGCCGCAATTGTCTTAAGGCCTACAACAAGGACGATGTCCCGGTTGCCGAAGGCGACGAGGTCGAAATTGAGGTCGAGGGTAAGGCCCAGCTCGAGGGAGCGCTCTGGGTGCTCGGTTTGCCGCTTCTTCTGTTCGGCGGCGGCTACGCGCTCGGCCGCTCGCTTTTCCCCGCCGCCTCGGAGGCTCCCGCCGCGCTCGCTGGGCTCGCGGGGCTTGCGCTCGGGGTCGTGGTGGGCGTTCTTGTCCAAAAGGGCAAGCGCCTCGACACCCTACCTCGCGTGCTCCGCGTGATAAAAACCGCCGCGGGTGGCCCCGCGGAGCTCGGAGAGACTGCGGAGGAGTAGGCGGCGCCGCCCGGCCTGCGGCATCCGTCCCGCGCCGCCGCCTGTGTCTTACGCGCAACGAAAGGCAATTAGAGCAGAACTGTCTCCGCAAGTTTGTCCGCGGCCGTCTGGCCGAGGAGCGAGGCTATGATTGCCCGGGAGAACTCGCCGGCGCAACCCGCGGCACGTGCGGTGATGAGATTCCCGTCCACCACCACGCGTTCTGCGACAAAGGTCGCGCCCCGTACGTTCCGCTCAAGCCCTGGGAAGCAGGTAAAACGTCGCCCCGAAAGTAGCCCGCAGGCCCCATGGAGGACGACTGCAGGCGCGGCACAGATTGCCGCGACCAGCTTTCCCGCGGCGAAATGGCGTTTGATGAGTGCAACCGCATCGGCGCTCGCGGCGATATTCTCCGAGCCTTTGCCGCCCCCTGGTACGACGATGGCGTCGAAATCCTCGTCGAGCTCGTCGAGGGTGAGGTCGGTGTCGATGCGGATGTCGTGGCCGCCTGTCACATCCCGGCCTGTGACACCAGCCACGCGCACCTCAAGGCCCGCGCGACGCAGGTAATCAACCGGCGTGAGACCCTCGACTTCCTCGAACCCGTCGGCGAGTAGTACGCAGACCTTTTTCATCGCTCCTCCTTATCGCATTAAGTGTATGCCGCGTAGCGGCGGGATGCAAAGGCCCCGGTTAGCGCGGCCTCTTGCGTACCTGCAACTCGCGCTCTGCCGGATCCTCTGCGATGCTGCGGCGCTGTTTGAGGCTCTCGTGGAACCAGGCCTGCGCCGAGAAGGGCTCTTCGCCCTCCTCGGGGCTGAGCTTCCGCCAGCGGCCCGAAGGGCCGAGCCGGTGGGCCTTGGTGTTGTCGCGGAAATAGGCGAGGGCGATCTCCTTGACCCGCTCACGGAGTGACTCGTCGAGGACGGGGAACATGAGCTCGACGCGGCGCTCCAGGTTGCGCGGCATCCAATCCGCGCTCGAAAGGTATACCTCCTCCGCACCGCCGTTGCGAAGATAGAGGATGCGCGCGTGTTCGAGGTAGCGGCCGACGACACTTACGACAAGGATGTTCTCCGACAGGCCCTTTACGCCCGGCACGAGGGCGCAGACTCCTCGTATGTTGAGCATGATGCGGACGCCTGCCGCATTCGCCTTGTACAGCGCCGCGATGACGTCCTCGTCGATGAGGGCATTCATTTTGGCGACGATAAGGCCGGGCGACTCGGTGGTCGAGCGCTGCGCCTCCCGCTCGATCATCGCGATAAGGCGGGACTTGAGGTCAAAAGGCGCGACGGCAAGTTGTCTGAGCTCCTGGAGCGCCGAGTAGCCCGTGATGGTGTTGAAAAACATGGAGGCTTCGCGGCAGAGCTCCTCGTTCGCGGTGAAGATCGACAAATCCGCATAAAGGCGCGCCGTTTTGTCGTTGTAGTTGCCGGTCGAGAGGTGCAGGTATCGGCCGATGGAGCCATCCTCTTCGCGGCGGGCGACGAGGGCGGCCTTCGCGTGCACCTTGAGCCGCGCAAGGCCGTAGACGACGATGGCGCCCGCCTGTTCGAGCCTGCTCGCCCAGGCGATGTTGCGCTCCTCATCGAAGCGGGCTTTCACCTCGACCAGGACGGCCACCTGCTTTCCCGCGCGGGCGGCGCGCGTGAGGGCTTTTACCACGGGGGAGTTGCCCGAGGTGCGGTAGAGCGTCATCTTGATCGAAAGGACCGCAGGGTCGCGCGCCGCCTCTTCGAGGAATTCCACAACGGGATCGAATGGTTCGTAGGGCACGTGGAGGAGCCGGTCCGCCGTGCGTATCTCCTCCCAGATGGTCGAGCCCTCGGGGCGTTCGGGCGGGCGCACGGGGCGCCACACGGGATAGCAGAGGCGGTCAGAATCAGGAAGCGCCTCTTTAGCCTGCGCCGCAAGTTCGCTGAAGCTCCGGAGTTCGACGGGGCCGGGGAGACGGTAGACGTCGCCCGGTTCGAGGCCGAGCGCGATGCGAAGGCGCTCGGCGATCGTTTCCGAGTCCGAGGTGACGGTGAGGCGCACCGGATAGGAATTCTGGCGGTCGGCGAGGATTTCCTCCATCGCGGCGAGGAAGTCGTCGTCGCGCTCCTCGTCCACGCCGATGTCTGCATCGCGCGTAACGCGGAAGATGAGGGACTCAAGGACGCGGTAGCCGGGGAACAGCCGTTTCCCAAACGCGGCTACCGTGTCGTCGAGCAGGGCGAATCGGATGCCGCGGCCATCGGAGGGTAGGCGGATGAAGCGACCAAGGTTCGGCGGCACCTGGACGATGGCCATGCGGCGCTCCCCATCGGCGCCATCGGGCTTGAGGAGAAAGGCGGCGTGGATTCTGAGATTTCCCGTCGAGGGGAAGTCCTCTCCCTCTTCGACGCGGAGCGGGGTGAGGACCGGCGCTATGCCCGCGGCGAAATACTCCTCGAGCCAGCGTCGCTCCGCGGGGCTCCACTCAGGAGGGCGCGCAAGCGCAAGCCCCTTGTGCGCGAGGGCGGGGAGGATGTCGTTGAGAAGGCAATCGTACTGGCGTCCGATGATCTCTCTCGCGCGCCGCCCCAGGGCCTCGAGCGTCTCGGCGGCAGTGAGACCGGCTGCGTCGCGCGTCGCGTCGCCTGAACGGATGCGGGCTTTGAGCGAGGCGACCCGTACCATGAAGAACTCGTCGAAATTCGACGCGACGATCGCGGCGAAACGGAGCCGTTCGAGGAGCGGGTTGGCGGGGTCGAGCGCCTCTTCGAGGACGCGGGCGTTGAACTCGAGCCACGAGAGCTCACGGTTGAAGAAATACTCGGAAGGCACAGGTCGCTCCTAACAAAGCATGGGTTCGAGGCCGAACACGTCCTCGAAGAGGTCGCCCTTTTCCGCGAGCGACAGCCGCTCGAGCGAGAACTCTCCGGGGCCGCCCGAGCGGTCTGATGCCGCTACGCGGATCGCGAGGCGGTCTTCGCGGCGCTCGAAGGTGACGTTCTTGAGGCGCTGATCGTGGCCGCGGTCGAGGGCATCCGCAACGCGAAGCATCGCCGCGAGCTTCATCACGACGATGCGGTCCTCGCGGGGGAGGGCGATGAAGTCGAGGTGCGCATTGGAGGGGGGCGCTTTGCGGTGGTAGCGCGCGACGTTGGCGACGATGGTGAGCTCGCCACGGTTCAGGCCGAAAATCTCCGAATTCTGGATGATGTACTCGGAATGCTTGTGGTGGCCGCTCGTGCGGATGAATGTCCCGACATCGTGGAGGATGGCCGCCGCCTCGAGGAGGAGGCGCTCCCGTTCGCCAAGGCCGTGCTCGCGGCGGATCGCGTCGAAAAGTCCGACGGCGAGGGTGGCCACATGGCGTGCATGCGCCTCGTCATAACGGAATTTCCGTCCAAGCGAGGCGGCGCTTGCGGCGATCTGCCTGCGCATTTCGGTCTCGTGTTCCCGATCGGGACCGCGCGCCGCGGTGAGAAGGAGCCCCTCGCGGATCGACACATTGGGGATCACCACGGAATCGGCGCCCGTGCGTTCGAGGAAGAGGCGTTCGATGGCGAGCCCTGGGCCGAGGCTCTCCGCCTCCGCCCAGGGTACTCCGAGTCTTGCGACGCAGTCTTCTGGCGAAAGGGCGGCGACCTCTTCCTCGAAGCGGGAAAATTCTTCGCGGGTGATGACGGCGTATTCGCCGTAGCACTCCGCCGGAAGCCGCGCGGCGGCAAGGCGAGCGTCCGAGCCGATGACGATGAAGGTTTTTACCGATTCAAGCGGAAGTTCCTCTTCGAGGAGGTCGCAGGCGGTGCGCACGTTGTCCTCGAGGAACTGGCGGAGGTATGCGGACGCAGTCCCTGAGCCGCGCACCAGCTCGTCGACGCGCACCGTACCGATGCGGAGCGAATGGGCTGCGGCCATGCGCCCGCGCCTGAGTAGCATGATTTCGGTCGAGCCGCCGCCCACCTCGAGGATCATGGCGTTCGAGCGTGAAAGGATGCGCTGTTCGTCCTGGAGCGCATGCTGAACCGCGAGGTACATGAGGTGGTTCTCTTCAATGTCCTCGACCACCGCGACCTGAAAGCCCGTCTGCAGGGCGACGCGATCGACATAGGTGTCGCGGTTCGTCGCCTCGCGGAGGGCGCTGGTTGCGATGACCATCGCCGCCTCGGGACCGATGCCGTAGCCTTTGAGGAGTTCGCGGAAGCCCAAAAGCACCGCGACGCTTTCGCGCATCGTTTCGCGGCTCACATAGCCATTCGTGAAGACGTCGCGGCCGATGCGGCTTGGCTTTCCGGCCCGATCAAGGACGCGAAAACCTCCAGAACCGTCGATTTCCGCGACGACCATGCGGATGCCGGTCGAGCCGATCTCGATGACGGCGACAGGACCTATTGGTGGGCTTACTCGAGAGGTGTCGCTCATAAAATCTTAATCATAACGCTTTGCCCGCTCTCTGTCACGCAGGCCGAAAAGCCCTTTTGAGAGCCGCGGCTTGCCTTGCGCCAGGGCCGAGGTGTAGAATCAATTTCCATGACGCCGCGGCATCAACGCATCCTGCGGGGCGCCATCGCCCTCGTCGTCCTTTTCGCGTGTGCAGGGCTTTCTTCATGCTCCCGCCGCCTCGGTTGGGGGGTGGTGCTCTGGACCGCCCCCGAAGGGCCGCTTCCTGCGGGCTCGGTCGTCCCTGTGTACATTCGGTCGAACATCAACAAGCTCTATGTAGTCGGCATGCCCGATTCGAAAAAGAAGATAGAGCTCCCGCTCTGGCAGGTGGAGCTCTATAGTTCGCGCCGCAAGGCCGAGGCGCGCGTTGCGGAATTCGGCGCGGAAAAGAGCCTCTACCTCATCGCCGGCCGCGACGGGCTACCCGTCCGCGAAAAGCCCTCAAACGGCGCGCGGCGCGTGTATCGGCTTCGCGAGGGGCAGTCGGTTAAGGTGCTCGCCAAGGCCGAGGGCGAGGTGGTGAGCACGGGTGGCGAGGTCCTCGAGGGGCGGTGGTACTATGTGCTTACCGACGACGGGTCGCGCGGCTATGTGTTCTCGAACACCATGCGTGCCTTTGACGAGTCGAAGGAGCGCGCGCCAGCACCGACCCTCGCAGGCGGCGCGGGCGCGAATCAGGCGGCGCGGGCGGACCTCTTGTTCTCCCGATCCTGGCGGCCTGAGTTCTTCCAGGAAATGCTCGATGACGGCCATATCGACCTTGAGACCTTCAACCCCCGCTATGGGCTATTCACCGATGCCGTGCGGCGCCAAATCCGTGTCGAACTGCCCAAGGTGTCGAAGGTGTTCGATTACTCCTCGCTCGGGGAGGAGGGGGGGGAGCTTGTCTTTGAGGAGACGCCACTTCGGGTGCGCTTTGACGGCGACACGCGACTCGTGGCAAGCTGGTCGGGGCGATCGGGTGAGGCGCTTACGCCCGAGTCCGCCGCGGGGAATGCTCCCGGTCCGGGTGCCGTGCTTTCGCCGGGCGAGAGCGGGCGCGCAACCTTTGTGGTGCTTTCGCGCGAGTTCCGGGATATCGTCCGTGACGAGGAGCTCCGTCGCCAAAAACTCCTCGACGCATTCCTGGCCTTTGGCGAGGAATGGGAGTTTGTCCCGCCAGCCACCGAATCCGCCGATGCGGGGGGCGCCGAGCGGGGCGCAAGCCGCTTGAGTCTTTCGCGCAGCAGGCGCTTCACCTGGACCGGCGTCGCCAATCTTCCGTCGGGTTACGTCCCTGAGGGCGCGGAGCTCGGTAGCACCACGGGAGCCGCGCTCGGCGAGGTCGCGTTCCGGCTGTTTATGCCGCCCTCGCTTACGGCCTCTTGGGACGGGGCGCTCTCCCTTCGCTTCGACCATGGCGACGGCGGGTGGAATGACTACCTGTATCGCCTTCGCGATGCGTCGCTCGAGCTTGTGCCGGCGGTCGGCGTCTCCGGTCTTGAGGTTGGCGCGGCCTCATCGCTTCCACCGCTCCGCTTTGTGCGTCCGGGCAGGTGAGCATGGCATTTGTGCAATTCTCCGACGTGAGCCTTGCCTTCGGGGCTCGCGATATCCTTAAAAATGCGAGTCTTTACCTTGCCGCCGGTTCGCGCGCCGCCCTTGCAGGGCCGAACGGCGTCGGCAAGTCGACGCTTATGAGGATCATCGCGGGACACATCGCCCCCGACTTGGGCGAGCGGGCGGTCACGCGCGGCGCGCGCGTGTCCTATCTTCCGCAGACCGGCGTCGTTCACGGCGACGGGACGGTTTACGAGGAGGCGGAGCGCGCCTACGACTTCGCCGCCGCCCTTCTTGCGCGGCAGGACGAGATCGGGCGGCTCCTCGAATCCTCTACGGAGGATGGAGGACAGACCGCACGTCTCCTTGAGGAATACGCCGCGATTCACGAAGCCATAGAGGATTCGGGCTATCACCGCCGCCGCGAGCGCATTCGCGAGGTGCTTTGCGGGCTTGGCTTCCGTGCCACCGATCTTGACCGTTCCGCGCGGGAGTTTTCCGGCGGTTGGCAGATGCGCGTCGCCCTTGCGAAGATTCTGCTCGAAAACCCCGACATCATGCTGCTCGACGAGCCGACGAACTACCTCGACCTCGAGGCGCGCGAGTGGCTCGAGGGCTTTCTTGCGAAGTACAAAGGGGGCGTCCTCGTCGTCAGTCACGACCGCTATTTCCTCGATGCGACCGTCCGCGAGGTGTACGAGCTGTGGAACGGCAAACTCAGCCGCTACCCGGGCTCCTATTCGGCCTACGAAAAGCGCCGCGCCGAGGAACTCGACGCCGTCTTCGAAGCTTGGGAGCGCCAGCAGGAGGAGATCCAGAAGCTCGAGGACTTTATAAGGCGCTTCCGCTATCAGGCAAGCAAGGCTACGCTCGTACAGAGCCGCATCAAACAGCTCGAAAAGATCGTGCCCATCGAAATCCCCGAGGGCATGAAAAAGATACATTTTTCCTTTCCGCCCGCGCCCCACTCGGGCAAGGTCACGGTGAAGTGCGTGGGGCTCGGCAAGGCATACGGCGCACATCGCGTCTTGTCTGGCCTTGACCTTGAGATCGAGCGTGGGATGAAGGTCGCCTTCGTTGGTCCGAACGGCGCGGGCAAGTCGACGCTCATGCGGCTCCTCGCTGGTGTCGATCGCGACTACGAAGGGGAGATCCGCTTCGGTTCGGGGGTCGAGCTTGCCTACTTCGCTCAGGATACCGCCGACCTCATGGGCGGCGACGTGACGGTTGAGGAGACGGTCGAAGCGCTCTGCCCTTTCGATCTCCTGCCGAAGGTTCGCAACCTCCTTGGCGCGTTTCTTTTTAGGGGGGACGACGTCGAAAAACCGGTGCGCGTCCTGTCAGGCGGCGAGCGGAGCCGCCTTGCCCTCCTTACGATGCTTTTAAGGCCCGCGAACCTGCTCATCCTCGACGAGCCGACAAACCACCTCGATCTGACCTCGAAGGATGTCCTCCTCGAGGCGCTCAAGGCCTTCCAGGGGACCGTCCTCTTTGTGTCGCACGACCGAGGGTTTATCGAGGAGCTTGCCGACCGCGTGCTCGAGCTCGAAGCGGGTATAGCGCCCCGGTGGTATGTGGGCGATTACCGCTACTACCTCGAAAAGAAGACGCTTGTTGCGGCGGGGGCGTCGACTGAAGCGGGCGCCACCCCGCAGGTGGGAGCCGTGGCCGGGGCGCAGTCCGTAGCCGGGCCGCGGGGTATGGCGCCCGCATCCGCCTCTTCCGGTGGATCTACATCATACGAGGAGGATAAGGCGCGCAAGGCGCGGCTTCGGAAACTACAGCGCCGCGAAGAGGAGATACTCGCCCGCCTTGAGGCGCTTGGCCTGCAAAAGGCGGCCTGTGAGCGTGAGATGGGGCTCCCCGAAAACTACGCTGATGGCGCAAAGATGCGACAGCTCCAGGCGGCGCTCGATGAGCTCGATCGCGAGGCGGAAGGGCTCAATGCGGAGTGGGAGCTCGTCGCTAGCGAGCTTGCAGAGGGCGAGGTCTGAAGCGGATGTCGTTTCTGTGAGTGGACATTTCCCCGCGCGAGGGTTATACTCAAGCGCGAAAACCATCGTATTTTGCGGCGCAAAGGAGTCACGCACATGGACGCAAAGAACGGCCTCGTGAATTTTGGCCTCTTTATCCTCCTCTTCGTCTTTACCTTCGTGTTCTGCATCGACGCCCTCGCCATCCCCAGCACGTTTTACGGCATTCTTGCCCTTATCGGCTACATCGTCTGCATCGCCGCCTCGTTGTTCACCGGGCTTCTCGCCCGCCGCGATGGCGAAGCCCTCGCGCTCTGGTACAACGTGTACGGGGTGGTGACCTCCATCGTCTTTATCTGGTACCTCACCCGCTGCGGAACCGCCTTTGGCTGGTGGTGAGCGCCTGTCGCGACGGGCGTAATCCCTGTCGCGCCTATAGAAAAACCGCCGCGGGGCTTCCGCGGCGGTTTTTGTTTTCATTTGGAGGGCTGGGCTGCGAGGTTTTTTCGCGATCGGGGGCCGGGCGCTCGGGGCGCCTACTTCTTCCCGAGCGCTTCGCGGACCTTGGGAAGGACCTTTTCGGCGAGCACCTTGTAGCGCGGAGGGAGGCTTGAGCCCTCGGGCGCCTCATAGAGGGAGAGGAGGCGGAGGAAGCCCTTCTCCGCTTCGGCGTATTTTCCCTGCTTGTAGCGGATGAACGCTATTTCGTATTCGACCATGCAGGCGATGGCGGGATCGTAGCCGAAGCGTTCGCGGGCGGCCTCGTAATAGGCGATGGCGCTATCCCACCTGTAGCCATCTGAGGCTTCCTGAGCCCGCTGGACGAGTTCGCTCGCGGAGAGGTTGTCCGGAATCGATGCGGGCGTCGAGGCGCAGGCGGCAAAAAGCGCAAGCGCGGCGAGGGCGGCGAGTAAGGTTCGGTGTGGTTTCATGCTGTGTTCCTTACAGAGAGTAAAGCTCATCGCTCGTCGGAAGGATCTTGCGGAGGTCGCGGAGGAACTCCTGTGCGTCGCCCATATCCTCGTAGGCGTCGCAGGCGGGGATGCTCCGCTGGGCGACCGTAAAGTACTTGTAGATCTTCTCCTCGCCGAGCTTTTTGCGCCACTTGCCTGCGTCACAACGGACGCGGAGCCGGTAGCTACCTGCTACGTCCGAGGGCGAAGGCACGAGCTTACAGTGGATGCAGTTGGCGCAGAATATCCGCCTGTCCGGGGCCAGGCCCGAGTGCGCTTTTGCACTCAGGGTCTCCTCGAGTTTTTCGACCATCCCGACCCTCCTTGCTCGGTCGCGATTATGCTATACTCCATTTCAAGCGGTCAAGGCTCACGCAGGCCTTGATCCGCTTTGAACGGAGCGGGTTATGTTTGCCACCATCGTCAATGCCATCGCCATCGTCGCAGGCTCCCTTATCGGTCTTCTCCTCCGGAAGGGGTTTTCGGAACGCTATGAAAAGGCGGTGTTCACCGCCTGCGGTATTATCTCGCTCACCATCGGCATCCAAATGGCCCTGAAGACGAGTCACATACTCGCATTTGCGCTCGCCCTTATCGTCGGCGGTCTCGTGGGAACCCTCCTCGATCTCGAGGGTGCCGTGCTTCGTCTCGGCGAGGGGCTCAAAAGGCGCTTTTCCAAAGGCGGGGAGGACGGAAGCTTCGCCTATGGATTTCTCAACGCGTCTGTGCTGTTTTGCTCGGGCGCGATGGCGATCGTCGGCTCGTTCAAGGCGGGTACCGAAGGCGATTACACCCTCATTCTCACCAAGAGCCTTCTTGACGGCTTCATCTCGATTATGTTCGCGGGCGCGATGGGCGTAGGAGTTGCGTTTTCCGCGCTGTCGGTTCTCGTGTACCAAGGGGGTTTGACGATCGCCTCCGTCTGGGTCAAACCCTATGTGACCGATCTTATGCTCGCCGAGCTCACGGGTATAGGCGGAGCCCTCGTCATCATGATCGGCATTAACCTCCTTGAGCTCAAGAAGCTTAAGACCGGCGATTTTCTGCCCGCGCTGATCGTGACAGCCTTGCTTGTGCTTGCGATGCCGTACATCCCCTTCCTTTAGCAACCAAAGGGGGACTTCGCGGGTCGCTTTTTTGAGGGGGCGTTATGACCGACAAGGATCGTGCCGAACGCGAAAACCGCAAACGCTCGCGCACCGGTTTTCGCGATGATTCCGGGCATTGGTACAGCCTTGACAATGCGGCGACCATCATGCCCCCCACGACCGATTCTGTGCAGACGGGGCTCTTCAGGCTCAGCGCCGAGCTTGACGAGCCCGTGAACCTCCCCGCGCTTCAGGCGGCTCTCGAAGGGGTGGCGCGGCGCTTCCCATACTTTGTCGTGGAGCTCAGGCGCGGCTTGTTCTGGTATTATTTCGAGCCCTACGAGGGGAAGCTACGCATCGAGGCTGATCCTGAATCTCCAAGTCAGGAATTCGAAATGCGGCGCCACGGCACCCTTCTTTTTCGCGTGCGAGCGCGGGGCGGGCGGATTGCCTGCGAGTTTTCCCACGCTCTTACGGATGGAACGGGCGGGCTACGCTTCTTCAAGAATCTCCTTGTCGAATATTTCCGTCTGCGCGGCGTCGCACCGGGTGGCGAGGATTCCGATGTGTACGACCTCAGCGCCGAACCCGACCCCGAGGAGTACGAGGACGCCTACAACCGTCATTTTGCAGGGCATTTTCCCCACCCCGAGCCGGGCAAGCCGGCCTTCCAGCTCGATTCTCCCCTCCTGCCGCGGCACCGCTATCGCACGATTACCGGGGTGCTCCCTCTTGCGCCTGCGCTTGCGAAGGCCAAGGAGTACGGCGTATCACTCACCGAGCTCCTTGTTGCGGTGTTTCTCGACGCCCTGCAGGGGATCTGGTTCGACGCACCCGAGCGCGCGCGGCGGCGGCAGCGGCCGTTCGCCGCGGTCGAAGTGCCCGTCAACATGCGGAAATTCTATCCGACCAAGTCGAACCGCAATTTCAGCCTTTTTGTGCTCGTCACCCAGGATTTCAGGCTGGGGCGACGCGAGTTCCGCGAAATCGTCGCACGTACCCATCATCAGATGCGCATCGAGACCGATGAGGCGTCCATAGCGCGGCAGATATCGCGCAACGTGTCGGGGAGCCGGCACATCCTTGTCCGCCTTGTACCGCTCTTCGCGAAGGATGTTTTTGCACGGCTACTCTTTTCCGCGATGGGGGAGAATCTTGTCTCCGGCTTTATTTCGAACCTCGGTGCAATCGGCCTGCCCCCTGGCCCCGCCGCGCACGTCCGCGGTTTTGGCTTCATCCCGGCGCCGAGCCGTGTTACCAAAACGAATGCCTCCGTCGTGAGTTGGAAGGACGAACTCTTCATCGGCTTCGGCAGCCTTGCGCGTTCGCGCGAGCTCGAACGCCGGTTTTTTGTCCGCCTGCGGAGCCTTGGGCTCCCCGTGCGGGTTGCATGCAATCTCAGGGAGGATGCCTAATGCCCTACTGCAGCGATTGCGGCGTGGAACTCGCGCCCGATGCCCGTCACTGCCCCCTCTGCGGCAAGCCGATCGACGTTCCGCACGAGCAAGCGTCTCATGAGCACTATATCGATCCTGAAGACCGCGAGCGACTTACGGACAAAGAACGCAGGATTATCGTCTGGGAGACGCTGTCCGTTTCCGCGCTCATCGCCGCCCTCACCGTCGCAGCGATCAATTTCCTCGTCGCGCACGCGCTCACCTGGTCACTTTATCCGCTTTTTTCGCTCGCCTTTATATGGGTTGTCTTCACTTCGCCGCTCCTTCTTGCAGGCCGGCCCTTCTGGGCGGTGTTGCTTCCCGCCATTGCGCTTCCCGCCTTCCTCATCGGGCTCGATGCGGTGGATGGCCGCCTTTCCTGGGCGCCGCCCGTCGCCCTGCCGATCGCCTTTACTTTCGAGGCACTCACCGCGGCGGCGGCGTTCTTCATCCGCGCCTCGAAGCGGAAAGGCGCGAACGTCATCGCGTATGCGCTTCTTGCAATCGCCGGACTCTGTGTGGGTATCGAAGCGACGGTTGACCACTTTGTGCGACGGCGGGTTGTCCTGGGCTGGTCGGCGATTGTCGCCATCGCTTTGGTGCCCATCGCCCTGTTCCTGTTTTACCTGCATTACCGCATCGGGCGCAAAACGAACCTGCGGAAGCTGTTTCGCTTGTAGCGCAGGAGCCACCCGCGCTGGTGCGCCCCGAGGGAAGATATTCCCTCGGCGACTTTTTTGCGGATTTCGGTTTTTTGTTTTTCGCGCCTATTGACCTTTTTTTGCGTTTTCTGTAAAGTCATCTCAACACGACGCAGGGTAGAGCAGTTGGCAGCTCGTCGGGCTCATAACCCGGAGGTCGCAGGTTCGAGTCCTGCCCCTGCTATAGGCTTCTGTGAAACATCGTTAGTGCTACATGAATCGGGCTAAACCCCGATGAGGCCTAAAGATAACGCTCCGCGGCAGCGCGGGGCGTTTTCTTTTGTGCCGCATGCCCGCATCCTGTGCCAAACCTCTGGCTTCCCCCCGCTAGGCGCTCAGGCCCCCTTGTGCGTATTCTATCCTGATTGATCCGCGGCGCGTGACGTCGGCGTAGGGCCGACACGTCGCTGCGTTTAACCACGTTCCGGAGGAAAGCCATGAGCATTCACATCGCCGCCGAGAAGGGCCAGATCGCCGAGTCTATTCTCCTGCCGGGCGACCCGCTACGGGCCCAGTTCATCGCCGAGAACTACCTCGATGAACCCGTGCTCTTTAACAAGGTTCGCAACATGTTCGGGTACACGGGGCGGTACAAGGGCGCGCGCGTGTCCGTCATGGGAACCGGCATGGGCATGCCCAGCCACTCGATCTATGTCAACGAACTCATCCGCGATTATGGCTGCAGGCGCCTCGTCCGCATTGGCACCTGCGGCGCGCTCCGCGCCGAGATCAAGGTGCGCGATCTTATCCTCGGTCTCTCCGCCTCGACGGACTCCGCGGTCAACAAGATCCGCTTCCAGGGCATGGACTATGCGCCCGCGCCCTCGTTCCGCCTTCTTAAGGCGGCATACGATTACGCGGTTGAGAAAAAGCTCCCCGTTCATGTCGGCAAAATCGTGTCGAGCGACTCCTTTTACACAGAGGACCCCGATCAGTGGAAGCTCTGGGCCAAATTCGGGGTCATCGGCGTCGAGATGGAGGCTGCCGAACTCTACACGCTCGCCGCGAAGTATGGGGTCGAGGCGCTCGCCATCCTCACGGTGAGCGATCACCTTGTCACAGGCGAGGCGACGACGAGCGCCGAGCGCGAGACGAGCTTCAAAGCGATGGTCGAAGCGGGCTTCGCGGCCGCGCTGGCTTAAAGCCGATCCTTCGTGGCATCTTCCGGTCCGGACCGAGGGCTCGATGGGCGAAATCATCCTCACTGACGAGATGCAGCGTGCGCTGGCGCTCCTTGCGGACGAGAGCGAGCGCCTCATCTGGATATCCGGTCGGGCGGGGACGGGCAAGTCCACGTTTCTCAAGTACCTTAAAACCGAGGTGCGGCCGCGGAACGCGGTCTACCTTGCACCGACGGCGGTCGCCGCCCTGACGATCGAGGGCCAGACGATCCACAGTTTTTTTTGGATCGATCCGCGCGAAGAAGTCCACCTAGAGACGCGCCTTGACGCCGAGCGCGAGGCGCGTCTTTACCCCCTTCTTGCCCGGGTCGAGATGCTTATCATCGACGAAATATCGATGGTGCGCGCCGACCTCCTCGATGAGGTGGATCGGCGCATGCGCCGTGCGCGGGGCGAGCTCCGCGTGCCCTTCGGTGGCGCCCGCGTGGTGTTCTTCGGCGATCCCTACCAGCTACCGCCGGTCGAACCGGAAGAGGCGAGCCTCGCCGGAGCGCGCTTCGCGGAGCGCTATAAAAGTCCCTTTTTTTTCTCGTCCAAGGTCATCCGCGCGCGTGCGCGGACGATGCGGCGGGTGGAGTTCACGCGGGTTTTTCGCCAGAACGAAGCCGAGTTTCTTGCAACCCTGGACCGTTGCCGCTCTGGCCTTGTGACGGAGGCCGACCTTGAGCTCCTTGCGTCGCGCGTCCTGCCCGAGGGGAAAAAGCCGCCTGCCGATCACCTTGTCATCACGGCCACGCGGGCGGAAGCGGAACGCCTCAATCGCTACAGGCTCGAGGCCTTGCCTGGCGAGGGACGACGCTATGTCGCCGACGCCGAGGGCCGCTTTGCCCGGGAACTCGACGATGACGAGCTACCCGTCCCCCGCGAGCTCGTGCTCAAACCCGGCGCCCGGGTGCTTCTCACCGTCAACGACCCCGCTGGCCGCTTTGCGAACGGGGCCCTTGCGACTGTCGAGGCGCTTGAAGATGGGGCGGTGACGCTCCGCGACGAGGCAGGAGGGTTTCGCCTCGCTCCTCATGCATGGAAGCGCGTGCGCTTTGCCCTGCGGAATGGAGAGATCGTCGAGGAAGTCCTTGACCGATACGAGCAGCTTCCCCTGAGGCTCGGCTGGGCCCTCACCATTCATCGCGCCCAGGGGCGGACGCTTGAAAAGGTGTTTGTCGACCTGTCCCGCGGCGCCTTCGCCGCCGGTCAAGCCTATGTGGCGATTTCGCGCGTCACACGGCTTGAGGGACTGCTCCTCCGCTCCCGGCCTCGTGCGCGGGACTTCTTCGTCCACGAGCGTGTCGCGGCCTTCGAGGAGTACATCGCCTAAGGCGAAAAAAGCCGGGGCCGCAAATAGCGGCCCCTTTTTTATTTTCCGCCGAGTTCGAGGATGAGTTCGACCTCGCCCCGCGAGATTTTGACCGCGCGGGCGATTTCGTCGGGATTCCAGCCCTGCCGGGCGAGTTTGCGCACCGTTTCCTGGATTGAGGCGGGAGGGGCGCCGCGGTCTTTCTTCGCGCCGCCTTCCTCTTTGAGGAGCGTGGAGAGGAGTTTGAGCTGCTCCTGGGCCTGGCGGTTCACCTCTTCAAGGCGAGTTTCCGCGCGGGCGAGCCATTCGCGGGCTTTTTGCGCTTCGGCGATGCGCTTTTCCGCGTCGGCAAGAATGCCCTCGAGCTCGCCGAGCTTTCTCGCGGCTTCGTCAGCCTTTTCCTTGCCCGCGGCAAGCTCCTCGATGCTCGTGCGGATCTCAGAAAGGCGCTCCGGCATGCGTTTGAGCTCGGCGGCGACAAGGCCCGCCGCCTTTTCCAGGTTTTGTATCGACTGGAAGTTCTTGTCGACCGCCTCCGCAGTGCTGTCGAGGAGTTCCGCCTTTTTTTCAAGGCGTTCGTATTTGCCTTCGGCTTCCTGGGAAAGCTCGAGAAGTTTGCGGAGCTTTACTTGCGCCTCGGCGATAGCATCACCCTGACCGGTGAACTCTTCCATGCGGCGGTCGACGTTCTGCGAAAGTTCGGAAAGCCGCGCAAAATCCTCTTCGAGGGCGTCGATGCGGCGCTTTTCCGCCAAGAAGCGGCTCAGCTTTTGGTTGACCTCGTCTTCGAGACGCTTTACGCGTGCAAGCTGGGCCTCGATTTCGGCGACTTCGCCCTTGCGGGCATCGAGGCGGGCAAGATCGGCGCGCATTGCTTCGATGCTGCCGGCGAGCTCCGCCTTGAGTTCATCGGCGCGCTCGAAGACCTTGGTTTCCGCGATGAAGGCCTTTTGCTTGCGGTCGATCTCCGCGAGGGTCTGGGATAGACGCTGCGCTTCCGCCTCGACCTTGCCGAGGGCCTGGGCGCGGCTCGTCTCGATGCGGAGTGCGAGGTCCTCCGCCGCGCTCTTCCACTCGCGGAGGCGGGCTTCCGCCTCCGCCTCCGCCTCGCGACGGCGCCGTTCGACATCGGCGGCGAGGCTTTCGTAGCCGCGGCTGAAGCCGTCGAGGGCGCCTGCGATGCGCGCGGAGAGGTCCTGGCGGAGTTCGGCGGTGCGATCGGCGAGCGCGGCAAGTTCCTTACCGAGGCGTTCCCGTTCCGCCTCGGCCTGAACGAGATAGGCGTCCCGCTGGCGCTCGTAGTCGGCGCGATAGGATTCGGCGAGGCCCGCGGCGTTTGTTTTGAAGGCTTCGAAGTCGGCGCGGACGCGGCGTTCCGCCTGGTCCACTGCCGCGGCGAAATCGCGCTCGAAGGCCGCCGCTGCGGCCTCGACTGTGGCGCGGGCCTCGGCGACCCGCACCTCCTCGGCGCCGACCGAACTGGCAAGCGCGGCGAGGCGATCGGCAAGTTCGCGTTCCGCGGCCCGGTACCGGCCCTCGGCTTCTAGGCGGAAACGCGCAAGCTCGTCCTCCATGTGGGCCTGCGCCGTGCGTGTTGCGTCGGCGGCGTCGGCGGCGACGCTCTCTTTGAGTGCGGCCAGGGTCTCGGCGGCGGCGGCGCTCTGCGCGAGGATGCCGTCCTGGACGGCTTCCGCTCGCTCACGAATTTTGGCAAGCTGCTCGTCGAGGCGGACCTGCGTTTCCGCCATACGGGAGCGGAGTTCGTCGAAGGTTGCACGCTCGGCGGTGATGCGTTCTTCTTTGGCCGCGGCGGAGAGCGTTTCGAGATCCCGGTCGAGTTCCGCCTTCCAGGCGGCAAGCCGCGCGTCGACTGCCTCGCTCCGGGCCTTGAGGTCCGCAAAAAAATCGTCCTCGAAGAGTTTGAGCTTTTCCGAGACGTTTTCGTAGGCACGGGCCTTGAGGGCTGCAAGCTCTTCCTCGAGTGCCTTCATGCCTTCGCGGAGGCGGGCACTCTCGGCGAGGAATCCCTCTTCGAAGCGGGCGCGGCGATCCTCCTGCGCCTGGCCAAAGGCGGCGAATTCGGTTTCGACACGCCGCGCCGCCTGCTCCATCGCCGCGCGGAGGCTACCTTCGAGCGCCGTGATGTCGGCTTCCGCTGCCTCGAGGCGGGCGAACTTCGCCTCTACCTCCGAACCGTACTCCGCAAGGCGGCGCTCGAATTCGGTGAAGGCGGCGCTCATCGCCGCGGCCGCCTTGTCCGCCGCCGCGGCAGCGGCCGCCGCCGCGCGGGCGGTTTCGGCGCGCTGTTCGTCGAGGAGCCCCTTGTGGGCGGCGAGCGCCGCCTGGGCCTCGGCCTTGGCCGCCTCTGCCGCGCGGGCGGTTTCGGCGCGCTGTTCGTCGAGGAGCCCCTTGTGGGCGGCGAGCGCCGCCTGGGCTTCGGCCTTGGCCGCCTCTGCGCGGCGCTCGAAGTCCTCGCGCTGAGCGGCGAGCGCCGCCTTGAGCTTTTCGCTCATCGCCTCGGCGAGTTCCGCGGCGCGATGCTCGACCTTGTCGAAGCGCTCGCCGTAGGCCGCCTCCGCGGCGGCGACCCGGGCTTCCATCGTGTCGAGGCGGCTACCGAGCGCCTCGGCCGCCTGACCGACCGCGGCGGTCGTGGCGCCCAAGAGCTCCTCGGCTTCTGCCTTTGTCTCTGCCTTGAGCGTTTTGACAAGGGCCTGCGTTTCCGCGGCCTTTTCTTTTGCTGCAAGTCCGATCTGGGCGAACTTTTCCTCGACGGTTTCTTTAAGCCGCGCGGCCTTGGCCTCCGAGGCCTCGCGGAGTTTTTCAAACGCCGCGTCCTCGAGCTTGTTCGCCTCGATGCGGGCCTTTTCAAAGGCGCGGGCGATCTCTTTTTCGATGTCGCGGCGCCCTGCCTCGGCCCGCTCCAGGCTCGCCTCGGCTTCCACACGAGAACGCTCAAGGACGACCCGAGTTTCCGAAAGGCCGCGCTCGATGTCGCCGGTGAGCTCCTCCTTGAACGCGGCGAGGGCGAGCGCGGCATCGCGGGCAAAGCCCTCCTTGAGCGCGGGGAGTTCGCTCTCGATGGCGCTCATCGTCTTTTGCGCGGCGTCGAGCTTGCGGGCAACCCCATCGGTGAATTCGCTCTCCGCGTGGAGCCGCGCGAGGTTTTCGTCGACCCGCGCTGTCATTTCCATGAGGCGGGCCAGCACTTGGTCGTACTCGCCAAGGCGCTGCTCAATTTGCCCGATCGCCTCGGCGCGGGATGCGAGCCCCTCTTCGACCGCCTGAATGCGCCCGAGGAGCGCCTTCGCGGCTTTCTGGCGGACGTCGAGTTCGATGCCGAAACGCTGGAGGTCCTCGGAACGCTTGTCGACATATGCGGAAAGGTCGCCCTGGAGCTTGTCCGCGAATTTCTTCACCTTTTCGAGTGAACGGTTGTCCCGGTCGAGCTGGCGGTAGATGAGGAGCACCACCGCGACGATGCCGAGGGTGATGAGGTTTCCCGTCGTGAAGAGCATTCGGAACTCCCGCTTTCTGGCAAATGGACTCGGGGGGCAGTATAGAGCATTTCCGAGGGGAGAGGAAGGGCGAAGGGGCAGGACTGGCGAGGATTGACAGCGGGGAAAAGTCGATATAAAAATAAATATACGCTGGAAGCAAAAACCTGCTTACCAGTTGTTCCCAAGGAGGAAGCCATGAAGCGTGTCATGAGTGTGCTGTTTGTTGCGCTCACCCTTTCGTTGAGCGCGGCCGCCCAGTCGGTCGAGGCAATTTCAAAAGCCTCCACGACCCAGTACTATGCGAAGAGTTCGCTCCAGGGCGAGGATTTGTGGAAGGCCCTTGAGGCCCGCCAGTGCGCGATTTCCGTCGCGACCGTCAACCCCGATGGTAGCCCGAACGCGGCCGTGGTGATTCCCGGCGTGACCAAGGATCGCACGGCGCTCATCTTCGGCCTTGCGCCGAACCAGACGCTCGAGAACTTCAAGGCGCGGAGACTCGCGGTCGTCACCGCCTATATCTACACCCCCGCAGCCGCCGACAAGCTCGAGCGGAACAAGGGGGCGCGCATTGTCGTCGAGTACATCGCCGATCCCGAGCTCCAGAAAAAGCTTATCGAAGCGAATAAGGAGGCGGGCGCGCGCGAGGGATCGATTTTCATGAAGATCGTCAAGATTCTGCCCCTCGGCTGATTTGGCCACCCGTCCGCGGGCGCGCCCGTCCGCGGACGATTCTCCAGGCGAAATATCCTTAAGCTGTCTTGAAACCTTTGGCCCTATCGCGTAGTTTTATTTCCGGTGAACAGTTTGCGCCCTGCCGCACCGCGTCGCCGCTTGTGTGGCGACGTGTACGGACTCGCGCGTTAAGGAACAAGCAACCGGCTGCCCGCCTCTTCGCCCGACACTTCCTCCCCGGGGTCGCGCGTCGGCGGGCGGTCTTTTTTTTGCCGCCGTTTTCCGCTATCGTCCCCGCATGCGATCCTTCCGATGCGCGCTTGCGTTTGGGTTCTGCCTTTGCGCCGTGTTTCCGTTCTCTCTCGCGCATGCGCTCGGCGAGACGCCGCGTCCCGCTTTGCAGTTCGTGCTGCCCGCTGAGCTCAGGCCCGGCGATCCGCTCCTTGCCTGGATCCTGTCGCCCGAATCCTTGGCCGAGGGGACTGTCGAGTTGACCGATGCCGCGGGTAAACGACGTGCGGCCTGCCCGCTCTTTGAACGGCCGACGCCACCCGGCACGGCCGCAGCGCCGGGCGGGCTGCGCCTGTACGGAGCGCTCATCGCACTACCCTTCGAGCTTGCAAGCGGCCGCTATACGCTCACGGTGCGATCGCCGGGGCTCCGCGCTGAGGCCTCTGTCGATATCGCGCCGCGCGCCTTCGCTTCCGAGGACATACGCCTCGATGCGGCGAACACAGCGATCCGCGCCCAGCCTGATCCGCGCAAGGAGGCGGAGGCCAAGGCCTTTTCCGAGCTCCTGTCGCGCGCCCACGCGGATGCGCTTTTTCTCGACGAGCCCCTCGTGCTACCCGTCGGCGATGCGCGGCGGAGCGCAGGCTATGGCGATGCGCGGCGCTACCTGTATGCAGGCGGCGGGAGCGATGTGAGCCGCCACCTCGGCGTGGATTTCGCCGTACCCACGGGCACGCAGGTTCGCGCCTGCGCCCCGGGGCGGGTAGTCTTCGCCGCCGAACGCATCGTTACGGGTATTACGATTGTCATCGAGCACCTGCCCGGCCTGTACTCGATTTACATGCATCTTTCCGCGGCGAAGGTCCTGCCGGGCGAACTTGTCGCATCCGGCGCGCCGATTGGTAGCTCGGGGAGCACCGGTCTTTCGACAGGGCCGCACCTCCACTGGGAGCTCCGCGCAAACGGCCGCGCGGTTGACCCTGAGTACTGGGTCGCGCGTGCGCCGCTTGACAAAAACCGGCTGATTGCTACAATCGTTGGCACGATCGAAGGGAGGTGATTACCATCAAGCAGATCGTTATCGACGACAACGAGCCCCTTGAGAAGGCGATCAAGCGTTTTAAGCGCATGGTCGAGAAGGAAGGGATCATCCGGGAGTGGAAAAAACGTGAGTTCTTCGAAAAGCCCTCCACGATCAAGAACCGGAAGAAGAAAGCCCTCGCCCGCAAGCTTCTCAAAAAGGCCCGCAAGCCGCGCGATTCTAAGGGCGGCTACTGATACCCCCTCGATCGTCGGATTGTGCGTAGAGAGCCGCGTGGTCGCCAAGGCCCCGCGGCTTTTTGTTTGGCGGTGCACGGTACTGTGCGTGCCAGCCCCTAAGGAGGGTCCATGCGGTTCCTAAAGCGGCGTCCGCGCGCCGGGATATGCATTCTTGCGTGTGCGGTGGTGGCCCTCGGTATTGGCGCATGTGGCGGAAACTCAGGCCGTGCCGTGGTAGCCCGCGACGCGGGCTACCGCGAAGTGCCAAGCCGCCCCAATCCGCCTCTTAAGACCGTCGAGCTTCGTTCTGGCGGCGTGAGCGTGCTCGCCGAGGTTGCGGCGAGCCCCGAAGAGCGCGAGCGCGGCCTCATGTTCCGGAGCGCCCTGCCCGAGGGGAGGGGGATGCTCTTCGTGTTCGAAACCGACGAGCGGCTTGCCTTTTGGATGAAAAACACAACGATTCCGCTCTCGCTTGCCTACCTTGCCGCCGATGGGACGATCCGCGAGATCCGCGACCTTGAGCCCCTGTCGCTTGCGCCTGTGCAGTCGGAGCGCTCGGTGCGCTATGCGCTCGAAGTCCCCCGCGGCTGGTTCGAGCGTGCGGGGCTCAAGCCGGGCGACCGCTTTGACATTCCGGCTAAGCTCCTGCGCCGCGATTGACGGCGCCCTGTTCCGTCGCTACCTTAATCCCGGAGGCTCTCTGTGCTCGACATCATCACGTACGGATCCGCGACGCTGACTGAAAAGGCCGCGCCCGTCACGGCCTTCGACGCGGAACTCGCCACGTTCATCGAGGAGCTGTACGAGGCGATGCGGCGCGGCCGCGGCGTGGGGCTCGCTGCCCCCCAGGTCGATCGCTCTATCCGTGTCTTTGTCACGGGTGTCGACAACGACAAGCTCCGTTGCTTCGTCAACCCAGAGATCATCCAGACCTCGCCCGAGGAGGTCGATTTCGAAGAAGGTTGCCTGTCGCTTCCGGGGCTTTACGCGATGGTGAAACGGCCCGAGTCGATCAAGGTGCAGGCGTTCAACGAAAAGGGTAGGCCTTTTGTCCTTGAGACGGGGGGCTTTCTTGCCCGCGTCATCCTCCACGAATTCGACCACCTGAACGGTGTGCTTTTCGTCGACCGCCTGCCTCCCCACAAACGCGCACGTGCGCTTGAATCCTATTTGAAAAAAGTAAGGATGTAGCCGGTGCGCGTCTTGTTCGCGGGGAGCCCCGAGATTGCCCTGCCCGCCTTTGAGCGGCTTGCCGCTATGGAGGACGTGGTGGGTGTGCTCACCAATCCCGCCTCGCAACAGGGCCGCGGGCTTGCCGCTGCGCCGACGCCCATCGCCCGCGCCGCTCTGGCGCGGGGCATCCCCGTTCTCGCGCCCGAGCGGCTTGGACGGGATGCCCGCGAGGCCGCCGCCGCCCTCGGTGCGGACATTCTTGCGACCTTTGCCTACGGCCGCATCTTCGGGCCGAAGTTTCTCGCGCTTTTTCCCTACGGCGGCCTCAATGTGCATCCGAGCATCCTCCCCAAATACCGCGGCCCGACGCCCATTCCCGCTGCCATCCTCGCCCGCGACACGGAAACCGGCGTTTCCGTGCAGCGCCTTGCTCTCGGCATGGACGAGGGCGATGTGTTCGCGGTGCGGCGCATCCCGCTTTCCGGCCGCGAAACGACGGAGTCTTTATCCGCGACCGCCGCGGAGATAGGGGCCGAACTCCTTGTCGAGGTGATCACCGCGATCGCTTCGGGCTGCGCCGAAGCGCGGCCGCAGGAGGGCGAGCCTTCCTACTGCGGTCTTCTTGCGAAGGAGGACGGTCTTCTTGATTTCCGCCGCACTGCGCTTGAGCTCGATGCGCGGGTCCGCGCCTTTTACCCCTGGCCTGCTGCCTTTTGCTATCTCCGCGGCCAGCGCCTTGCGATTCTCGAATCGGTGCCGTATCCTGAGGAGACCTGGCCCGGCGGCCCCGCCGCGCCCGGGACAATCCTCGGCCTAGACAAGTCGCGCGGCATAATGGTACAAACAGGGGAAGGCCTCCTGGCCTTGCGGCGCCTCCACCTGCAGCATAAAAAGCCCCTCCCATACAGGGAGTTCGCGAACGGGATGCGCGATCTTATCGGCGCGGCGCTCGCATCCGCGGCCGGAGAGGAACCCGGGATACCCGCATGAATTTCAACCTGAAGCTGCCCAAATTCCCGAAGCCATCGGAAATCAAGCTACCCGTGGACCTTTCGAAGCTTGAGGCCATCGATCGGGAGCACTACAAGATCGCCGCCTGGAGCCTTGGTGCCCTCGTTGTCCTTATGGCGGTCGCCGGGCTTTCGGCATTTTTCCTGTCGCTCCGCGGGGCCGAACAGACGATGGTTCCCGATGTGAAGGGCATGGAGCTCGCCGCCGCCCTCGTCAAGCTCCAGGAAAAGGAACTCTACCCCCGCATCGCGCTCCGCTATACCGACAACCCGAACGATCGCGGTCGCATCGTCGAACAAAAGCCGCCCGCGGGCGCCATCGTTAAGGCGGGTCGGCGCATCCAGCTTGCTGTGAGCCGGGGGCCGGTGGTCGACCGCGTGGAGAACTACGTTGGCCAGGATCTCAACGAGGTCAAAATCCATCTTCAGACGCTATTCGCGTCCTCGCGGCCGCTTGTGACGATCAAGGAACCGCCTTCCTACGTCTTCGACAAGGCGCCTGCGGGCACCGTGCTTGCGCAGAAGCCCCTCCCCGACACGGAACTTTCCGGCCCCGTCGCTCTCGAACTGGTCGTGAGCCGCGGCCCCGAGAAGGCGCAGCTCCGCGTGCCCGACCTTAAGGACCTGTCGATCGCCGATGCACTTCTCCAGCTCGAGAAGGCGAACGTGGCCGCCGTCTTCACCATGCGCAAGCCCGACGCGCGTGAGCGGGCCGGCGTCGTCGCAAGCCAGACGCCGGTGCCGGGTAGCCTTGTGCCAGCTAACGCGCGCCTTTCCGTTACGATGACTCTCCCGGCACTCGAAAAGGGCATGGTGGCGGGCGTCTTCGCGCGCGAGCTCCCCGAGTATCCCTATCCGCTAAGGCTGTCGCTTGAGGCGCAAAAGCCTTCGGGCGAGCGCGTGCCACTTCTTCGCATGAATCACCCGGGCGGGAGATTCTCTGCACCCTACCTCCTCCCCGAGGGCTCGGTGCTCATCCTCTCCGTCCTCGACCGCGAAGTTGCACGCGCGGAGGTGAAGGCGCAATGAGCGGACGGGCGCCTGCTCCCCGCAAAGCCGCATCCGCGCATGTGGAGCGGCCCGCAGCGCCCCTGCGCCGCCAACGGTCGCGCCCACAAAGGCGCGACGACCGACCGCGTCTCGTCGAGGCGGTCTTTTTCCACCTCTACGACATCGGGCGCGCCGCCGACCTTAAAAAGGTCGCCGCCATCCTTCCGAGCCGCGACGATTTCGGCCTGGTGAAGCGCCGCGACACCCCCGCCTCGCTCCGCCTGCCGCGCCCCCTCCAGGTGCAACTCGACGACGGCTCTTGCACCGAATCGGGTGATTTCGAATGCGTCTCCGCTCAGGGCAAGGTCTACGACGACGCGGCGATCACCGTGATGATTCGTGTGCGGATTCGCGTGCCGATCCGCGAACTCCACACGATCCGCGAGCGCAAGGTCATTGTGGGTGGCCGCGAGCTTTCCATCCCGGAGTACGCCGAAGAGAGCTTTCACCGGCTTTTTGACGCCATCGCGCCCGCGGTGACGGGCGTGCCGGAGCGCGGGGAATTCGACCGCGAGACTTATGCCGCCTACTGCGTGATCGACGGTGAAGAATGGCCCCACGATCTTCTCGAGGTGGAACGCGACTATTTCGCGGCGCTCCTTTCGGGTGAGGAGCCGGGCGCGAAGCTCCACGAGAGCCAGATTGCCGCGACCCTCGGCAAATGCTTCTCGTACCGGAAGAGCGATCTTGCGGTGTTCGACCTCGACCGCTGCCTGATCATCGACGCCGACCGCGACTACGAGGACCTTCTCCTCATTATCGAGCACGCGAATTACCAGCTTCTCGAGCTCCGCGCCCTCGACGAGCTTCTTGACGGCTGGCTTGCCGAGGCCGAGAAGGATATGCGCCTCATGTATTCGGGGAAGCGCCATGTGTTGCGGCCGCTTGGCAAGAGCCTGCCTGAAAAGTCGGCCCATGTCCAGGCGCTGCGGGTCGACGCACTCTTTATCCTCGAAAACCTCGAGAACTCCTCCAAGATCATCGGCGATTACTACCTCGGCGAGATCTACGATCGGCTCTGCCAGATTTTCAACACCGAGGGCTGGAAGTGGAGCGTCGAGCGCCGCCTTGAGTCCCTCCAGACGGTCTACGACATGCTCAAGTCGGACATGAACGACCGCAAGCTCCTCGTCCTTGAGATCGTCTTCATCATTGTCTGCATCATCTTCCCCGCCCTCCAGATCCTCCAGGTCATGCTCATGCGCTGACCTGCGCGGTGTAGCGCTTTTGGAGGCGGCGCCAGGAATGCGCCGCCCGAAGGCGCCACCAGAAGGCGAAGCCCCGGGGCGCCCCTGTGCGCGCCGCTCCTTGCCTCCGCCCCGCGCTCGCGTGTATGCTTTCTTACAACATGGCGGAGCGCGACAACCTCAAGGCCGGCGAGCGCCGGACGGCGACCATCCTCTTTTCGGACATGAAGGGCTTTACCTCTCTCTCGGAGCGCATGGACCCCGAGGAGATGGACGCCCTCATGAACCGCATTTTCGGGCTCTTTGAAGCGATCATCAAGGAGCATGGCGGCATCGTCGAAAAGTACATAGGCGACGCCCTGGTTGCGGTTTTCGGCGTGCCCGAACTCCACGAGGACGACCCTTCGCGCGCCGTTCATGCCGCGCTCGAGTTTCTCGGCCGCGTCAAGGAGACCGATGCCTGCCTTACGGATCGTGCAGGCTGCGTTACCTTTCGTACGGGCATCCACACGGGTCTCGTGACGACGGGACGACGCGGTGAATTCGATGTCGTGACGGGGCACGCGATGAGCGTCGCCCAGCGGCTCGAAGCCGCAGCGGAGCCGGGTTCGATCCTCGTCTCCGAGGCCACCAAGGAAAAGTGCGAGGACGATTTCGAGTTCGGCCCCGCGGTTGAGGTGGAGGCGAAGGGCAAAACCGAGCCGGTACGCGCTTTCCGAGTACTCGGCGAGTCGAGCGCCCAGCGGGCAGGCGCCCGCCTGCGCGATCGGGGGCCCTTTATTGGCCGCCGTGAGGCGCTCGACGAGCTCCTCAAGGCCTACATCCGCAACCGCTACGATGAGGTGTCGGGCTTTTTTCTCCACGGCGAGGCAGGGATCGGCAAGACGCGGCTTGCCCAGGCCCTGGTCGAAAAAATCCGCCGCTTTCCCGATTTCGCCACCCCTGTGCTTGCGGCGCGCGCGCAAAAGTACCGGCCGGGCGGCTTTGCGGTCATCGTCGACATCGTTCTCGGGTATCTTGGGCTCGAGCCGGGAGCCAGCCCCGAAGAGGTGCGCTCCGCCCTCAAGGGCTTGCCGGGCGTTGCCCCCGAGGCTGCGGAGCGCTTTGCCGCTCTCCTACAGGCGAGCGACCCCGATAAGCCCGACCCTGACTCCATAGCCTCGCTCTACAGCATATTCAGCGCTATTCTCGAGCGGCACGCCACGGATCTTTTCCCCATCCTCGTCGTGATTGACAACGCGCCCTTCATGGATCGTCTGTCCCGCGAGTTCTTTCAGTACCTCTTCAAAAAGGGCAACGTGAAGCCCTTCTTCCTCCTTCTCGGACGCGAATTTCCGCCCGAGCTCCGGAAGACCTTCCAAGGGCTCAAGCCCATGAAGCTCGGCCCACTTTCGAAGGACGAGGCTGCCGCCCTTGTCAAGGTGCATTGGCCCGACGCGGGCGAGGAGACAATGCGCCGCATACTCGAAGCGAGCCTTGGTAATCCCCTTTTTCTCCGGGAATATGCGATGTACGCGCGGAAGCACCGCGACGTTTCGAGCCTCCCGGCGACCGTGCAGAATATCTTCCTTGCGAGCCTTGAACGTTATCCGCCCGAGTGGCAGGCGCTCGCGAAAAAACTCTCGGTCTTTGCCCACTCCTTCCGCGAGGAGGATGCGCGGCGGATCGAAGAGGCGACGGAGGGCGATCCAGCGATCGTCGCTCCGGCGCTTGAGCGCTTCCTCGAGGACGGTCTCCTCTCCCGGCAACAGGACCACTATTTCTACCGCGCGGACGTCTTCAAAAAGGCGCTCTACGCCTCGCTTCTCAACCACAACAAGCGCATACTCCACGGGCTTGTCGCCGACATTCTCCTTGCACGCGAACGGCCGCACCGCATCAGGCTTATCTACCACCTGGTCCGCTCCGAACGCTATCTCGAGGCCGCCCGCGCGATGCAGGAGGATCCGAACCGCAACTACACCTACGAATACCTCCCTTACATCGACATTCTCTATCGCCGACTCAGGCGCGACGAGAAGGCTGGCGTGCGCCTCCTCATCACCAAGGCCGCGCTTCTTTTCAACGGCGGCAAGATCGAAGAGTCCGAGGCAGTCCTCAAGCGCATACTGCGGATTGCGGTGACGCGCAAGGACGACAACCTCATGGGCTACGCCTACCACCAGATATGCGCCTACAACGCGATGACCTACTCATTCCAGAAGGCGGTCTTCACGGGGCAGAAGGCGCTCTACTACTACAGCCGCTCCGACGCGCACGCGCGGAGCGCGCAGAATGTCCTGCGGACGATGGCGCTTGCACAGATCCAACGTGGCGACACCGAGGAGGCTCGCCGACTCGTCGCGCGCTGCGAGGGTGTCCCTGGCGGCGACCGATTCGAGGCCGCGGAGGCGCGTGCGGAGTTCCACCTCCTTGCGGGCGACTACGACAAGGCGCTCGCTGTGATCGAGCAGAGCCTTGCGGCCATGCCCGAGGACCGCACCGCGGCGCTCTTTTTCGCCTACGATCTCAAGGTGCGCATCCTCTGGCAGCGTTGTGACTACGAGGGGCTTCGCGAGGCGGCGCGCCGCCTCCTTGCGCTCGGGCCTCTTTCCGAGTCCGCGCTCTCGCAGGCGAATGCGATGCTCGGCCTTGCCTCGCTGTTCTACGGCGGCCGCAAGGAGGCGGCAGACCGCTTCGTGCAGGCAGAGTTCTACGCCGGGCAGATCCGCAACGACTTCGACCGCCTCGATGCGCTCCGCACTCTTGCCCTGTGCCGCTACCTTGCGGGCGAGCACAAAAAGGCGGACGAGACCGCACTCGAGGCGCTTACCATAGGCCTCAGACACTCCTGTTACGGACCGACCTTCACGCTCCTGTGCCTGCTCGTCGAGAGCTCGATGGAGCGCGGACGCGAGGAGCGCGCGCGCTTTTTCCTCACGGAGGCATCCTACCTGTTTACGACCGGCATTCTCCTGCCCTCCAAGGATCTTGTCATTTACTACTATTACGCCGCGAAGCTCCTTTCGCCCCAGGATGAACCGCGCCATCTTGCCGTCGCGTTCCGGCTCCTCGAGGAGGAGAAGGCGCGCATCGGGGACCCTGAGCTCGTTTCGAACTTCCTCGCGGTGCGTTCGTTCGGGCGCATCCAGAAGGAGCTCGAGGGACTGCCCGCTGGGGTTTCGTCGCTCTTCCCCGGCGAGTTCAGCAGGCGACTTGCGGCGCGCGACGCTTCCTGCGGCGCCGATGGCGGCGCCACAGGTGGCAGTGAAGGCACCGAGGCCGCGGAGGAAGGGGGGAGCGCATGAAGCCCGACGAGCGCAGGGAGCTGTGGGAGGAGCTGTCCGTTATCGAAGACTGGCTTAGTGGAGGAGTTCGCATACCACGTGATCTTCCTGATTTCGCCGCCCGTGGCATGACGGATCTGGGCCGAACCGTCGATGCGCTTGTGCGCGAGCCCGACTCAAGTGATTCACTTGAGCGCGTCGCGCGCGAAGTTCTTCTCTGCCGGTCTTGCCGCCTTGCCGCGGGGCGGACGCATCCCGCCCCCGGCGAGGGCGTCGCGCGGCCGACGGTGCTCGTCATCGGCGAGGGTCCCGGCGCCGAAGAGGATGCAAGTGGCCGACCCTTCGTCGGACCCGCGGGGCAGCTCCTCGATCGGATGCTCGCCGCTATCGGCCTTTCGCGGACGGAGAACTGCTACATCGCAAACGTCGTGAAGTGCAGGCCGCCGAATAACCGCGACCCCGCCCCCGACGAGGTGGCAGCCTGCGCGTGCTTTCTCGAGCGCCAGGCCGCGATTCTTCGCCCGCGCGCCATTCTGTGCGTCGGCCGCGTCGCCGCGCAGGCGCTCACGGGGCGCATAGAGGGCGTGGGCCGCCTTCGCGGCAAGCTTTACGCGTGGCGGGGCATCCCCGTCGTGGTGACCTACCACCCGAGCGCGCTGCTCCGCGATCCTGCATGGAAGCGCCCCGCCTGGGAAGACCTCAAGACGCTCCGCGCCTTTCTCGACGCGGATGCGGCCCCCGGCGGGGCATGGACCAATTCGGATTCCTGGGGTGCCTAGGAGCCTGGGCGCGATGGCCGAATTTCTCCGCGTCGCCTTCGACGTCCCGCTCCCCGAACCGCTCACCTATAGGAACGACCCCGCCGCCCCCGCGACGATCGGTCAGCGTGTCGGGGCGCCGCTCGGCCGTCGCGAGGCGGTTGGTTACGTCGTCGGCGAGGCTGAAGAGCCGGGCATTGACCCCAACCTTGTGAAGCGCATAACGCGAATCATCGACATGGAGCCGCTTTTCGGGCTAGCGTCCGTGGAACTTGCGCGGTGGATGGCGGGCATGTACTACTGCAGCCTTGGCGAGGCACTCGGCGCCATGCTCCCTTCGGGGCGGCGCGAGGCAGAAACGCCCGCCATCGAGGCCGACGACTTCGAGATATGTTCGAAGGCCCTTACCCTCTCGTCCGAGCAGGCTCTGGCATTGGATCGCATAACGCGCAGCCGATCGGGAATCCACTATCTCTATGGTCTTACCGGGACCGGAAAGACCGAGGTCTTCCTCCAGGCTGCCGAGGCGACGCTTGCGGAGGGCCGCGGTGTTATCTACCTCGTGCCGGAGATTGCGCTCACGGGGCAGGTGATTGAAGAGGCCAAGGCCCGGTTCGGCGAGCGCTGTTCGGTGATCCACTCGCGCATCACGCCCTCGCGGAAGCTCGCCGAATGGCGGCGCATCCTTCGCGGCGAGGCCGACGTTGTCATCGGTGCGCGGAGCGCCGTCTTCGCGCCCCTTTCGAATCTTGGACTCATCGTTATTGACGAGGAGCACGAGGCTTCGTACAAGGCGGGGAGCACACCCCGCTACCATGCGCGCCAAGTCGCTATGAAACGCCGTGCCCTCGAGGGCGCCCGTCTCGTCATGGGGAGCGCGACGCCCTCCTGCGAGGCCTGGCGCCTCATGGAGGAGGGGCAGGTGGAGCGCCTTTCCCTTTCGCGACGGCTGTCGGGTGGAGCGCCGCCCTCCGTAGAGATCGTCGACCTGCGCGACGAGGAGGGCGCGATCTCGCAGCGCCTTGCGGACGCGGTGCGCGAGACGCACAGAAAGGGCGGCCAGTCGATCCTCTTTCTCAATCGGCGTGGCTTTTCGTACTTCTTCCACTGCCGCTCCTGCGGCGCCGAGCTACGCTGCCGCCACTGTTCTGTCGCGCTCACCTACCACAAGGACCGCGGCGCTCTCGTCTGCCACTATTGTGGCTATCGCGTTGATCCGCCCCGGGCCTGCCCGGCGTGCGGCTCGCTTGACGTGGGCTACGCCGGATTCGGCACCGAGCGCGTCGAAGAGGAGGCCGCACGCCTCTTCCCCGAAATGCGGATACGGCGGCTCGACGCGGATTCGACCACCCGCAAGGGCGAACTCGAGGCGGCACTTGCGGATTTTCGCGAGGGGAGGGCGGACCTCCTTCTCGGCACCCAGATGGTCGCGAAGGGGCTTAACTTTCCGCGCGTCAAGACAGTCGGCGTCGTGCTTGCGGATACGACGCTTAATCTGCCCGACTTCCGGGCGGCCGAAAGAGCCTTTTCCCTCATCGTCCAAGTCGCGGGCCGGGCGGGCCGCTTTTCGCCCGACGGCCGGGTGTTCGTGCAGACCTACCGCCCCGACAGCCCCGTTATTCGCCTGGCCGCCGACCTCGACGCGCCCGGCTTTTACGCCGAAGAGCTCGCAGTCCGGCGCGAACTCGGCTTTCCGCCTTTTTCGCGGCTTATCCGCCTTGTCTTTCGCTCCAAAGAAAAGGAGCGCGCGGTCGAGGCAGCGACGACCTTCGCCCGCGAGGCGGCGCGCACCTTGCCGCCCGAGGCAGAGATACTCGGCCCCGCGGAATGTCCGATCGGCATGGTGGCGGGCACCGCGCGCTGGCAGCTCATCTTCCGCGCCCCCGAGCTCAAATCCATCCACGGCCCCGTAGCCGTTCTCGTCGCCGCGCTCAAGCTCCCTTCGAGCGTCAGGCTCGAGACCGACGTCGACCCCGCAAGCCTCATGTAGGGTCGGGCTCGGCCGCACACCCGGGCCCAGACTGGCAATTGCGTCACTGCTTTGGTATCGTGACCCCATGAGGCGACTTTGCACTGGCGTACAAGCCCTTGGGATTATGGTGTTTTCCGCGATGGCTACGCTCGCCTGCGCAGACGGATCGGGGCTCGAAGCCTTGATCGAGGCGCCCGTGTCGTGTGCCGGGCGCACTGTCGAGGTTGGTGGGAGCGATGTCCTGCCGCTCGATATTTTGTTCATAATTGATTCTACGGCATCCATGAAGGAACCTCTACCTGCGCTTAAGAGGGCCGTCCTTTGCGTTGTGGACGGTGTCGGTGCCTTCTATCCGCGGCCCGATTTCAGGTTTGGGCTTGTCCTGTTCCGCGACGAAGCGGACGAGTACCGCACCTTGACCGAGCCGTTTACCGCAGATCCTGCGCGTTTCGCAGCTGCGCTTGCCGCGGCCGCGGCGCGGGGGGGCGGTGACTTGCCTGAGGATATCGGCGCGGCCCTCGAGGCCGCACTAGCTACGGGCTGGAGGCGGGACGCGCTCCGTCTTGCCTTCCTTGTCACCGACGCAGCACCCAGGCCAGCGATAAACGGCGTCGCAAGTTATGCGCGAGCGCTCGAATCGGTCCGTGCTGCGGGGATAGGCGTCTACGCGCTCGGTATTGCGGGCATACCGGCTGAGGGCGAGCGCGCGCTTCGCGACATCGCAGGGACGACCGGCGGCGCGTATCTGGCAGGGGGCGTTCGCCGAGACGGCGTTCGCCGAGACGGCGTTCGCCGAGACGGCGTGCCTGACGCTGTGCGCGCGCCCTTTGAGGACCTCGCGCTCGACATCATCGCCGCCGAGCTTTCTGCGGCGCGGTCCGCCGCCGAGTTTGCGCGGCGTGCCGCGCTCGCGCGGCTTCTGGACGGCGTGCGCGCGCGCCTCGAGGCGGGGAAGTCCTATCCCGAGGCGGCGCGCCGGCGGGGCGCGGAAGGCACGGTCAGGCTTTCGCTCCGCGTGGGCGCTAGAGGCGAGCTTCTCGAGGCGCGCGTCGCGGTCACATCGGGGAGCGCCCTCCTTGACCGCGCCGCGCTCGAACTTGCGCGCGCATCTTTCCCGCTCGACAACCCTGCCCGCCGCGAGGCGACGCTCGAAATCGCGCTCCGCTACACACTCGGCGGCGCGACGCAGGGGCCTGCGAAGACGGGCGCACCGTAATGTGCGAGTACCGTTAAGGTGTGAGCGTCCTGAGCGCGCGGTTGATTAGAGCTCGAGCTTGAGGCTGGCCGTGAAGCTCCGCCCTGGCATGGGATAGCCGGCGGTCGACTCGTAATCGACGTCGAACAAGTTGTCGGCGCGGAGTCCGACGCGCATGCCGCGCCGCGGGCTGATGCCGACGCCGGCGCCGACGAGCGTGGCGGGTGCCAGCACGGAGGTCCCGCGTTTTCGCTCGCTCTGGTAGCGGAACGACAGGTCGGTGTCGATGACGCCCGCGCGATAGGTGACAGATGCATTTGCCTTGTGTACCGCGTAGCTCTCGATCCGGGGTGCGTGTGCGACTACGGCCCCTCCTGAAAGATCGAGCGGCCAGACGAATTCATAGCTTGCCTCGAGCGCGGTATGCGCAAGCGTAAGGCGTGTCGTGGCGGCGGCGCCGGGTATGAAGGCGGTTTCAAGATTCTCGGGCCGCGTGGCGGCGGCGCTCGACCAGACGATGAGATCGTCCACATACCGCGCAAATGCCGAAGCCTCGACCGAGAAGACGCCCATGCTGAGCGCGAAGCCCGCATCGCCTGAGACTGCGCGCTCGGGTTTGAGGTCGGGGTTGCCGCAGGCGCTGTAGCCATGGCCGTAATCGGTGTAGGGCCAGTAAAGGTCGTTAAAGGTCGGTGCGCGATAGGCGCTTCCGCCCGAAAGCCGCAGTTCGAGCGCCTGTGTTGCGGCATAGCGCAGGCTTGTCATGAAGCTCAGCCCTGCAGGGTAGTCCTCGGCCCAATCGAAGCGGAGCGTCGGGGCAAGGATGAAGCGCTCACCCGTGCCAAGCTTGGGGGCAAGGTAGGCGCCAAGAGAGAGGCGGCTCGGCTGTCCTTCCGCGTTCGCGGCAAAGGCGGTCGAATTGGCGGCTTCGTAGAGCGCCGTGAGTCCTGCGCTGAGCTCAAGGGCGCTCCCTGCAAGGTAGGATGCACGAAGGTCGAAGCCGCCTGAGCGGTAGTCGTGACGGTCGTTCACTGGAACATCGGGATCTTTGTAGACAAGCCGCGTGAAGGCGCCCTGGATCTGGGTTTCGAGGGCAAGAAGCCCTCCTATAAGGCCGTCGTGCGAAAAACCCAGACAGCCGCGGAGATAGGCGTCCCCCTGCGCTGCATGCGGCGTAGGCCAGGAGGCAGAACCCGCCACCCCCGCGTCGCCGATGCCGCCTGAGAGCGCGGCGGAGAATTTGCCGCCAGAGAGCGGAAGCTCGACGGCAAGGCGCCCTGTGGCTTTCTCGTAGCCTGCATTTTCGCGTAGCACGCCGTCTCCATAGGGGTACTCGCCCGCCGCCCGCTCCGCCTGTGCGGCGCAGGCCACGGAGGCGGAGCCCAGGACAAGCCCGCCATCGACCGCAAGGCGCTGCGACTCAAGGAGCTCGCCTTCGCCGCGCAGGGCTACCGCCTCGGGGTAGACGGTTGCGGATGCGCTCAATGCAAGCCGATTGTCCTGAGCGCGCTTCGTGGTGACGACGATAGCGCCGCCGAGCGCATCGGCGCCGTAGAGCGCGCTTGCACCGGCGCCGAGCACCTCGATCCGCTCGATCGATTCCGCCGGGATGAGTGCAAGGTCCTGCGCACCCGCCCGGGAGTCGTTGATTCGTTGGCCGTCGACAATGACAAGCACTTGGTTGGCGCTCGAAGCGCGGATCGAGGGCTGTGCGAGTCCTGATCCGCCGCCATTGCGCACGACAAGGGCGCCAAGTCCGAGTTCGAGGGCATCTGCGAGGCTCCGGGCCCCTCGTTGTGCAATCGTCTCGGCGCTGATCACCGTGATGGGTGCCCCCGGTGCCGCGACGAGCGGGCTCCATGCGGGCGCGTCAATCTCGACGGCACCCGAGAGGGCATCGCTACCTACTTCCGCCCAAAGCCCCGTCACCGCGAGGGCAAGGACGGCCGCGCACGTTATCCGGCGCATAGATACTCCTTCCGGATCCGCTAGGTATGGCGGATCCTTGAGGGGGGCCGGGGACACGTGTCGCGACCCTGCGTGCGGCGCAAGGAGCTGTAGCGGCGCTCCATGCGGGCGCGGCCCTTAAGGGCCACTTTTCGCATAAGGAGGTGCTTCACGATTCCCCAGTCCCCGAAGTCAGCCCGTCGCAACCCTTCGTGTTACAAGGGGGCTACGCTCAGGCGTGGTGAGTCGCGGGCGGTATCCTGGCTCCCGGATCGTCTAGCTTCCCCGACGCCTTCTCACGCCCGCAAAGGGCGCAATGGCCGCGCGCGCCGCCCTTGTACAAAGGCGGCCGCGCCGGTCGGTCCTATACCCGGTTACAGTGGCGGGTCCGCTGCGGAGTTTCACCGCATTCCACGTATCCCGCGGCTCTCGTTGCCGCGATCCTAGCCCGGCGCAACCGCCATGGTCAATCGGCTTTTCCGCTTGCAGATACGGAAAGGTGATGTATACTAGTGTACACATTACGACCAGCGAGTGGCACGATGGGAAACCTCGAGCGCATATCGTTTATCGACCAGCGGATCAAGGAACGCGGTGGCGTGAGCACTCGTGAGGTTGCGGAGCGCTTCGAAGTCTCGGAGCGGCAGGTCCGGCGCGACCTTGCATACCTGCGCGATCGTCTTGACGCGCCGCTTGTCTGGGACGCAGGCGCGCGGCGCTATACCTACGAGCGCTCCTGGAACGGACTTGCATTCGCCGACGAGAAGGCCCTGCTCTTTTCGGTGTTCGCCGATGCCGCGGCGCGGAGTTTCGCGCTCGTTCCCCTTGCCGAGCCGGGGCCCCTCGAGCGGCTTCGCGAATTCGTGAGCCCCGCGCTCCGGCCCCTTGCGGGAGCGATCCGCTATGAACTGCCCGGATTCGAGCCGCCCGACAGCGAGCGGCTTTCGCTCGTCCTTTTGGCTATGCGCGAAGGGCGCGCGCTCGACGGCGCCTATCGCGATCTCGAGGGGCATGCGACGGAACGGACCATCGCCCCCATGCGCATCGTAAACTACGCGGGCACCTGGTACTGCGCCGCCTTCGACCTTGGAAAGCGCGCTTTGCGCATTTTCAGGATATCTCGATTCAAGCGCCTCTCGCTCAGTGCCGAGCGGCCCGTAGAACTCCCCGCGGCCGCCGAGGTGGATGCCTTTCTTGACGCCTCCTACGGCATGTTCAAGGGGAGCGCCGACAAGCGGGCAGTGATGCGGTTCCGCGGCCGTGCGCGAGAAATAGCGGGTGCCGAACACTGGCATCCCGAGGAGTGCGCCCGCGAGGGGGCGGACGAGGCGGGGCCTTATTTCGAACTCGAGCTCCCCGTAAGCCAGTGGGATGAGGTTCTTGGCCGACTACTCCGCTTCGGCCCCGAAGGCGAGGCGGTCGCGCCGCTCGAATTCCGCGAGCGCTGGCTTTCCGCGATAGACGCGATGACCGAACTTGCCCGCCGTGTCCGAAAGGTGCCGCATTGCGGCACGACCACTTAACGCGCGTCGAGGACACGCGGTGTCCGTCAGGGGGTGCTATATTCAGGCCACAAAGCCGAAAACAATGTAAAAAAGCCCCTTTCGGGCATGGGGAGGTAAGAAGGTGACTACTGATGAGGGCGGAGATTTGGTATGAGCCATGATGGCTTGATAGCGCATGTTCGCAAAACCAAAGAAGGAAACTGGGCTGCGCCACAGACCTTGATGGCTCACCTTGAGGCCACTGCCGATCTTGCAGAAAGTTTCGCCAAGGAGTTTGGCTCGGGAGCCTGGGGAAAAGCTCTCGGTCTATGCCATGATGTGGGCAAAGCTACGGAAGCATGGCAGCGCTATCTAAAAAGGAAAAGCGGCTACGACGAGGAGGCCCACCTTGAGACAAAACAGGGTACGATGGATCACTCTGCGCCGGGCGCCAAACTTGCGGAAGAGGTCTTCGGTAGGGGCGTAGGACGTATTGAACCGCCCCGGGTTCTCCGGAGACCTTTCTATTTGAGTCCGGCGACCAGGGCCAGACTGTCAGCCTCATCATAATACGCTTTTTCGAATTCTGCAGGGGGCACGTAGCCGATAGGCTCGAGCAGGCGAGTGTTGTTGA
>JAJUIB010000046.1 GCA_029265615.1 Spirochaetota bacterium
GACCGGAGGCGACATGCGACTGTATCGAGAGGATGGCCACCTTGAACGAGACCTCCAGAGGGCGTGCGGTGAAAACGCGCAAATCCTACCCGAAAGCGCGCGGGAAAGAGAAGCCCTTTCACCCGCAGGACGGACTGCGTTCTTCGAGTTCCGCAAGGCAGTCGAGAAGAAAGCGATTGAGGAGATCGAGGCCGCGGCCATCGAGTGCCCGCTCGTCTGCACTCCGCGGAACAGGCGGCCGCGCCCCTGGCCAGGACGCGCGCGCCCCAGGCCAGGACGCGGCAGGGACAAGGCGAGACGACCAGGCGGCAAGGCTTCGCGGCAAGAGTTCAGGCGGCGTACATCCGAAACGCGCGCGAAAGGCCGCATGGTCGGGACCAAAAACGGTGCGGTAGCCCATCATAAGCGCCTCGAAGACCGCATCCCGGGGAGCGATAGGTGTTTCCGTCGCGGGGTTAGCTATCTCCCCGCTACACGCGCGAAGATAGCTCTCTGGATCGCGCATCTCCTCAAGCCGTAGCGAAGCGCCGGGCACTTCCCCCTGAACGAGGGTAGAAACTGCGCCGGGACCGGCGCCGAGATAGGAATCCATGCGCCAATAGGCCAGGTTGTGAAGCGACTCGGCCTCAGGCGGTGCGTAATTTGAAACCTCGTAGCGCCTGAATCCACGCGCGATGAGGAGGGATTCAAGCCGCATCCGCTCCGCAAGCGCTTCGTCCTCTGAAAGAAGCGCAAGCTCGCCGCGCGCAGCCCGGGCTGAAAGCGGCGTCCCCTCTTCGAGGATAAGGTCATATACGGACAAATGGCAGACGCCGCGATCAAGAAGCCATGCAGCCTCGCCCGCAAGGCCTCCGGCGCGGGGAAGCCCTGCGATGAGATCGGCGGAGACCGAAAACCCCGCCTCGACGGCGAGCGCGAGCGCTGCCTCCGTGACGGCGGCAGAAGCCGGCCGAGAAAGGTCGCGAAGAAGCGCATCATCAAGGGATTGGACACCAAGCGAAATCCGCGAAACCCCGACGCCGCGCATGATCGCAAGCGCCTCTCGGTCGAGGCTCTCGGGGTTCGCCTCGACAGTCCATTCGCATGGAGAGACAACGCGGCGAGCGAGCCCCTCAAGGAGCCGCGCGAAAAGCGGGCGGGGAAGCACGGTCGGCGTGCCACCACCGACATAGACAGTCGAAAAGCCACCGGAAGCGGGGCCGAAGCGCGCGACGAGCTCGTCAATCCGATGAAGCGTCGCATCGACGAGCGCCGCCGCAAGACCTTCAGGCGCCTCGGCAAGGGGCGCCGAAGCGAAATCGCAGTAGGCGCATTTCGAGCGACAGAAGGGAACATGGACATAGAGCGAACGAGGCGGCGCGAACACCAAGGCTGGCTCGCCACGCTCGGCTTTCGGCTCAGGCTCAGGGAAGGCCAAAGCGGGTAAGCGGCCAGTAGCGGAGGAGCACCCGCGCCTCAAAGCGTTCGCGACTCACTGGCCCCCACAGTCGCGAATCCGCCGTGGCACCCCGATCATCACAGGCAACAAAGTACTCTTCGCTCCCAAGGGTGCGCATCGGCATGGACCCCGAGAGGGGGAAGCTCTCACGCCAGCCTGAGGGGAGCTCAGGCTTGCGAATGTCGTAACGGCTCTTCGAGAGCTCGAACTCCGTGAGGTAGTGTTCGCTCCCTGCGGGACGGACCCGGAAGACAAAGTCCCGCATCTCGATTGAGTCCCCGGGAAGCGCAATGACACGCACAATGAAGGGCCCCGCCTCGCTTGCCTCCCCCCCCCGCGCCACAAGCGAAACCCTCTGGAGGGTGACAAAGCGAACAAGCGCGTCGGCAAAGGCGAGGGCGCTGCGCGGCCTTAGGGCAAGCGGAGGGCGCGCAAGGACAAGGTCACCCCGTTCGGGCCTAGCCGGCGCGGGGAGCTTACCGAACATGGTAGAAGGGCCGAAGGGAAGCGGTGAGGCGATGAGGCGCTCGCCCGGGAGCAGGCTGGGCGCCATAGTCGAGGAACCGATGGCGTATGCCCCAAGAAAAAGACCCGTAAGGAGCTCGAAGCCGAGAAAGAGGAGAAAAAACGTCTTGATGCGCCCAAGGAGGCGGCGCCTCCACTCGACAGTCTCCGCGAACGAGCGTCTCCGGGACGACAAAGTCATGAGCCCCCTCCTAGCGGATCGCACCTGCCCGCGAGGGCGGCCAGTACTTGAAAAGTGCCTTGCCAAGCACCTTTTTCTCCGCCACCGGCCCGAAATACCGGGCGTCCCGGCTGTTGTCCCGGTTATCACCCATCGGAAAAATCCGTCCTGCGGGGATGTACCAGCCCTCGGTGTAACGCCGATCCTGAGCCGCGAACCGGTAGTCGTGGGGGTACATCTCCCGAATCGCGCGCACCCGCGCAGCATCGTAGGCGTAGGCATCGGCATAGCGCGCTGCGCCCGTTGCCGCCGTCTGCGCAATCGACGCGGGAACCGGCAAGCCAGCCTCGGCATAGGCGTCCGCACGCCCCGCCGCCTCGATCGCCCCATAGCTTGCGGCATCAACCATGCGCGAAAGCTTGTGCCGCCTTTGTGCCGCGGCCAGATAGTCGCGTTCGGGCGTCCACTCAGCATCCCCTTCGAAGCGATAGCTCACTTCGCCCCGCTCAATGCGGAGGCGGTCGCCCGGCATACCCACCGCCCGTTTAATAAGATAGTGCACGCGGGGCTGCCCATTCTCGTCACGGTCGATATCGACAAGCGTGAGCGTGAGCATATAGAGGAGCTGCTGAAAAATGGTATAGGCGGGCCCCTTCGAAAGATAGGTTGGATTCTCAAAGACAATGACCTGTCCACGCCGCGGTTCGACGAAGCCGGGGAGCTTGCCCACGCCAGGCAAAAGTTCCGGGCCGAAGGACAATTTGTCGACGAAAATCATGTCGCCGATGAGCAGGGTGTTTTCCATCGAGCCCGACGGGATGCGATAGGCCTGGAAAAGGTACTGGTTGACGACAAGAACCACACAGGCCGCCCAGACAATCGCCTCGATCCAGTCGAGGATGGGGTTTTTGGCCTGTTGTTTCATTTTTTTGGCGAGGTGCCGTTTCTTGCGCCGGGTAAGATAGGCCTCGGCGACATCTTTGAGCCTCGTGAAAGCCTGGCTGCGGTCGATCATCGAGTGCGAACACTAGCACGATCCCCTTGCGTTGACAAGCGGGAAGGCGCTTCCTATAATCGACCGACTATGCGCGAAGACAAGCGGATCACGCAAGAGGACATCGACAAGGCCGAAGTGCGGCTCCCTCCCCTTTTCGGACTCGAGCCCGGCAAGTGGCTTGCGGCGCTCCTCGCCCTCGCGTTCTGCGCCCTGCTCTTCGTCGTACTCGTGCTCCCCGGAATAATTCACAATGGCAGTGTCCTTAGTTTCGACTCGCGGCCGCGCGGCGCCGCGGTGCGCGTGGATGGCGTCTATGTAGGATCGACCCCCTGCGAGGTGTTTGTCCCTTCGGGCGAGCATTCCATTGCCATCGAACGTGTCGGCTTTTCTCCCTTTGCGGAAATGCGCCGCGTCGGAGGGCGCCTCTTCGCTAGTCTCATTGTTCCCCGCCGCGAGCAGTGCGAACCGCAGCTTACCCCCCTCGACGCCGAGGCCACCATC
>JAJUIB010000016.1 GCA_029265615.1 Spirochaetota bacterium
CCCGGAGAACCTTAAGCGCATCTGGGCGAAGGGCTATCCGACGCCGCTTAAGGCCAAGCCGGACTACCTCCCAGCCTATGCACGCGCTTAAGGAAAGGATACACCAAGGTGCCCTATGGAACCACAAGCTTCGTAACACTAGCCATGCAGGCAAAAAAACGTTCAAGCGTTTTTTCCTTTGCCGCAGCCGCTTCAGCAATGTCATACCCCACAAGCCGCAAAGCGGAAACCGGCACCTGCCCCTCCGGCGGAGGACAGTCAGTACGCACCGAACGGCGATGAAATCGTTTTGCGACCACAAGCGCGACATCTCGCCCCAGGGCGAAATCGATGAAGCGCTTTGCGGCTTCGGGGTGGGCTGCGCCGCGCACGAGCGCGATGCAGTCGGGCACCGCGCTCGTGCCGTCAGCGGGAAAAACAATCTTAAGATCGGAACCGCGTCCGAGAAGCTCGCGCGCCCCCTCGTCATGATAGAGTCCTGCGAGGTACTCGCCCGAGGCGACCGCGGGGAAGACCGCTGCGGATTCAGGAAGAACCTTGCCCTCGAGCGCAAGGGCAAAGGCGCGCTCGGCATCCTCCCGCCTCATGGCGCCTGATGCCGAAAGTGCAGCACCGAGAGTGCGCAGGATCGTATAGGAAGAGGCGGAAACGCGCGGATCGGCAAAGGCTATAGCACCGCGGAAGCGCGGCTTGAGAAGATCGGCGAAGGAATGCGGAGCTTCGGCGTCGGAGAGAAGGCGGCCGTTATAGCCTATCGCCATCGGCAAGACCGTAAACCCGGTCCATCGGCCCGCGGGATCCTTATAGGCATCGGGTATAGCCTCGGCCTCGCGCGAGCGGTATGGTTCGAAGAGATCGGCGTTCGCCGCATGGCTTTCGGCTCCGCCGCCCCAAAAAACATCGCAGGGTCCGCCACCTCCGCCTGAAAGTTCGGCGCGAAGCCGGGAAAAGAGCTCTCCCGTGCCACTTTGCACGAGACGGACGGAAAGTCCCGTACGATCGCGGAATTCCGAGACAGCCATGCGGACGAGCTCAGCGGGATGCGAACTATAAACAACGAGATCGGGTTGGCGAGGAGAAAGCTCGCTGGGTCGCCGCGCTCCGCATCCTGTGCACAGGATCGCCAGAGTCAACGCAGCCAGCGCGGATGCAAGGCGCGGCCATGACGAAAGGCGGTCGCTCACCTGGGCGCCCCTTGCTCCGATGCACGCTCCGGAGCGCCGCGTAAAGGCGCCGAAAAGTAGCGTTCATACAGCGAAGCAAGCGGCGCACCAAGAGCTACAAGGTCTTCGCAAAGCCGGTGAGCGGATTGGTAGCGCCGAGAGAGGATGCCGAGCGAACACGCCGCTTCGACATTTTCAACATAGTCGTCGACAAAAAAGGCTCTGTTGGGAGGCACGCGCTCAGCACTCAGAATTGCCTCGAAAAAGGCGGCCTCCGGTTTGGCGACCCCCATAAGGTGCGAAGCATACACGCGGTCAAACATCGCGTATTGGCCAAGCGCGTCATGAATCGCATAATGCGTTGCTATCGTGTTGGTTCCGCAAACGACGCGCGCGCCCCGGGCACGGAGTTCCCGGACGATGTGCTCCGTCGGTGCGTCGAGGCGGGGCTTGAACAGTGTCGCCCAGTAGTTCTCGGCGGGGAACACGCCCGCGCGGAGGGAAAATCTGCGCCAAAAGGCGGTATCGTCCATTTCGCCGCGCATGAAAGGCTGGATATCGGGATCCATCGCGCGGTTCAGTTCAGCGCCGTCAATTCCGAGGCGGCGCGCCGCCTCGGGCCTGATGTCGAAATCGCGGCATAGGACGCCGCCCATATCGAAAATGTAGAGCTCGATCATTCCTTGCCCGCGGAATAGACCGCGGAACCTCCAAGAAAGTACTTTGACAGTGTGAAGAATAGCGCAAACACAGGGATCGACGCTATTGCGGCGACGGCCATCATCGCTCCTTCGTCAGCGTTTTTCTCGGCGGCGAACTTCACGATGTACGCAGGAATAGTCTTCATCTCCTCGCGCTGCGCGATGAGGAGCGGCCAGAGGAGATTGTCCCACTGTTGGCGGAAGGCGAGAATAGCGAGCGTGGCGGCGGCGGGGCCTGAGTTCTTGAACACCACTTCGCGAAAGATGCGCGGCTCCGAACATCCATCGATCCTAGCGGCGTCGAGTATTTCTGAGGGGAACGTTATGAGATATTGCCGCATCAGGAAAACTCCGAATGCGTTCATCAAAAACGGCAGGATAAGTCCTGCATATGAATCCTGGAGTCCGAGCTTCACAGCGATCATGTAGAGCGGTATCATAACGGTTTCGAACGGGATCATCATCGTCGCCATGATTGCCATGAAGACAGCGTTTTTGCCCTTGAAGTCGAATTTCGCAAGGCCATAGCCCACAAGCGCAGACAAGAGGACAGTGGTGAACGCGATTGAAAGAGACACAACGAGGGAGTTGAAGATATTCCTCAAGTATATCCAGCTCCCATCGTTTCCGGCGAGCGCCTGATAGTAGTTCGACCACTTCCACTCGTGGGGAATCCAGTCATAGGGCATCTTCATGATCTCGGCTGGAGGCATGAGCGAAGCGCCGGCCATGAACACGAGCGGCACAAGCACAAGAATCGCGAATGCGCCGATGAAAAGCCATGCGAACGCGTTCGAAGCGAAGGACATAAGGCGGAGAGCCGCGGCAGATCCGATCTTTTTCATAGCTCGGCCTCCTCGCTTCGGGAGAAGCGGAGCTGGGCCCAGGAAAGGAAGAGCATGAACAGAAACAGAAGCACGCTCATCACGCTCGCCCGACCGAGATTCTGATCGCGGAGCGCGGTGTTGTAGATGTTGAGCGTGAGGACGTTGACTGGTCCGATTGGCGCGCCCCGCTGGGTGAAAAGATACTGCGTCGAAAACGTCTTGAGGCACTGGATGAGTATCATCACCGAAACGAGGACGGTCGTCGGTCTAAGAAGAGGAAGCGTTATGCGAAAAAATCGCTGGAGCGGTCCCGCCCCGTCTATGAGCGCGGCCTCGTTAACGCTCTGCGGTATCTTGCCAATGCCGGTTATAAAGAGAATCGTAAAATAGCCGACATACTTCCAGACATAAACGATGATGGTCGAAATTTGAACCATCGTCGCATCGGCGAGCCACTTTCGGTCAATTCCGGGGGTGCCGGCGATCCAGTTCACGAACTGGTTGGCAAGCCCTCGCGGGTCGAACACGAGTAGCCAAATAAGTGCCGCCACCGCCGAAGATAGCACCGCCGGGGAGTATAGCGCCATCTGCGCAGCGCGCTTGAACCGACGCCTCGACGATATAAGCACTGCGAAAATCAGAGAAAGAAGGAACAAGGGGACAAATGCGCCTAACGCGAACGTGAATGTGGCGCGGACCGAATTCCAGAAGTCGGGCGAGGCGACAACCTTGGCATAATTCTGAACCCCGACAAACTTGGGGGCCTTGAGCGAGAGAAGCTTTTTATTGAAAAAGCTCGTGTAGAATGCATTGAGAATCGGGTAAAACGAAAAAACCGAAAAGAACAACAGGCCCGGCGCCACGAAAATCCAGCCCCATCGGGCGCGGCCCCGCTCGAGGGAGCGGGCGGCTGTTTGCTTGTCACTCACGGCGCTTGTCTCCTTGAAAAAGCCCGCCCGCAGGACAGGCGGGCGGGCAGGTGAATACGGGGACGCACTTCTTGCCCTCTCGGCGCAGGACTCACTCCTCCGCGAGAATGGCGGCGACGTCCTTTCTGAGTTTCTCAAGCGCCTTCTGCGGCTCGACACCCGCGAGCATCACCGACTCGAAGGCCTCTTTGAGCGCCGCGTCGATCTTTGAGCTCGAAGCCCCGTAGTACACCATGTGGGCCGCGGCCATATCCGTCGCAAAAACATTGGAGTAGGGCATGGATTTGAAGGTCGGGGACTCCATGAGCGCCTTCGTGGGCTGGACCACCGCGACCTTGGCAAGGTACTCCTCTCCGTGAGAGAGCATATAGCCGAGGAGCGCCCAGGCCGCCTGCTGTTCAAGCTTGGAGGCCTGCGCATTCACCATGTAGTAGTGTCCGTAGTAGTTGTTGGGCACTCGTTTTTTCGCATCCTTCCACTGAGGGAAGGGAATAACCATCCAGTCCTTTGATTCGTAGAACGCGGGGTTTTTCGCCTTCATTCTCGCCTCCTGGTAGAGACCGGAAAGCGACATCGCGACTTCGTTCTTGTCGAGGTCAAAGAGGTTGCGGGCCGCGGTGTAGGTCGGCGATCCAAGGTTTTTGCCGTTCGGGCCGAATTCGCGGAAATAGGAAAGGACCTTGAGCCAGGCCGCGTCGCCGACGATGGCCGTCTTGCCGTCCTTGGCGATGAGCTCGCCGCCAAGTTGCTCGACCATCGGCACGACCGACGTGAGGTAGTACGGATAGCGGAAGTCAAAACCGCGGCGGGTGATGATCTGCCCATTCCGCTGAACGATTCGCTCCGAGACGGCCATCACCTCTTCCCAGGTCTTGGGCCAGTCCTTGTCAGGGTCGAGGCCGGCATCGCGGAATATCTTCTTGTTGAGGTAGATGCACCAATTCGTGAGTTCGAGAGGGAGGCCATAGACCTTCCCTCCATCCATGACGGGGGCGATCATGCCGGGAAGGTATTTTGCCTCGAGTTCCTTCGCGTTCTTGACGCCGACCATCTTGAAGTCGACGGGAGCTACACGCCCGTTTGCGAGGAAGGGATACTCGTCGAACAGCTCAAGATTGAAAATCGTCGGCCCCTGGTTGGCCGCAAAGCCGGTCGTGACGATCTCCCGGATCTTACCGGAGGGATAGGTGACATAATTGACTTTCACGCCGGGATTCGCCGCGGTAAACTCGGCGATATAGCCCTTTTCAAGAGGGGCGCGATTCGCATCCTCGTGGGTCCAAATGGTGATCTCGACGCTCTTGCCCTTGAGCTCGGGCACGGCGGGAGCCTGCGCAAACGCGGTCGCCGCCGCCAGAATGGCCGCGAGCGAGAAAAGCGTAGCCCGTGTAAAGCGCTGCATGGAATCCTCCCTTTGCGGATGATAGTTTCCGTCATCGATACTCCACCCGCTTTGGGAAAGCCGCAATGCGACAATCCTGATATTTTGTAGACGAATCCTGCTTCATGGTCGGATGGTATCCCTTGCAAGGCTGTTTTGGCATGGAGCACTTTCCCGAGCTTGAGCGGCCTGTGGCTATTCGGCGGCCGTGAATCGTGACGCCTCCGCGCGTACGACCGCTGCAAGCTCGCCATTTCTTGCGGCGGCGACGCGGAGTTGCGCCACGACGCTGCGAAGCCCTTCAACTTCGCTGTCGACGCTCGAGGAAGACTCGCGGAGCACCGTGCCCGAACGGGCCACCTCGATAATCGCATCCTCGATAGCGCCCGAGCGGCTTTTTATTGATTCGGCCCCTGTCCTAACCCGCCGCGATATCGACTCCATCGCATCCAGCTCCTGGGCGACCCGGTCGCTGTTGCTCCGCTCGGCGGCCATGGCTTCCCGGATAGCTACCTCGAGGCTCCCGGCCTCGGTCACCAATTCTCGCATCCTTCCGAAGGAAGACTCCGCCTGATCTGCACGCCGCCGCATCGCGGCAACTGCATCATTGACTTCTTCGAGCGTGGCGCGCACCTCGTCGGAACGTTCGGCGGTCGACTCCGCGAGCGTCCGTATCTCATCGGCAACGACTGCAAAACCCTTCCCCGCTTCCCCTGCGTGGGCCGCCTCAATTGCGGCATTCATCGCAAGGAGGTTGGTGCGCTCGGCGATAGCGGCGATCACATCGCTCGCCTCCGCGAGGCTTCCCGACTTCCTGAGCACATCCTCGGAGAGTTCGCGGACGCCGGCGATGGTTCCGACGCCCCCGATTGCAGCCTCGGTCAGCGTCTCGAAGGCGGCGCTCATGCCGTCGACGGCCACGGCACTCTGCCCGATACTCGCGACAAGCGCCTGCATTGAGGCGCGCGAGCGTTCGATCGCCTTCCACTGCTCGTCGATCTGGGCATAAAGCCCGGCTACATCGCCCGCCGTCTCGCGCACCTGGAGTTCGGAGCGCGACAGGCGTTCCTCCTGCCGCGCGGCAAGGTCGTGAAGCTCGCCCGATGCTTCGGCGATGCGGCTGATCGCCCGATCGGTCTCCTCTGTCGCCTCGAGAAGGTCGCGCGACTCCTCTTCAAGCTCGAGCGCCGATTGCCGGACGGCAAGGACGATCTCAGACACCGCGGCACCAACCTCGTTGAACCCGGCGGCAAGGCGGCCAAGCTCGTCCCGACGTGAAAGTTCAAGCCTGTCAGAGAAATCCCCCTTCGCCATGCGCTCGTAAGCGGTGGCAATGCGGGCGAGGGGAAGCGTCACCGCGCGGGCGACAAAAAGCGCCGACAGCAAAAGAAGCACGAATACCGAAGCGATGGTAAAGATGCCCGCTGTCAGCGAATCGTCAGCGGCGCGGCGCAGGCGGGCAACCGGCATGGCGACCACAAGGCGCCAGACGCCAAGCCCGCCGAAATCAACCCGCTTTTGCACAAGATAGCAAGAAAGGCCCGCTACGCCCGACAATCGGGCCTGCGGTAGCTGCGGCACTGCCCCTGCCCCCCGGCGCCCCGAGGTCTTCGTCGCCGAAGATAGGACCTCAGCCGCATCGAGAGGGGCGGCGAAGACCTCTGCGACAAGCGCCTCCTCTTCGATCTCGGCGAATGCCTTTCCCGCAAGTGCAGGCACGCTATGCGCCACGACCATGCCTTTCGCCGAGACGAGGGCGAGCCAACCCTCTCCGAGGTCGGCACCGCCCGACACCGTTTCGGAGAGCGAGGAGAGGCTTAAGTCAAGACCCGCCACGCCAAAAAACCGCCCACCGGCGCCGCGAAGGGGAATGGCTAAGGTCGTCATGAGCGTGTGCGCATCGTCCTCCTCGATGTAGGGCTCGATGAGCACCGGCGCGCCGATGTCGCGCGCCGCCGCGTAATATGGGTAGTCATAATAGTCCGCACCCCAGTAGGCCGTTTCTTCAACGACAGCGCCATCTTTGCGATAGACCCAGGGAGAGTAGCCCCCCGTCTTGTCGTAGCCACCTGCGTTCCGAAATGCGGCATCGCGACCGTCCCAGGCGTCGGGCTCGAAATGGGCCCACATCGCAAAGACATTGCGGTTGCGCTCGAGCTCGGCGCGAAAAAGCGCCTGCGGAAGAGCGCGCCCAGCCGCACCCTGATCACGATACAGCGCCAAGGTCGCCGCCGCCTGGAGCGCCGTCTGAGCGACGCGGCCGAACTCCACTTCCAGAGCAAGTGCACGCTCCGCGGCGAGACGTTCGAGATAGTAGACAGACGCGTCGCGGAGCGAACGCCAGGTCGAATAGGCGCCAAGCGCCTGAAAAGCGATCACGATGGGGAGCACCGTCGCAAACAGCAAGAGCACGATGCGTGTACGCAGTTTTTTCATTATCACTCCGGAGCGCGGTCGCGCCGTCCTAGGGTTTACCCCACAGCCTAGTGCATCGCATGTGCGAATGCAAATTCGCCATCTCCGCCTGTAGATTGTGGGTGCGACCGCAAGCATCGGACGCATCCGGCGCTTTACCGAACCGCGGCCGCCGTGCTAGGATCGTCAAAACCCCGCCAGCCTCAGGCGGAACGGGAAGGTTCCATGTCTACAGCGAAAGTCATCGGCATCTGCGGCGGATCGGGATCGGGAAAGACGACCATCGTCCGCAAGATATCCGAGCTCGTCTCCGACTTCGTGTTCGTACCCCAGGACAACTACTACAAATCCGCCGAATACATCTCGAACTCCAACATCACCGCGTTCAACTTCGACCATCCCGATGCCTTCGACAATGCGCTACTCATCGACCACCTCGACAGACTCCGTCGCGGCGAAGCGGTCGAGATGCCGACCTATGACTTCGTGCATCATCGTCGCCGCGAAGAGACCATCCGTGTCGAACCCAAGAAACTTGTGATCTTTGAGGGGATCATGGTTTTCACCAACCGCGAGGTGCGCAATCGGATCGACCTCAAGATATTCGTCGATACTCCGGATGATATCCGTTTCATTCGTCGTCTCGACCGCGACATCAAAGAGCGTGGCAGAACCGTGGATTCCGTCATCCAGCAGTACCTCACCGTCGTCAGACCCGGCCACTACGAGTTCATTGAACCAACGAAGCAGTTCGCCGACATCATCATCCCCGAGGGCGGCAACAACGAAAACGCGCTCAACGTCCTCGTGAGCTTCATCAACTCGATCATCAACGCGGCCGATTGACGGCTGCCCCTTCCCTTCGACAGCGCGCACTTGCCGGGGCGGGAAGTGCCCGCCTATACTTACGCGCGTGAAAACAGAAACAGCGATACTGCCCAGTTGCGCGCAAAAGCAACAGCGCGCCCGCGTCCTCGTGATTGGTGGCGGCGGCACGGGCGCAGCCCTCGCCTATGATCTTGCACTCCGTGGTCTTTCCGTCACGCTCGTGGAAAAGGGCGAACTCACCTCGGGTACGACGGGACGGCACCACGGCCAGCTTCATTCGGGAGCGCGCTATGCGCTGGGGGACCGCACGATCGCCCGCGAATGCTACGAAGAGACGCTCATTCTCAGGCGCATCGTCCCTGAGGCGATCGAGTACAATGGCGGCTTGTTCGTGGCACTCGACGAAGAGGAGGCGGAGCTCGCCCCTACCTTCGTCGAGGCATGCCGCGAATCGGGCATCCCTGCGCGCGAAATAGAGCCCCGGCGCGCCTGCGAGCTCGAACCTGCCATCAATCCTGCGATCCGCCGGGCTGTCTGGGTTCCCGACGGCTCGTTCGACGCCTTCCGCGTGCCGCTTGCATTTTTTGCCGCCGCGCGGAGGCTCGGCGCCGAAATAAGGCCCTGGGTCGAGGTCGTCGGCTTCGAGCGCTCGAACGGTCGCATCGTTGCCGCTCACCTTATCGATCGCTTGAGTCAGACCGCGCGCGAAGAGAGGCTTGAAGCGGACTTCTTCGTGAGCGCGACGGGGGCCTGGGCGGGCAAAGTCGGCGCGCTCGCGGGGGTCGACGTGCCCATCACTCCGGCACCTGGCGCCATGCTCGCCGTGCGCGGTCGCCTCACCGATCGAGTCCTGAGCCGCTTGCGGCGCGCGAGCGACGGCGACATCCTTGTCCCGCAGCGAGGACTTTCGATCATCGGCTCCACGGAGCGCCTCGCCGACAACCCCGATGCGGTCCTGCCAACGGAGGCCGAGGCTGAGTTCCTCAAGAGGGCCGGTGCCGAACTTGCGCCGACCTTCGCGAAGGCGGAGGTGCACGCCGTCTGGGCTGCAGCGCGGCCGCTTGCGGGGCGCGCGTCCGGCGAGGGGCGTTCGATAAGCCGCGACTTCGCCGTTATCGACCATAGCAGCCGGGACGGTCTTTCAGGCTTCGCGACGGTCATAGGCGGCAAGGCGACCGTGCTCCGCGCAATGGCCGAAAAGTCTGCCGACCTCGTCTGCAGGCTTTTAGGCGTCGAGGCGAGCTGCGATACAGCGCGTTATGCGCTTCCAAGCTGGCGCGATTTTTACTCAGGAGGCGGAGCATGAGCCGATCGGTCATTTTACGGATCGCGCGCGGCGGCGCATTCGAGGACTTCGACATCGAGGTCCGCGAAGGCATGACGGTGCTCGATGCGCTCGAAGAAATCAGAGGGAAGCGCGAGCCCGGGCTCCGCTACCGCCACTCCTGCCACCATGGATCCTGCGGCACCTGCGGGGCCCTCATCGGCGGCCGAGAATCGCTCATGTGCCTTACACGGATCGACTCACTCGGCCCGGGGCCCGTCACGATCGAGCCGCTACGCAAAATGGTGCGCCTCGGTGACATAGCCGTTGATCCCTCCCCGCTCTTCGCCGCTCTTCCCGAGGGTGCAAGCTATCTTCGCGCAAGCGGCCTTGCGCACGGAGGCCCGCCCGACGATGGCCCTGACTACCTGCGCCTCGAGGCCTGCATCGAATGCGGCCTTTGCGTATCGGCCTGCCCGGTGCCCGAGGGACGCCCCTTCGCGGGTCCCGCGGCGCTCGCGATGGCCGACCGCGACCGCGAGGAGCGCCCCGAGCGCGAGGCCGCTGCGCTCGGCTTCGCGTCTCGGCCCGAGGGTGTCGGAGCCTGCGATCGCGCCTATGCGTGCTCGCGGGCCTGTCCTCAGGGCGTGGCGCCGGGGCGGCGCATCAACAACCTTCGCGAAAGCCTCGCGCGGCGCGCCTCGGACAGCGCATGAATGCAGCAGAGGCGCCGCACCTATAAAAGCGGCGCCTAACGCGTTCGACGCAGCACCGTCGCGCAGTTCGTCACCGCTGAGCCGCCGACATTGAAAGCGACACCGATCTCAGGGGCAAAACGCGACGGAGACGCGCCTATGGGGGACCCTGCGAGCTGTTTGTATAGGAGCGCGTGCATCGATACGCCCGTCGCGCCGACCGGATGCCCTTTCGCCTTGAGCCCGCCCGAAAGATTGACGCACACCGCATCGTCATCCCTCCCGAAGCGCCCATAGAGGTAGTCATATCCAGCGCGACCGTCGTCAGAGAGCCCGAGGGCCTCGGTGGAGAGAAGTTGGTTGATCGTGAAGCAGTCGTGAACCTCCGCGACGTCGACATCCCGCGCCCCGATTCCCGCTTCGGCGTATGCGCGGCGGACCGCCTCCTTTCCCGCCATGAGTTCGTACATGTTGGGGCGGCGAGAAATGGGTAGGCGCTCGTTCGCGTGCCCGATGCCGGCTATCGAGACCGCAGGTCCGCCACGCGCGCGCGCATCCTCGTCCCGCATCACCACGAGAGCGGCAGCGCCGTCCGTCACGAGGGAGCAGTCGTGGAGCCTCAAAGGATCGGCGATCATGGGGTTCCGCTCAGGCGGAAGGGCCAGGATCGCATCCGCGCTGGAAAGGCCGAGCTTGTCGGAGGGGCCGCCCTTACCGAAGTGCGCAAGGGGATTGTCAAGCCCGTTGCGGTAGCAGAGCGCCGCGACCGTCGCAAGCATGCGCGAAAACACCTCCGCATCGATGCCGTAGCGCGAGGCGTAGCCCTTCGCATACTCGGCGAAGAGGCCGGGGAAGGTCATGCCTCGGCTTCCCTCCTCGGGCCAGTAGGAGCAGGTCGCAAGCGCATGCGTCACGCCCTTCGTGTCAAGGAGATTCATCTTTTCGACGCCGACCACAAGCGCAACGCGCGCCCGACCCGCTTCGACAGCGTAAACGGCGTTGTAGAGCGCCACCGATCCCGAGGCGCAGGCGGCCTCGCAGCGCGTCATCGGCTTGAACCGGAGGCCGGAAGGATCTATTTCAGGGGCAAGCGCGGCAAGGTGCTCCTGTTCGGCGAAGAGGCCGGGAGCGCAGGAGGCTACCCAGACCGCATCCACGTCCGAGGCCTCGAGCCCCGCATCGGCAAGCGCGCCGCGCCCCGCCTCAACGAGGAGCTCGTGGATGGGCTTTGCATCGGCGACCTCGCCGGTTTCCTTGTTGCGCTGTACGAAATTTCCGAATTTGCCGTTATAAGCACCTATGATGCTCACGCGACTCATACGCCGCTCCTTGATGGTAGTGATGGTTCGATCACCGCGCTTGTGCGGCGAACTCCCTGACGAGGCGGATAAACAGCGCAGGGTCCTCGACCATGACTGAGTGCCCGACGTGATCGAGTATTGCAAGCCGCGCGTTTGGGAAGGCCGCCGCGGTTTCACGGGCCATCGCTTCGGTCACGATCGGATCCTTTCGCCCCCAGAGCACGAGCACTGGGGATTTAAACGCGAAAAGCCGTCCCAAAAGATTGAAGCGACCGAGCGCCTCGGCGTTGCCTATCCATGCAGGCACGGCCATGCGGCGCGCGTCCTCGACGAGCCCCGAAAAGACCGCCTCGTCGGCCAGAGTGGGAACGACCGCCCTGAGCGCCTGTGCCAGGAATTCCGGATTGGTTCGCATCGCCTCGATGAGGGGATGACGCTCGGCGGGCGTCACAAGCCCTGAGGGAGCCGCGGAATCAACAAGGACAAGACCGGACAATGCGGCTCCATCCTTCGCCGCCATGGCCATGGCGACCGCTCCTCCCAGGGAGTGGCCTATGATGATAGGCCGCTCTATGCCGATGGCGCGTGAAAAAGCGAGCACCTCGTCCGCATAACGCTCTATGGATATTTCGCCTGGGAGTGGCCCCGAACGGCCGAAGTTCGGCATGTCAAGCGCGACCGCGTGGAGCCCCGGAAGATCCATGACCTGCTCGTACCACCTTGCAGATCCGGTGTTTCCGTGGACAAGGAGGACGGGGCGTCCCTCGCCCTTCTCGACGTAGCGGATATCGATGCCGTTAACCCCGATGAACGACTCCTTCATGGCAGCCTCCTCATATGCCCAGATACGACTTGACGACGTGAGGATTGGTGCGGAGCCCCTCGGCGCTGTCCTCGATGGCGACCGCGCCGTTTTCGAGGACGTAGCCCCGATCTATGGCGCGGAGGCTCTCTCGTACGTTCTGCTCAGTCACGAGGATCGACACGCTCTTCTTGAGTTCGGCGAGCCGGTCGAACACTTCAGCGACGATGGAGGGCTGAAGCCCGAGCGAAGGCTCGTCGAGGATGAGCAGGCGCGGATTCGCCATAAGAGCCCGGCCGATTGCCACCATACGTTGCTGGCCTCCCGACATCGTCCCCGCAAGTTGCGCATAACGTTCCTTGAGGATGGGAAAGAGCTCGAGCACCATCTCGAGCTGGCGGTCGGCGATCGATGCGGCGTGCGGTATGTACGCCGCGCCGAGCTTGAGGTTGTCAGCCACAGACATGCCGGGAAAAAGCTCGCGCTCCTGGGGCACGAGCGCGATACCTGCGCGCGCGATCTCATGCGTGGGAAGTCCGCCGATCTCCCTACCGTCGAAGCGCACGGAACCCTTCCATGGGCGGTTAATGCCTAGGATCGTGTTGATGAGCGTGGTTTTTCCGGCACCGTTCGGCCCGAAAAGCCCGACCGATTCAGCGCCGACTTCTAGCCGGACGCCCTGCAGGATACGAAGCCGGCCGTAGCCCGCCTCAAGATTCTCGATCTCAAGGATCATGCCGCCCCTCCGAGATAGGCTTCGATGACGCGGGGGTTCCTCGACACTTCATCGTAGGGGCCCTCGGCGATGAGTTCGCCTGCTTCAAGCACGATAACGCGGTGGGTGAGCTCGCGGATAACGCCCATGACGTGCTCCACAACGCCAACGGCAAGGCGGCGTTCCACGGCTATCCTGCGAATCGTTGCGATGAGGTCGTGCGTCTCGTCGGCATTGAGTCCGGCCATCACCTCGTCGAGAAAAAGCACCTCAGGATCGTTGGCGAGCGCCCGGGCGATCTCCATCTTCTTCGTCTCGAGAATGCTAAGCCGGGCGGTGTCGCGATCGACGTCCGAGAGCCCGAGCTCCTCGCAAAGCTCCTCCGCGGTCCGCCGCGCCGTCTTAAGTCCCTGCCCCTGCGCGAATATGGCGCCAACCATAACGTTCTCGACAAGGCTCAGGTTCTCAAGCGGATGGATGAGCTGGTAGGTGCGCGCGATCCCCATGCGTGCGCGCTCGTGGGCAGGTAGGTAGGTGATGTCGCGGCCCTTGTATTCGATCCTGCCGGCGGTCGGCATGATGATGCCGGAGACCAGATTAATGAAGGTAGTCTTGCCGGCGCCGTTCGGTCCGATGATGCCGAGTATCTCGCCTTCGTCCATCGCGAACGACACCTTGTTGACGGCCACGAGGCCGGAAAACCTGCAAAGCAGGTCGGTGGTGCTGAGCTTGGTCACGACTTTCCCCCCTCGGCGCCACGGGACATCTTGCGCGCGAGCCCAAGAATTCCCGCAGGCATGAAGAGTATGACGATGATGATGATGATGCCGTATACGATGAGATGGCCGTAAGGAATCTTGAGCTTGAGCCATTCGGAAACAAGGCCAAGAAGCACGGCGCCGAGCACGGGGCCAACCGTTCCGTGCATTCCTCCAAGGAGCGCCATCGCAAGAGGAAGGAGGGTAAAGTCTGCAGAGAAAACGCCATCGGGTGTGGCGAATCCGTAGGATTGGACGTAGATGCCGCCGAGGAGTCCCTGGATACCCGACGTGACGGTGAATGCCACAAGAAGCCAGCGGAATATATTCACGCCGCTCGAGCTTGCCGAGATTTCATTGTTGCCGATGGCGGTGAGGGCGAATCGTATGCGGCTCTTCTCAAACCACCATGAGGCCGCGAGCGCAACCGCAAGACCTGCGAGCGTGAGCCAGTACAGTGCAGCGGCGTTCCCCCCGAAAATAACTCCGGCCGGCATGACGATTCCCTCGGGGCCTCCTGTGAAGTCATGGAGGTTGTGGATCACAATGCGGAACATCTCCGCAAGTGCGAGGGTCACGATGGAGAAGTACATCGCCCTGAGCCGCAGTATGAGGAAGCCCAAGAGGAACGCGGCCGCCGCGGCAACGACGGCCGCGAAGGGGATGGAGAGCCAGACCGGCATGCCGCCCCGGACCACGCCGAGGATCGCGGCATAGGCCCCAAGCCCGAAAAGCCCGGCTATGCCGAACGATATCTGCCCGGATCGGAGGAGCATATCCCAGGTTATGGCAAGCGCCATGTACATCATGACGTTGCGCGCCACTTGTAGCGGATACGCCCCCGCGAAGGCAGGTAGCGCTACCGCTACTGCCGCAACGACGGCCGCCACGGCGCGAGCTATGTTCCGATTCACTTCTTCCTCCTCCACGAGACGGAGCGGCCCAGGATAACCGCGATGATAAGCACAAAGAACACGATATCCGCCCAGGCGCGCGTCTCCCTGAACGCGCGGAGAAGCTGTTCCGAAAGCCCGAGAAGGACGCTGGCGCCGAGGATACCGGGGATGTTGCCGATACCCGCCATGGCCACAAGACAGAAACTCTTCATCGTGTAGGGGGAGCCGACCTGCGGGAATATTGCCGATTTCGTGAGAAAGAGCGCGCCCATCGCGCCGACCAGCGCAAGCGCAAGAGCGAAGACGAGTCCGTAGCTACGGTTGACATCGATACCGACTATCGCGGCGCCTCGGGGATTCTGGCCGACCGCGACGGCCGCCTTTCCCGCCGTCGTACGGGTGAGGAAGAGTCGGAGCCCCACCGCGTAGAGGATGGCGGTGGCCACGAAGACATAGGACCAGACGGGGAATGTGTTCTCCCCTATGTCGATTGACGCCGAAACGTATTCGAGCGGTATCTTGTACGTCTGCGACGTGAACAGAATGTTCACCACCTGGGTGAGGGCGATCGCAATACCGAAGGTGAGGATGAGCTGGTTGAGTTCAGGAGCCTTGAGCGCCCGCTGAATGGTGAGGCGGAAGACCACCCAGCCAAGGAGAGCCGTCACCGCGGCCGCGGGCAGGACCGCGAAAAGCGGATCCATGCCGAGTGCCTTGCATGCGAAATAGGTGGCGTACGCCGCTACCATCATGAACTCTCCATGCGCGAGATTCACGATGTGGACGATGCCGAGCACGAGTCCCATGGGGATCGCTATTGCCGCGTAAAGACCGGCCTGCTGGAGGCCATTGTTGATGACGGTCGGCTTCCAGAGGAGGATCAGGACCGTGGCCGCGGCAGCGAGGGCCGCGAGTATCGCCGTGCGACGTTTCAGTGCCATGTGCTTGCCTTTGTTGCCGTTCTGCTTCGCCGCCATGGGCGGGCGGCGGCACCGTCCGTCCATGGTAGCTTAAGGATTAGGCCTCTCGGCCCCCCGTCACTTCCACGCGGGGAAGGGGTAGACTGGTTCCGCGGTCGCGACCTCGAAGGGCCAAATAACCTCCTGGATGCCGTTCTGCCACTGGAGGATCTTCTGCCTGGTGATACCCTGGTGCTTGATGATGTTCGAGGATTTGAAGGTGATCGTCTCGCCAAGCGGCGAGGCATACTTCGTCGCCTCGAGGGCCTTGATGAGGGCCGCCGGCTCCGTACTTCCCGCCGCCTTGATGCCGTCCGCAAGTATGCGCACCGCATCGTAGGACAGGAGGGCAAAGTAGGTTGCAGGCTCCTCTCGGTACTTCTTCACATATGCATCATAGAATTTTTTGCTTGCCGCATTTGTGTCATTCATCGCGGGAGACCACATGCCATAGAGCGACACATTGCGCGCAAGCTTGGAAGATCCGAAACCGATGGGCCATCCTGGGGGCGCTCCGAGGTAGATGCCCGGGCTGAATTTGAGCGCCTTGGCCTGCTCGAGCATGGGCAGAGCATCTGCGTCATAGCCGGCCCAGAGGAAGAGGTCAGGCTTGAAGGCCTTCGCCGCCTCAAGGACCGCAGTGTAATCACCGCCGCCTAAGAGCGCGCTCTTGAACGGCGCTCCGTCAATGGTATAGCGCTTATCAGCGCCGAAGAGCGCCTTTGTGGCGTCCCATGAGGATTTACCGAAGGCGCCTTCCTCGTAGGCGAGGAATATCTTCTTGATCTGGATCCGCGGGTACTTCTTTTGGATCGCGTCCCAGCCCTCGGCGTAGGAAGCTCCCTGATTGTAATCCCAGGGGTGGAGGTGAAAATAGTAGTCAGAGCCGGGCGAGGGGCCAAGGGCCTTTTCAACGATGGCGGAACTCGCGGCGCCCGTGGCCACAACGACCTTGCCGTACTTCGCGTAGGCGGGGATCTTGCCGACCTCGGCGCCCGATGCCATGCCGCCGATGAAGGCCTCGACCTTGTCGACAGTGGCGAGTTTTTCGACGGCCGCCGCGGCCTTGTCGGCCTTGCCCTCGTCATCCGCAACAATGAGCTCAAGTTTTTTGCCATTGATCCCGCCGGCGGCGTTGATCTCCTCCACGGCGAGCTGCGCCGCCGCGGAACCCTGCTTGCCGGTGATGTCGGCCAGGGTCCAGATGCCACCGATCTTGATGGTGCTCTGGGCGAAGGCTGCGCCCGAGACGAGCGCGAGCGCCGCAAGCGATGAGAGTAGCTTTTTCATTCCTGCCTCCTTGCCCCCGCCGACGGCGGAAGCCATGTATTGCGGCCGTGATTTCGCGGCCACACCTAGAAAGATCCCAATGCGGATTCTAAAGGACGAGGCCGCCGTCCACGCGGAGGACCTGGCCGGTCACAAACGCAGATTCCTCGCTCGAGAGAAAGAGCACAGCGTTCGCGATGTCCTGTATTTCGGCAAGACGGCCGAGGGGCGTTTTTGCGATTATGGGCTCGAGCACCTTCTCGGGCACCGTCTCGATCATCGGCGTGCGCGTATAGCCGGGCGAAACGCAGTTGGCGCGCACCTTGGCGCCCTTGCGCGCGAACTCCTTGGCCCAGCCCTTCGTCATGGCGACGACGCCGCCCTTTGTCGCCGCATAGTTCGTCTGGCCGATATTGCCGTCAAGACCGACCACGGAACTGATGCTCACGATGGAGCCCGAGCCCGCCTCCATCATGAGCGGGGCGACGGCCCGCGTCATAATAAAAACGCCCTTGAGGTTGACATCGATGACGGCGTCCCAGTCTGAGTCGCTCATCTTCTGAATGAGGTTATCCCTCGTGATGCCCGCGTTGTTGACGAGGACATCGATTCTCCCGCTCTCCTCCTTAATCCGCGCAACGAGCGCGTTGACCGCGCCACTGTCGGTCACATTGACGACCGCACCCTTCACGTTGGGGAAGTTCGCCTCGAGGGCGGGAAATTCCTTATCATTCATATCGAGCGCGTAGACCTTCGCGGCGCCCTCGCGCGCAAAGGTCTCCACGATGCCGCGGCCGATACCCCGCGCGCCGCCCGTGACGACACACACCTTGCCCTGCATCCTCATACTCTTCTCCTTGCTATTCCTGATAGGCTCCCCAGCGGATCACCGTCGCGGCCCACACAAACCCGAGACCGGCGCCGACGAACACGACATTCGCGCCGTCGCGAATCCTGCCCGCCGCAAGGCCGAGTTCCAGCGAAAGAACCTGATCGTTTTGACCGATATGGCCGTACTCATCGAGATAGGTCGACTGCTCGGGCTTAAGCCCGAGCTCCGCGAGCACTGCTTCGTGGGCGCTCCGCTTGAAGTGAAGTATCGCAAGGTAGTCGATCGCATCGGCGGCGAGCCCTGAACGCCGCATCGCGTCGCGGATGACGGCGTAGAAGTTGGGCATGGTCACCTCGCCAAGCTTCTTCTTGAAGGCCTCGTCGTCGGGCACAATGAAGTGGGCGCGTCCTGCATCCTCTGGACGAGGAGGCCAGGCCTTCGAGCCGAGAACCGGCACATAGCACATCTCCGAAAGGGAGCCGTCGCCTCGGAACGAAGAGGCGAGCACGGCGTTCCGCCCTGCGTTCTTCCGCAGAACAAGGGCAGAGCCGCCTGAGCCGATATCAAGCATAAAGCGCGTCGACGGAACCGAAAGGTCGATGAGATCGTTATTGCGATATCCCGAGACGAGGAGCACGGTGGAAAGATCCTCCCGCACGAGCATGAGAGACTTGGCGACCTCGAGCGCCGCCATCATAGAGCCGCACATCGCCTCCATGTCGAAGCTCCAGGCGTTCTTCGCACCGATGCGCTCGGCGACATAGAGTCCCGCGAGCCAACAGGGATAGTCCTTGTGCTGAGCGCCGCACCAGATCACGAGATCGATGTCGGCGCCCGTGATGCCCGCATCGGCAAGGGCGGCCTTTGCCGCCTCAAGGCCCATGTACGCGGTGCTCTCCCCCTCGCCTGCGACGGGCTTGCGCCTGACGCCGAACTTCTGAGCGACAACCTCCTCGGGGAGTCCGGTCGCTACCGCGAGTTCAGCGGCATCCATCCGCCTCGCAGGCAGCCAGGTGCCGTGCCCGATGATGCCGACATGCATGCGCATCCTCCATAAGCACTGAATCGTCTCTCACTTGTGTCTATACCGCTTTTCCGTAGCCGTCAAGCGCATTTTTTTAAGAATATGAAAGAACCCGAGAATGCTGAAGACAATCCGCAACAATCGGATTAATTTTATCGAAAATTTCGCCAGTGTGCGATTTTATACAGCGCATACACCACGCGGCGAGGAAATAGTCCTTGCGTCACAGCCGATCGAGGGCTACAATGCGTGAGTACAAGCGAATCACTTCTCACTTATTGCAGAGCGTGGAGACCCACGAATGACAGCATACGAAGACGGCAGAGGGCAAAGGACGACAAAGGATCGGCTTGTCGAGGCGGCGATCGGCCTATTCGCCCGTAAGTGGTATGGGACCGTTTCCGTCGCGGAAATATGCCGCGAGGCAGGCCTTTCCAATGGCGTGTTCTACCGCTACTTCTCGGGCAAAGAAGAACTCTTTAAGACCATCTTGAGCCATGTGCTCGACATGATCCGCGAAGCGCTCGACGCGGTGGGAGGGGACTCGGCCCGCGAACGACTTTTCGCATACGCCGACACCATTCTCCGCTTCTCGAGCGAACACACCCAGCTCGTCGCCGTGTTCCGCGAGGGCCAGTACCGTTTTTTTGCGTACGAACACGAACTCGTCGCCATCTACGAACGCTCGCTGGGCAAGGCTCTCGGCCGCGAAGTGGGCCTCCCCGAGTACCTCTTCGCCCTGGGCGGTCTCCGTTTCTGCGCCATCCGCAAGGCATTCCAGGCTTCTCCAATCGACCATGCGACGCTGCAGGCGATCCTCGAAGGCGGCATCTTCCGCGGCCTCGGCATACGACCCGAGATCGTTTTTGGCGGCAGCGCGCATCCCCTACCAATCCCCCTCGAAGAGGGCGCGCGGGAACGGCTCCTCCGCGCGGGGAAACGCCTTTTCGGTGAAAAAGGCTACTTCGAAACCAACATCCACGAGGTAACCGATGCGGCGGGGCTTTCCGTCGGCGCGCTATACACCTACTTCGACTCGAAAGAGAGCTTCTACGCCGAGCTCATAAAGCTCGTGGGCCACGAGGTCCGCTCGTTCATCGCGGCGAATCTCACAGCAAGCGATGCGTCGTCGCTCAACGCGCTCGAATTCGAGCTTCGGGGCCTCTGGCTGTGGCTCGTCTACCTTGCGATGGACCGCCACTGCTACAACATCGTCCGTGAGGCCGAATTCGTTATCCCCGCCGCCGTCAGGGAGTACTACAGCGCGTTCGCAGCAGGCTACCGCAGGCGCCCCTCCCCCTTGCGCCTATCCAGCGCGGCTCCATCCCTCGACGAGGAGACCGTGATCGAATTCCTCATGGGCATCGCCCACTATTTCGGCATCGAAGTCGCCTTCGACGGCTCAGTGGCTAACGCCCGCGCGGCACTCGAGACGCTCGGGCGCTACCTTTCCCGCGGATTTTTAGACTACCTGGCCTAGGAGGTGAAGCATGGCCAAGGCGAAATTGCTCGGCGTGGGAGTCTATGCGCCGGGAGAGCCAATCGGCAACGAGGAGCTCAAGCGCCTCGCCGGCATCGAATTCGACGCCGAAAAACTTGAGTCCAAGATCGGTATCAAAGCGCGGCACATCGCCAAGCTCCGCGGTATCGACGAGACAAGCGCAGACTTCGCGGAAAAAGCCGCGCGTGCGGCGCTCGCCGACGCCGGGGTCGAGGCGCACGAGGTGGGGCTGTTCGTTGTCGGCACCGACACCCCCGAGTTCGTCTCGCCCGCGACTGCAATACTTCTCCAGGGTCGGCTCCAGGGCGGCGAAGCCGAAAGCGAGGCCTACGATGTGGGTGCAAGCTGCGCGAGTTTCGTCACCGCGCTCGACGCGGCATCCCGCGCGCTTGCAACCGATAGGCGGCTCCGCTACGCCCTCGTCGTGGGCGTCTACAACATGCCCGCGCATGTGCGCCCGGGCGACGCCTTCGGCTTCTCGCTCTTCGCCGACGGGGCGGGGGCCGTGCTCCTTGGAAAAACCGAAGACGATGACCCCGCAGGCTATGTGGAAGGCTGCTTCCGCGCCGACGGGACCCAATGGAACTTTGTCGGCGTCTACGCAGGTGGCACGCGCAAGCCGCTTTCGCGTGAGCTTCTGGAATCGGGGCGTTACGGGCTTGAGCTCCTCCAGCGGCTCCCCGGCGACCGCAACGTAAAACTGTGGCCGCCGCTCGTGCGGAGCCTCCTCGAAAAGGCCGACTGGAGCCTCGAAAACGTCCGCCATTTCATCTTTACCCAGATCAATCGCGCGGTGATCGAAGAGGTCATGGGCATTCTTGGACGCCCCCTTTCGGATACCACCTGCGTCATGGATCGCTACGGCTATACGGGCTCAGGCTGCGTCCCCATGGCCCTCCACCACGCGCTCAAGGAGGGTCGGGTCAAACGGGGCGACGCGGTCGTGCTCGTCGCTTCGGGCGCGGGGTTCGCCGTCGGCGCCAACCTTCTTGTCCTGTAAGGAGCACACGATGAATTCCAGGGAAATTTACACGCAAAAACTTGTCGCCATCGACGAGGCGGTATCGCGCATCCAGAGTGACAATGACGTTGTCGTGGCGCAGGCCGCTAGCGAGCCGCAGGGCTGCATGGCCCGCTTCCACACCATCGCCGACCGCGTCGAAAACGTCCGGGTGTTTTCGGTGCTCACGCTCAAGCCCTACGACTTCTATATGCGTCCCGAAATGCGTGGCCGCTTCGAGCTCGCAAGCTGGTTTCACGCACCCGGTTCGCGCGCCGCAATCAAGGCCGGCACAGGCACCGTAACCTTCGTCCCCAACATGCTCCACCGGGCTGCAAGCGACCGCATCCATGCCCGAAGGCCGGACATCTTCTTCGGCACCTGCACACCTCCCGACAAGCACGGCTTTGTCTCGCTCTCGCTCGGCATAACGTACGAAAAGGACATCATCGAAGCGGCGCGAACCGTCGTGCTCGAGGTGAACCCCCGGCTTCCGCGGACCTTCGGCGACACGCAGCTTCATGTATCTGAGGTCGATCTGTTCGTCGAGCACGAACAGGAGGTGCCGATGATCCCCGCGGCCGACCCGTCGCCGACCGACCTCAAAATCGGCGAGTACATCGCCGATCTCATCGAGGACGGATCGACGATCCAGCTCGGCATCGGCGGCATACCCAACGCCGCAGCTCTCGCCCTCAAAAGCAAAAAGGAGCTTGGCGTTCACACGGAAATGCTCGTCGACTCGATGATGGAACTCTACGAGATGGGCGTCATCACCAATTCGCAAAAGTCACTCAAACGCGGCAAATTCGTCGCGACCTTCGCCTACGGTTCACGCAGGCTTTACGACTGGCTCGATGACAATGTCGCCGTCGAGTTCCAGCGCGGCCGCTGGACCAACGACCCCGCTGTCATCGCGCAAAACTCCCGCATGGTCTCCATCAACACCTGCCTTGCGGTCGATCTTACCGGCCAGGTAGCAAGCGAATCCATCGGCGCGACGCAGTATTCGGGAACCGGCGGCCAGTCGGACACGGCCCAAGGCGCGGTTGCCGGAATGGATGGACGCGGAAAGAGCATCATCGCCTGCTACAGCACGGCAAAGAACGGAACCGTCTCCACGATCACGCCCCTTCTCCCCGAGGGCTCAGCGGTCACCCTGCACCGCTCCTTCGTGGACCATGTCGTCACCGAATGGGGCGTCGCACGGCTCCGCGGAAGAACAGTCCGCGAGCGGGCGCGAGAGCTTATCGCCGTCGCCCACCCCGACTTCCGCGCCGAACTTACCGAAAGCGCGCGAAAACTCGGCTACCTCTGACCACGGGGCGTGAGCGCCCGGCGCTCCGCCCATTGCGGCGGGGCGCCGCAAAGCGATATGCTTGCGCCCGTGCCCGTCGACGCTCACATCCACTTCATCGACCTTGCCGAACGCGATCCCGGCTTTGCCGCCGCCTACACGTCAGGCGGATACCTTGCCTGCGCCGCAAGCCACGACGCGGAAGAATACCGTGAGACCATGGCCTTGCGCCGCCCGGCCCCTGCGAGACCGGAGGGGCTTCGCTTCGCGGCGAGTTTCGGCATCCACCCGCAGTGGCCAGTCTGGACGCACGCCGACTTTCTTGCAGAGCGCGCAGCAGCCGGAGAGATCGACGCGATAGGCGAATCGGGATTCGACTTCTTCGGTGACCGCCCCGAACGCGTCCGCACCGAAGAGAACGAGCGAATCCAGCGCGCGGTCTTCGAATTTCAGCTCGAACTCGCCCTTGCGCACGGTCTTCCCATGGTGCTCCACCTGCGAAAGGCAACCGACCTTCTCTTCGCCTATGCGCCGCGTCTTAAACGCCTCCCGGCTCTGATCCTCCACGCCTACGCGGGAACAGCTCAGGAGGCGCTCGACCTCCTTAAGCGCGGCGTCCCCGCCTGGTTCTCTTTTGGCGCGGCTGTGCTCAACGGCCACAAGCGCGCCATCGCGGCATGCGCCGCGCTTCCCGTCGAGCGTATTCTGCCCGAAACCGACGCGCCGTGGCAGCCACCGCGAGGCGAACCCTTTTGCAAGCTCGAACACATAACACGCATCGAGCGCGGCATCGAAGCGGCGCGGGGGGTGCCGCCTGGCTCGCTCGAAGAGGTTTTCGCGTCCAGCTTCCATACGGTGTTCCCGCATTTGGGCGCGTACGCGCGATGCTGCACGGATGAAGGAACAGAGACATGAGCTTCGACCAGAGAACGCGGATACTCCTCGGCGACAAAGGCATGGAGGCGCTCAAACGCACCTCCGTGGCGGTCTATGGGCTTGGAGGAGTCGGCGCCGCCTGCGCGATGGACCTCGTCCGCGCGGGCGTGGGCAGAATCGTTGCACTCGACTTCGACGACGTGGCGGAATCGAACCTCAATAGGCTCTATTTCGGCTATTACGAAGAAATCGGCCGGCCCAAGGTCGAGGTGTTCGCCGAATACGCCCACCGCGTGAACCCTTATGTCAGGGTCGAGGCGGCGGCCCGCTTCTTGTCGGGAGAAAGCGCGCCTGGCGCCATCGCGCCGGGATGTGCCGTGCACATCGACTGCGTTGACTCTCTCACTCCGAAGGTCAACCTCATCGCGACCCTGCTCGAAGCCAAGGCACTCTTTGCCTCAAGCATGGGCACCGCGGGCAGACTCGACCCGGCGCGGCTCAGACTTGGCTCGTTCTGGGAGTCGCGCGGATGCCCCCTTGCGCGCGATGTGCGTAACCGCTTGAGGAGGATCGGCGCAACGGGCGACTTTCCCGCCGTGTGGAGCGACGAGCCTCCAACGCCACCGGTGGAGCGACCTCCAGGCCCCGAAGAGGCACAAAAGGCCCCGGGTCGCGTGCGGAAGATGCAAGGATCAGCGCCCTTTGTGCCCCAGGCTGCGGGGCACCTCCTTGCAAGCTGGGCCGTGCGCACTATCCTCGGCATGTAGCCTAGCTATCCGCTTCAAGCCAAGGCGCAAAAGCGCCGCGCTTTAAGGACCTGAGGAGCCGCCTTTTTTCCTGCCGAACAGGCCGCGCCGACGCGGCTTCTCGGCCTGGGGCTGCGGGCGCGCACGGGACACAAGGATACGGGTGCCGCGCTCGGGATCGGAGACGATAAGCTCGGTCTCCACCATCGTCGAGGCGAGCGCAAGCTCCGAGGCGTCCACGCGTTTCCCGACGAGGGCGCCATAGTATTCCGAAAGTTCTGGCTGGCGCGGCCCCTTGAGCGTCGCACGCAGGGCCGCAAGGCGCTCAGGACCAAGGTTGAAATGCGGCGCCTCAGCAAGACAGCTCGAGCGTTCCTCGCCAAAATCGAACGAGAGCCGCACCTCGCGCGCACCTTCGAGGTAGAGGTATTTAAGAAGCTCCTCCCCGACGCGCATGAGTTGGACGGTCTCAGCGTCCACGGTTCCTCCTCCGCTCGGAGAGTGCCTCGAGGAAGGGCGTGAGCATGCCCGCGACGAGACCGCCCGAGAAGCCGTTGTTGTAGAGGTTGAGGCCGCCGTGAAGGTAGCCAACGTTGACGACGATGACAAGGTGCAGCGCGCCTGCAAGCATGCCTGCAAGGGGGCCGTATCTCCCCGCGATGGGCGCAAGGCAGGTGCCAAAGAGCGCGGCGAGAAGGGGCCCCTCATCAGAAGGCGAATAACGCGACAGAGTCGCCGCGATCCACACGCCGGCCATGACCGGTAGCACATTCCTCGGCTGCTTGCCGAATGCAGAAAAGCCGCACATCGTAAGAAGCCCGCCGATGGTGGGGCCGTTCAGGTCGCCGCCGACGATGACGACGTATGAAAGTCCCAGAAAGCCGACTACGCCCATGTTGACGAGCGCGGGGCCGATGCCGAAGCTACGCGGAAAGTCGCTCACAAGCCGCCCCGTTGATGCGATGATGCCGCGAAGCCCGTCTCCGAGGCGAGGGCCGTAGATCGCACCGAGCGCGATGAGCGAGGAAAAAAATACGACAAGCACGGGTATAAAAACCCCGCCGTTGCCCTTCGCCCAGGCACCGCCGCCTGGGATCTCGATGCCGGCGGCGCGGAAAACGGACATGACGACCGTGCCGATGAAGCCGGCAGTAAGGCCGACGTTGTAGAGGTTGTAGCCCTGGTGTAGCTGGAGAAGATGCGTGGCAAGCGGGGGGAGGAAAAATCCCGCCGCGATGCCCGCGGCCGCGCCCGCGACGTAGTTCCAGGGCGCGGCAAGGCCGAAGCCAAAACTCACCTCGCTCACGAGCGGCGCAAGCGCGGTGCCGAAGAGCGCAACGATGACAAACTCGGAAAATGGCCTCCGTACAGCCTGCGCATGGAGCCAGACCCCGGCGATCACCGGCCAGATGTTGTAGATGTTCTTCCCGAAGAGCGAAAAGCCTGCAACGGTGAACACCACGGCGAGCGCAGGCCCCGAAGGAACCACGCGGAGTGCGAGAAGGATGAGCGCGGCGGCAAGCGAGCAGAGGCCCGCGTTCACAAATGGAGCGCCCAGGCCCGCCTTGGCGAGGTAGTCGTTGATGAGGACATCGGGCTCGCGGACAAGCGTCGCAAGACCGCGAGCGACCGCGGCAAGATCGAAGCGCGCGAGCGCAAGACCGAACACGAGAAAGACAAGCGGGTAGACGACGAGCACGCGTCCGACAAGGGGGGAATCCTCAGGCAGGCTTCCGACGGCCCGGAACCGGAAGGGGGTTCTCACGGCCTTGATTATCGCAGGCGCCTGCTCGGGGTGCAAGGGTCTTTTCCCGGCGCACGATCACTGCTACAATAACCGCACGACGGAGGATGTACCATGCCCTTTTTTAGGCCCTTCCGCCTCGAGCGGTTTTTCGCGGCGCACGAGTTTTCGGCACAGCACCTCCTTTGCACCTCGGACTGCGAAACCATGAGCGTCCGCGAGCTTCTCGCCCTCGAGCCGGAAAGCGAGGAAAGGCTTCTTGCCCTCCGCCTCGGCTATACGGAGACGCGCGGGGATCCCGGACTCCGCGCCGACATCGCGCGACTCTACACGGGTCTCAGCCCCGACGAGGTCTTCGTCCATGCGGGCGCGGAGGAGGCGATCCTCAACCTTTGTCTTGCGGTCCTTGCACCGGGAGATCACGTCGTCGTCAACTTCCCCTGCTACCAATCTCTCGCGGAGATACCGCGCGCCCTCGGCTGCGCGGTGTCGCCCTGGAGGTTCCGCGAGGAAAACGGGCGCTGGCGGCTTGATCTTGACGAGCTCGACAGGCTCCTCCGCGCCCGTACCCGCCTCGTCGTTCTCAACTTGCCGCACAACCCGACCGGCGCCCTTATGCCCCGGGCCGACTTCGAGCGGGTGGTCGATGCGTGTAGGCGCGCCGGAGCGCTACTCCTCGTCGACGAGGTGTACCGACACCTCGAGCGCGACCCCGAGAGGCGCCTCCCCTCCGCCTGCGATATCTACGAAAACGGTGTGTCGCTCAACGTGCTTTCTAAAAGCGCGGGGCTCGCAGGACTCAGGATCGGCTGGCTCGCCTCGCGGCGCGCCGACATCCTCGACGAGGTCGCCATCGTAAAGGACTACAACTCGATCTGCGCTTCGGGCCCGAGCGAGGTCCTTGCGGGCATCGCGGTGCGCAATTTCGCGGCGATTGCCGAAAAGAACCGCGCACGTTGCGCGGCGAACCTCGGGCTACTTGCCGCTTTTTTCGCGCGCCATCCCGGCTTCGCCGCCTGGAGCGACCCCGAGGGCGGCTCCATCGCGTTTCCGCGGCTCGGTCCGGATGCGGCCCGCGCCTTCCCGTCCAGCGAAGGGAAAGGCGGCGATGCGGAACGCCTCGCCCTAAGGCTCCTCGCCGATGCGGGCGTGCTACTCCTCCCCGGCGCCTACTACGACTTCGATCCCGCCTATTTCCGGATCGGCTACGGCCGCGCATCGATGCCCGAGGCGCTTAAGGCGCTCGAAGCCTGGGTCGAAAGGCAGGGCCTGTAGGGCCCCTGCGACCCAGCCTCGGCCTAGCCTAGCCTCCAAAGGTAGCGTAGAGCGCCCGCTCAAGGCGGGCGAGCGCCGCCGGCCATTCCGCCTCGCCGACCGACATAAAGGAAAGCCGAAAGTGCGCCCGTGTCTCGGCCGCTAAGCCAAAGCGGGAACCCTCCGCCCATGGCGCCCGCTCAAGGCGCGGTTCCGCGGGCGCGCGCACCCAGAGATTGTAGCCGCGCGAGGCGGCAGGCACGGAGAGCGCGGGGAAGGACGAAAGCAGCCGCAGAAGCTCATCCCGGCGCCGCGTCGCGATCTTGACACAGGCCTGCTCGTGCCGATCGAGGAGGCCACTCGCGACGAGGCGTTCCACAAAGAACTGAAGCCATGCGGCGGGCCCCGGATCCGTTTCCGCTCGCAGGCGCGCAAGCGCGGCGAGGAAGTGTGGCGGCGCCGCGATAAGACCGATGCGCAAACCCGGCGCGCTCGATTTTGCAAGCGACTTGATCCAGATCGTGCGCTCGGGGACAAGATCGACAAAGCGTGGCACGTTCGAAGGTTCGAGTTCGGAGAGGTAGTCATCCTCGATGACCACAAGCTCGCGACGCCTTACGATCTCTGCGATGGCGCGCTTCCGCTCGGCCGAATAGCACAGCCCCGTCGGATTGTGGATATCCGGAACCGTGTAATACAGCGCAGGGCCTCCGCCCCCCTGTTCCGCCCAGAAACGGTCAAAGGCCTCGGGGTCAGGCCCCTCCTCGCCAAAGGGGATCGACGCGCGCGGCCGGAACATCGAAAGGGCGCCCGGATAGGTCGGTTCCTCGACCAGCGTCTCGGGCGCGCCGCGTCCGCTCGGACGAAAGGCGCCGCGACGCTCGCCACCAGAAAAGAGCCTGCGGCAGAGATCAAGCCCCTGCTGTCCTCCCGAGATGAGTAGGAGCGATTCGGGCGCAAGCGCAAAACGCCGCGCGAGCGTTTTAAGCAGACGAGGCTCGCCACGCGCATCGGAAGCCGAAAAAACCCTTTCCCGCTCGACCGCGAGCACCTCGGCAAAGAGCGCGCCCGCCTCTTCATAAGGAAAAAACTCCTCCGATACACGCGCGGCGGAAAAGTCCCCCGCGCGCTCCTCTGGCGGCGCGGGAAAGCGCACATAGCTTCCCGAACCTTGGCGATTGTCAACGAACCCGGCGGCAGCCAAAAGATCGAAGGCCTTTTGCGCGGTGAGCTTGTTGCACGCATAGCGCTCGGCAACCTCGCGGATCGAGGGGAGGCGTTCGCCCGGCCGCACTTCCCCTTCGTCGATCATGCGCTTTAAGTCTTCGACAATTCGCTCATAGACATGCATCCACGCCACCTCTCGACGCAAAGACACGAGTATACGTGCACCACATCACCACCAAAGGCTTTGTGCGGCATGCACGCCCATCGTAGCGTGCAAAAAACATAGCACAGGCCCCCCTTAAGAGGGAACATGCGCGAGCGCCTCATCTGCGGCGGCGCCATCATGAGGCTTGCCGCACAACGCTCCCAAAAAACGCTGGCCGCCCTTTGGGCGGCCAGCGATGAGCACAGAGACGGACAACCGGCTCTTCGTCCGCGGGGGCCTCACCGGCCTGCGGCGACGCGCGTGTATGCGGCAAGATCGGTAAAGAGCTCTTCCTTGAGGGGATTCTTCCGGTGCTTAACGACCCTGTAAAGCCAGAAACCGAAGACCGTAAGATTGGAGACGAAGGAAAGGCCGCTCACCACCCAGAGCGCATCGACGCGGTGGGAGGACTTCACCGCGAACATCGAAGTGTCAACGAATCCAGGGAAGCACATCACGAACATCATCCAGATCGCGAGGGTCTGTGCCCGGTGCTGGAGCCAGGCGCCCCGCTTGATAAGGAAGGCGGGGATGGTGCACGAGACGAGCAGGGCGGCGCCGGCATAGAACGCATGGTCGGAGACGCAGTTATAAACGTAGGCGAAATTCCACAGGTCGTAGGCGACAATCCAGAACCAGAGCATGTCCGGCCAAAGCATATCCTGCGTTTTGTCCTTGCTGATGAAAATACCCATCCAGCCCGTGATCGTAATGATGTTGAGGATGCCCGCAATGCCGTTGAGCACGTTCCAGGGCCCGCCCACCATCATCACGCCGTCGATCATGCCCTGCATGCCAGCAACCTGAAAATCGCGGATCACGGCTTCGAGAATGTTGAGCGCGAGGATGAAGGGGGGGAACATCAGCGCCAGCTTGTTCGCCGCAATTTTCTTGTGGTAACGGAGCGCCATGAAACCGAGCGTGCCCGCAAGCGCGGAGTAGACCTTTGCCCAGTGGAACCAGGTACCGACACTCGTGCCGGGACCGGCGCTACGCGGCCACACCGCAACCGTCAGCACGAGGGGCAGAGCGATGAACATCGCCCGCGACAGCCATTTGCTTGCACGGGCAAGCTCGTTGAGGAGCATGAGGCCAAAGAGCACGGCGAACCACATGAGCGCGGAATACCAGGGTATGGACTGGAATAGGAACATGGGAACCTCGCGAGCGCGGGGGGCGAAAGGGCTCCGGCGCGCGGGAGAGCTAGAGCGTTGCGCATCCGGCGACGCCGGGATGCTCCAGTATCTTCCTCATGGAAAGCAATGTCAACATACGGGCAATTTTTACCGACATAATTGTCAACATCGCACACTTTTGTCTATATAAACACAAACGTCACTCATTTTACCCACTATCGTCGCAGAGTAGCCACATATACCAGGAAGCTAGCCGGATTTAAACGCGCGCCGTTTTCCGCGCATAGAGCTTGCGCCTGCCTGCGCGGCCGACTTCGACAAGGAGCCCGGCGCGTGCATAGGCGTACAGGAGCTTCCGCACACGCTCGGGCGCTACGCCGAGAGCCTCGCCCAAGCCGCGCGAATCAAAAGGTGTGGCAAGATCGCGCGGAATGAGCGAAAGCCAGTCGCTTCGTGTCGTAAGCCGCCGCGACGACAGAAGCTCTTCGAGCATGCGGTCGGCCGTGCGGTCGCCGCGCCGTTTCCAGGAGCCCGAACCATCGCGGACTCGGAGCACGGCGTCACGGACAAACACCACCTCAAACGACACGCGCGGCGCGGCGATGAGCGCGCTTGCGTGCACGAGCTCGTCGAAAAGCTGGTAGATGTCGCCGTGCTTGGGGCTCCGCCGCTCCGAGACAAGCTCACCCGAATCGGGATTAAGACGCCTGATGCGCGTCTCCACGGCGATGGGATAGACGACGCGGACACGATGGCCCCGCGCGGCAAGATAGAGTACCTTGGGAGCGAGCTTCCCGAGCCCAACGGTTTGCACCTCGAGGAGCTCGCCGTCCGCCTTCACGAGGTCGACCACCTTGCCGTCGACGGGAACCTCGAATCGGTCGCCCGGCCCCGCAAGCCGCCTTTTGAGCTCGGCGTGGAGGCTTCCCTCGGCGTATAGGTTGATACCTGCGTGCTCGGCGAGCTCGGTGAGGGAAGATGCAGTCCGCGCGGGCATGCCGCACTATAGCCCCGCCCCTGAGCGAAGGCAATACGGGGGCGGGGCGGTTTTCCGCGCTATTTGGGCGCAAGCGCCGAAAGCCTCTCCTTCATCTCGGAAAACGAAAGGCCCTTGGCCGCGCAGTAGTCGCGCACCGTTTCGGAAGGCTTTCCAAGGCCGCCAAGAAGCGCTTCGATGGCCGCAAGGTCAAAGCCCCAGGATTTAAGGTCGCCGAACGTGGTTTTTCCGGTGACGGTCCCCGCCGTGGCTACATGCGTCTCGCCGGCTCCCGTTGTACCGCCTGCACCCCCCGCCGCGCCGCCAGCGGACAAAGCGGTGGCGGCAGGCGCGGACGTGGCGGCCGCCTGCGCGCTACCGCCAGCGGGCGGCACGGCGACCTGCGCGGTGCTCGTCTTTCCCGCTTCGGCGCTCGGCTGCGGGAAGGCCCGCGTGGCGGCGGCTTCGATCGCGGCGCGATCCCCTCTACCCTCCGCGCGGAGCACCGCGATCGCGGAAAGCGGCAATATTGTGTCCGCCTCGGGCGCATGCGGTAGCCCCGTATACAGGGCGACAAAAAGCCGCACGGAATCGGTGCCGATCTCCGAACCCGCGGGCAAACCCATAGCGGCGTACTTTGCCTCGAGGCTGTTCGCTTTGTCCGTCGCGGAAGCAGCCCCGAAGGCCGTAAGAATGCTAGCTACGGGGATATTGAAGGCCTTCCCCACATCCGCCCAGGTATAGGAGCCACGAATGTCCCCCGGACTCGGCATGCCCGCGAATTCGCCCGTTTTGATGCGGGCAGGCTCCTTCGTATTCTGCGTCTTCCACAGACCGAGTCCCGCAGAAAGCGCGATGCCGCCAAACACGGCGCCAAGGACAAGGACGCCGAGCGTCCGCGTGTTGACGCGTATCATACCGCGCCTCCTTTGGCGGCCGCCGTACCGGACTCCTCAAGCCGCCCCGCGGCAAGCTCAACCGTTCCGGGAACAGGACATGCCGCCTCGCTCGTGCACATAAGACAGCTTATGCATTGATGGTCGCGAACGAGGGTCGCCCCCTCGACCTCGATGTTCATGGGACAGGCCCGTGTACAGGCATGACAGGCGATGCAGGTCGAGGCCTTGCGCCTGATGCCGAAAATGCGTAGCAGGTTGAACAAGCCGAGGAATGCACCGTAAGGACAGGCATATTTGCAGAAAGGCCGTTCGATGGCGAGCGAGGCGAGAACCGTGAGGCCGAGCGCGACAAAGCCCCCCACCGCAACCTCTCCCGTCCAAAAATTAAAAAGAGCATAGTAGGGATCATAGTCCTGGAAAAAAAGTTTCCCCGAGACGATCGTCATGTAGCTCACCCAGACGAAAACGCCGTACCGGAGAAAGCGAAGCGCCTTGTCGAGCCTGGGAGGGAGGAGCGCGTTGTAGCGTTTGCCGAAGAGCCTCTTCCCAATCTTGCCTATCCATTCCTGGAAGCTACCGAAGGGGCAGGCCCAGCCGCAGATCGCGGGTCCAAAAAGGAGCGCAAGAACGAGCGAGATGACCGCCAGGACAACGGAGGACTGGTGTACCTTTTTGACGAGCGTGCCAGCGCTCGCAAGCTGCCAGAACGACACCACCCCGCCGAAGGGACAGATCGCGTGAAGCGATGCAGAGCCCGCAAGGGGGAGTTCGACGCCGCGTTCCTTGAGTGCGCTCGTCGTCACGATGAGCGCGACGAGCACGAAGAAAAACACCTGAATAACGCGCCGCCATACTTGGGCCGAGCGGCGCCGTGCCATTGCACGTTCGGGCATAGGAACCTCCTTGCGCTAGGGAGATGCGCCATGCGTGGATTCGGCCACAGGCTGGCGCAGCTATATTCTTAAAGCAAGAAGCATGCCAAAAACAAAACAATGCGACGAAACGTAAAAACACAGCGGGTGGCCCTGCATCCGCATCTCTCAGTCATACCGGACTCTAACCACCATAATTTGAGGAAAAAAAGGATGCAAGGCTCCGGGAAAAAAACGCCCGTAGCGGGGCGCTTTTTCCCGCAAGGCGGAGATCACCGCCGCTTTAATGCCCTTCGCCGCGCGCCATTTTGACGCCATGCTCCAAGAGCGGCGCAAGAAGCGCCGCGCAAAAGCGCGCGGCGCGCTCGCTTCCGGGGAAGTTCACGACATACTGCATGCCGCGCATCCCCGCCTCGCCGCGCGAGAACACGGAGTTCGGCGTCTCCTCGAGCGAGCGCAGGCGGAGATACTCCGCGATGCCGGGCATAGCACGGTCGCAATACGCGCGGGTCGCCTCGGGCGTACGGTCGCGGGGCGAGGGGCCCGTGCCCCCCGTCGTGATGATCCAATCCGCGTCCGGGTGCCTGCCCAAGGCGGCGAGCACCGAGGACTCGCCGTCGGGAACAACCTCGCGCTCGATCTCCGCCTCCGGGAGCGCCGCGCGAAGGCACTCCTCGATCGCGGGCCCCGAACGGTCGGCGTACACGCCCGCGGCGGCCCTATCCGATACGGTAACGACCGCGATCCGCACGACGCACCTCCCCCCCCCGTATGACGCGCGCGAATATCCCCTTGCGCGGCATCACGCAATCACCGACAAGCCTCCTGATCTCGCAGGCGGCATGGCACTCCTTGCCGATCCTCGAGACCTCGAGCACCGCCTCGCCCATTTCGATCCTCGTGCCGATGGGTAGCTCGTGGAGAGCGACGCCGCGCGTCGTGACGTTTTCCGCGAAGTCACCGGGTCGGATGCCGTCAACGTCCGCCTTGATGCAACCGGACACGCGCCCCGAACGAAGGAGCTCGTCGGCGGCCTCGATTTCCTCGACCGCGAGAAATGAAACCTGGCGGTCCTCAGCCCCTCCTGCGTGGGCGTCGCACGCGACGCCCTTACCCGCCTCGAGGAGCACGGTATCAACGGGCTTTTTTCTGACGCCCTTCCGATCTGAAACGTTGAGCGAAACTATTTCGAATTCCCCCATAGGTGCAATCGGCATCACGACACCTCCTCCTTGGTCTTTTCGACGAGCCTGATCTCCCCGATGCGCATATCCTTGTCGACCGCCTTGCACATGTCGTACACCGTGAGCGCGGCAACGGAGACCGCAGTCAGCGCCTCCATCTCAATGCCGGTCTTGTCGGTGCAGACCGCCCTCGCCTCGATGGCGACCCCCCGTCCGTCGAGGGCGAGGTGGACTTTCACATGCTCGATCTCGATGTTGTGGCACAGAGGAATGAGCTCGCTCGTCCGCTTGGCAGCCATCACACCCGCAATGCGCGCGGCCGCAAGAACATCGCCCTTCGAAAGCGCGTTTGCGCGTACGAGCTCGATCGTCGACGGCGAAAGGTCGATACGCCCCGCGGCCCAAGCCGTGCGCCGCATTCGCGGCTTTGCCGAGACATCGACCATCCGCGCCTTTCCCCCCTCGTCTACATGCGTAAGCCCTTCCTGCACGATCACCCTCCTATCTGGCCGACCTCGAGGCCCGTACAAATCCCCCCTCGTTTGGGCTTTTGCGCGACGGCGGTAGCGATGCTCCCTTCAAGATCGCCGAAATCCACCTTGACTGCGACGTTCCCGTGCAAGCAGGGCCTAAGCGTCCCGTCCGCGAGTAGCCTGAGCCGGTTGCACTGCTCACACCGTGGCGGCCGATCGTAGTCGCCGCCGTCGCGTTTCTCCTCTGACAAGCGGTAGCGCGCGATGAACTGGATTTCGGCGCCTATATATTTCGCATAACGCCTAAGCTCATCGAAGTCAGCATCGGTCGAATCCTCAAGCGCGACGACGTTGAGCTTGACGGGCATGCCCGCATGTCGGGCTGAGTCGATACCTTCGAGGGCATCCGCAAGCCTGCCGCCCCGGGTCACCGCCGCGTACCGCGCCGCATCAAGCGTGTCGAGCGAAACGTTGACCGAATCAAGGCCGCGCGCGGCGAGCTCGGCGGCGACCGGGGCGAGGAGCGTGCCGTTCGTTGTCATGGCAAGTCGCTCGATGCCCTGAACCCGCGCGAGTATTCCGACGAGTTCGGGAAGCCCGCTTCGGACAAGCGGCTCGCCGCCCGTGAGGCGTAGCTTGCGAAAGCCGAGCCGCGCGGCGGCAGACGCAACCGAGGCGATCTGCTCAAAGGAAAGGACCTCCTCGCGGGGGAGGAGCGGAACGCCCTCCGCGGGCATGCAGTAGACGCAGCGAAGATTGCAGCGGTCGGTCACGGAGACGCGGAGGTAGCTTATCTCACGACCGTATGAGTCGCGCATCGACCATGCTCCCTTCCTCGAGCCGCTCGATCCCGAGCTCCATGCGGACAAGGCAGTCGGCCTCGGCAAGCACGTTGAGCATCGAGGATCCGTGGTAGGAAAGCGGCTTGATGCAGAGCCCCCCGGGCTCTGCATCAAGCCGCGCGGGCAGGAATTCGACACGGTCAGCACCCTTCCGCGAAAGCGGTGTGGCAAGCCGTGCGCGAACAATTCTTGAGTCCACGGGCTGCGGAAGCCCCATGCGCGCCTTAAGATGGGGGCGCACGAGCAGTTCGAAGTTGACAAAGGTGGAAACGGGATTGCCAGGAAGGCCGAAGACTGCCTTATGCGCGCGCGTCCCGAAATAGGTCGGCTTACCGGGACGCATCGCAAGTTTGTGAAAAATCGGCTCGACGCCGCAGGCCTCGAGGGCGCGCGGCACATGGTCAAAGTCGCCCATCGACACCCCGCCCGAGACGAGAACGACCTCGCATTCGTCGAGGGCCTGCGCGAGCGCCGATGTAAGCGCTGCGGGCTTGTCGGGGAAGGCACCGTAAAACCGCGCCTGTGCGCCGATGGCGCGCGCCTGGGCGGCAAGCTGCGGGCCGTTTGAGTCATAGATCGAGGCAGCCTTAAGTGCGTCTTGTACGTTTACAAGCTCATCACCGGTCGAGATGACGCCAACGCAAGGCCGCCGCGCCACCTCGACTTCCGCTATGCCGGCAGAAGCGAGGATGCCGATGTCCTGCGGCGCGAGGATGCGCGGCTCAAGAAGGATGGCGCCGCGGCCAAGGTTTTCTCCCCGGCGGATGATGTTGGAAACCGACTCGGGCCGCAGAAAGCGCACACAGGCGGCACCGGAGGCGTCGCGCCCCGCGTCCTCGCTCCACTCTATGCGTTGTACGCCCGCGGCCCCGTCAGGGAGGGGCGCACCCGTCATGATCCGGACACATTCGCCGGGCGCAAGCTGCCGGGGCGCCGGGGAGCCGGCGGCAACCGTCCCGACCACACGATAGACGCCGCGCCCGCTAGAGCAGTCAGGAGCGAAGGCATAGCCATCCATCGCCGATTTGTCGAAGGGCGGATGATCGATCGGCGAGACGACGGGCCGAGGGAGGGCGCGCCCGAGCGCCTCGTCGAGCGGAACGCGCTCGAAATGGGGCGGCGGCGCCGCTTCGACGACGAGGCGGAGAGCCTCGTCGGGGTGGAGGTTTTCACGCACGGCTATTCTTTCCTTTCGGCGACGGTTCCGCCCTCAACATGGAGGACGCGGGCGCCAAGCGCCTTTATGAGATCGCGGTCATGGGTCGCAACAACGAGCGTCGCGCCGCGCTCCGCCTCCGAGGCGAGGGCGTGCGCGATGAGGGCCCGTGCCCCGGCGTCCGCATTCGCCGTGGGTTCGTCGAGGAGGAGGATGTCGGCGCCCGAGCACAGCGCGCGAGCGAGCGCGACGCGTTGCGCCTCTCCGCCCGAAAGCCCTCCGGTCCGCCGTTCGCCATAGCCTTCAAGTCCGAGGCGAATAAGCTGTTCCTCCGCATGTCCGTGCGCGGCCGCTCGGCCCACCCGCGCCTCAAGAACAATGCGCAGGTTGTGCGATACCGTTCCTGAGAAGAGCCAAGGGTGCTGGTGGACGTAAACGCTCCGCCTGCGCAGCGCCGCGGAGCACGTTGCGCGCTCTCCAAGAAAGAGGACGCTTCCGCCGCTTGGCTCGATGAGTCCGTTGAGGAGCTTGAGGATGCTCGTCTTGCCCGCGCCGTTCGGGCCTAAGAGCGCAAGCCGTTCGCCCTTGAAAATCGCGAGGCGGGGGATTGCGAGAACGGGCCGCCCGTCTTGAGGCAGTCGGCGGCGCGGCGGGCCATAGCAGAGTTCCAGCCGCTCGATCGTGAAAAGGGGCTCAGCGCTCATGGGGCCTCAACGCGTGGACCGCGAAGTTGACGGCAAGAGCGATCGAAAAAAGCGCAATACCGAAAGCGGCGGCGCGTCCGAACTCGCCCGTCGAGGTGTCGAGGGCGATGGAGGTGGTCATGGTCCGCGTGACGAAGCGGATGTTGCCCCCGAGGAGCATGGCCACGCCGACTTCTCCGGTAACACGGCCGAAGGCGGAGACGAAGGCGCCCGCCATTACGCTTGCCCCCTCGCGGAGGACCGCGGCAAACCTGTGCGGCCCCCGGATGCCAAGCGTTTCAAGGGTCTCGAAAAAACGCACGTCGAGGCGCGCAAGGCCGGACCAGACGAGGTTCGCGACAAGGGGGAAGGCGAGGAGCGCTTCACCAAGCACGATGCCCTGCGGGGCGAAGAGCCAGCCAAGCGAGCCCAAGGGGCCCGTCCGCGATATAAGCGCATACACGGCAAGGCCGATCACCACCGTCGGAAGGGCAGTGAGCGCACCCGTGACGGCGAGCGCCATCCTACGGAGGCGCGTGTCCTTTCCCGCCATCCAGACGCCGAACGCAACGCCGGGAAACAGCGAAAAGAGCGTCGCAAAAAAGGAAAACTCTAGGCTCCGGGCTATGGTGCCCCAGGTCTCCGGATCGCCCGAAACAAGAAGGCGGAGCGCCTCGCGCACTGCGTGCCCCCTATCGGTAGAGGCGGAAGCAGCGTTCCCCACCAAGCTCATAGGCTTCGATAAGCGCCTGCCCCCGCGCACTCATGAGCCAATCCTCAAGCGCACGCGCACCCTCGGCGTTCACCCCGGGCCGCCGCGCGGGATTCACCCTGATGACGGCATAGGGATTGCGGAGCACCGCATCCCCCCGAAAGAGCGCCACAAGGCCGAGGCGCCCGCGCAGTGCACACCAGGTTGCATGGTCGACCAGTGTGTATCCTCCAAGCTCATCGGCCATGCGGAGCGTCTGCGCCATACCCTGCCCCGCCTCGCGGTACCAGATGCGACCTGAGGGCGCAAGACCGGCGGAGCGCCACACTTCGCGTTCCTTCGCATCGGTGCCTGATTTGTCGCCACGGGACACGAAGGGCGCACCCGCGCGGAATATCGCGGCAAAGGCCTCGGACGCGCTTCGCGCCGCAGCGACCCCTGCGGGGTCGGAGGCCGGACCGACCACCACGAACTCGTTGTACATGAGCTCGCGGCGATCGATACCGGCGCCTTCGGCGATGAAGCCTGCCTCCGCATCGCGGTCGTGAACGAGGAGGATGTCCGCGTTGCCGTCCCGGCCGAGCCTGATCGCGGCGCCGGAACCGACGGCGGTCACGTCGACGCGATATCCGCTCTCCGCGGCAAATGCGGGGATAAGAACGTCGAGAAGCCCCGAGTCACGAAGGCTCGTCGTCGTAGCAAGGCGGATGCGGGGATTCGCAGGCGGACGCCCCTGTGCGTACACACAGGAGGCGAGTAGGAGGGCGGTGACAAGGGCGCAGAGCCGCTTCATGGGGAGGTCTCCTTTCCAAACGGGAGGCCCGGAGGTTTCCCTGCCGGACCCTCGGCCGCGCGCATGGAGCGCGCAGCCTCGATCGCGCCGCCCTGGCAGAGGCTTAAGGGCGCTTCGCGATTCGGAGCGGGCTTACGCTAGCAGAACGGCAATCCGTCGTCAAGCGCGATAGGCCGCGCCCAGGCCAGACAGCGGGAAATCGCTCGCCGCGCGGCAGCCGTTCTCGGTATCTTTAAAACGTGATGCGGCAGAAGCCGCGAAAGGGGGCCCCATGTCCGCAAGCGAGGCGAGTAACGGAACGGCGATCATGGGCGGTGGATGCTTTTGGTGCCTTGAGGCGGCCTTCGAGCTCCTCCCCGGCGTCATTGACGTGGAGAACGGCTACGCAGGCGGCGACCGCCCCGATCCGACCTACGAGGAGGTCTGCACAGGGCTCACGGGCCACGCGGAAGTCGTTCGCATCACCTTCGATCCGGACAGCGTGTCCTACGAAGAGCTCCTTGAGCTATTTTTTAGGATTCACGACCCCACCACCGAAGACCGCCAGGGGGCCGACATCGGTAGCCAGTATCGATCGGTCATCTTCTATCTCGATGAGGAACAGCACCGCGCCGCGGAGGCCGCCCTGCAGGAGGAGCAGCACCGCCTCGTCGACCCCATCGTCACCGAGCTCCTTCCGGCTCCGCGGTTTTGGCGCGCCGAGGAGTACCACCAGGACTACTTCCGCACGCACCCCGAAGCGGCCTACTGCCGCGCCGTCATCGCGCCAAAGCTAAAAAAAGCCGGCCTTCGCTAAAAGGCCTTCACTTGAGGGCCACTAGAATTTTCTTGCCCTGCGCGCTATGTTAACAACGTTCACTGGTTAACACTGTTCACAGGCGTGAGGAAGCATGTCCACAGACGCACAGGATACAGCATCGACGCCGACGCGGATTAGGCGCGCCGCGGAGGAGATTCTCGCCGAAGGGGGCTATGAGGCCCTCTCGATGCGCAAAATCGCATCGAGGATCGGCCTGTCGCAAGCGGCCATCTACCGCCACTACAAAGACAAGGATGAACTCGTCGGCACGATTGTCGCAGCCGGGTATGCGGAACTCGTCGCCCTTGTCGAAAGGCTAAACGAAAAAGGCGGCTCACCCGCGGAGATTCTTGCGCACACGGTCCGCGCCTATGTGGGCTGGGCGGAAGAACGGCCGGAGCTCTTCAAGGCACTCCTCCTCCGCGAGGTGCGTCCCGCAAGCGCAGGCGTCGCGGGCCTTGCGCCCGGCGTCGCCCGGCGCCGCCGCACCTTTGGCCTTCTCGCCGACCTCCTTGCACGGGGCATGGAGGAGGGGCTCTTTGCCCGCGCCGATCCAGAGCTCACCGCGCAGGCGGTCTGGACGTCCATCTTTGGCCTCGCGGCGCGGCTTGTCCTCGAAGGCGAATTGCCGCGCGAGCATCGCGAAGCGCTCATCGAGCGGCAGGTGAACATCATCGTCCGGGGGCTCAGCCCATGAGGTGCGCCCCCTTACAGGCGGCGCCCGCGTGGTGCCCGCAAGGCTTCGCATCGGGCGCCGTCGGCGCATCGCGAAGCCCGGGTGCGGGGCCGCCTCGGAAAGGAGCGGCACATGAATGCGCTCGTCGTGTTTCACAGTAGGCATGGTGCGACCGAGGAGGCCGCGCACGCAGTAGGGCGCGGCCTTGCGGCCGCAGGGCACAAGGCGGAAGTTCTGCCGCTCGCCTCTGCGCCCGCCTCGCTCGCCTCGTACAACCTTGTCGTCCTGGGCGGGCCCATCTATATGGGGAGCTGGCCCAAGGAACTCCTCGCCTGGATGGCGTGCAGAAAGGCGGAACTCGACCTTGCGCGGCTTGCGCTTTTTATCCTGGGCTCCCTGCCCGAGGATCACGCGGCGAAACTCCGGAGCGCACTTGGCGCCTCGGAGGCGGAAAGCCTACTTCCCCGCATTGAAGCGGTTGCGCGCTTTGGCGGACGGCTCCCGACCCACGGGGCAAGCCTTGGGGAGCGCCTCATAATGCGCCTTGTGGGGAGCATGAGCGCACGCGAGGGGATTAGGCCCGTGCAGCTCGATCTTGCCGAGGCGGAGGCCTTTGGCTCAAGCCTTGGCTCAAGCCAGGGCGCATGCCCGCACACCAAGATCCACGCATAAGGAGGCTGTCATGAACCGTAGCATCCATCGCCGCTTTTTCACCGCCGCACGTAGCGTCGCCTTTAGCGTCGCACTCTGCGCCGCCTTTAGCGCAAGTCTCGTAGCCTGCACAACGCCATTCGTCCCCCCCGCCGTGACGCCCGCACTCAACGGCCTTTCCGGCAGCTACACGGGCTCCTACGATGCGGGCATCGTCAAGGCGAGCGTCGCCGTCGAGGTCGCGCAGGGAGGGAGCATTGCGTCCATCACAATACTTTCGCACACCTGTAGCTCCATCGGGAAAAAAGCAGAAGCGATCACCGGGCGCGTCATCAAGGAGCAAAAGCTCGAGGTCGATGTAGTCGCGGGCGCAACCGTCTCGAGCAAAACGATCCTGAAGGCGATCGAAACCGCGCTTCGTGCGCCCAAGGAGGGCCAGGAATGAACATTGCACACACCCGCGGGGAAACGAGAACAGCGCGGAAGGAAGCCGCATGGCGTGCCGCGATCGGCCTTGCCATCGCGGTGTTCGCCCTCGCCGCCGTCGCCGCAGCGCTCGGCCTTGCCTCGGTCCGCGCACCGCGCAGCGGCCCCGGCAGAGTGACAAGCGCCTGGGGCGCGACGGTGGAGCTCGACGGCCGCGGCGTCTACCGCTATGAGTCGGTTTCGAGCGCACTCCAAGTGCGTGCGAACGACGCGATCACCCTCGCCATCGTCCTCCCGCTCCTCGTCGCGGGCATCATCCTCGCGCTGCAAAGAAGCCAGGGCGGCGCCCTCCTCCTCGCGGGCCTTCAGGGCTACTTCCTCTACACCTACCTCAGCTTCGCGCTCGGCCTCCAGTTAAACGAGCTCTTTTTACTCTATGTGGCGCTGTTCGCCGTGAGTCTTGCGGGCCTTGTCTTCGCCGCACTCTCAGTCGACGTCGACGCGCTTGCCGCGCGCGCCGGGACACACTTCCCCAGGCGCTCGGGCGTCGTACTCAGCCTTGCCGTCGCTCTCTTTTTAGGCGCAAGTTGGATCGGCGGACGCGTTCTCCCGGCGATGGCCACGGAGGAGCTCCGCGTCACCCTCCTTGAGCACTACCACACCTTGTTCATCCAGGCCCTTGATCTCGGCATCGTGGTGCCGGCGGCGGTCCTCACGGCGTTCTGGCTTCTCCGCCGCGACGCGCGCGGCTACATCCTTGGCACGCTCCTCTTTGTAAAGGGCGCGACGCTCGGCCTTGCGGTGTTCGCGATGGGCCTGATGCAACGTCGCGCGGGGGAAAAGCTTCCCTTGCCCTTCCTCGCAGGCTTTGGCCTCCTTGCGGCCGTTTCCTTCGTACTTGCCGTCCGGGCGCTCATGAGCGCGGGCTTCGAAGCGCAATCCCGCGAGGACTGAAGTCCTCGGGCGGCGTAACGGCCGCCGGCGAAAAAACCGTGGAAGCGTCCGGAGCTCAGCCTCAAGCCTCCGGTGCAGCACCGCCACGCCCTGGCTTCGGGCTACGCTCGTTGTTGATCCAAAGACCGCAGAGGATGAGCGCGATGCCCAGGGCGGCGCGCAGGTTGAGCCGCTCGCCTGCGAAAACGATGCCGAGGAGCATCGTGAGCGCGGTTTCCCAGTAGAACACCACCGAGCCGCGGCTTGCAGGCACCGTCTTGTAGCCATAGGCCATGAGCGCCTGGGCGAAAAATCCGCCGAGCCCCACCGCGAGAAGAAGGGCTATGCCCGGGATCCCGCCCGTGACGAGGGGCGGCGCAGGCGGCGCAAAGGCGAAAAGAGGAAGGCCGAAAAGGCAGGGTGAAAGGTAGAGCACAAAGGGGTTCTCGCCTGCAGCGCTCGCACGGCGGACAACATTGACGGCAAGACCCGCGAGCACCGCCCCCCCGAGGGCAAGGAGGTCACCCGCAAGAGAGGCGCCGCTCCCGTCGCGGACAACGAGGAGGGCGCCAAGGACGCAGATGCCTGCGCTCGCAAGCGTGCGCGGAGGGGCGGGCTCGCCGAATACAAGCGCACCGAAGAGCGCGACAAACAGCGGATAGGTGTTCGAGAGCACCGTCGCGCGGCCGGGCCCCGTGAGCGTCACCGCGGCGTAGGTCGCAATCATGGAGAGCGAACCGAACAAGCCGCGGAAAATCACGGCGCCGATTCGCTTAGGCCGCGTTCCGGGAAAGGCGGCAGCGAGGGTGACGATGCACAGGATCGCGCCTAGGGCAAAGCGCGAGGCGGAGACAAACAGCGGTGAGTAATAGGCGCCTGAGAGCTTGACGCAGAGCGAGGTGAACGCGAATATCGTAGCCGCACTGTAGAGCGCGGCCTGACCTTGTACGCGCAACGAGGATTCCTCCGGCGTGGGCATCCTACGCCCCGCGCCCCGGCTGGAGCAAGTGGGCAAACGGGCCACACGTAAGCATCGCGCAAAGGAGACGCCATGGCGCAGCATAAAGGACAGGCGCAGGGTCGAAACGTGCTCAAACTCGCCGCCTTCGCGCTTTTCTTCGCGTTTTTTCACTTCGCTTACGATTGGTGGCCGGGGCCGCTTACCGCGCTCGTGAGCGGGATCGACGAATCGGTTTTTCAGCATGCAAAAATCGGCTATTTCGCCTGGATCGCCGCCTCGATCGTCGAGGCGCTCGCTGCGCATCCTGCGCGCGCATCCTTAAGCGACTGGATAGCGAGCCGCCTCTGGGGCGCGGGGCTCGTCGTCGGCCTTTTCACCGTCGTTTGGTACCTTGCACCCGCGCTCTACGGACCGCTCCCAAGCGACGCGATCGAGGTGCTCTGGGCCTTTGCCTCCATACTTGCAGGCGGCGCCGTCGCGCAAGCCCTCGAACAGCAGCTCCTCCGAGCACCGCTCTCGCGCTTCCTCCGGGTGCTCGCCTTCGCATCCGCGGGCCTCGCACTCTTCCTCTTCGTCCGCTTCACCCGCGAACGTCCCTGGGTCGACCTTTTCGCGCCGCCTGCGAAGCCTCAAGCCGCGGTGCCGCCGATCCGTCCATGATCGTTTCAGCATCGCGCCGCTGCGATCTTCCCGCCTTCGCGATGGAGTGGTTCATGAACCGCGTCCGCGCCGGCTTTTGCGAGGTGCGCAATCCCTTCGACGCGCGGCGGCTGCGCCGCGTATCGCTTCGCCCCGAAGATGTCGATTGCATCGCCTTCTGGACCCGCGATCCGCGCCCACTCCTCGCCGCAGAGGAAGAGCTACGCGCGCAAGGCTTCGCCTTTTTCGTCCACGTGACGATCACGGGCTACCCCCGCATTCTTGAACCGCACGTGGTGGCAACCGATGACGCAATTGAGGCCTTCTCCGCCCTTGCAGCGCGCATAGGTCCCGAACTCGTGGTCTGGCGCTACGATCCCATTATCTTTGCGCGCGGAAGGGAGGGCCAGCCCGAGCTCGACGCGGATTACCATCTGCGTAGCTTCGAGCAGCTTGCACAGGCGCTTCAGGGCGCGACGCGGCGCGTCGTCATCTCATTCCTCGATGAGTACCGCGGAACAAGATCCGCGCTTAACGCAGCAGGGTACGGCGAGCCGCGCTTCGGAAGTCCGCTTGGCCGCCGGGACGAGGGCGCCGCCGAACTCGACAGGGAGTGCCTCGCCCTCGCCGGAGAACTTGCGGCGATCGCCCGCCATCGTGGCATGGAGCCGCGCTCCTGCGCGGAACCTGCGAATCTTGCCGCGGCGGGCATCGAGCCAGCGGCCTGCATCGACCCCGCGCTCGTCGCACGCGCCGTCGTCGCACGCGCCGTCGTCGCGCCCGACGTAGGGAAACCGCTTAACCTCGGCCGCGACAAGGGGCAGCGCAGCCACTGCCTCTGCGCGCCGAGCGTCGACATCGGCGCCTATGGCATATGCCGCGCAGAATGCGTCTACTGCTACGCGCGCCGCGGCTCACCGCGGCCCGTCTCACCCACGCAGGCTGCCCTGTAAGGCCCCGCCTTTGTCAGCGGCGGCCGAAGACGGGGCCCTCGCGGCTAGAACACGAAGCCCAGGCCGGCGCCTCCGCCGAAATACCACGAGCGGATGTAGTCCCATTCGCCTGAGCCGTAGACCGAAAGGACAAGGCCGTTTTCGGGCGCGTACCAGTGGAGCTCGAGGCCGAAAGCGAGGGGGCGGTCAAGGGCGAGGCCGCCTGCAAGAACTTCGGTGCGCGCCGCGGCGGAACAGCCAAGCGCAAGATCGCCGCCGAGCGCTCCCGCAAATAGAGCCTCGAAACCGCCCCGCAGATAGGCCCAGGCAAAAAGCCCCGGTGTCGCCCAACGCAGGTCTCCCCATTCAGGGTAGTAGGTCGACGCGCGGAGCTCGCCGCTTGCGAAGGCGCGAATGGCGCCCGCGCGCTGTTCGAGCACCAGCCCCGCGCCAAGACCGGGGAAACGGCCGAGCCCATCCCAGCCAGGCGGATAACCGGCGGATGCGGCGTCGATGAAACTCGCATACCCCGCCGTCGTAAAGAGCGCGGCGGCGGTGTCGCCCCGGAGGAGCGCCCATTTCAGCGAAGCGGAGGCAGCAGCCCAGGAGTTTTTTTCGGTTTCGCCCCCCACATAGGGCACGACAAGCCCCGAAACGACAAGCTCGGCCGCGTCCCCAAAGAGACCGCCGGCACGGATGCCCGCGAAAACCGGCGCGCGGGCAGTAAGGGCCTCGCCATCGGGGACAAAGACCGCGTAGGCCCCCGCCGCGGACTGGAAGCGGCCGTTCGCAAGAAGACGGGCGTCTGGCGCGAAGAGGGCGCCGGAAAAGCCGCCGTGCAGACTTGAAAAGCGGCCCGAGTCGCGAACGGGCGCAATCGTGACGCTCGTTTCGCAGGATGCGGCGCCGCCATCAACGCCCCGCCCCTCGACGCGCAGGCGGTAGCTCCCCGGCGCGAAGGGGCGGCCGCCTGAATCGCAGCCGTCCCAGGAAAGGCGTTCGAAGCGCTCGTCGATCAGAACAGGGCCGCGGCGGACAAGCTCCCGTCCCGCCGCGTCAAGGACGCTGAAGATCGCCTCGCCCCGTGCGCTCGCAGAAAAGGCGAATGTCGTTCGACCAAGCCCCCCTGGTTCGCGGGGATCGAATAAAGCGGGTGAAGCCTCGGCTGCGCTGAGCGAAAAAGCCGCGGGGAAAAGCTGGGCCTCGAGTTCAATACTCGCGTTGGGGTAGACACGGACCGTCTGGCTCCAGTCCTCGTAGCCGAAAGCTGAGGCACGGATGACGTGCTCACCGGCGGCAAGCTCAATGCGGTTACCAAGGACAAAAGTGCTGTCGGCGTAGAGATTCGCCCCAGGTGGGAGGCCGCGGACCGACACCCAGCCCCGTGGCTCGGCGGCACTGATAATGATGTACGTGGTTGTGCCGGCACTCGCCGCGGGCGCCTGCGGTGCAGGATGGGCAGGCGTCGAGGGAGTCTGCGCTTCCTTCTTTTTCGCCGCGGCCGCGCGTGCTGCCGCGGCGTCAGCCCCGGCCGAGGCACCGTAGGTCGATCCTGAGGTCGTGGAGCAGGAAGCGGCAAGAAGCAAGCCCACCGCACAAAGCGCGGCAAGGAGCATCCCGGGACGGCGTGCTGTGCATGTGGCTGACATTGGCATGAATCTCCCCTTAACTGTCTTTCAGTATAGCACGGACGCGCAGGGCTTCCTTGACGGAGTTCCGCGTCGAGGCGTACTTTCAGAGCCATGATTCAGGCACAGATCGAGGATCGCAGGCTCAGGGCGCAGCTTTTGACCCTTGCTCCGGACGGCGCAAGCCTCTTCACCCTCGCAGGCGAGGGAGGCCCGCCCGGCGGCGAGGCCCGCGGGGTCCTTGTCCACGGCACACGCATGGTAAACGACGTGCGGGCGAATCATCGCCTCGGCCCCGTCGAAACCATCCTCCTCGGCCGCGCCTACCTCGCCGCGGCACTCGTAGGCGCCACCATGAAGGGCGAAGACCGCATCGCCATTCGTATCCAGGGCGACGGTCCGGCCGAAGGGCTTTCCGTCGAAGGCCGCGCCGTAGAAGCGGCCCCGTCGAGGGAGGGGCGGCCGCCCCAGGAGGGCCGGGCCGGCGTCGAGGTGCGCGGCTATCTCTTCCGCTCGCCCATCCCCTGTGCCGAAGCACCCGCGGAGGCCGAACTCGGACGGCTTTTCGGCACAGGATCGCTCGCGGTAACGCGTTTCATCGCAGGCGCGCCGCGCCCCTTTACCGGCACCGTGGCGATGCGCGGTGGGCACTTCGCCGAAGAGCTCGCAGCCTACTACCTTGAGTCGGAGCAAACCCGGACAGCCTTTCGTCTTTCGGTACGACTCGACGAGGAAGGGCGCGCCATCGGCGCAGGCGGCGCCTTCGTGCAGGCCCTGCCGGGATCTCGCGACGAGTTCATCGCCCGGGTAGAGGCCGCGCTTCTCGGCCTCCCCTCGCTGGGCTCATGGTTCGCGGAGAAAGGCGATGCGCCAAGCCTGCTTGCCTCAGCCTTCGGCGAATTGGGGCTCGCCATCCGCGAACAGCGCACAATCCGATTTTTCTGCCCCTGCGAACGCGGGCGTTTTTCATCATTTCTCGCCGCGGCAAGCCCGGACTTTCTCCGCGAGCTCGCCACCGAAGGCCCCTGGCCCGTCGAGCTGCGCTGCCACAACTGCGGGACGGTCTATCCCTTCGAACGCGCAGAGCTTGCCGCGCTCCTTGCCGCGCGAGAAGCCGGGCGCTAACGCCGCGGCCCCGGTCCGAGAAAATCCACTGCAAAGGCGGCCGCAGTAGCGCCGTCCCGATCGAAGGGAAAGACGTGACCGGCGCCGGGGAGCATCCGCGTCTCGATGGAAGCCGCCGCTTGAGCCCGCGTCGCGACGAACCTCGCCACCTCGGGCGGAACCGTCTCGTCGCGCTCGCCGACAACAACGAGGATGTGCGAGCGAACGCCGGGGAGAAGGCGGCATGCGCGACGCCGTAGCCACTCGAGTTCCGCCGCCATCACAACAAGATCGTCCGAACGGTATTCGCGATGGAGCGTGACGCGATCGGGGTCGCCCGCTTCGCCTTCGGGCACCGGCCGCCCGTGCCTGATGACGGGCGCAAAGCGGGCAACGAGGGGCGCGAGGGCGAAGGCCCTCCGGGACAGCGCAAAGGCGGGGGCAAACAGGATAAGACGCGCAGGTTCGCGCTCGTCCTCCTCCGCTTTGCGCGCGGCGACGAGCGTCGCAAGGAGGCCGCCCATCGAGTGGCCGAGCAGGTGGACGCGGCCATACTCCGCACGGAGCTCGAGGTAGGCGTCAAGGGCGCGCCGCGCCCAGTCCTCGGCGCGGGTTGCAAGAAAATCGGCGCGGCAGGTTCCGTGGCCGGGATAGCGCGGCGCCAGCACCGCATACCCCGCCGCAGCAATGGCCTCAGCCTGGATGGAAAGCTCACCCGGATGCCCCGTGAATCCATGAAGGAGGAGAACCGCCTCCGTAGCGCCGGGCGGGTCCTTCCGTATCGGCAGGGCGGCGCGGAGGGGCGGCACCGGATGAGAGGGGGCAGCGAAGAGTCTTCCGCGGCCGCTCATCGCACAGCCCCTTGTTCGGGCTCAAGCACGTTGTAGCAGGGCTCCGTGAGCTCCATCGTAAGCGGGAAGTCTTGCGGAGACAGCTCCGTCACTTCGCCGTCGCGCTGGAGAAGGATGCCGCGCCCGTAGTCGAACACGACGCGTTCGGCAGAGAAGAGCCGCACAACGTCGCCGCCGAGACTCCGATGTCCCCCGGACGCAATGCGATCCTTAAAGGCGAGCTTTTTAAGGAGCGGCATCGAGAAGACCACGCAGGCGTTGTCCTTGTCGGGGAGGATGGGCTTGTTCGCGCCGTACTGCCGGTTGCCGGACGCGCCAAACGCGAAAAGAAGGCAGGTCTCGCGGAACGCGGCGCAGAGCCTGCCCCTGCTGTCCGTCGCACGGACACCGAGGGGAGCGAGTGGCCAGGCCAGTTCGTAGAAGACCGAGGCGACGTCTACCCAGAACTTGTAGGAATCGCCGGGAAAGGCTGTTTTGAGGCGGTTGGTCATGTCGCAAACATAGGCGTCGAGGCCGATGCTCGCGATGTTAAACGAGTACATGGGGAGCTTGCCGCCTAGAGGGTTCGGGATCACGCGGATGGCGCGCCGCGGAACGGCGCTGGCCGGGCCGAGGAGCCGCCCGAGGCAGACGTCGAGGCTGCGCCCCTCGGAGCCGTCATTGCCCGTGCCAAAGGGCAGGCGGAGAAGGGCGAAGCGCTCGCGCTCCTCCGGGGAAAGGTCGGCGAGCACACTTGTGGTCTCGAGCGAGGTGCCATCCCCGCCTGCGGTGAGGAGGAGGCGGCGCGTTCCCGGCCGGTCGCCCCGCGCCTCGGCGACGATGGCCCGCGCGATGTCCGCCGCATGGCCGCAACGTTCGGTGCGATGGAGCCGGATGCGTACGCCGCCTGACCGGCGCGGCAGGGCGGCGGCTTCCGCCTCAAGGCGTCCGAGTTCCTCCTTGCGAAGCCGGGCGTAGGCGCGGCGCGTAAACCCGCCCGCACGGGGATTGGCGACGAGGTCCACGAGGAGATCCTCGCCCGAAAAGACCGGGCTGTGTTCAAAAAGCCGGCCGAGAGAGGCTGCAAGGTCTTCAGGATACATGGTGGCTCGAGTGTATCCCCGGCCGCCAGCCTTGTCCATGCGAATGTGCACCCCCCACGTCCGCGCCTAGAGGCTTGCACAAAGGCAGTCTATACTGCCTTTTTTCGTCATGCGAAGGAGGCATCGATGGACATCATTACGGAACGGCTTTCCTGCCTGCAGGGGGGCAGGGTGCTCGACCTCGCGACGGGCTCGGGTGCCTTTGCGCGGCGGCTTGCGGAGGGGCTCGCTACATACGAAGAGCTTGTCGCAGTTGACAGCGCGCCGCGTGCGGTTGAAACCGCCGCGCAGAACCTTTCTGGGCTCCGCGCGGCCCGTGTGGAACTCGCCGACGCAGGAGCCCTCCCCTACCCCGATGCACGCTTTAACCTCGTCGGCATCGCGAATTCACTCCACCACCTTCGCGAACCTAAAGCGGTTCTGGCAGAGGCGCTCCGCGTCCTTGCACCGGGCGGCCACCTCGTGGTCCTCGAAATGCACCGCGAGGCAGGCGAGGATGCGACAGACGCGAATGCAGTGGCCGCCAATGCGGCCATGACCCACGTTCTCCTCCACCACTGGTGGGGCGCAATCGACCGGGCGGGGGGTCTTTATCACGCGGAAACCTTCGACCGCGCCACGATTCGCGCACTAATGTGCATCCCGAGGCTCGAGGAGGTTTCGGTCGACGAGCTTGAAGACGACTCAGGCGATCCGCGCGACCCCGACACGCTCGCGGAAATCGAGGCCGTCATCGCTCAGTACCGCGCAAAGGTCGCGGCCCTCCCGCCCGGCGCCGCAACGGAGGCCGAGCGCGGCGAGCTTGCGGCCCGGGGCGAAAAGCTCCTTGAGCGCGCGCGGACGATAGGCTTCCGCTCGGCCCCCTCGATGCTCTGTATCGGGCGTAAGATCTAGCGCCCCGTAAAACTGGCGGCGCACTAGGGCGAGGACAGGTGCCGCGCCCTAAGCGCCCGCTAGAACCGGTAGATGAAGCGCCCCGTCACGGGGCGCGCAGCATCGGAGGAGAACACCGCCTTGCGAAAACCGTAGAGCACCGCCTCGTCGAGATCCGCGTAGCCTGAGGACTCGAGCACCTCCACCTCGGCGAGGGAGGGCATCGCCTCCTTCGTCGCAGCAGGTGCCACGGTGAAGGAGAGCACCACCGGCTTTAGGGTCTTGCCGATCTTGTAGTCCGCGCGGGCGGGGTCGTAGCCTGCGTCCTCGAGGACAAGCCAGAGAGCCTCGCGCTCGGCAAGGGGGACCGGCGCCTTGAGGCTTAAGACGTTGCCCGGCTTTGCGTAGAAGCGTTCGATGATGCGCCGCCGCTCCTCGGTCGTCATGGGGCTCCGGGCGTTCGGTCCCGCCTTCGCGCTTTCGAGCACCCAGGGATCAAGATAGAGCGGTGGCGGCAAAAAACGATAGATCGGCACGTAGAGGCTGCGCCTGATCTTCCCTGCCTCCCCGCCGAACGAGGTCTCATAGTCGTTTCCGGCCTCGCTACCGCGCGCGACTTCGGGCGTAGGCGGGGCGGGCTGTGCCGTTGCCGCGGCAGACGAGGAGGACGCGGCAGAGGACGCGGCAGAAGCCGCGGCAGAAGCCGTGGATGGAGCCGCGGCCGCTGCAGGCTGCTGTTTTGGAGCCGTCTGCTTAGGCGGAGGCGGAGACGCAGGCGCGATAGGCCTAGGCGCGGCGGCCGGGGCTACGGACTCCGGGACGCTCGGCGGTGAGGGCTCAGGCTGCAGGGGAACCATCGGCTCGACCACGCCGCGCTCAGACTGCCCCTCAGGGCTCCCCAGACGGACCATGACCGGCCCCGAAAAATCCGTGTAGGTCTCGACCTTGAGCGCCTCGACCAGGGCAAGCGTCCCGAACGCAAGCAGATAGGCCGCGGCGGCGGCTCCCCAGGACAGGAGGCGCCGCCGCCGATCCTGCCCCTTGAGCCAGACCTCGCGGGTCACGGCGCGCCCGGCGCCTTTGCGGCGCCGCCTACGCGGCCGCCTGTGGTCGGGGCCGCAGGACGCGTCGTAAGGCCAACCCCCTCGATCCCATGGGCGCGCAGGGTGTCGAGCACCGAAACCATGAGCTGATAGGGCATATTCTTGTCGCCCTCGAGAACCGCTCGCCGGTCCTTCGGCTCGATCTTCTCCACCGCCTTCGCGATAAGAGCGTCAAGCCCCGCGAGGGTCGTGCGCTCCTTGCCCACATAGAGCTCGTCCTCGGAAACCGCGACAATCCTGATCTCCGTCACCGCGACTGCCGCGGCGGTTGTCGCGCCAGGGAGCTCAAGCGCAATGCCCGGCGCGGTTTTGAAGACGCTCGTAATCATGAAGAAGATAACAAGTTGATAGACGACGTCGATGAGCGGCGTAAGATCGATGTTGATCGTCGGCTTAAGCCTCCGCTCGAACCTCATGCCTTACCCCCCTCCCCGTTCGTGCGGCTTGCGTTGATCATGAGGACGAAGGCGTTCACCTGGTTCTCCATCTTGACGAGGATGAGATTCACCTTCGTCACGAGGTAGTTATAGAAAATGACAGCCGGCACGGCGACGACAATGCCGCCCACCGTCGTGATGAGCGCCTCGGAAACGCCACGGGCAAGAATCGAGGGATCGGCGACCGAGCCGAATCTGCCGAGGACGCCAAAGGCCTTCATGGTGCCGGTGACCGTGCCGAGAAGACCAAGAAGTGGCGCGATGTGCGCAATTGTGCCAAGGGCGGATATTCCCTTCTCGAGGCGGGGTACCTCCTGAGCGGCGGCGTCCTTGAGCACCTCCTTCATCGTCGCCTCGGGATAGGCGCGGTGCTCGATGCCCACCCGCATGAGGCCGGAAAGCGGCGAAAGGTTCTGGTCGCAGATGGCGAGCGCCTCATCGAAGTGTCCCTTTTCGAGCGAAGCCTTGATGCGCTGGAAGAGCTTTTCCTCGTCGACGCGGATCTTGCGGAAGTAGAGAAGCCGTTCGATGATGATCGCGGCGCCGACGAGCGACAGGGCCATGATGATCCAGAGGACAAGGCCCCCCTTCACGATGAAACCGATCATTGCACGCTCCTTGGGGCGAGTGTTCCCGATTGTCCTAAAGGCACAGTATAGCGCAAGGTAGCGCCCTACGGACAGGGAACGCCCGCAAGGGCCCCGCGGTTACGAAAATTTACCCCGCGGGCGCCCCACAGAGGAGCCTTTTAAGGAAAGACCTCTTAAGGCAATGCCTTAAAAGGCAATGCCTCACCGTCCTGGCTTCCGCATAAAGCGCCTTTTCTCGTCGGGCAGGTCGAGGGCGATGGTGCCGCCCGGATTCATGATGCCCTTGGGGTCAAAATAGCGCTTGATGGCGCGGAAGAGCCCGATCGCCTCCGGCCCGACGTCGCCCTCGAGCCAGGGAGCGAAAGCCTTGCCGATGCCGTGGTGGTGGCTCATCGTGGCACCGTGCTTCTGAATCGCGTCGAGTATGCCCGACTGGTAGGCAAGGTACTCGTCGATGTCGTCCATCTTCGCGATAAAGATAAAGTAGAGGTTACAGCCCTGTGGATAGAAGTGCGACATGTGGGTCATACAGATGGTGTTCGGCCGGGAATGGCAGAACGCGCGCACGCCCGTGTGCACCTCTTCGAGGTTCGACCAGTTCACCGAGCATTCGAGGGTATCCATGAGGATGCCGAAATCCTGGAGGTCCTCGCGCATGTAGGGGTCCCGGAAGCGCCCATGCTCCCAGCTCTTCTGGACGAAGCCGGTTGTCGACATAGCGCCGTGCCGCTTGCAGACCGCATGGACCTTACGCGCCACATGGCGACTGAAACCGGCCTCACCGTCGGCGGTGCCGAGCATGAGACAGCGCTCGCCCTTTTTGAAGCCGCGCAGGCGCATGAGCGTGTCGAGCACCGTGCCTTCGACGCCGTAGAGCTTGAGCGCGACATCGGACTCCTCGGGATCGGAGAGTCGGAAAACGGAAGGATGGCCGAACTCGCCCTGCATGATCTCGCGCGCTGCCTCCTTCGCCTCCTCCCAGTTCGGGAAGATGTACGAGTAGCGCCGCGTGTTCTCAGGCGCATACATGCGGAAGCGCAAGGTCGCCGCGTAAAGAACACCGAAGGCACCCTCGCTCCCCATCATGATTTCGTCAATATCAGGACCGTTCGCGGCGGCGGGGAATTCCCCCGTGCGGAGGTCGCAGGTCGGGCAGACGTAGTCCTGGGCAATGACCATGTCGGCCGCATTGCCGTAATAGGTCGAATTCTGGCCCGAGCCCCGCGTCGTCACCCAGCCGCCGACCGCACTGTACTCGAAGCTCTGAGGGAGGTGGCCGCAGGTGTAGGCACGGCTCGCACCGTGGAGCGCGACAGCATTCCTGAGTTGCCGCTCGAGCTCGGGGCCCTGCATCCCGGCCTCGACCGTGATGGTGTGGTTCTTCTCGTCGAACTTGAGCACGCGGTTGAGGTGGACGCGCATGTCGAGGGTGACGCCGCCCTTCACCGCCTCGACGCCGCGCGTCACCGACGAGCCGCCGCCGTACACGTAGAGCGGGATGACGTGCTCATTGCAGTAGTCGACGATAGCGCGAAGGTCCTCGCGGCTTTTCGGCTGGAGCACGAGGTCGGGGATGTTCTCGATAATGCCCTTTCTGAGGCGCATCGCATCGACCATGGTCTTGCCGTAGGCGACGCGGAGTCGGTGATAGACGTCGGTGAAGGCGTTCTCGCTTCCGACGACCGCCGTCAGGGCCTCAACGTGGCGGGACTCAAGGCGGCAGGGCAGGTTCTCAGGCACCGTCTCCATCCCCGTCTCGCGCGGATGCATGAAGTGCTCGTCATCAAGCCCGAAGGTCTCCTTCATGAGCGCGTAGAGCCGCTTGTTGGGATGCTTGTACGCCTCGGGATCCCCCCACTTGAAGATTGAACGGAAGCTCCGCTCAGGAAGACTACCCTCGAACCACTTCGGCGTAAATCCGGCATTTCTCATGTCAATGCTCCTTAAACCCTGCGTCCAACAATTTCAGGGTAATTAGTTATTTCGCGTATCTCTTCATAGAGCGGCATGAGCGCCGCGTGCATCCTGCGGTATACGCGTTCGTAAAGTTCCCGGTAGAGTTCCGCCCTGACCTGATCTGGCTCGAATACGGTGGAGCGGCGTGCCATCGCCTTCGCAGCCGCCTCGACGTCGGGGTAGACGCCGACACCAGCCGCCGTCACCATCGCCGCGCCGAGGCCGCTTGTCTCGAAAGTCTCTCCCCGAGCGAGGGGGAGGTCGAACACGTCAGCCGTTATGCGGCAGATCTCATCAGACTGGCTTGCACCGCCAGAGACTAAAAGCTCGCGCACTCTGGCGCGCCCCGCCCGCTCGATGGCGCCAAGTCCATCCTTGAGGCCGTAAGCGAGGCCCTCGATGATCGCCCTGTAGAGGTAGGCCCGGTCGTGCACATCGCCAAAACCAATCACTGCACCCTTCGCCGAAGGCATCTTGAGCGAGGGGGTCCAGTAGGGCTGCATCATGAGCCCGTGGCCGCCCGCGGGCGTTCTGCGCAAGAGCTCGTCGAGCATCGCCTCGGGGGCGATGCCGCGGCGCTCCGCCTCGACTACTTCGGCGTAGGCGAACTGGCGCTTGAACCAGGTAATCATCCAGTAGCCGCGGAATATCTCGACCTCGGCGTTGTAGCGGCCGGGGATAGGCGCAGGGTATGCCGGCATAAAAGCGATCGGTTCGAAGTAGCGCTCGCTTGTGGTCTGTATCGTCGCGGTGGTGCCGAACGAGAGACTTGCGGACCCGGGCCCTGTCACCCCCATACCGAGAGTCTCGCAACCCTTGTCGGACCCGGCGGCCACGAGCGGCACGCCCGCGGGGATGCCGGTCTCGCGGGCGGCCCGCTCAGATATCCGCCCGATAATCTCGCCCGCCTTGACAAGGCGCGGTAGCTTCTCGTGCGGCACGGGAAAGAGCCGTGCGTTGAGCGATCCAGGCTTTGCCCAGTCCTGGCGCCGGTAGTCGACCGGAATATGCCCGATGACCGAGGCGACCGAATCGGCGAACTCGCCTGTAAGGCAATGCGTGAGGTAGCCGGATACCATGGCAACCTTGTGCGTAGCCGCCCAGATCTCAGGCTCGTGCTGCATAATCCAGTTGGTCTTGCCTTCCTCCTGCGTGGCGATAACCGCCTCGCCCATGCCCACGAGGCTGAGCGCAAGCCGCAGGGGCAGAGATGGACGGTAAGGCGGCGCCGCCTTACGCACATCGAGCCAGAGTATCGCCTTGCGGAGCGGCTTTCCCGATGCGTCCAGACAGATCACCGAATCGCGCTGGGCAGTGACCCCAACCCCTGCGACCGTCTCCATAAGCTCAGGGCGCTCCGCGGCAATGCCGCGGCAGGCCTCGACGGCCGCGCGCCAATACACACGAGGATCCTGCTCGGCCCGGCCTGGCTCGCCCTGCTCGTAGGGCTCGTACTCGACCTTGCGCTTCGCAAGGAGGTGCCCTTCTAAGTCGAAGACGAGAGCCCGCGTACTCTGAGTGCCGCAGTCTATGGAAAGAAGCGTTTCACGCATGGCTTTACGCCCTTTCAAGAGAGTCCGTGGCGACGAGATCGACGCCAAGACCGCAGAGATCGCGCAGGATCACGTCACCGCAGGCGACAGGCGCCTCAACGATGAGACCGTCGAGCGCGCGGCAGACCTCCACGAGGCGGCCGAGGGGCACCGCACCCGCGGTCTTGACGGGAAGCCGCCGCAGCGCCGCGCCCCGTATCGCGACTGTCGTCGTGAGCACGCGGCGCGGATCGGCGATTTCAGAGCGAGCATAGTCCTCTCCCCGTCGACACGCGTTGCCCGATACACCGACTAACAAGCCACCTTCGTCCGTTTCGACCTCGAGCGCACAGCCCCGTGGACAGACGACGCACACAAATTTCCGCTTAGCGCCCATCGCCTTCCCCCTTGTCCGCAAGCTCGAGCGAAATTTGCGTAGCGCCTTCAGGTACCGCGGCTACGTCGATTTCGAGTCGCTCCATCTCGGGCGGGCGGAGCACCGCATAACGCTTTTTAAGCACGGTTGCACCACCTGATGCGACGCGCACCACGCCGCCTTCGGCCCTTGTCGCGTTGACGCGGAAATAGAGTACGGCCTTGCCCCCGCGGGCGCGGTCGATAAACTGGGGCACCGCGTAGAGGAAGCCCGATCCCGCCTTGACCGGAATAAGTTCTCGCTCTGGAATCGGTACTCCTTCGCGCCGTGCGGCGGCGAACAGGGCGGCCGCCCTTCCCGCTTGCTCGCCCGATTCGGAGACGTAGTCGACAAGGTCGTTCACATGGAGCGCGTTACCGCAGACGAAGATGCCCTCGTCCGCGCGCTCGGCTTCCGCCATGCGCCCCTCCTGATCGACGCGCGGCCCGCGCGTCGCAGGATCGAGCGCAAGCCCAAGCGACACGGCGAGCTCGTTCTCGGGGATAAGGCCGACTGATAGGACAAGGGTGTCGCATTCGACATATCGCTCGCTGCCCGGGATCGGTGTTCCGCGCCGATCCACGCTGGCGACCGTCACCCCCTGAACCCGCCTGTCGCCATGCACCGCGGTCACCGTCGTCGAAAGGTTGAGGGGTATGCCGAAGTCCTCGAGGCACTGCCGCACATTGCGCGACAGCCCCGACGGCTCGCTCTTTATCTCGTAGACGCCCTCGACCTCCACGCCCTCGAGGAAAAGCCTCCGCGCCATGATGAGACCGATGTCGCCCGAACCAAGGATGACCGCACGGTGTCCCGGAAGAAGACCCTCGATATTGACAAGGTGCTGGGCGAGCCCCGCGGTGAAAACGCCCGCAGGGCGCTCGCCGTGGATAAACACCTGGCGATCGGTCCTTTCGCGGCAGCCGGTCGCAAGCACAAGGCTCCGCGCTGCCGCGACGAAGACGCCTTCGTCCCGGCTCACGCATTCAAGCACATACCGCACACCTCCGTCTCCACAGGTCTCGCGCCTTGCGGCGTGAACAAAGGCGCCAAGGTGCGTAGCGAGCACCGTCCCCTTTGACGTCGCCTCCACGACGCGGTCGGCAAATCTCCGCGCATATTCGGGCCCCGCAAGCTGCTCGCCAAAGCGGACGAGCCCGAAGCCGTCGTGCACGCACTGTTTGAGAATTCCCCCGAGGCGGTCTTCGCGCTCGATGATCCCCGTTCGCGCTCCGTTTTCCGCCGCCGAAAGCGCGGCGGAAAGTCCCGCGGGCCCACCGCCAACCACGAGGACGTCGTAGTCCTTTCTCGACACCATAACTTCAAGCCCTCCGCTTCGTCTCGCCGAGCGCGATGCGCGATCCTGGCCCCTTTTTCGTAACCTCGGAAAGCTCGACGCCGAGCTCGCTGGCGAGGATCTCCATGACGCGCGGCGTGCAGAATCCGCCGTGGCAGCGTCCCATACCCGCACGCACGCGGCGCTTTACCGCGTCGAGACTCCTTGCGGAAAGCGGCGCGCGGACTGCGTCGCGTATTTCGCCCTCGGAGACCTCCTCGCAGCGGCAGACGATGCGGCCGTATTCGGGCCGCCGTGCGACAAGCTTCGCGCGTTCCTCAAGCGAAAGGCGGCGCAGGTCGACGGGCGCCTCGCGGAAGGGCCTGAACGCGGTGTTCGGCACGATACGCGTTGAAGTTCCAAGAATGTCGAGCGTCATCTTCGCGACATCCTCCGCGATCGCGGGCGCGGAGGCGAGTCCCGGCGATTGGATGCCGGCCGCATGCACAAGGTTCGCGACGCGGCGCGAGGGCTCGATGACGAAATCCTCCTCCCATGTGCAGGGGCGCACACCCGCGAAGTACGTTATGGCCATCGAGGGTGAAAGTTTCAGATTGAGTCCAATGTGCCGCTCGAGCTGCCTGATTTCCGCGGGGCTCGTTGCGTAGAGCTCGCGACCGGGAAGTTCGTTCGCGGTCGGTCCGACGAGAATGTTGCCCTCCACCGTCGGAACGAGGCCTCCGCCCTTCGTGTGCGTTCGCGCCTGGAGGAGGGAGGGCTTTGCCATGATGTGCCGCTGAAAGTCGCCCGACTGCACATCGAGAATCATGTCAGTGCCTCGCCGCTGATGAAGGCTGAAGAATCGGTCGTCGGCCCATCCTGCGACGACATCGGCCCAGTTGCCCGCAGCGTTGACGACCACCTTGACGGAGAAATTCCCCCGGTCTGTCCTAACATGCGTTATGCGATTCCCCTCCCGCTCAAAGCCCGTCGCGAGCGTGAAGAGCGATATGCGCACCCCATTTGCCGCAGCGCTCTCCGCGAGGGCTACCGTCGCCTTGTAGGGCGAGATGATGCCGGCACTCGGAAGGAAGAAGGCGCCGTGCTGGTCACCTGTTACCCAGGGTTCCTCTGCACGGAGCCGACGCGCGCTCCAGTACTCCCAGCCGTCGACACCATTTTTCGCCGCGCGAGACGCGAAGGCGGGGTAGAGCGCCGCGTGGGCCCGGCTTTCATAGATCACGATCGAGCCGGGACGGGAGAACTCGATGCCGAGTTCGCGAGCAAGCGGCTCCCAGAGACGGTTTCCGCGCACATTGTAGGCGGCCTTGCGCGTACCCGGCTTCGCGGCGAAGCCGTCGTGGATCATGCCATCGTTGCGGCTCGATGTATGGCACGCAACGTCTTCTTCCTTTTCAAGGAGAATCACGGAGATGCGCCACTTGGAAAGTTCGCGCGCGATCGCGCAGCCTACAACGCCTCCCCCCACCACCGCCACATCGAAGGAAAGCCCCTCGAGGGGGTGTTCGCCGCTCGCGACGTCGCCGTTACCGACGTCGCCGTTACCGGCGCCTGTCAGGGCGCCGCGTGGCTGCTCGGTCGCCGCCCAGGGCGCCTCGGCGGCGACGATGTCGTTGACGACCCCGCGATAGCCTCGGTTCGCGGCAAAGTAGCCAGCCGCGAGCCGTGCTTCCCAGGTGTCGGTCTCTCCTTCGAGAACAATCGCGCCGCGGTCCTCGCGGGCATCCACATCCCGGCCCGCAATCCGGCGTAGCCCCTCGCGTAGCTTTTCCAGTTTCACGCACTGCCTCCTATCCCGCCCTCGGCGCCGCCATTCTCAGCGCCGCCATTCTCGGCGCTGCCGTCCACGGAGCCGCACACCGCGCCCCGCGATCCAAGCGCGCGACGGAGGGTCCGTTCGCCGTACTCGAGGATGTTCCGCATCGCCTGTGCAGCACCCTCGCCCCGCCCCGCCGCGATTTCCGCAACAAGGTCGCGGTGGAGCCCGAACACGACGGGCAACACCGTGAAGTCACCGTAGAAACGGTCGAGGATCTGCAAGTAGATTCGCTTGAGCGAATTCATAAGAAGAGGGAACACATCGTTCCCCGATGCGAGCGCGATGTCGTGGTGGAACTCGTAGTCAAGGAGTGCAACATCGCGCGCCTCGCGCGGCTCAAGCAGGCGCTCCTTGGCGAGTACCTTCTCGAGCGCATCGAGCTGGGCGGGCGTCCGCCTGCGTGCGGCAAGACGGGCGGTTTCCGTTTCGAAGAGGAGGCGGAGCTCAAGGAGGCTGTCAAAGAGCCGCGGAGAAAGATCGCCGCCTGCATAGCTCATGAGCGATAGGAGCATTTCCACCGAACCCTCGCGCCGCCAGTCCGCGACAAAGACGCCTCTCCGCGCTTCGATGCGCACAAGGCCGCGCTGTGAAAGCTCATTGAGCGCCGCATGGACGACGGGGCGCGAGGCTCCAAGACTCTCCGCAAGCTCACGCTCCGCAGGGAGCTGGTCCCCCGGCGCAAAGCGCCCCGAGAGGATGAGCGATTCGAAGCGGGCGATGAACTCATCCTTGCGCGCACGCGGCGTGCGCGGCGATTCAGGCGATGTCCGCTGAGGCCCGGGCGATTCTTCTGGCATATCCAGTCCTTGCATCTGGTAATACCAGAACTCTACGATCAAAATTCTCACCCGTCAAGAAAAAAGATGCAGGTAACGCCTCAATCTCCGCGCATCCCCGTGCGGCGTATTACCCCTGCGCGGCGGACAGAGCAGTGCCCGGGCGCTCTGGCAGAGCGCCGCGCAGCAAGGAGGCTCGCATGAACTCACTCAACTCCATTTTGATCGAAGGGAATCTGACCCGGGACCCGGAGAGCAAAACCCTCCCCTCAGGCGGTCAGGTCTGCAATTTTGCCCTCGCCTCGAATCGCTTCTATCGCCAGGGCGAGGAGCTCGAAAAGGAAGTGTCCTACTTCGACGTCGAAGCCTGGTCGAAGCTCGCGCTCGCCTGCGCGGAAAACCTGCAGAAGGGGCGCGGGGTGCGCGTGGTCGGCCGGCTCAAGCAGGACCGCTGGACCGACACCGACGGCCGCCCGCGATCGAGGGTGAAGATCGTCGCCGAGCACGTCGAGTTCAAACCGCTTTTTAAAAAAGAGACTGTAGCGCAGCCTGAGGGGCGCGAGGCGGAGCCGGTCTACTAGCAGAAAGCGGGCTTCGCGCGGCCTTCGGGAACGACGCGCGAAGCCCCGCCCACCCATCCCCCTTTTTTGACGTTGGGGAGAAGCCGCTCGCGCCGTTCCCAAAAGCCCCGCGCCCTATTCGGAGGAATCGGCGCCAAAACTCAAAGAGGGGCGGAAGGCATATTCAACCGTGGGCGGGCCACCTGCAAGCGGCGTCTTCCAAGCCTCGCCCGAGACAGCGCCATCGCGCCGTAGCGCGGCGAGCGCGAGCGCGGCCGCCTTTCGCAGCGCCTCGACCATCCGGTCGCGAACGACAGGATCACGCATGCGTGCGGTGGGGCCGGACACGCTCATCGCGCCGTAAAAATCGGCCTCAGGAAGGCCGATCGGGATCGCCATACAGGTAAGACCGGTTTCGTACTCTTCGCGGTCCATGCCATAGCCGAGCTCGCGCGCCTTCGCCGCCTCGCGGAGTACCTCTTCGGGATCGGTCACCGTCTTGTCATTAATGCGGGGAAGGGGCCCCGCCCCCAGAATAGCGCGCGCGCGGTCTTCGGGGAGTATGGACAGAATGGCCTTGCCGACGCCAGTGCAGTAGAGCGGCAGGCGGTCGCCGGGCGCCGAACGCATACGGAGTGAGCGATCCGCCTCGGCGCGGTCAAGGTACACCGCGCTAGCGCCTGCAAGGCAGGCGAGATTGGCCGTTTCCCCCGTCTCCCGCGCAAGGCGCTCAAGATGGGGGCGAACCCGTTCGACAACGAGGGAGCGCACGGGCACCCGCGTCCCCAGTTCATAGAGCGCAAGGCCGAGCGACCAGCCCGCCTGCCTGCGCTCGGCGACGCCGCGCGACTCAAGCACCGAGAGATAGCGGAGGGCGGTCGCCTTGTTCATGCCGGTGTCGCGCGATAGCTTAGCAAGACTCACCTCGCCGTCGGTGCGCGCCAGGTAAAAGAGAAGGTCGATAGCCTTGCCGGCGGACTCGCTCATACTGCCCCTGCTCCTCTATGGTTTATCCCGCAAAACACTATTTCACCGAACAAACTACTCTGCAGGGTATCACTGCCGCAGGCTGTCGTCAAGCGAAGAAAATAAACCCGTTCAAGCTGCGCGCAAACAAACGCGGAAACCGCAAAGGCCCCCTGAGGCCTCAAGGCCGCGCGGTCAAGCCCCGCGGCCAGGGCCCCCGTGACCCAAGGTGGCGCTCACGCGCCTCAGCCTGTGATCTTAGACCGACGGCATCTCGGGCGGCTGCCAAAAGCCGTCTTTCCAGTTAAATCGTCCGGTCTCCGGTAGCACCCGCCCCTCGAGCGCGGCCTTGGCGACCTGCTTATAGAGCGGCTTCTGAAGCTCGATCTGGGAAAAATCGAGAATGAACTTGCCGATCCCCTCTTTTTTAAGAAAGGGGATGCGGTCGACGATCGAAAAGGGCGTTTCGGGGATGACGCACGAATAGTCGCGCCCCGTGACAAGCTCGTAGCCGAGCCCTTCGCGATCGGTGAATCGTTTCCACTCGTACTTGCGCGACAAATCCGCCCGAATGCGAAAGAGGGGCGGGTACGAAAAAACGATCGGCATCCAGGCCTTGGCGGGCACCGATTCCGCAACCTTGAGGAAGTTCTGCTTGCCGATCTCGTAGGGCGGCACAAGACAACGGGCGCCTTCCTCGAGGAGGAAGGCGGCGGCATAGCGGTTAAAGGCATAGAGCCAGGGCCCTGCGATCACAAAAACCGGTCGCCCCTTCCCGTCGAGCCGCCCGCGGAGCATGCCAAGCTGCGCCGGATTGTTCGCGACAAAAAAACGTTGCCCTGCGGCAATCCAATAGTCGAGCTCGTCGGCAAGCCAGGCCGCATCGCCTTCGGGGAAATAGGGGTCGAGCCAGAGCACGAGATTGTCCCGCTTGAAGGGGAGCTCCTTCTCATGGCGGCGGAGTCCTTCTGAGTTTTTCCGGTCAAGGACGATCATCGCCTTTTCGGGCCTGACCGCGAGGAGCACATGGAGATCGGCGACGCGGCCGACGAGGGCATAGAGCCCCTCTGGCAGAACCTCGAGTTCGGCCTTGTCGAGCTTCGGATAGCTCGGTCGCGGCGCAAGGTCACGGCTCGGGAATTGGTGATAGCGCTCAAGATCGCGCGGCAGGACGGGCTTCCAGCGTTTGCCCATGGCCTTGGTCTGCACAAGGTAGACCTCGTCGCCCTGATGGGACTCCCCGTCGAAGCGGAGAAGAAGGCCCTTCGGATTCTCCTTAATCCCCTTAAGCCGCGTCGTAAAGCGCCCCGAATCGTCCGCGCGATGCACGCGGAGCGAATCGCCCTCGCTAAGCCCTACCGCCTTCGCACTCTCCATGAGCGCCCAGCGGCCGTCCTCGTAACTCCGGATGTCGCGGATCTTGCCGAGGGGGATGCCCGTGCCGCCCGGCTGATCGGGCTTGATGTAGTCAAGATCGACTGAGCCCGCGATGGCGAAGTGCGTCTTGCGCCGGGCGAAATCCGCCTGCAAAAGCGACTGCGCCTTGGCAAGAGCCTTGTCGCGGTCGATGCGCCAATTGTCGAGCATGTGGCGGTATGCAGCGACGACGGCGCCGACATATTCGGCGCTCTTCATTCGGCCCTCGATCTTAAAAGAGGACACCCCCGCATCGACAAGCTCGGGCACGAGGTCGATGAGCTCAAGGTCGTCAGGCGAAAAATAGTAGCCCGAAGCCTCCTCGGTGGCGTAGAGACGACGGCAAGCCTGCGCACAGAGGCCGCGGTTTGCGCTCTTACCGCCCAGGTAGCTTGAAAACAGACAGAGCCCCGAGGCGCTCACGCAGAGCGCGCCGTGGACAAAGACCTCGACCTCGAGGTTTGTCCCTTGGACGACGCCGCGGATTTCCTCGAGCGAAAGCTCGCGGGCAAGGACGACGCGCTTAAAGCCCTGGCGGGATAGAAAATTCGCCCCACGCGCGGAGGCGACGTTCATCTGGGTCGAGGCGTGAAGCTTAAGCGCCGGAAAAAAGTCGCGTACAAGCTTCACCACACCGAGGTCCTGGACGATGATCCCATCCGGCCCCACCCGTTCAAGGTACTGAAGGAGCTGATAGAGCCGATCGGCCTCGCGCTGTTCAAAGACGGTGTTCACCGTGACATAGAGCTTTTTATGCACCCGGTGGCAGGCCTCGACGGCGGCCTCGAATTGGTTGAAGGCGAAATTTGCGGAGCGCATGCGCGCATTAAAGCTGCGGAGCCCGAGATAGACGGCATCGGCGCCCTCGCCTAAGGCGGCATCGAGCGCTTCGGGACTGCCTGCGGGGGCAAGGAGTTCAACGGTGGACATGTCCCGATATTAGCAAATTTTACACGCTGTGGATAGCGCGGCATAGCCGCGGCTACACCTTCACGGCGAAGCCGTGAAGGTGGGCGCTACAAGCGAGCGCCTGCGGGCGTAGCGCGCCCTTTATTTATGAAAGCGGTAGGCGAGCTTGAAAATCCCCTGCGCGCTGTGAAGCGCAGGCTTTCCTTCGGGGAGGAGCCATTTGAGCTTTTGGCCGTAGCCGAGCTCGATGTACTGATCCCCCCCGAGCGGGATGTAGATGTTCCCCCGGAGAGCGAGCGTGTGGCTATCGTAGGCGTTCGTCTCTTTATTCCAACTGGTACTCGGCGCAGGCTGGAGCGCCTCGAAGGTGAAACGCTGGAACTCATACTCGATCTCGGGCGAAAGGAAGGTAAAAAGCCGCGGGTTGACGCGCAGGTAGACGTAAGGAAAGCCCGTGCCCGCATAGCTGTTGGTACCCGGCGTGGTAACAAGAGGTTCGATGGTAATCTCTTGCGCCGCCTTAAACCAGAAATACGGCACAAGGCGCGCCTCGAGGGAAAGCTGCAAAAAGGACCAATCCCAGGCATAGCCCGCCTGAAGGAGGGGGCCGAAAAAGGTCCCCCGCTGGGCGTTTTCATAGGAGTTAAGGCCGGTCTCTGCCGCTTTAAAATAACCCACCTCGCGGAGCGACTGGGTGCTCAGGTAGCCGCCAAGGCCCGCCACGAGCGGTTCATCACCGAGCTCAAGACGCAGGCTGAATGGATAGAAAAACACCTCGTTTACCTGCTCGTTCTGAAGGTAGAGCGATTTCGCCGTATCCGGTATCGTGCTTGTCTCCGCGGAGTTCGTGATCCGCACAAGAAGGGAGCTTGAAAGCGCCTCGCTCAGGCGATAGGAAAGGTAGCCGTGGGTGCTGTTGCCCGTCGCCTCAGGGTAAGATTCAAGGCCGAACTGAAGCCGCGAAAGGAAGTCGCCAGAACCAAAGGCAGAGGCCGCAGCAAGTAGCGCAAACGAAGCGAAGAGCACAGGGATTTTCATTTTTCCTCCTTGAACCGCCCCGGGTTCTCCGGAGACCTTTCTATTTGAGTCCGGCGACCAGGGCCAGACTGTCAGCCTCATCATAATACGCTTTTTCGAATTCTGCAGGGGGCACGTAGCCGATAGGCTCGAGCAGGCGAGTGTTGTTGA
>JAJUIB010000043.1 GCA_029265615.1 Spirochaetota bacterium
AGTTTTCCCGCTTCGCGGAAAAACTATCAGACAAATCCATAGCCGGCTAAAGCCGGCTCGACTCTATAGTTTTCCCGCTTCGCGGAAAAACTATCAGACAAATCCATAGCCGGCTAAAGCCGGCGCCACACGAGTCACCTCAAGGCTAGAAGTAGAGCTCGTACTCCTGCGGGACAGGCGCGTTGTAGACGTACTCCGCCTCTTTCTTTTTGAGCTCGATCCACGAAGCGATGAGTTCCTCGGGGAAGACCGGCGCAAGGTAGGCCTTATCCTTTTTAAGCCCCGCAAGCACGTGATAGAGCCCCGTCGGGAAGGTATTCTTCGGCGTCTCTTTGTCGGTCGCAAAGCCCATTTTCACCGGATCCAGCTTGCGCTGGACGCCGTCGATGCCCGCAAGGAGCATCGCCGCAAGGAAGTAGTAGATGTTGGCCGTTGCATCGCCCGTGCGGAACTCGATGCGCGCCTCGCCCTTTTTGAGGTAGCCAGGAATACGGATCGCCGCAGCGCGCGAGGCCTGGGCGAAGGTGGCGGAGACGGGCGCCTCGTAACCCGGCACAAGGCGGCGGTAGGAATTCGTGCTCGGATTAGACCAGGCGAGGAGCGAGCCTGAAAGCGCATGTTCGAGCACGCCCGCCGTATAGGAAAGGCCGGTTTCGGAAAGACCATAAAGTCCATCGCCGGGGAAGACCGATTTGCCTCCCTTCTCGACGAACTGGTGGACGTGCATGCCGTTGCCCGCGATCTTGTACATCGGCTTCGGCATGAAGGTCACGTTGAGGCCGAGCTCGGCAGCGCAGGTTTTGAGAATCCACTTCGCAAGAACGACCGCGTCGCCCGCGCCCGCAAGCGCGATGAAGTTGAGCTCGATCTCGAGCTGGGCCGCGCCGACCTCGTGGTGGTGGTACTTGACGGGAATACCGCAGGCTTCCATCGCCTGCACGGCACGGTTGCGGAGGAGGCTGTACTTGTCGTCGGGAGAAAGGCGGTGGTAGCCCTTCGAAAGACCAAAGCGGGGGCCGTCTTCGTAATCGGCACCGATCCCCTCCTCGCTCTGAACGAAATAGTAGGAGTGATCGACCGTCGTCGAATAGCTCACCTCGTCAAATACGTAGAACTCAAGCTCGACGAGCATTTTCGCGTCGTCGCCAATGCCGGTTTTTCGGAGATGCTCGACCGCCTTCTTCGCGATTGCCCGGGGATACTGATCAAAGGGCTCGCCGTCGGTCGTCTGCACGTCGCAGAAGGCATGGAGGATGCGAAAGCCATCCTTCTCCTCGACAAAAGCGGTCGCAAGGTCAGGCACTGCGACCATGTCGCTCTTGTGCACCGCAGCGTAGCCGAAATTCGAGGCATCGAAGCCGATGCCGTTTTTAAGCACCTTGTCGCTCACATAGCTCCGGGGCAGGGAAACAGAACGGATATTGCCCGCGATGTCGACCACGAGGAAGCTCATGTAATCAATCGTCGAAAGATCGCCTGAGTACTTGGAAAGCTCCATGCTCACTCCTTCTTGCGGCAGGGATCGTTTTGGCGACTCCACCGCGATACAATAGTACCTGGGCTTTGGGGAATTCGCAAGCACGAAACGACTGTTTTACAAAATGAAACAAGCGCGGCTTTCGTGGAATGAATTCGCATGAAGCGATACCTACGGCACCTGGAGTACGGCATGCGCCACGAATGCAGTCCATTCACCCTTCTCGCCGCTACGGCATTCGGCCTTGCCGTGAACGGCTTGGGAGCACTCGACACAGCCGCGCCGCTTTCCCACACCGACCACGGCCCACGGATAGAGCACGCCGTCGAGTACGCCCCACGGGTCGCGGTGGTATTGTCAGGCGGTTCGGCCTTCGGCATGGCGCACATTGGCGTCCTTGAGGAGATCGAACGTGCGGGCATTCCCATCGACTGCATCGCGGGCACGAGCATGGGAGCGATCGTCGGCGGCCTCTATGCGGCGGGGTATGCGCCCGCCGAACTCGAGCGCATCGTCACCACGATGGACTGGAGCGCGGTGCTCGTCGACCGCAAGGCCTCGGTTTCCGATCGCTTCGAACGCACGATCCGAGAACGACACGCGCTGAAAATAGACCTTGCATCGAACGGCGTGAGCATCGGTGCCGGGCTTTTCGACGGGCAAAACATCTTAAGCTACTTCACCGCCCTCAGCCTGCACGCCCTCGTCATCCGAGATTTTGACGCGCTTCCCATCCCCTATCGGGCGGTCGCCGCGGACATCATGACAGGAGAGAAGATCGTCTTTAAGGGCGGCTCCCTCGCCGAGGCGATGCGTTCGTCGATGTCCATTCCCGCGGTATTCCGTCCCTACGAACGCGAAGGCCGCCGGCTCATCGACGGCGGCGTCGTGGACAATCTCCCGACCGCCATAGCAAAGGAGCTCGGGGCAGACATCATCATCGCCGTGGAATCGCGGGGGCCGGGGCCGAAAAGCCCCGATTCGCTCAAAACGCCCGTCGACATAGCCGGTCAGACATTCAACCTCTTCATCCTTCAGAACATGCGCCCCTCGCGCAAAGAGGCCGACCTCCTCATCTCGAGCGACCTTTCAGGCTTCACCACGACAAGCTATGCCGAGGGCGAAGCGATCATCGCACGCGGCAGGGCGGCGGGAAGAGCCGCGGCCCCCGCCCTCGCGGCGCTCGCAGACCGCATCGCGGCCTCGCGTCCCCTCCTCGCCCCGGAGGAACAACCCAACCGACAGGCCCTGCGCGAACCGCCCCTCATCCTTGCACTCCGCATCGAAGGCGGCGGCCCCGCCGATGAGGCTCTGGCGCGGAGCACCTTTGCGCCGCTCATCGGACGCCGCTATAGCCGCGAAGAACTCCGCACGGCTATCGACTCGACCTACGTCTCGGGGCGCTACGACTTCGTCAAATTCGACATCGAGCCGCACGATGAAGGGAATATCGGTGTCATCACCCTCATCCCGGCCAGGCAAGCCGATAACAGCGCCTACATCGGTCTTGACTTCCAAGGCGCCATTTCCTCGGCCTTTACCTCGGATTTTGCGCTCGCCTCGGGCCTCCTCATCCAAAACCTCACGGGACCTCATTCTGCGCTCTTTGTCTCGACCGCGCTCTTCAACCGCCTCGACGGCATGATCGAGTATTTTCAGCCCTTCGGCCCCTTCTTTGCAAAGCCCTGGTTCCGCTATACACTCGAGTACGATAGCTATTCCGCAGGCGGCTTTACGGTCGGCACCAAATTCAGAAGCTATGGCGGCGGCGCGTGGCTCGGCCTTGCCCTCGGACGGAACGCCGACTTCATGCTCGGCTATTCGCTCGAGAATATGCTCTCGGTCGGCCAGTTCGACATCCTGCCGCTTGACATCTCCGGCTTTCGCGGAGCCCTGCGCCTCGACACTCGGGACAGTGCCATCTTCGCCTCGCGGGGGCTTGCCCTCCTCGCCTATGGCCGACTCTTCGCCACAAACTTGGGCGGCGAATCCTCCTTCGCGACCAGCGAAGCCTTGCTTGACCTTGCCATTCCGCTTGGAAAGCTCCAAAGCCTCGGCATCGCGGCCTACGCAAGCACCGATTGGAGCGGCCTCGTTCCCGGCGCAACGACCGCCCTCTATTCGTATTTCTCAACACTGCGACAACCGGGTATGTTCTACGGCATGAGCCCCCACGCCCTAAGCGCCATCGGCAATCATGTTCTTGGCATGGGGCTCGAATACCGAAGGCGTCTTGCCCCCCTCCACCCCCTTTTGGGCGGCGATCTCTATCTGGTCGGCAACGCGAGCGCGGGGAGTGTCATCCTCGGAGAAGACTGTAGCCCCGAGGCATGGGCCCTCTTACGCTGGAGCGCAAGCCTCGGCCTTGGTGCGCGATTCACTCGCTACTTTGGCGCGCTTGCGACGTTCAGCCTTGTAGGCTACGCCGATGTGGAACAACCCTTTGGCCTCGCCCTATCCTTGGACATCGGCTCCTTTGCCGGACGGCTCGAAGACCGACGCTGAGCCTTTCCGCCTGTGCGCCGCGCGCCCGTTGACGCAGCCCCCCGCCCCAGGCTACAGTTCCCTCGCCTAAGCCCGGATGGTGGAATTGGCAGACACGCTAGATTCAGGTTCTAGTCCGAAAGGGTGGGGGTTCAAGTCCCCCTCCGGGCACCGAGAGAGAAGCCCCGCGCATCGCGCGGGGCTTTTGTTTTACTCCACGGAGGGGGACTTGAAGCGTAAGCGCGCGCGGCGCGATAGCGCCGGAAGCGAGGCAGGATGCCGAGCCGCAAACGCCACGTCCCCCTCCGGGCACCATTACACCAGCCGTGTCTACGGACGTCAGCATGGACCACGTGATAGCGATATACAAGAGCGGACAAGCGTTTCGAATCTTGATGCAATGGGGCAATCGGCCTTTATCTTTTCCCAGTTTTTTGTAACAAGCGGCGCCTTCGCTCGATACTGTACCGCTGTCTTTTTGATGCGTTCATTAAGCTTGAGCGTAGATAGTCTATTCTCAAGCCCCAGATCGCATTCCCCTCCCTGGAGTATCGTATGCTCGCTAGAAAAACAGGCAGCTGCGAGCCAGGTTCCCGAAGACTTAGAGGGCATACACAATGCCGCCTTGGCCCCCATTGCCATACTTCCCAGCCAGCCGGTAATGCAATGTTCGAGCGCTTCAACGGTGGGCAAGGGAGGCGGACAGGGTACGGCACAGGGTAAGCTGACCCACTGCTTAGCGAGTGCCAACGCAGCTACTTCGGACCCACAATCAGTATAACTCTTCGATGCAACATCGGCGTCGACATGAATGATAACAAGGTCAAATCCTGAAAGCGGCGGATAAGTGTCAAGCGATAAGCACCCAGATTGCGAAGCCTGATAGCACCATTTAAGCACACCACCCCAGCCACCGCCAAACTCTGGTTTCGTAGCCTCAGGCTGAAGCATGGTTATGATAAACGGCTGGCGCAGAATGGCGCGCAAAGCCGCGTTGATTACCTCGTAGTCGGTCGGCCCTTCCGCAATAAGCGCTATGCGTAGCTCAGACATTCGGAACAGCCCCCAACGCTCCCATTATCCATAGCCGAGAAAGAGGGTATTCCTTGTTCCGAGCAAGAAGCTCTGGACTTAGTTCAACTCGGCGGATACTTGTCATGCCCTCGCTGTTCCGTTCCACAGTGAAAAGGCGGATGTCTTGATCTAAGAGATCAAGGCCGTCGAGAACCGCCGGATTGTGAGCGGTAAAGATCATTTGTCGGTCGTAGCTGTTATGCTTGAGCCAGGCCAAAAGCCGCGATACAAGACCAGCCACAAGGCGTGGATTTAGCGCCTGATCGAGATTGTCCACGGCAAAAAAACGAGGTGAAGCGGGATGCAGGCAGAGAATAGCACAGAAAATGATATAGAGAGCCCCCTCGCTTGCATCGTAGGCGGTAAGCTCATTGCGGTTCGCGTTCATAAAGCGGTCGGTAAATTTGAGCATGAGCTTTGACCTTGGCACCTTGGGCGAGAGAAGATTGAGAGCCTGGCTCGTAGTCTGAACATCAGACACCCAGTCGATAAGCCCAAGAAGCTCTTCGAACGGCCCATCATCCTCGGCGTTCTTGAAGTGCCTGCGGAGCTCGGCAAAGCCATCCGCAAGCGAGCCTCCGTTCAAGCCCACAGGACTCCGTGACTGCATGTCTTGGGCAATACCTCGCAGGGTCGGGGTGTTCGGGCAGTAGATCGCGTATTCCTGGAGTCGCGCCATGAGATCAGCCGCTGGATTATCCTGAGGTATCTCCACCTTCTTCAAGGCGGCAAGGCCCGCCTTGGGGTTGAGATTCTTCTTGTTTCGTATACCATCCGACACAAGGTCTTCACTTCCGTCGTTCAGTCGTTCGGTTTTGTAGGACCAGGCCGGCTCGGGGGATTCGAGAGGATTGAGAAGCGAAACGCGATAAAGCTCGCCCTTTTCCCCTGTGGCGCTCAGGGCGATGTGGGCGGGGGTTCTCTCAGTGGCGAACGAGCTTTTATAAAGACGCGGTAGACCAGCCCGAACACCACGCCGCAAGAGGCTTTCGTCGTCGACGACTCCATTGGCAGCAGCACCGAGAACTCCCAGTGCCTCGAGTATGTTGCTTTTCCCCGTACCGTTGGCGCCGATAAGACAGTTCACCCGCCCGAGCTCCAGCGTCTGGTCGCTGATTGACTTGAAGCCCTGTATATGCAGAGACTTTATCATCGAGCCCTCCACGGCAAGAGTATCGGCGTATGTGGCCAGATATACTTATTCACGATGCAGCCTCCGTGGATGCATACTCGCCTTCATTGTCAGCCGTTTCTTGAGTCAGATTTATCAGTTTTCCCCATTGCTGTGGAAATCAACGCGCTCAGCCTTCTTTGTCGGTTCTCTATGAACAGTACATACGCATGTGGTCTATACTGTCAACAGTGGACACGCCGAGGCGAGCTGTTCACGCTGTGCATCGTGGAGAAAACGGCGCACAGCACTCCCTGAACCGCCCCGGGTTCTCCGGAGACCTTTCTATTTGAGTCCGGCGACCAGGGCCAGACTGTCAGCTTCATCATAATACGCTTTTTCGAATTCTGCAGGGGGCACGTAGCCGATAGGCTCGAGCAGGCGAGTGTTGTTGA
>JAJUIB010000018.1 GCA_029265615.1 Spirochaetota bacterium
AAGCAGCAGGAGTTCTACGCGGCTTTCGGCCTTCCGATCTATCAAGGCTACGGTCTTACGGAGGCGGCGCCGATTATCTCCTCGAATACGCCGCGCCGACACAAGTACGGTACCTCGGGGGTCGTCGCGCCCTCCGTCGAATGCACGATACGGCGGCCTGACGGTAGCCTCTGTGCGGTGGGCGAGACCGGCGAGATCGTCATCCGGGGCGGCAATGTGATGAAGGGGTATTTTAAAAACCCCGAGGCGACGGCGCAGGCGCTTCGCGATGGATGGCTTTGGACGGGAGACCTTGCGTACTTCGACGCTGACGGGTTCCTCGTCGTGGTTGGCCGCGAAAAGGCGCTCCTTATCGCCGAAGATGGGGAGAAATACAGCCCTGAGGACATCGAGGAGGCGGTTACCTTCTCCACGGATGTGATCGACCAGATCATGGCCTACTGCGATCATAAAAAATACACGACCGCGCTTGTGACGCTCGACGAGACGAAGGTGAAGCGCCTTATTAAGGACAGGGGCATCTCGAGTGCCGAGGCCCTCCTTGCGGCGCTCAAGGAGGAGTTCTATCGCTTCCGCGCGGATCCCAAGGCAAAAAAGGTCCAGGGGACCTGGGTGCCCGCCTGCTTCCAGATCCTGCCTGAAGCCTTTAGCGACAAGGATGGCACGGTCAATTCGACGATGAAGATCGTGCGCCACCGGATCGTTCTGGTTCATCGCGCGGTCATCGACTACGCCTACACGCCCGAGGGCTCGAAGACGGAGAACCCACGCAACCTCGAGGTGCTACGGAAGCTCTTCAAACTGCCCTGACCGACTGTGGGCCCGGATTTCTTAAGTCCGGGCCTTAAACCAGGGTCGCACAACGCGGCCTTGTCCTAAGGCGGAAAATCGACAAACCGCCCCTCCTCCACTAAACTAAGGTGGTGCGCCGCGCGGGGTAGCCAGCGGCGCGTGTGGAGGAAGACATGCGGCTTCGTGTAAAACAATCGCTCTATCTCGGACTTCCCATGGCGCGTGCGCTCGTTGGTATGGCGCTCACCGTGATTAGTCAGAGCCGGAACAGCCTTTCCCGGCTCTATATCCAGGCCGCGGAACAGATCGCCCAGGCGCGGGCGGATGAGGTGTCCCGCTGGCTTTCCGGCAAGCTCCTTGCCGCCCAGCGGGGGGCACAGGACCGCGAGGTGCGGAGCTTCGATCCTCAAAGCATTTTCCGCTACCTGGAGGACCGCGCATCGACCCCAGATCCCGAGGTCGAACTTGAGTTTTTCGCTCGCAAAAACGGCGATTACTGGACTACAAAAAAGGCATCGGGCAATGTCGCTGACCGCGACTACTTCAAGGCGGTGATCGAGCGCGGCGCGGAGACCTACATCGGCAATGCGGTGATCTCCCGATCGACGGGTAAACCCATAATCAATGTCGCAGCCGCCGTGAAAAACGCAGCTGGTGCGACCGAGGGCCTTTACGCTTTTTCGGTCGGTCTTGATGCTGTTTCCGCGATGGCGGGCACGGTCAAGCTCGGCGCGAATGGCTATGCGGTGATCGTCGACGGCAACATTCTTCTCATCGCGCATCCCCGCGAAGAGCTCCGCATGAAAGTGAGTTTTAAGGAGCCCGCCAAGCTGGGCTACAAAAACCTTGAGCCGGGCATAGCTAAAATCGAGCGAGGCGAGGCGGGGAGCCAGGTGTTTATCGACGACAAGGGCGTTGAGAAGCTTTTTGTGTTCGCGCCGATCGCGGGGACGCCCGGCTGGGCCTTTGGCATCATCGTTCCGATGGAGGACATCCACGCGCCCGCTGCGGCACTTGGGCGATCGCTTTCTCTGATTGCGGGCCTTGTCATCGTCGTCCTCGTCGCGCTCATCCTCGTCATTGTCGAACGTCTTGTGCGGCCGATTGGTTTCATGACGCAGGCGCTCGCTGTCTTTGCCGCGGGCGATCTCTCGCTTTCGGGCATCGATTCCCGCGAGCGGGCGCGCATTTCAGCCCGGAATGACGAGCTTGGTTCCATGGGCCGCGCACTCGACACGCTCTATGACAAACTCCTCGACTTTACGGGGCAGGTGAAAACGGCCGCCGCCCAGGTCGCTTCGGGCTCGCAGGCGATCAGCGAGACGAGCCAGGAGATGTCCCAGGGCGCGACCGAGCAGGCTGCGAGCGCGGAGGAGGTTTCCGCGAGCCTCGAGGAGGCGGCGTCGACGACGCACTCGAACGCGGACAATGCGGCACAGACCGAAGCGATCGCGGTCAAGGCGGCTGCGAGCGCCGAAAAGGCCGGCCTTGCCGTGAGCGAGGCAGTGGCGGCGATGAAGGAGATAGCGAGCCGCATCTCGATCATCGAGGAGATCGCGCGCAACACCAACCTTCTTGCACTCAATGCGGCGATCGAAGCGGCGCGTGCAGGCGAGGCAGGCAAAGGCTTCGCAGTCGTTGCAAGCGAAGTGCGCAAGCTCGCCGAACGGAGCGCCAAGGCCGCCGCGGAAATTTCGGAGCTCTCCGCTAAGAGCGGGGTGGTCGCCGACGAGGCGGGCGCGTTGGTCGCCGAAACCATTCCCGCGATCAAGCGCACGGCCGACCTCGTCCGCGAGATTGCCGCGGCGAGCGCCGAACAGAAGCAGGGCATTGACCAGATCAGCTCGGCGCTCAGCCAGCTCGATGGCGTGATCCAGGCGAACGCCTCAGCAAGCGAGGAGCTTGCCGGCATGTCGGAGGAGCTCGCCGCCCAGGCCGCGAATCTCCAGGCGACCGCCGCCTACTTCCGCACCGCGGAGGAGGAGTCGCGTGCGCTCATAGGGCCTCAGTAAGCGGGGAGGCCTGAGTACCAGTCGGCGAGAGCGCGGTCCACAGTGCGACGGGCCTCGGCGAGAGCGGCATCGGCCGCACCGCCGCTCGTCGCGATTGCCGCAAGTGCCCGCTCCGCGGCCTCGCCCAGGAGTCCTTCGGTCTCGTCGCGGCCTGCGACAAAGCCAGGATCGAGGGACAGGCGCCCAGCCAGCGTCCTTCGAATCCAGGTGTGCTGGCGTTCCCAGTGGGCATAGGCCGACCCTGCGTCCTCGGTGTAGTCATAGCCGGTCCAGAGCGGGATGAACTCTCCCCGGGCAAGGAGGATTGGCTTGAATACCGAAATGCAGGGGTACGAACTGCCCGTGAACCAGAGAATCGCGGCGCCCTCTGCACGGTATTCGAGAGCGATACTCGCCGTTGTTGCTGAGTTTGAGGGAAATGCGCCTGCGTGGACACAGGGGCTTTCAAGGCTGCCGCGACGGCGGGGATCATAGGCCCCGTGGCTACGGAGTGCGGCGAACAGGGCACGGCGGTCGAGCATACCCCGTGCCGATTCGAGCGCAGCACGGGTGAGGCTCCTTCGGACATCGCCCTTCGTGAAGCGGAGGAAGAAGCGATTTTCCACATAGCGCCGCCAAGATTCCTTGTGCCCGCGGCGTCCCGGATCGGCCTCGTCCGAGCATGCGGCACGTTCGTTTACCGGCGCGATGGCCTTCCGCGTTTCCGCGTCAAGCCGCTTGTAGTCCTCTTCGATGGAGTAGGCGTTGGAAATTGTTGCAACATCGCCGGCGTGCCGCCATGCCCAGCGGTGGCCGGCTGTTTCGAGCACATAGGCGTTCGACGCATCGGCGATGATGAAGGAGTTGTCATAAAAAAGCCGGCCGCGGTAGGCTCCGTTGCCTCCCTGTCCGAGCGACTCGATCGTGGCGGCAAGCCAATCGCGAGCCTCTTCCGCGTTTGCCGCGGTGGTGAGAGCGGCGCGAAGAAGGTCCATGCCGAGGGGGCCCTCCGGGGCAGGCCTCCAGCGCGAAAACACCGCCTCGTTGCCGATAGCGACGCCTTTTTCATTGACGCCCGCCTCGCCGCCCGCCATCCAGGATGGTTTTGACAGCGCGTAGGCGAAGCCCCGGTCCTGGCCCGGATAGACGCGAGATCCCACCGTAATGCGCTCGGTGGGCGGCCGTCGCGGAATCAGGCAGAGCGCCTGGGGTTCATCGGGATGACGATCCGAGTTTTTCGCGAACCACGATCTCCCATCGGGGGAGAGGGCCGGGCTTGCGTAGAGCGTATCACACATGGGACACCTCGCTTTATCTACGAAGCATAGCCCGTGCCGTGTATGCGGGCAAGGGCAGCATCCGCGAAGCGCAAGCGGGGCAGCGAGCTACAGGTCCTTCGAGTAGAGATTAATGTCGGTACGGAATTTCCAGCCCTGGCTCTTCCAGAAAGCGGCGCCTAGTTCGTTACCGGCGATCACCATGAGGTGGCATTTTTCCACGCCGGAGGCTTTGAGAGCAGCGAGGGCCTGGTTAACAAGCGCCTTCCCAAGGCCGCGGCGGCGATGCGTCTCATCGACGGCGAGATGATAGAGGTAGCCTCTGCGCGAGTCGGAACCGCAGAGGATTGTGCCGACGAGGGCCGTCGTGTCGCGGACGCGGGCTACAAACGAAAGGCCTTCGTTGCGTGCAAGGAAGCTTTCTATGCGCTCCCTTGTGTCGGCTGCGGAGAGGCCCATCCCTGGCGTGCGGTCCCAGAGCGCACGGGCGGCATCGTAGTCGCATGCACAGAAAGGCTCAATGCGGTAGTCATCCATAGGCTACACTCTCCCTTGGCACCATGTGCGGCGTCGAAGTTTTGTGAACCATGGCCCCGCGCGCACTACCGGGCTCGTCGAGGCGGAGCACCATGAGTCGGCGGAAAGGCCGGAAGCCGAGGCTGACGTAGAGCGGTTCGGCGTCGGGATAGGCATGAAGCGCAAGCCTGAAAAGGCCGCGCGCGCGCGAAGTGGCGATGAGGCGCTGCATGAGCGTGCGGGCAAGCCCGCGGCCGCGAAAAGCAGGATCGACATAGAGGCCGGAAACATAGCCCTCGAGCCGAGGTGCGGAGTTGTCTGCGGCTTTCCGCGCACGCGCGGGCTTAAGACGGAGCTCGACCGTTCCGCAGGGACTGCCCGCCGCCAGGCAGAGCCACGCGAGGGTCGTTTCGCGTGCGAGGCTGCGGCCGACATAAGATGCATACCAGGCGCGAAATTCATCCTCGTCGGCTAGACCGCCTGTTTTTACGAGGCGAATGAAGGCAAGCCGCAGGTCGGCGAGGACCGCCGCGTCGCATAGGGATGCGGCGCGAAGCTCGATCGCCCCCGGGTGTGACGTCGCGTTCATGTACCGCGCTCCTCCCCATCAGGATGCTGCGGTGTGGGGCGGAGATCAGGCTGAGGCGGCGCGTCCTTAGTCTCCGCGGCGCCGGTAACGGCGATGTCGGTACCGGCGATGCCCTCGTCGTGGTGCCTTCGCTCAAGTTTCCGCGCCGCCTTCTCTTCCTGTTTCTTTTTGCGCTCGAGCTCTTTGCGCCGTTTTTCGCTCGAATATTGGTTGGGCCGCACGCTTCCTCCTTATGACCGGGTCGCGCAGGGCCCGCAGGAACACTCTAGCACTCCGGCGTCGGCGGCGGAAGATGGCTTCAGCGCAATTCCCGTAGCGATTCGGCGATCGAGAGGCCGTAGTCGCCGATTTTTTCGACGTGCCTGACAAGATCGATAAAGAGAAGCTCGGTTTTGACGTCCGCGCCGGCCTTAAGGCGCTTCCTGGCTTTCTTTTTGAGCGAGCTGCGGAAGTCATCGAGTTTTTGCTCGTAGTCGGCCGCGAGGGCGAGCTCATCGGCGCTGATCGGCCGTGCGGCGTTCTCTTCGACAAAGCGGAGAAAATTCTCCGCAAGGAGCGTGTAGGGCGCAAGCTCGTCGAGTTCATCGGCGTCGAACTTAAGGCCTTTGTGCTCCCGTCGGTCAAGTACGAGCGCAAGGCTCATGCAGGCGTCGGTGATGTTCTCAAGTTCGTCGACGACACGGAGCATGCGGCCGATGTCGGCCTGGGTTCCGTCCGAGACGTTTTGGCGCGTGACTTCGAGGAGGAAGCGCGCGAGCTCTTCCTGCATCTGGTCCGCATAGCCTTCTTCTGTGCGGAACCATTCAAGCTCGGCGGCAAGATCGGCGGGAGGCGTTTTGAGGTTGGCGCGGAAACGCGCGAACATGGAGCGCGCAAGCCCCGCCATATCGGCGATCTCTTTGCGTGCGGCGATGAGATTGAGTTCCGGGGAGCTTACGAGGGGCGCGGCGACATAGGCGATGCGCGCCGCAGCCGCCTCGGCGCGGCCGGGCTTTACGAGCCGCTCGATGCCGCGAGCAAAGAGGGAGATGAAGGGGAAGAGGAGAACCGTGTTGATCGTATTGAAGAGAGTGTGGAGCATCGCGATGTGGGTTGCGATGGCGAGCTCTGGCGCGCCGGGCGTGACAAGGTCGACAAGGGCGAGAAAGGGCTTGAAAAAGAGGATCGCCCATATTGTGCCGAGCACGTTGAAGAGGAGGTGCGCCATGGCCGCGCGGCGGGCGTTGACCTTGGTACCGATCGAGGAAAGGAGGGCGTCGATCGTTGTGCCGATGTTGCAGCCGAGGACGAGGGCCGCCGCCATGGGGAAGCCGATGACGCCTTCGACCGCGAGGGTGATGACGATCGCGGTCGAGGCGCTTGACGAGTGGATAAGCATGGTGAGGAGGGCGCCCGCCGCCGCAAAGGCGATAGTGGAGAGCGCGCCATAGCCGCCAAGGCGCTCGAGAAAGCGGAGCGTCGCCGCATCCGGCGCGGGTATGGCATGGGAAAGATATTTAAGGCCGAGGAAGAGCAGGCCGAAGCCGATAAGCGCCTCGCCGTAGTCCCGCGTTCGGCCTTTTCGCTGCGCGAAGGTCATGATGAAGCCGATACCGACGCAGGGTATGGCCATCGCGGCGATATCAAATTTAAAGCCGACGAGGGAGACGATCCACGCCGTGACCGTCGTGCCGATGTTGGCGCCCATGATGACGCCGATAGCCTGCACAAGCGTGAGGAGTCCGGCGTTGACGAAGGAGACGACCATCACCGTCGAAGCCGAGGAGGACTGGATGATGCCCGTGACGACAAACCCGGTAAGCACGGCCGAGAACGAGTTGCGGGTCATGTACCCGAGCGCTCGTTTCAAGTTGTCGCCAGCGGCTCGTTGGAGGCCGTCGCTTAAGATTTTCATGCCATAGAGGAAGAGGCCGAGCGAACCGATGAGGTTGAAAGACGTGAGGAGGATGGTTGGGATCATCGCCGTTCCTTTGGGCGTGCGCGGGGGGATGACGGCCCACTGACCGTTTCTTGACGGCTTTTTAACATGCCATTGACAAAAGGGGAAGCGGCCGGAAACTCGGCAGAGACGGCTGACGCAACGGGGCATGCCGCGCTATCCTTTAGTCCCATGAACGCGAATATGCACGGCCGCTTCTTCGCGGCGACGAAGAGGCGCCCACTGTGCCTTCTGGCACTCGCTCTGCTCACACTTCCGCTTCGCGCCCTAGCGGCACCGCTCCCCGGCCTGGTGGGGCTTATTCCCGAGGCCGCCACCGCCGAGCTTGCCCTCGAGGGCAGGGCGGTGCGGAGCGGGTTTGGTACGGCCGCTCCCGCGCTTCTGCCGCGCCATCCCGCGGCCGAGACCATCCGCGCGGCGCTTGCGACCGAGCCGCGGACGGTGCTCGTGGAAGCGATCTTTCTCTACGGACGACCCGCTCCCACAGACGGTGCTGCGGAGTTCCGGACGCTCTACGGGCTCTTGCGCGCTGTTAGTAGCCTCGAGGGCATCGAATACTGGTCGGAAAGCCGCAAGACAATGCGAACGTTTTACGCCGAGTCCTATAGGATTGACGGTCCTGAGACACGCCGTCGCCTTCCAGACGAGGCACTTGGGCCGGGGCCGCTACCGTCCGAGGAGGCGATCTTCGTGTTTCAGCGAGACCTCTCCTTCGGTGCGAACGTCTACCGCTACGCCTTTCGGGCCTTGCCCGGCGCCATCGCCCTCGAGTCGAGCAATCTGACGCGGATGAGCTATGGACTTGTCCCGGTGCTGGGTCCGGACAAGCTCCGCGTTCGCCTCCTCGTGATTCCCGCTGCGGAGGGCATTCTTTTTTACGTCGCGAGCGCCGCTGATGCCGCGTCCGTGCCCGGCCTTAAGGCCAAGCTCGAAAGCTCCTTCGCCAATCGAGCCGAGGCGCTTTTCCGCTGGTTTTCGCGGAGCCTCTCGAGCGCCGCGCGGTGAAGTACTTCGCGGATCACTTTCCAAATATGCGTTCACCGATGTCGGGACGGAACCAGGCTCCTTCGAAGTGGACGCGCCGCGCAAGATCGTAGGCGCGGTCGCGCGCGAGCTGCCAGCTGTCGCCAATGCCGACGGCGGTAAATGACCGCCCGCCGCCGGTTCTGAGGCGGCCCTCGGCATCGCGCGCTGTCGCCGCGTGGAAGAGGAGGGCGGTGGGCTCCGCTTCGCCTGAGCGCGGAGGCGGGAGCGCCTCCGCTTCGGGCCGCCCCGCATCGGCGGCACGGTCGGCTTCGCCAAGATCCACCGGCAGTCCCTTGGGGTGGGCGATGGGGTAGCCGGGCGCCGCAATGACAACGCCGCAACTCGTCCTTGCGGAGAAGCGTGGAGTCGGCACCTTTCCCTGGGCGATCGCCGCACAGAGCTCCTCGAAGGAGCTCTCGAGGCGGGGGAGGAGGGACTGGGTTTCGGGGTCGCCGAAGCGGACATTGTACTCAAGAAGTTTGGGTCCGTCCGCAGTTGCCATGATGCCGAAAAAGAGGACGCCCCGGTACGCAAGACCATCCGCTTCCATTCCCGCAAAACTCGGCGCGACGATGGTCCGTTCGATCTCCGCCATGAGCGATGCATCCGCGAAGGGGAGAGGAGAGACGGCCCCCATGCCGCCGGTGTTGGGGCCGCGGTCTCCCGCAAGGGCCTTTTTGTGGTCGGCCGCCGGCTCAAGCAGGGCGTAGCCGGTTTCGGTGCAGAGGGCGAAGACCGAAAGCTCGCGACCCTCGAGAAATTCCTCCGCAAGGAGCTCGTCGCTTTCAAGGACCGCTTCGCCAAACGAGCGGAGCTCCGCAGGATCGTCGGATTCGAGGACGCCCTTCCCCGCGGCAAGGCCGGATTTTTTGAGGACGAGGCGGCGGCCGCGGTTTTCATCGAGAAAGCGGCGGAGTTCCGCCTGTCCCGTTGCGGGGGCAAAACGCGCGGTTGCCGCACAGGGGATGCCCCGGCGCTCCGCGAAGGCGCGGGCGAAGGCCTTGCTCGCCTCAAGCGCGGCCGCTTTTCGCGGCGGACCGAAGGCAGGGATGCCCGCTTCCTGGAGCGCGTCTACCAGGCCTGCGGCGAGTGGCTGTTCGGGGCCGACAAGGACGAGCTCTATGCCCAGCTCGCGGCAGGCCGCGACGACTGCGGCGCCGTCTTTGGGGTCGAGGGGGAGGTTCCGCGCAAGACCCGCAGTGCCCGCCGAACCGGGAGCGCAGAACAGGCCTTCGACGTGCGATTCGCCGCGGCGAACTGCGCCACGGAGTCGGCCGATGAGGCTACGCCTGTGTTGCGCGCTGGGCGTGGCGCTACGCGTGGCGCTACGCGCCAGCGCCCAGAGCATCGCGTGCTCGCGGCCGCCATTGCCGATGACGAGTGTGTTCATGCCTTCCTCCTCGCCTCGAGCTCATCGAGGAGCCCGAGGACCGCGCGGGGGTAGAGCCGATGTTCGAGCGCGTGCACCCGCGCCTCAATCGCCGAAAGATCCTCCCCGACATCCGCCTGGAATTCACTCTGGGCGATGAGCGGGCCGGTGTCCATACCTGCGTCGACAAAATGCACGCTGACGCCGAAACGGCGCTCGCCCGCCTCGAAGGCGCGGCGGATCGCGTCTGCGCCGGGCCAGGCGGGGAGGAGCGAGGGGTGGATGTTGACGATGCGACCCTCCCAGCGCGCGACAAAGGCGGGCGAGAGCAGGCGCATGAATCCGGCGAGGGCGAGAAGCTCGGCGCCGGATGCTCGGAGTGCCTCGTTGATTTCCGCCTCGGCGGCATCGCGGGCCGCCAGAACCTCGCGGGGCCGTCCTGGGCCCGCGTAGGGGACATACCGCGCGGGAACGCCGAGGGCCTGGGCTCGCGCCGCGGCGTAGGCCGCCTTGCGGTCGTACACAAGGAGCACGCATTCGTGGCGCGGCGCGGTAGCCGCATCCTCCGCCACCGGCTCGCCGTGGCGGGGGGTGGGTTGTCGCCTCAGCGCTTCGACAAGGGCCTGGAAATTCGACCCATTGCCGCTTGCAAGGACGGCGAGTTTAGCCACGGATGACGCGGCCAACGCGGAAGAGCTCGACGCCTTCCGTCTTAGCGACGGCGCGGAGCTCCTCCTCGTCCTCGGGTTTCACGACGAGCGCCATGCCGATGCCCATGTTGAAGACCGCGCGCATTTCGGACTCCGCGACATTGCCGCCTTTGCGGATCCGGTCGAAAACGGGCGGTTCGGGCCAGTCCCAGCTGAACTCGGCCCGAAGGCCTTTAGGGAGCACGCGGTCGACGTTGCCGGAAAGTCCCGAGCCGGTGATGTGGGCAGCCGCAGCGACCTTGCCTGTGCCGATGAGGGCAAGGAGTTCTCGGACATAGATCCGAGTCGGGACGAGGAGTTCCTCCCATGCCGCGCGATCATCGGGATCGACGCACTTCCGCGCCAGACTGTAGCCGTTTGAGTGGACGCCCGAACTCGGCATGCCGAGGACGAGGTCTCCCGCGGCAATGCGTTCGAGGCGGGGGAGCGCCTTGGCTCGATCGACGACGCCGACTGCGAAGCCCGCAAGATCGAGGTCGTCTTCCGCATAGAGGTCAGGCATCTCTGCGGTTTCGCCGCCTGTAAGTTCGCAACCGGCGATTTCGCAGCCTTTTACAACCCCCTGGATCACCGCGTGGAGAACTTCCTCGCGGATTTTGCCACAGGCGATGTAGTCGAGGAATTGAAGCGGCTTGGCCCCGCAGACTGCGAGGTCGTTGACGCTCATCGCGACAAGGTCGATGCCGACGGTGTCCCATTTCCCGAGCCGCTTAGCGACGAGGAGCTTCGTCCCCACGCCGTCTGTGCAGGTGAGAAGAAGCGGCTCCGCGTAGCCCCTGAGGTCGAGCGGCGCACCGCCTGCAAAACCGCCAAGACCGCGTGATACCGCGGGCGAGGGGATGCCCTTGATGAACTCCGCGAAGTCGTCGCCCTTTTTGATCGAGACGCCCGCCTTTTCGTAGTCGAGTCCGCTCATTGTCCTTCCTTTTCGCCTACATCCGGACGGAAAGGGTGGTTTCCATCGAAGCAGGCAGAACAATATCCTTGGGAATGTCCGAGCCCCGAAAGGAGCCGATCCACGGGGAGGAAGCGTGCTGAATCCGCGCCGACCTCGCGGGCGATGCCTGCGGCGTCGAGGCGGTTCGAGATAAGCTCATCTCGAGAGGGGATGTCGATGCCGTAGTAGCAGGGCCATTTGAGTTCCGGCGCCGCGAGGCGGAGGTGGACCTCCTTGGCGCCCGCTTCGCGGAGCAGGCCCACAATAATGCGGCTCGTGGTGCCGCGCACGAGGGAGTCGTCGATCATTACGACGCGCTTACCCGCGACGACCTCGGGAACCGCGTGGAGCTTGAGCCGCGCGGCAAGCTCGCGCTGGTCCTTGGTCGGCATGATGAAACTCCGCCCTGCATAGTGGCTTCGGGCGAGGCCGAAATCAAAGGGAAGTCCTGCGCGACGCGCATAGCCGATCGCGGCGATATTGCCCGAGTCCGGAACGGGGACGACGACATCGGCGCGAAGGCCCGCCGCCTCGTCGAGTTCGGCAAGCATCTCCCCAAGGCGCACGCGGGCGCCGTGCACTGACTCGCCGAACACCTCAGAGTCGGGTCGTGCGAAATAGATGAGCTCGAAGACGCAGGCGCGGCGCGGCAGGCGCGGTTCGAGAAAAAAGGAGCGGGATCCTGCACGGTCGACGATAAGCACCTCGCCAGGTGCGATCTCGCGGAAGGGCATGGGACCGACCGCATGGAGGGCGCAGGTCTCCGAGGCGACATAGGTCGCACCGCCTTTTTCGCCTACGTAGAGCGGCCGAAAGCCCGAAGGGTCGCGGATGGCGACGAGCGCGCCTTCGTGCATGAGGACGAGGCTGTAGGCCCCTTCGAGGGGGGCGAGGGCCTCGCGGAGAAAGTCCTCGCGCGTCCCCTCGCGCGAACGCGAAATGAGGTGGAGGACGAGTTCGGAATCGGCGGTGCCCTGAAAAATCGAACCGGCGGCCGTGAGCTCCTTGCGGAGGCGGCCGCCGTTTGACAGGTTCCCGTTGTGGGCAAGCGCAAGCCGGCCCTTGTTGCAGTCCACGACGATGGGCTGGGCGTTCTGTAGCCCGCCTCCGCCGGCCGTGGAATAGCGCACATGGCCGATGCCGAGCCGCGAGCGGCGTTCTTCCCGAAGGAAGCGCCCAAGCACGGGAGCGACCATGCCGAGATCCTTGTACCCGCGGTGACGGCCGTCTTCCTCCCATGCCACACCGCAACTTTCCTGGCCGCGGTGCTGGAGGGAAAACAGCATATAAAAGAGACGTTCGGGAACGTTGAGGGGATCGGGTGAAAAAAGCCCAGCCACACCGCAGTGGTGGCCCAGGGCAGAACAAGGCTCGTTTTCTGCAAGGGGGTCCGAAGCGGGCTGATGGATGAGGTCGAGAGGCTCCATGCGCGGTTCTAACACGCCCCGCGCGCGAAGGTCAAGGCGCTCTAAAGTTGTTCGACTCTTCCTCCTCGGTTAGCAGTTCGACGGGGGCGCTTTCCGTGTCCGGGGCCGCGGCGGCGGCACTTTCCGCGCCCGCGAGGGCGCCGGGGAGGGGCGTCTTCACATAGGCGAAGTTGCGTAGCACCTTGACGAGGGTGGCGATGCGGTCGCGGCTCGCCTGGATCTGGGCGAGGATTTCGCGGTTACGCGCACCGCCGAAGCCGCGGATGTTGGTCACAAGTTCGGGGCTCGCGCGTCGCGCATCCGCAAGCAGTTCGGTGAGCGCCTCGCCGAGCATGGCGAAGAGCCCGGCCTCGTCCTCGACGATCTCTTTGGCGCGGCCGTTTAAGGCGTCGACAAGCCGCGACAGAAACGAGGCGATGTCCTTGCCGCGGCGAAGCTCGTCCACATAGCGCCGCATCGCGACAATGGAGACTCGGCCGTTGCCGAGAAGCTGCTCCTCGAAGTCGGCGATGCGGCCGGCGGTACGCTCGCACTGGTAGAGCACGTTGGCGAGATTATTCTGGAAGCCCTTGTTGTCGAAATACCCTTCGACGAGGAGGCGTTTGATCGGTTCCTTGATCGCGGGCTCAAAGACATCGTGGACGAAGGTTTTGAGGATGCGGAGCGGCTTCACATACGAAAAGCCGTTCGGGCTTTCCCGGCGGAGAAGGGCGTCGTTTTCGTCGTTGTAGCCCTCGATCTCCTGTATCTCCCCCTCGCCGAACAGGACCTTGATGTCGGCGGCGACGGCGCTTTCGTGGCGTTCGCGCTGAATGCGCTCGCGATCCTTTTCGAACTGCTGGGCGAGGCGACGGCGGTAGGACTCCACATAGTCGCGTCGTTCGCGATCGGTCGCGGGCAAGAGGTAAGGATCGCCCGCCGACGCCCGGGCAAGTGCGAGGAGGATTTCGGGCGAGAGCTTGGTTGTGGAAAGCTCGGCGAGGCGGGCAACGAGCTTTTCGAGCTTCTTTCGCTTGCTCTCGTCCGCGCCGCCTGAGGTTTTTCGGTCAAGGAGGCGGAGGAGGTTCGCCGTAAGTTCCGCGGAGAATCTGAAGCCCTCAAGGAGGTAGTACAGATCGACAATTTCTGGCTGGGCCTGCTCGCCCTCCACGGGCGAAAATTCGGGCCGGCGGTTCGGCGTGTCGAGCGAGAGGCCCGGGTCGAAGAGCCCGAGGAGCCGTTCGTAATCATGGCGGCAGAGTTCGATAAACCGCTCGATCTCTCCGAGTTCGAGATTGATTTCGCGCGCGGCGAGCGCCTCGACCTCGCCGAGGAACTCCTCGAAGGAGCGTGCGATGGCATCGAGCTCGCGCTCGGGGTCGAGAGAGGTCCGTAGGCGCTCGGCCATCGCTTCGTAGGCGAAGGAAGCCTTGCGCTCCTGGGTGCCCTGCGGAAGGCGGCACTCGATGAGGTAGTCGAAAAAGCGCTGCGCGACGCGGGCATCGCTTGCGGCGACGGTGGCGCGCGCAAGGTCGGCGAGGGGCTTGAGTGCGGCACAAAAGGCGAGGAGCGCCTGGGCGAAGCCGGGCAACACGAGATTCTGTTTCGGCTTGTAGCAGGGCGGCCGGAACGAGCCGAGAAAGTCGTAGATTTTCTTGAGCTCGGCCCGACGGCGGGCCTCCTCGGGGTCGCGGGAAAAGATGCGCGCAAAAAACGCTTTTATCAATGAAATGAGGCCCATGGGGCTATTGTAGGGCGAGATCTGCGCCGCGTAAAGCGTGCCTCATGCGCATGCACGCGCCACAGACGGCGCAGGGTCTAGCGCGGAGAAGTCCTGAGATAAAAGGGCTCAGGTCCCGGGGAGAAGAGACGTATCGCTGCCTCCGCCTCGGCGCGGGAGCCGAGCAGGCGTCGCTCCGCAAGGATCGGCGCACGCAGTCTGAGAGCCAGGGCGATCGCGTCCGAGGGGCGCACCTCGCGGGCGGCCCGGCGGAGTCCGCGGCGGTAGACGAGGCGTGCAAGGGGCGCCGATGCGCCGTGTTCAAGGCGTGCGACTCCCTCTGGATCACCGTACAGCTCCGCGCGTTCAAGGAGGAGCCCGCTTTCGCGGAAGATATCCGCAAGGAGATCGTGCGTGAGCGGGCGGGGGGGCGAAATGCCTTCAAGCTCGATGATGATGGCGCTCGCCTCGAAGGGACCGACCGGCACCGGCAACCCCGCCTCGCCCTCGCCGTCTACGAGGAGGACGAGGGGCGCGCCCTCGCCCGGGGCGACGAAAACGCCATGCACGCGCACATCCACGAAGTCCTTGTCCATAGCTAGGAGTATAACCCGCGCATGCGCCGCTTTCAGGTTCAAGGCAGGCGCTGAAGCCGGAGCCGCCAGAGTAAGCGAGTCTATTGACACCTCTAGGGCCGCCGCCTAGACTTTTTTACGATAGCCGCCCCGGGTGCGTGGGCGGGGAAGGGCGCCGCGGGCATGTCCGACTTTCTTTCTGACGCCGACTTTGAACTGTACCGGAAACTCATCTACGACGAGAGCGGCATACATTTTTCCGCGACCAATCGTTCGATCCTCGAGAGCCGGCTCAAGGAGCGGCTCCGCGAGAAAAAACTCGAAAGCCTTGGCGCGTACTACGAACTCATCCGTAAGGACAAGGAAGAGCTCAAAACCCTCCTCGATTCGGTGACGACCAATCTGACGCGATTTTTCCGCAACCAGCCGCACTTTGACGCCCTTGAGCACTATGTGGTGCCGGAGCTGATGAAGCTCCGCGGCGTCGGTGGGGACCGCAAGCTGCGTTTTTGGAGCGCCGGCTGTTCGACGGGCGAGGAGCCCTATACGATCGCGATGCTCCTTAAGGAAATTCTTCCGGTCGGATGGACCTGCGAGGTGGTGGCGAGCGATATCTCCCTCAAGTCGCTTATGGTCGGCAAAGAGGGGTTTTACCCGGACAGCCGCATCCAGGGTATTCCCGAAGCCTATCTTGCAAAATACTTCGAACGAAAGCCTTCAGGCTACCAGATCAAGGATGAGGTGAAAAAGCTCGTCCGCTTCGACTACCACAATCTCAAAAACGACTCGGGCCTCCGTGGCCTTGATTGCGTGTTCTGTCGCAACGTCCTCATCTATTTCGACGAGGCCGCGCAGAAGGCGACGATCGAGCGATTTTGGGAGGCCATGGCCCCTAAGTCCTTTCTATTCATCGGGCATTCTGAGTCGCTGTTCGGGATGAACACGAGGTTCGAATTCGTGAAGACCGACTGGGCCTGCTTTTACAAGAAGAGCATCTAGGGGGATTACGTGCCGGATCCGGTCTCTGTTCTTGTTGTCGATGATTCTGCGCTCATGCGCAACCTGGTTTCTAAAATCATCGAGGCCACGCCAGGGCTCAAGGTCGCGGACAAGGCGATGAACGGCCTATTCGCACTCCAGAAGATACCCAAGTGCGATCCCGACGTCATTGTGCTCGATATCGAGATGCCGGAGATGAACGGCATCGAGTTTTTGAAGGAGCGCAAGCGGCTCGGCATCGAGGTGCCCGTCATCATCCTTTCCTCCGTTGCCAAGGAGGGGGCGGCGGTGACGATGGAAGCCCTCGCGCTCGGCGCGGCGGATTTCATCACGAAGCCTTCCGGTTCTGTGTCGTCCGACATCCATACGGTTGCGGCTGAGCTTGCGCGGCTCCTCCTTGCCTTCGGCGCCGACTATCGCAAGCGGAAGGGCAAGACGCCGCCTGCATACGAGTTCGAGGCGCCGGAGCGCTTTTTCGAACCAGCTCCCCTCCTCGAGCGGAAGGTCCGTGAGGCGCCACCGCCGCCGCCAAAATCCGCGCGGCAGCCGGGCCCCATCGAGATCATCGCCATCGGCATTTCTACTGGAGGCCCGAATGCGCTCCGCGAGGTGTTTGCGCGGATCGATGCCGATCTGCCCCAGCCGGTGGTGGTGGTCCAGCACATGCCGCCCGGGTTCACCGAGGAGTTCGCCCGCAGTCTCGACCGCATCTGCCCCCTCGAGGTGAAGGAAGCCGCCGAGGGGGATCTCCTTAAGCCCGGCAGGGTGCTTATCGCCCCCGGTGACAAGCATCTCGAGGTTGAAAAGCGGCCCCTCGGCGCCGTCGCGCACCTTTCCGACGCGCCGCCCGTGAACGGCCATCGTCCGAGTGCGGATGTGCTCTTTGCGAGTGTTGCGAAGGCTTATGGAAACCGCGCGCTTGGCGTCATCATGACGGGTATGGGACGCGACGGCGCCCGCGAGCTCGGCTCCATCTACCGGGAGGGGGGCATCACGCTAGGGCAGGACGAAGCCTCGAGCATCGTGTACGGCATGCCCAAGGCCGCCTTTGAGCTCGGGCATGTGACCGAGCAGGTTTCCCTTGCCGAGATGGCGGGTGCGATCTCACGCCTTGCAAAGCAATATCGTCCTTGAAGTCCGCACGGGGCGCGGACTCATATAATGAGCGGGCCGCCCGGATCTAACTCCGGACGGCCCGCTCTGCCAGGCTTGCGGCCCGGGCGGTCATGCCTGGACGACTTCCTTCACCTCGGGGATGACCTTTTTGAGGTAGCTTTCCACCCCCTGCTTGAGGGTCATGACGGCCATGGGGCAGGAGCCGCAGGCGCCCGTGAGGCGGACCTTCACGGTGCCATCCTCCGCCACGTCGACGAGCTCTATATCGCCGCCGTCCGCCTGGAGGGAGGGGCGCACGTCCTGGATTGCGCGCAGGACTTTCTCCTTCAGCATCGGGTTCTCCTTCCCGGTAAATGTAGCGGCCTTCCCTTTCTGCGGTCAAGCTGGCACCGCGAGGCGGCTTGCGGCCTCGTCTGGTCGAGGGCGGCATCGTATGCTATGATAGCGCCACTTCCGCGGAGAGGGTCCGATGGCACGCACAATTGTATTTGTCAACCAGAAGGGCGGAGTCGGCAAAACGACCACCGCCATCAATCTTGGGGCCTACCTCGCCTTGAAGGGCAAGCGTACCCTCCTCGTCGACTACGACCCGCAGGCGAACTGCACAAGTGGCGTGGGCGGTGTCCACGGCGCCAAAGGCGTCTACGAGGTTCTATCCGGTTCCGCGACCATGGCCGAGACGATCCAGCCGACGAAAGTGGAAAACCTTTCGCTCGTGCCCTCATCCATAGACCTTTCGGGGGCGACGGTCGAGCTCGTCGACAAGGAAGATTCGAACGGGTACCTGAAACGCGCGCTTGAGCCGGTGCTCCCCTCATACGACTATGTGCTCATCGACTGTCCCCCCTCTCTTGGCGTCCTTACCCTCAACGGCCTCGTCGCCGCGGATGAGGTTCTCATCCCGCTCCAGTGTGAGTATTTCGCGCTTGAGGGCCTGTCGCTCATTCTGAAGACGGTGAGTCTTGTCCAGAAGAGCATCAATCCCCGCCTTGCGGTCGGCGGCATTGTCTTCACGATGTACGACTCGCGGACCAAGCTCGCCCAGGAGGTCGTCCAGCAGGTGTCAGACTATTTCAAGGACCGCGTGTTCAGGACTATTGTGCCGCGCAACGTGCGCCTTTCCGAGGCGCCGTCCCATGGCCTTCCGGTCTGCCTCTATGACCCCTCCTGCATCGGAGCGAAGAGCTATGACTCCCTAGCTCGCGAACTTATCGCGCGGGTGGAGGGCGGCGAGGCGGGCGAACTCGCCGGGCCCGGCGCGAAAGCGGCCGGCACCGAGGAGCCCGGCCTGTTCGCCGAACTGCGGCGGGGCTCCAATGGCTAAGCAATTCGGTCTTGGCAAGGGGCTTGGCGCCCTCATTCCCGATCCCGAGCCGGTTCCGGTGCATCCGGAGCAGGCGGCCACGGATGCCACCCGCGCCGGTCCGAACGGCCAGGAAGCCGCCCCCGCTCGAGGGCTAGGGGGCTTGCCTTCTGGCGGATCCGCCCAGGGTACGGGCGTCCGCGCGGGCGGCATTCTGCGCGTGCCGCTTGGGCGTGTCGAACCCAATCCCGATCAGCCGCGGAAAAACTTTTCCGAGGCCTCCATAGCCGAGCTTGCCGAGTCGATCAAGCGGCATGGGCTCATCCAGCCCATTATTGTGGAGGAGGCCGGGAACGAGCACTACCGCATCGTCGCGGGCGAGCGGCGCTGGCGCGCCGCAGGCGTGGCTGGACTCCGTGAAATTCCCGTCATCGTGCGCACATTCACGGCGGAAAAGCGCCTTGAGATAGCCCTCATCGAAAACGTCCAACGCGAAGATCTCAATCCGGTCGAGGAGGCCGAGGCCTATCGCGCGCTCATGGATCTGACCGGCTGTACGCAGGAGGAGGTCGCCGACAAGGTGGGTAAGAGCCGCTCGGCGGTCGCCAACGCGCTCCGCCTCCTCAAGCTACCGCCCGCCGCCCTTGCCGCGCTCAAGGACGGGGCCATCAGCGCCGGCCACGCGCGCGCCCTGCTTTCCGTGCAGGAGCCCTCCTCCCGCGAGCTTCTTTTGACCCGCCTCCTTGCGGAGGAGCTTTCCGTCCGCCAGGCCGAGGCGGCGGCTCAGGATTTGAATCGTGGCCAGCGGCACAATACCGCCCGTGTCGTCGCGGGCGAGCCGAAGCCCGCGGAGGCGCGGGAGCCGGAAATCGTCGAGCTCGAAGGCCGGCTTATCGGCGCCTTTGGCACCAAGGTCACCGTGAAGGGGGATTCCCGGCGCGGCACGATACACATCGACTACTATTCGCTTGAGGACCTTGAGCGGATACTTGACGTCGTCTCAGGCGGAGGACGCTAGGGATGTGGCGGGCTATTCGCGCGCGCCGCGTCGCCGTGGCCCTTCTCCTTCTCGCCGTGCCGCCCGCTTTCGCGCGCAGTGGTCGCGCGGCGGCGCCTGCCCCATTCGCCGACGGTCCCTTCGCGGTGCGCTACGGCATCCCCGCGGGAACCGATCTTGCCGCACTTGTGGACAAGCCGCGCCTCGTTGCGATGAACGTGGAGACGAGTCGCGATCCAGAGACGGGCGACACTTTGCTTGCGGGTTTTGGCGAGGCGCATGCCGTGTTCCCCCTGCCGCTTCAAGCCATTGCGGCGCTTCTCGACGATCCGGTGCGGCATAAAACGGGCCAGCCCGCGATCCGCGAGGTGCGGCTTGAACTCCGTGAGGCTTCCCGTTCGATCTGTTACGAAGATATAGGCATATCCTTTCTCGGGCTTGAGTTCGGCGCGCGCACACGCTCCGAGATATTCCGCGAGGAGCTTCCGGGGGGCGCGCTTGGGTATCGCGCGCGGCTCATTGAGTGCGTCGAAGGAAACGTTGCCGCCTCGCGGAGCTCGTGGTACCTCGAGCCTGTGGTTGTGGATGGTCGGGACTGCACCTATGTCCGTATTTTCTCGAACCCCCGCCTGCGCAATCCCGTGCCGGGAACCGCTGCGATCGTCACACTTTTCACGCCGGGGCAGCTCTTTTCCATGCTCGAGCGGACGGCAAAGGCGGTCTTTGCGACGCTGGCGCGCTCGCCCTGAGTCTCCTGTGCGGGTGACCCGATGCGCCCCCCGTGGCGTGACGCGCAAATAATTCCAAAATGCTCGATATCGCGGCTTGACTCTCCGGATCGCTACAGCTAGTCTTTTTACGCAGATAGGATATCCCATCGAGGAAGGAGCGAGTATGAGCATTATCGAATACGTTGAGGCGCGCGAAATTTTGGATTCCCGCGGCAACCCCACGGTCGAGGTTGACGTCGTGCTCGAGGATGGCACGATGGGGCGTGCAGCCGTCCCTTCGGGCGCATCGACGGGCGAATACGAGGCGGTGGAGCTTCGGGACGGCGACAAGAAGCGCTATCTTGGCAAGGGCGTTCTCAAGGCGGTCGAAAACGTCAACACAACGATCGCGAGCGAGATTTGCGGCCTTGATGCCCTCGAGCAGGTGGACATCGACCGCACGATGATCGACCTTGACGGTACCGAGAACAAGAGCAAGCTTGGCGCGAACGCGATGCTCGGCGTGTCCATGGCTGTCGCTCGCGCTGCCGCCGACTTTCTCGGCGTGCCGCTGTACAAATATCTCGGCGGTCCCCACACCACCCTGCTTCCCGTCCCGATGTCGAATATTATCAACGGCGGCAAGCATGCGGACAATAAGGTCGATTTCCAGGAGTTCATGATCATGCCGCTCGGCGCGGAGTCTTTCCGCGAGGCGGTCCGCATGAACGCCGAAGTCTTCCATGCGCTCAAGGCGATACTCAAAGCCGACGGGCACAATACCTCAGTCGGCGACGAGGGCAGCTTTGCGCCAAACATTGCCAACGACGACGCCCTCGACTATATCATGAAGGCGATCGAAAAGGCAGGCTACAAACCCGGAGACGACATCGCCATCGCGCTCGATCCCGCGGCCAGCGAGCTCTTCGATGAGGGCGATCGAAAGGGTTACAAGTTCTGGAAATCCAACCCCGGCAAGCTCTTCAGCGCCGATGAGATGATTGAGCTCTACACTTCCTGGGTTGCGAAGTACCCGATCGTGTCGATCGAGGACGGTCTCTCCCAGGACGACTGGGACGGCTATGTGAAACTCACGAAGGCCCTGGGGCACAAGATCCAGATCATGGGCGACGACCTTTTTGTGACGAACACGAAGCGCCTTGCGAAGGGCATCGAGCTTGGAGCCTGCAACTCGATCCTCATCAAGCTCAACCAGATCGGCACCGTCACCGAGACGATCGAGGCGATCGAGATGGCGAAGCGCGCCGGCTACACGGCGGTCGTTTCCCATCGATCCGGCGAGACCGAAGACGCCTTTATCGCCGACCTGGTCGTAGGGCGCGAGACCGGTCAGATCAAAACCGGTTCAATGTCGCGCACCGACCGCATCTGCAAGTACAACCAGCTCATGCGGATCGAGGACGAGATGGAGGGCATCGCCGAGTATCCCGGAAGGAAGGCCTTCTACAACATCCATAAGTAGTTGCCTCTCAAGCCCAGCACGCGGCTTGCCAGGGCCGCGCGCTGGGCGCTATGCTCGGACACATGGAAACGACGCCCCCCGGCGGGGAAGGCTCCCGAAGGCAAAGGTCGCGGAGCCTGAGCGTTTCGTCACACCTGCGGCCGTAGCGGCGCGGCCAGCGGTAGCCCGCAACCCCCGCATCTTTCTCCGCGCATGGAAAAGCGACGAGGGCCCGCGCCTTGCGATTGTCGACCAGCGCGGCGAGCCTGTTTCTCCCGATTACCGGCGCTTCGAGGGCGCCCTGCGCGAGTTCGCCGCGGAGAGTAGCCGCGCACGTTCCGTGTTTGTCTGGAACTCAGGCGAAAAGCCCTTTGCGGAGGGCATCGAGCCGACCGAGCGTCTCGTGGCGCTCGGTTGCGAGGCCGGCATCCTGGTGGATGAGCACTACCGACCGGTCGCGGCCGCGGGGAGCGACCGCCTTGTTTTTGCCATAGCTACACTTGATGTGGGGCGCGTGAGCGCGCGCCCCCTTCCCCTCTCCGCGCTCGAGGAAGGCTGCCCCGCCACGGCCGCTGACGCTGCCGCGACAGGACGGGACGACCTTCTTGCGCGCGGGCCGCGGCATGTGCTCTTTCGCGGTCGGCTCTGCGAGGTGGGCGATCTTGGGCCCGAGTGGCGGGCGCTTGACGGCGAGCCCGCCCTGCTCAAGTCCGCAGACCTTCCGTTCCTTCTTTCGACCCTCCTCTCCCGCTTTCCGGGTGTCGAGCCCTGGCGCGAGGGCTACACGATCCAGCGCGGCCGTGCGCGCATCGTGCGGCCTGCTCTCCTTTTTCGCGAGATAGACGCCTATGGCTACCTGCATGTGCGCCCCTTCGGCTATGTCGAGGGCTTCCCGCCCGGCTTTGTCGAGGATGGCGCGCTCTCGCGGGTTGTGGAGATCGACGAGGCGGAGCGCACGATCACCGTATCCGACCTTTTGTTCTCCCGCATCGCCGACGAGGAGTTTCGCCTGCGGGTGCGCCAGGCGGGAAAGCGGGCGCAGCAGGCGGTCTTCGAAGATGGGGGACGGCTCATCTTCGACCCAGACTTCGCAGGCGAGTTCCTGTCCTCCACGATGCGCGAGCTCATGGCGCGCTTTGCCCTTTTTGAGGCGGACAAGCTCGCCCGCTACCGCATTGTCACGACGCGTCCGAAGCTCCGCTTCCGCTTCAGCGCGGGGATTAATTATCTCGGTGGCGAGGCCCAGATCGAGATAGGAGGCGAGCTACGGGACTTTGACGACTTCCTCCTCGAATACGAACGCGATGGCTACGTCACCCTTGCGGACGGCGCACGGGCCTATCCCGAATCGCGCGACATCGAGCGCTATCGCCGCCTCCTCACCAAAGTTGCAAAAAAGGCGGGCAAGGAAAAGGGCCGCTACGCCATCTCCGAATTCGACCTTCCCGCCCTCGAGCGCGAGGCCGTCATCGAGGCGCCCGACGAGCGCTGGGAGCGGGCCCAGGCTTTTTTTCACGGCTTCAACGCGCTTGCCGAGGATCACACCGAGGCGGGGCCGGGTATCGAGGGAGGCGAACTCCGCGGTTACCAGCGCTACGGCGTCCGCTGGATCTCGTGGCTTGCACAGCACGGCCGGAACGGCTGCCTCGCCGATGAAATGGGGCTTGGAAAGACTATCCAGACGATTGCGGCCCTGCGCCTGTGGCGGCGCGAGGCGGGTGCTCGGGACGAGGGGCCCGTACTCATCGTGATGCCTCGCTCGCTCCTCTTCAACTGGCAGGCGGAGTTCGCCCGCCACGCGCCTGAGTTTCGCGTCGTCCTCCACCACGGGACGGAGCGGGGGGACGAGCTTCCGGAAAACGGGGCGGCGTGTAGCCTCGTCGTGCTTACAAGTTATGCGACGCTGAAGGAACGACTTTGAGCTCTTTAAAGGACGCGATTTTTCCTGGCTTATCCTCGATGAGGCTCAGTCGATCAAGACGGTGGGGACGCAGACGCGCGACGCTGTCGTCGCGCTCCGTGCGCGCCGCCGCCTTGCGCTTTCGGGTACGCCGATGGAAAATCACCTCGGCGAGCTGTGGAGCCTCTTCGACTTTCTCGAGCCCGAATTTTTCGGCGGGAGCACGGAATTCACCCGCCGCTGGAAGACGCCCATCGAGGCGGGAGACGAGGATGCCCTGCGCGATCCCAAAGCGCGGATCTATCCTTTCATGCTCAGGCGGAAAAAGGCGGAGGTGCTCGCCGACCTGCCGCCGCGCACCGAGCAGACAGCCCTTGTGGAGCTTGAGCCCGAGCACTTCAAAGCCTACGACCTCCGCCGCCTCGAGCTCAAGGACAAGATCGAGCGTGCCGTTGCACGCGATGGCTTTGCCAAGAGCGGCATGCTGATTCTTGCAGCGCTCACGGAGCTCAGGCGCCTTGCTTCGATCCCCGAGGCGGAGGGGGAATGGTCCGGCGTTTCCGCTAAGCGGATCTACCTCCGTGAGAATTTGCTTGATCTGGTCGAGAGCGGGCACAAGGCGCTCATCTTCACCAACTGGCTTGCGAGCGTCGATCTCGTTGCGGAGGACCTTTCTGGCCTCGGCATCGGAAACCTCGTGATGACGGGGGCGACCTTTGACCGTGCGGGCCTCGTCGAACGCTTCCAGTCCGATCCGACTATCGGCGCATTTACCATGACGCTCAAAACTGGCGGCCTTGGCCTCACCCTCACCGCGGCCGACTATGTGTTCATCCTCGATCCCTGGTGGAATCGCGCCGCCGAGGCCCAGGCGATCGACCGGACGCACCGCATCGGCCAGGTGAATCCGGTCTTCTGTTACCGGCTCATCGCCAAGGGCACGATCGAGGAGCGGATGCTCGAACTTCAGGAGCGCAAGGCGGGGATTGCATCCGCCGTGCTCGCCTCCGATGCCGAGGCGGCGAAGCGCCTCGATGCCGACGATATCACCTTCCTTCTGGGGTGACTATGGCGACGCAGTACGACGTGTTCCGGGGCGGGAACCGGAAGGCGACACGCCGCGACGCTACGCAGACAGCGCGGCTTGCCGAAGTTCTTGGCGGATACTCCGTATCGCGCCTCGGGGGATTTTTCCATGCACTCACCGGCGAGGTGAGGGTTCCAGCCCCCAAGGCGCGTCTTGTCGAGGTGCTCGCCCAGCGCTTCGACATCCAGACTGCGGAAGAATATGCGGCTTTTTGCTCGCGGCTCCCCTCGCATGTGGTCGCGGCGGTCGAGCGGGGGATTTTCGATGAGTGGATTAGAGTCGCCGAGCTTGAAAAACTCTACGGCGGCCCAATCCTGTATGTTGAAGAACGGCGCGGCTGGTATCCCATGCGTGCGGTGAGGCTCCAGCCCGACGCGCGGCTTGAGTTTTTCGAATGTGATCGGCAGGGGGCGAACCTGCGCCTTGAGGGCTGGATGCGCGAGCGTTTTCTGCCCTTTGTGGAAAAGCCACGCGCCTGGGTGCCAGCCCCCCGCGCCGGCCCCTCTGGTGAAACCTGGGCCGCCGATGACGTCGTTTCCGTCTCTCTGCCGCTCCTCCGCGCCGCGCTCAAAAGTCACTATGAGGGTATGTCCCGCCTCGATATTGCCCGAAAAGGGCTTAAAAAGACCGATATCGCCAAGCTCCGCGCGGTAAGCGGCATGCCGCCCTTCCCTCGCGCGAGGGCCTATGGCCTTGATTCCATCGAGCTTTTGGCACGTTTTTGGCGCTCTTTGATTTCGGGCACGAGGCCGAAGCAGTCGTCGGCAAAGCCGACGGCAGTGCCGATGGGCTCCGAGCGCTGACGCTTTACGGAGGCGCGCTTTATCGAGGGCTGCGATACGCCCAAAAAGATCGAAGCGCGCATCGCGGATTTTAAGCGGCTTATCAACCCTGAGCCCTCGCCGCGCTGGCAGTCGTTTTTTTCAGGTGTCCTTACGCGGGCCAGCGTGCTCCCCGCGTTCAAGGCTGCGGTGCTCATCCCCCTCCCTGTGGATCCGGAGATCCGCAGGATATTCACCGAGCGGCCCAGGATCCGCACCTTGGTGCGGCGGGTCGAAGACGGCTCGGTCGTGGTTCAGGCGGATCAGTTTGCAACGCTCGTGAGGCTTCTTGCGGCGGAGGGCTTTTGGGCGCCGGATCTCAAAAAACCGATCCGGCACTACTGCACCGAGTGATCCTCGGCCTGCGCGGAGCTGAGGGCGAAGCCTGCATCCATCTTTAGGCGCGGGCCTCGGCATAGGTCTCGCGGAAGGCGCGGGCCGCAAGTTCCACCCGCGCGGCGTCGACCCAGTAGTGCGTGACGAAGCGGAATGCCCCTTCGTGCGGCGGATTGATGAGGACGCCGCGCCGGCGCATGCCTTCTTCCATGCGCGCCGCGAAGCGCTCCGTCGCGCCCGAGAAGGCGGCCTTAAAAAAGACCATGTTGATCTCCACGCTGCCCGCATCGAGAACGATGCCCGGGATGTCGGCGAGGAGGGATGCGAGGCGGCGTGCGTTACCGTGATCCTCGGCGAGGCGTGCGGTCATGCGCTCGAGGGCGACAAGGCCCGCGGCGGCAAGAACGCCCGCCTGTCTGAGCCCGCCACCCAACACCTTGCGCTTTTTCCGGGCGGCCGCGATGAAGTCCCGCGGTCCTGCCAGGATCGAGCCGACGGGAGCGCAAAGCCCCTTCGAGAGACAGAACATCACCGAGTCCGCGCGCGCGGCGATCTGCGCGGCCTCCACGCCGAGTGCCGCCGCCGCGTTGAAGAGCCTCGCGCCGTCGAGATGGACGGGAAGGCCGCGCGCCTGCGCAAGCGCGTAGACCGCGTCCATGGCGGAAAGCGGCACCACACGGCCGGAGGAGTGGGCGTTTTCCACGCAGATGAGTGAGGTGAGGGGGTGATGGATGTCCTCTTCGCGGATCCGTTCGCGGATGGCATCGGGTGCAAGGATGCCGGTGGCCGCGGGGATGGGGCGGATCTGGACGCCAGCGATAACCGCGGCGCCGCCTGCCTCGTGCTGGACGATGTGGCAGTCTTCACCGAGAATCACCTCGCTACCGCGCGGACACCAGGTGAACAGCGCAAGTTGGTTACCGAAGGTTCCGGAGGGGACAAAGAGCGCGGCTTCTTTACCGACGCGCTCGGCCGCGCGTGATTCAAGTTCGTTGACGCTTGGGTCATCGCCGTAGACGTCGTCGCCGACGGGGGCGGCGGCCATGGCGCTACGCATCTCGGGCGTGGGCCAGGTTACCGTGTCTGAACGCAGATCGATAAATGTCATGCCGGAAAGTGTAAACTGTCGGACGCGTGGCGGGCAAGGCGCGGTGCGCCGGACGCCTTAGCCCTCCGAGGATTCCCTGCGGAGGAGGGCCTCGAGCTCGGCAAGGATCATCGCAGTGGCGCCCCACACGAGGCGTCGTCCCGCATGATACCCGGGCACGTCGAGGCATCTACCGCCGAGATCCACGGCTGCGCAGATGCGCTTCTTAGGATCGAGGAGTCCCAAAAGGCGAAAGGAGAGAACCCCTTCGAGCTCCGGAGTGGCGGGGCGTATCGCGGGCGTGAAATCGAGCGCAGCGACAAAGGGCTGCACCACGAAGCCCGATGGTGGCACACGGAGCGGTGAGAGCGCGCCGAGCGGCCGTATCGCGGCGAGGGTCGCAGAGTCGAGGCCGAGCTCCTCCTGTGTTTCGCGGAGGGCCGCGGCAAGTGGGACCTCGCCTGGCTCGAGCGTGCCGCCCGGGAGGCCGATTTCACCGCGGTGTCGCCCGAGGTGTGGGCTTCGTTTGACGAGGGGAAAGGCCGCACCGCGCAGCCCAGGATGCACAAGGATGAGGACCGCCGCCTCGCGCCAAGACTCGCCCTCGGGAGGAACTTCTGGGAGACCGCGGCGATACGGGGGGAGCATGCGCTCCTGGGCGGCGCGACCGGGAAGGAGGGCGGCGGATGCCGGTGCATGAGGGGGAGCAAGCTCGCGCGCAAGTACATCGAGGAGGGCGCGCTCCTTTTCTGAGAAGCCTAGAGTCGATTCCGGCAAAGACCGCTTCATTGTGCAGGCCCGAGCGCAATCACGGCGCTCAACTCCACAGTGTCTCGGGCGGCTCGGACTCGTTGTGCTCCGGCGGGAGCTTCGAGACGAGGAGCTTGTCGATGCGGTTCCCGTCCATGTCGACGACCTCGATGAGGCAACCGTCCCAGCGGCAGGTTTCTCCGGCGCGGGGGATGGAACCCATGCGGTCGAGTACGAGGCCTGCGACGGTTTCGTATTCCCCCGCAAGGAGCCCAGGATCGAGGCCGAGTTCCTCGACGAAGCGGTCGATGGGGAGGGCGCCGTCGACAAGCCAGCTTCCGTCGTCGCGGCGGATCGCGCCGGGTTCATCTTCGTCCTCGGATCCGGGCAGGTCGCCTACAACCGCCTCCATGAGGTCGGCGAGCGTGACGAGTCCCGACAGCCCCGCATATTCGTCGAGGATGAGCGCGGTCTTGGCCTCGCCGGCCTTGAGCGCGGAAAAGGCTTTGAGCGCGCTCATGCTCTCGGGAACGCACACGGGTTTTTTGAGAAGCTTGCGGACGTCGATGCGCTCACCCTGCGCGGATGCGGCAAGGTACTCCTTGACGGGGAGCATGCCGACGACCCGATCGAGTTCGCCGTCGACCGCCGGGAGGTAGGCGTAGCGGGCGTTTGCGAGGACACCCTGGTGGATCGTTGCCTCGTCGTCGGCGAGGTTTATGTAGGCGAGCTCGGTGCGCGGCGTCATGAGCGAGGTGACGCGCCGGTCGCCGAGGCCGAGGACGCCCTCGACCATCTTGCGCTCGCGGTCCTCGAAAACGCCCGCTTCCGCCCCTTGGGCGATGAGGACCTTGACCTCTTCTTCGGTCACGGGTGGCTCGTCCTCGCGGGATGCGCCGAGGGCGCGGATAACGAGCTCGGTTGTGGCCGAGAGAAGGCGGGCCACCGGCGAGAAAAGGATGGCGAAAAATCTAATGGGGCGGATCACCGCCGCGGCGATTTGCTCGGGACGCGCCAGGGCGAGGTTCTTCGGCACGAGTTCGCCAAAGACCACGGAAAAGAACGTGGTGACAATGACAACGATGCCGAGCGAAAGCGGGGCCGCGATCGGCGCGAGCACCGCACTTGCCGCAAAGCCCCGTTCAAGCTGGTTAGCAATGGTCGCACCGCCGAGAGCGCCGGTGAGGGTGCCAACCAGCGTGATCGCCACCTGGATGGTCGAAAGAAAGCGCGAAGGGCTTTCGGCGGTTTCGAGTGCAAGGCGGTAGGCTTTGCGCCCCTGCTCCGCTTCGTGGCGGAGGCGCGCCTTGCGCGCGGAGACAACCGCCATTTCGGAAAGCGAAAAAAAACCGTTTACGAGGATGAGGCAAAACAGGACAAGGAGCTCAGCGGTCATGGCGACCTCCGAGCGTAAAACGCTTGCTTCGCCGCGCCATCCCGAAAGGATGAATCCCTAGGGGATGGCGCGGCCGTCGGTGTTCGCTCGACGGGGGTTGGGGGTCAGCGTCGGCAGGTGCCGTGTGCGATGGCGAGTGGTCGTTATCCATGATGCATAAGGAATACCACGACACCGCCGCCTGCGTCAAATCGCCCCGCGGAGGAGGCGCGGGGCGGCAGGCTGGCTCAAGGCGGGGCCTTAAGCCTCTTCCGCCTGGCGCTCAAATCCAAAGGGGTTGAGTGACACCCCGCGGTCGTACACGTCGACGCCCTCCGCTTTTTTGAGGCGGCCGACGACCAGGTAGGTGAAGGGCGTCATCGCCGCCTCGACGCCGCATTTGAAGAGGTAGTTCGTGAGGACGAGGGTGAGAAAGAGCTCCCAGGCGAAGACTCCCGCCGCACTTGCGACGAGGACGAAGACCACGGTGTCGACGAGTTCGCCTATCAGCGTCGAGCCGATCGTGCGCGCCCAGAGCATACGTCCCTCCATCGCGACCTTCATTTTCGAAAGGACGGCGGAGTTTGCGAATTCTCCGGCCCAATAGGCAAGAAGGCTTGCGAGGACAATGCCGCCCGAACTCATGCCACCGAGGATGGCATCGAAGGCTGCCTGGCCGGCGTAACCCTGCCACGCGGCCTCGCCGGGGAGTACGCGGACGGCCCAGAGGACAAGGGCGGTGGCCGCGAGCGCGACGAAGCCCGTCCAGATGACGCGGCGCGAGGCCTTGAAGCCGTAGACCTCGGTGAGGATATCGCCAAAGATGTATGAGAGCGGGAAAAGCAGGGTGCCGCCGTCGAAGGCCATTCTGACGCCGAAGAGGCTGAAGCCCAGGTCGATGATCTTGGCGGAGGAGGCGACGTTGCTTACGATGAGGGTGGCGACGAAGGTCGCCATCACGAGGTCAAGGTGGCGGAACTGTTTGGGGACGGACGAAGACTCCACGGGAAGCTCCTTGTTTTGGTGAGGCGGGTGGGAATCGGGCCTGAAGAGAATCAGGCGCGAAACGACCGCCGTCGTCCTTCGGTAGATGCATAGAGCCGGCGGACGACTACCGACGGCCGCGAGCATAGCATTTTACCGAAGTTTCGCCAGCCTGCCGCCGCAGCGGAGCGGGGCTACAGGCGGCGGCCGAGCTCCTTGAGCGAGGCCGTGAGGTAGGCCATCGCCTTGAGCTTCCGGAAGCCCTCGTCGAGGTAGAGGCCGAGGGCCCGCGTGATGCGGACCCGGTAGGCGCCGAGTGCTTCTTCGTCCCTCGTTATGCGCCCGAGTATGGCCTAGGCGCCGACCTCGCGCCGATAGGAGCGTAGCCGCTCTACGGCGACCGCGCCGAGAATGGAGAGGCCCGCCGCCGCCGCCGCAATCCAGACCGGCGCTGAGTAGGCGGGGTCGACGCTCATCCGCTTGATGACGATGCCCGCGTAGGCCCAGACGACGACGATGGGCGTCGCGATCGCGCCGCGTCCGAGTGCGTAATAGAGGGCGAGTGCGAGGCCCGCCGCAATGGCGGCCACCGCCCAAATCCGCGGATCGAGGCCGAAGCCGTCCCAGCCGAAGTCGACGAGGAAGGCGGTGACGTTGGCGATCGTCGCGACGAGAATCCACCCCAAGTAGACACGGATCGGCACGCTGAGGAAAAAGCGTCGCGCGCGGTCGGCCGCGGTGCGCGACGGCGGTGATACTTCGCCTGCATCGAATCGGAGCGTGATCCGCTCTTCGAGGGCGACAAGGGTGTAGAGGATGACGAGCATGAGGAAAAGCGCGGCGAGGATATCACGCCAGTGCCAGGCGATGATCCAGGCGGCATTTGCAAGGGCGTTTGCAATGAAGAGGAGCCCGTCGCCGCGCTCCCATCCGGCTGGGCGGGCCGCATCGCGCTTTCCGAAGACCTCCGCAAGGAGGGCAACGACATACCCAGCGAGGAGGGGGTAGATGAGCCCCCAGATCGCAAAGGTGAGGCCGGCCGGAACAAAAAGGTTGGGGAGCGCGTCGGAAAGCTCGCCCGTCGTGCTACCGTTCAAGGGCAGGGCGTTTGCAAGCGTGTTGGTGGCGACCATGATGCCGAAGGCGAGCGTCGACCCGAGGGCGAGGAGGCGGACGCCGCGGCGGGACTGATCCTGGGAATCGCTTAATCCGTTTATCGTGGCTTCCTTAAGCTGGGCGCCAGGGCATGCATGTGCGCCCGCTACTTACAGGCTAATGCAGGACGTCGCGCGATGAAAGAGCCCTGAAGGCGTTCCAGGACGCTTGCCGCCGTCCCTCGCCGCGGGTATCATCGGGGTCATGCAGCGTTGCCCCTGGTGCGGCACCGACCCCCTCTATATTGCCTATCACGACGAGGAGTGGGGCACGCCCGTGCGCGACGAGCGGAAGCACTTCGAATTTCTCCTTCTCGAGACCCAGCAGGCTGGCCTTTCGTGGCTCACGATTCTCAGGAAGCGCGAGGCCTACCGCCGCGCATTCGCAGACTTTGATCCCGAGGCGGTCGCCCGCTTCGGCGACAAGGATGTCGAGCGCCTTCTCGGCGATGCGGGCATCGTGCGCAATCGGCGCAAAATCGAGGCGGCGGTGCGCAACGCCCGCGCGTTTCTCGCCGTCGCCGAGGAGAAGGGCTCGTTCGGCGAGCATCTGTGGAATTTCGTCGATGGCCGCCCTCTCCGGAACGCCTGGCGCTCTCCCGCCGAGCTACCCGTCACCACGCCGCTTTCCGACCGTATCGCCGCCGATCTTAAGGCCCGCGGCTTTGCCTTTGTCGGCTCGACCACCATCTACGCGCATGTGCAGGCCGTCGGCCTCGTCAATGATCACCTCGTATCCTGCTTCCGCTGGGCCGAACTTGGCGCCGCGGAGTAGAAGGAGCAATCATGCGTCTTTCCTTTGACGCGGTCCGCGCCCGCCACTCCGTCCGTAGCTACGATGCCGTAGCACTTGGCGGCGCGGAAATCGAGGCCCTGAAGGCTGCCTTCGACGAAGCGCTCCCCGCGCCCTTCGGCACCCGCCCCCGCTTCGCCCTTGTCGCCGCGGACGAGGGCGGACGTGCCGCGCGGATGGGGACCTACGGGCTCATTTCCGGTGCCCCCGCCTACGTGGTCGGCGCTGCCCCGCTTGCGCCGGGTGGCATGGAGGACTTTGGCTACGCGATGGAGGGCATCGTCTTGCGCGCAACGGAGCTCGGACTTGGCTCCTGCTGGCTTGGCGGGGTCTTCGACCGGGGCCGTGCGGCACGCGCGCTCGGCCTCGGCGCGGGGGAAGTGGTTGCCGCCGCCCTTGCCCTTGGGCGGCCGGCGGAGCGGCGGAGCCTTGCGGATCGGGTTGTCGCTGGTGCCACGGGGGCTCGGGGGAGAAAGCGCCCCGATGAACTCTTTTTCGCAGCCCCTGATCCATCAGTTTCATCGGGGGCCGCGGCCTGGCCTCTTCTGCCGCCGGATTCGCCCTGGCGTCGCGCTCCGCTTGCTGACCTTCTTGAGGCGGTGCGCCTCGCACCCTCCGCCTCGAACAAGCAGCCCTGGCGCCTCGTCCTCGAGACTGGCGCCCGGCCCTCGCTCCATCTCTATCTGCACGAAGACAGCGTCTACAACAAGGCTCTTGCCCCCGTGCACATACAGCGTGTCGACATGGGCATTGCGATGCGGCACATCGAGGTGGCGGCGCTCGTGCACGGCCTTGGCGGCGCCTGGCGCCGCCATGATCCAGACCCCTACGCGGCCCCGGCGCCGCAGCTGTACATCGCAAGCTTTCATTTCGCCTAACGCGTCGCGCAGGAGCCCTCCTGGGGACCTTTAAGGCGCGCTGTCGGCGAAACCGCTCCTAAAGGTATACCGGTGCGATATGCTGGGCGCGCAAATTTGACAGCGGATGAAGCATGCATTATGTTAGCTATGTCTAACAAAGACTCGTCGAAAGGAGCTACCATGATTACGAAGCGCATGGCCGATCGCATTAACCTCCAGATTAATCGCGAAATGTACTCCGCCTACCTCTACATGGCGATGTCCGCGCGCATGGCCGAGGCGGGCTACAAGGGGATCGCGAACTGGCTCATGGTCCAGTATCACGAAGAGATGTTCCATGCGATGAAGCTCTACGGGTATCTCCAGGACCAGGGCGCGAGTGTCGTTCTTGAGGCGATTGCCAGGCCGGACTTCAAGGAGACTGGGGTAAAGGAGCTCTTTCAGCACGTCCTTGAGCACGAGAAGGGCGTGAGCGCGAGCATCCGGGAAATCGCCGCCCTCGCGCGCGAAGAGAAGGATTACGCCACCGAGGCCTTCATTGCGTGGTATATCAGCGAGCAGGTTGAAGAGGAAAAAAACGCCACAGAGATTCTCCAGACGATCGACCTTCTTGGCGATTCGGCGCAAGGCAATTTCATGCTCAACATCGAGCTGGGTAAGCGGAAGCTCACAGTTCCTGTGAATTTTGCTGAGCTGGGCGGCGCAGATTAAGGTTGGTTGGGCCGCGCCTGACCTGGCGCGGCGAGGGCGGGTGTTGCCGTGATGTGCACCTCTCCTTCCCATGTATCGGACAGGTCGCGAAAGGCAATAGCCCCGCCGGGTCCGCCCGCAAGCGCTCTGAAAATGCGGAAATGCGCGGACTTTCCGCCGGCGGCCCGGATATGGAGGAGGGCTTCCGCGCCGCCGGGAATCTCAAGGCTTAGACTGATCCGGGCCTGATTGGGCGCTTGAGCAGCCTCGGCAATCGTTCCCGCGACGAGCACGCCGGCGAGAATCGCTGCGTCGAGGTCGGCGACTGCCGGAGCCAGTTCGAGGCGCGGCGGTTCCTGGGCCCCGAAGTGCGCGGCGGCATCGCGTGCGAGTTCTGCGAGGTAGGCTGAAAGGTCGACCCCCGCGTAGGCGCCCGCTTCGTAGCTCCGATCCAAGGCGAGCGACATGGCGCGGATCGCGGCGCGCGATGCTTCGAAGGCCGCACGGGCCTCCCCCGCCTCGAGCTCCTCGGCGAGGAGGGTTTGAAGGCTCGTCATCACCTGCAGGTTGTTGCGTACGCGATGGTGCACCTCGTGGAGTAGCGCCGACTGTTCTGCGATGCGCCGTTTGAGTTCGGCTTCCAGCGCGGCGCGCCGCGCAAGTTCGTCTGAGACGAGGCTGTAGAGGAGGATCGCCGTAACGAGTACGAAGATCCAGCCCTTGAGGGTGGAGATAATGACCATAGCGCGCGAACTCGGGAAGAGGAGGAGGACCTGGTCGGAAAAAAGGATCCAGGCTCCCGCAAAGAGGGCGTACTGGAGTGTGATTCTGAGCGCTGCTTTCGGGTTTGATGAGGCCTCACCCCGTGTCGCAGCGTTTTTCTGTATTCTCGGCGCGCGATCCATGCCAGTAAGTATTGTCTCTGGCGCTTCTCATGGCAAGAATGTTCCCAGAGCTCCCGGGGCCGGCCCCGGGGACAGGGAAAGGAGTTTTCCCCATGCGTTTGTGGTCGCTACATCCCCGCTATCTCGATGCGAAGGGCCTAACCGCCTGTTGGCGTGAGGGGCTTCTCGCGCGGAAGGTGCTTGCGGGGGCGACGCGCGGTTATCGGAATCATCCCCAGCTACAGCGCTTCCGCGCCGCGCCTGACCCGGGTGCGGCGCTCGTTGCGCTGTTGTGGGAGCTTGTGCGCGAGGCCGAGCGTCGCGGCTACCGCTTTGATCCTTCGCGGATTTTCGCCTCCGGAGAGGCTCAAGATGCGGCACGATACGCGGCGCACGAAGCGCAGGTTCCCCCGATCCCGGTGACCCGTGGCCAGCTTGCCTACGAGCGCGAGCTCCTTCTTACAAAACTCGAGCGCCGCGACCCCCTTACTGCCGCGCACCTCGCCCGCGAGGCCGAAGCCGAGCCCTCGCCGGTTTTCATCCCCGTGGAGGGGGATATCGAAGCCTGGGAGCGTGTCATCCCCGAGGTCGCCGCGCGTCGTACGCACATCCGCCTCGATAAAGCCTGAGGCGCCTGCGCGGCGTGGCGCTGGGCGCTCTCAAACTATGATCCAGCCTGCATCGGCCGCACCGCAACGAGACCTGAGGAGTTCCGCGAAAAACGTGGCGCAGGACGCAAGGTCCCGGGAGTCTTCTGTGATAGGCGCGTAGATGACCCCTGCGACGTCGCGGCACTCTGCAAAGACTTTGGTCGCCATTGCATCTTTCACGGGATTGCCGCAGGCCTCCCAGCGCCCCGCCACCTGACGGCGGACGAGGAGGAGATCCTCAAGGGCGATTTCCTGCCCCGAGGGGTTAAAAATGTAGGATTCGCCTGCGCACCCGCGGGAGAGGCGGAGTTCGGGGCCGGTTTTCGCAAGGTCGAAAATGCTCGCAGGGTAACCGTAGGCGAGGCTCGCCGCGTTGTTGACATCCACGGGGCCGTTGACGAGGGGGAAACTTCCCTCGAGCGCCGCCGCGAGGAGGTATTCGCTCGATGGCTTGGCGCGGCCCGCAGGCTTGTAGTTCCCGTAGCGGAGCATGTCACGCACGGCGGTCTTGCGCGGCACGCTCAGAAAGGCCTCGCCTGTGGTGCGGACGCGTGTAAGAAGTTCCGCAAGCTCGGGAAAGGCTTCGGCGCTCGGCGGGCAGGAGGGAAGTCCGAGTCCCCAGACGAGCGCGGCGCGCACCCTGCGCGGCTCGAGAGCAGGGTCGTAGTCGAGGTGAGGGCGTTGCATGGCGCAATGATACGCCGACCGAGCCTGAGGCGTCGAGGCCTTTTAGGGAACGCGGCGCCCCAGGTACTCGGAAAAATCGAGCGGCACGGGGTGGTACTCGCGCTCCATGAGGGGGCTCGAAATGAGGAAGTCGGCGCTTGAGCGGTTGCAGGCCATGGGAACGTCGTAGAGCACGGCGATCCGGAGCAGGGCTTTCACGTCAACGTCATGCGGCTGGGGCGACATCGGGTCCCAGAAAAAGACGACCGCATCGATAGCCCCCTCCGCGATGAGGGCGCCGAGCTGTTGGTCGCCGCCGAGCGGGCCCGACTTAAGGCGGCGCACAGACAGCCCGGGCGGCAGGGCGCCGCCGTTTTTGGCAGCGATCGCTTCCTCGACGAGGCGGCCCGTCGTGCCGGTGCAGACGAGGCGGTGGCGGGCAAGTGTCTTCCAGTTGTATTCGACCCACTCGATGAGCGCGCGCTTTCGATTGTCGTGGGCCACAAGGGCGATAGTTTTCGTCTTGTCCATGCCTGATTGTTGCGCGCGGGGCGCCCTCGATGCAAGGCCTTGCGCCCTCCGTGCTACGCAGGGCACCGCCGGAGGGTTAGTCGGGCGCGTGGGAGCTTGAAGTTCCGGGGCCGTCTTCGCTAGGCTCGCGGTATGATGCGAACGAACATTCCCTCCGCGCAGCGAGGCTTCCGCGCCGGCGGCGCCCGCGTGCTCGCCTACCTCCGCGCCCTTGGCTGGGCGCTTGCGGTGGCGCTCGTCATCGGTGGCGCCCTCGCCCTTGTTCAGGCCTTTTTCCATCCCTTCGACTTTGTGATCGAAGGCGCGGAAAAAAGCCTTGCGGCGATCGACACCACCTTTTCCGCGAGCGCGGTTGCAGGTGTCTCCGTGGGCAGCCTCGTGCTCATCGCTGCTGCCGCGACGATCCCCCTCTTCAAAAAAGGCGTGCGCCGCCGCCAGTATTTTGTCTCGTTCTGGCGCGGCATCGTCTCTGCGGCGATCTTCCTTGCGACGGACAAACTCTACCGCTATGTCCAGTCGCTCGGAATTCTCTATTTCAGTGCCACGCTCGCCCTCTTTCTCGCGGCGACGATTATCCTCGTCGAAATTGTCGCGCGTGCAGGCAAGGTCGAGGAGGAAGCGGAGCGCCGGACGGAGTTTCTCGCCTCGATCGTCTCAGGTCTCGTCTTCGGACTCCTTGTCCAACTCGGCGAATATCTGTTCGCCCTCCTCGGGCGGGCGCTCGGCGCCTGAGTGCGCTAGCCGCGCTTCGTGGGCGCCGGCACGAGAGGCTCGTAGGGGGCGAGGAGCGCGGCGTAGGCGTCTTCGACGAGGGCGCGAAAGCGCTCCGCGGTTAGTTCGCTCCGCTGGTGCGAGAGGTTCCGCACCAGGCTGTTCGCGAGCACCTCGAAGAGGTAGATGCGCCTGTGGAGTTCGTCGAGACGACCGGGGTCGGTGACGAGGGGCGCGGTGCGCGCGAAGATCGAGGCGTACCGCGCGATGAGTTTTTCGTCGCGCTGGAGGTTGAACAGGTTCGCATCGAAGAGAAAGGCGTAGAGGCGCGGGTTTTCCGCCATGAAGCTGCGGAGATACTCGGCGAAGGCGAGATAGGCGCGGAGGGGCGAGCCGAATTCCCCGGCGAAGTAGGGCTCGAGCAAGTCGGGGAGCTTCCCCCATACCCGATCCGAGGCGACAAGCGTTGCCTCGCGGAGGATGGCCTCGCGGTTGTCGTAGTAGTTGTAGAGCGTCATTACGGAGATGCCGAGCGCCGCAGATAGGCGCCGCGTGGAAAAGGCCTCGTAGCCCTCCCGCTCGATGAGCGATACTGCTCTTTCGATGATCACCATTTTGTCGATAAACGCTTTTTCCCGTGCCATGCCGTATGCTCCGATGTATGGATCTTAGAGCGGATTGTCCGTTCTGCGACGCGCGCGCGACGAGCCGTCGAAGACGAGGTCGTAGGCGTCGAGCGCTATCTGGAGCTCCTCGTTTGTGGGAATGACGAGAATGGAGGTCGGCGAATAGGGTGCCGAAACGATGCCCTCGCCGCTTCCATCCATCTTGTTCCGCTCGTAGTCCATCACGATGCCGATGTTCTCGAGCCGGTGGCAGATGCGCTCACGCATGCGCCAGCCGTGCTGTCCGACACCGCCTGTGAAGACGAGCGCGTCCACGCGAAAGAGCTCCGCCGAATAAGCGCCAATGTACTTACGCACGCGGTGGGCGTAGACGTCAAGAGCTTCCACGGCCCGTTCGTCGCCCCGGTCTACGGCGGCTTCGAGATCGCGAAGGTCGTTCGAGATGCCGGAGAGCCCAAGAAGTCCCGACTTTTTGTTGACGAGCGCGGTGAGCTCTTTGGCCGTGTAGCCCCGTTCCTCGAGGAAGCCGAGGATGGCGGGGTCAATATCGCCCGAGCGCGTACCCATGACGAGCCCCTCGAGAGGGGTGAAGCCCATCGAGGTGTCGATGGAGCGGCCGTTTTCGATCGCGGTAATCGAAGCGCCGTTGCCGAGGTGGCAGGTGATGAGGTTGGTGTTGGAGGCGTCGCGCTTTAAAAGCTCGAGGGCGCGCGCGGCGACGTAGCGGTGGCTTGTGCCGTGGAAGCCATACCGCCGTATGCGGAATTTGTCGTACAGCTCGCGCGGTAGGCCATAGAGGTAGGCGGCGGGCGGCATCGTCTGGTGGAAGGCGGTGTCGAAGACCGCGACCTGCGGCAGGCCGGGGAAGAGTCGCTCCGCCTCGCGGATGCCCGTCAGATTTGCGGGATTGTGGAGGGGGGCGAGCTCGATGTTCTCTTCGATGGCGGCGAGGACCTTTTCATCGATGACGACGGATGCCGCGAAGCGCTCGCCTCCGTGGACGACGCGATGGCCGACCGCTTCGATCTCCGCCATCGAGCCCAGAATGCCGCTTGCAGGATCAACGAGTGCGCCCGCGATGCGCTCCATCGCGACGCCATGATCCTTGAACTGCTCTTCGCGTCTCAGTGTCCCTTTGGGCGACGATTGCGTGAGGATGCCCGACGCCTCGCCGATCCGTTCTACCGAGCCCCTGCCGAGGCTCTCGCGGTGCGGCATGCGAAATACCTCGTACTTGAGCGACGAGCTGCCGCTGTTGAGCACGAGGATCCGCTTTCCGGCTCCCGCTGCTTCCATGGTGCGTACCCCTTTCGTCCGCGTCCGCTCTAAGGCCGACGCGGCTATCGTACATAGTAAACCCGCTTTTCGGTTTTGGGGCGATGAAAAGCGTGCGTGGGGCTAAGAAGCGGCCTCCCCGTACGTTCCCCGCGCACGCTATACTGGGCGGTAGCCCCAGGGGCGCGTCCACGGGGCGGAGGGAGCCGGGTTGGTATGCGCATTCTTCAGGTTGTCCATTGGGAGCCGCGATTTTCCTACAACAACGCTGCATATTTTTCGCGCCGCGACGCTAGTGTCGAGACGCTAAAACTCTTCGCCGGCGAGCCAGAGCCCGATCCACGTCACTACGACGCGGTCATCGTGTATGGCGGCTACATGAGTGCCTATGACGACGCGGGTAACCCCTGGATTCCCGCCGAGCTACGATTTCTCGAATCCTGTCTTAAGGCGGAGCGGCCGGTTCTCGGCATCTGTCTTGGTAGCCAGCTACTCGCCCGCCTTTTAGGCGCGCGGGTCTATCCGAGCGACGCGCCCGAGTTTGGCTTTAAGCGCCTCAGGCTTACGGAGGCGGGCGCTGAGGATCCTGCGCTGGGGCGTCTTGCTAATCATCCTTCGCGACACTTTCTTGCGCTCGAATGGCATAACGACGCATGGGACCTTCCCTCGGGTGCGGTCCGCCTGGCCGAAAGCGATGCGTGGGCGAACGAGGCCTTCCGCTACGGACCGCAGGTGCTCGGGATCCAGTTTCACCTCGAATTCACCCAGGAGCACATGGCGTATGCGGTGGCACACAACGCTGGAAAGCTGCCCGCCGATCCCGAAGCCGAACCGCCTGAGGCCTTTGCGGCCCCCGGGGCACGCTGGGATGAGCTTGCGGGCAACATGGAGCGGCTCCTTGAGGGGTTTCTGGGCGCCAGAATCCTGAGTACGGGTCCCGCAGGGCGCCTATGCGGAAGAGGCATTGTGGAAAATAAAATATCGATGTAAAATTATTCACTGAAAACCCCAACTCTGGGGTCGGAGGTGGATATGTACAAGAGTTTCAGGGTGCTGGGCGGCGTACTGCTCGCCGCGGCCCTCCTTGCGTCCTGCGCAGGAGCCGCTGGCGGTCCGGGGCCGGCCCTCGACGCGGACGTCATCGTGGTCGGCTCGGGCCTCGCGGGCCATGGCGCCGTCTACGGTGCGCTCGAAAAGGGCGCGCGCGTGCTCCTCATCGAAAAAAACGACAAGCTCGGCGGGACATCGCTCACCTCGACGGGCACGTTCAGTGCCGCAGGCACGCGCATGCAGAAAGAAAAGGGCATCGTCGATTCCGTTCAGCTCCACATCGACGACATCAACCGCATTGGCCACGGAAAGGCGGATCAGGCGCTCTTGCGCAAGTTCGCCGAGGAGGCGCCCGGCGTCTGGGAGTGGTTTGTCGATAACGGGCTTGCGCCGAACCCCGCAGGTCCCGTCATCGATCCGGTGCATAGCCCCTATTCCGTGCCGCGGACCATGACGCCGCTCAAGAACAGCGCAAACGAATATGTCCGGGTGATGGCGGAAAAGGCCAAGGAGAAATACGGCGAACGCCTCTCCGCGCTGGTGAACACCAAGGTGGTAGGGCTTCTTGTGGAAAAGGGCAGGGTCGTCGGCGTGCGCGCTACAAGCCCCGAGGGCGAGCGGCTTTACCGTGCCAAGGCGGTCATCCTTGCGACGGGGGGCTATGGTTCGAATCGTGACATGATCAAGAAGTATTCGCCGCGTTATGCGGAGTACCGCACGGTCACCCCGCCTTGGGCCACGGGCGAAGGCATCGAAATGGCCGCGGCCGCCGGAGCCGCGCTTGTCAACATGGACTATCTCGTTGGTTACTTTGGCGGTATGCCTAAGGCCGCCGATCACTACGCCATCGGCTTCGGGGACCTCACCTCGGGATTCGCTGACCGCTGGAAGGGCGAGATCTGGGTTGATGTGAACGGAAAGCGTTTTGTCAACGAGGACGACGGCGACGAAGACCCGCGGGAGACGGCGATCGACAAGATCAGGGACGGAAAAATACTCATCGTCTTTGACCAGGGCATTCTCGAGGCGAATGGTGGAAAGACGCCCTTGCGCGACTTCGACGCCCGCCTTGCCCAGGGCTATGCGGTGAAAAAAGCTGATACTCCCGAGGCGCTTGCGGCCGCATTCGGCATAAATCCTCAGGGCCTAAGGGAGACCATCGATGCGGTGAGCGCGGCGAGTGCTCAGGGGCAGGCCGATGCCTTCGGCAAGACGAGCGGGATGGCGTTCACGAAGGGGCCCTACTATGGCGTTCTCTGCTACGGCACGATTTTCATGACGCAGGGCGGCATCAAGGTGGACACGCAGCTCCGCGCACTCGGCAAGGACGGGAAGCCCGTGCTCGGGCTCTACGCCGCCGGTGAATCGATGGGGACGACGCAGTGGGGCGGCCATGGCTATGCAGGCGGCACGGGTGTCGCCCCGGCCATCGTGTTCGGCCTCGACGCGGGGCGCGAGGCGGCGCAGTTCGCGAAAACCGGCAGATAAGCGGCGGCGCGGGGATCTTCTCCGCGCCGTCTATGCGTCCGCGTGACGCTCGCGGATCGACTCGAGCGCGGGCCGAACGGCGAGGAGGGCGCGGACGACGGCGGGATCGAAGTGGCTCCCCGAAAGCGCTTCGATCCGCGCAAGCGCTTCGTCAAAGCTCCAGGCTGGCTTGTAGGGCCGGGCCGAACTCAGTGCATCGAGAACGTCGGCGGCCGCCGCGATGCGTGCGGCGAGCGGGATGGACTCGCCGCGAAGCCCGCGGGGGTAGCCCGAGCCGTCCCACTTTTCGTGGTGGCCTGCGATGATATCCACGGCGGTGTCGAGGGGTGCGCCCGGGAGATAGCGCGCGAGCCCCACGTTGATCTCGCGGAAAATCGCGGCACCCATTTCGACATGGGTTTCCATGACGGCGCGTTCCGCGCGGTTGAGCGGCCCCTGCTTAAAGAGGATCGCATCGGGGATGCCGATCTTGCCGATATCGTGGAGCGGGGCGAACCAGAGTATCTCCCTAAGCTTGCGCGGCGAAAGCTCAGGCGCATACCGTGGATCGTGGGCGAGCTCGCGCGCAACCGCGTGGGCGTAGAGGCTCATGCGTTCGATGTGCTGGCTCGTCTCATTGTCCTTTTGCTCCATGCTCTTCACAAAGCCGCGGCTCGTCTCCGCAAGGAGGAGCTGGACAACATAGTGGTGGTAGAGCGGGGCCCTGAGTGAGGCGGCAAGGCGCTCTGCGAGCGCCGCGTGGCCGAGATTGTAGGCGCGTGGCGCCTGGGCGTTCAGGAAGAGAAAGCCGACGCAGCGTTCGCCGAAGAAGAGCGGGGTGGCGAGCGAGGAGCGGAAGCCTTCCTCGAGGATGAGCTTAGTCGCCTCCGAAGGCCGCTCGATGGCCGCAAGATCGTCGATAATTCGCGCCGAGCGGCTTTCGGTGAGCCTTGAGAGGCTCGAGGTCGAAAGCGGCTGGGAAAAACCGACGTCGAGGCGGATGGTGGCCGCCTGGCTTACCGCGCGTTCGGCGACGAGATTTCCTGCCCGGTCGAGGAAGGCGATGGCCACGCGCTCCGCGGGAAGAACCCGCCCCAGTGCGGCGGGAAGGCTTTCGAGGAGGGCGTCGAGATCCGCAGCGCCGTGCGTCGTGTCGAGGAGCTCGCGAGAAAAGGCAAGCTCACTTGCGAGGTTCGCCGCCCTGCGCGCGATGACGCGGGTTTCCTCCCAGCTACCGCCGTCCCAGGCGATGCCGCGGCTTGCGCCGCCGATCGCCGCCTCGAGATCGTCGATCAGGCTGGAGAGTCCCGCGAAAAGCCTTGTCGCGCGCTGAAGCTGCCGCGCGAGTGCCAGAGCGACCGCGACTGCGCCAAGCGCAGTCGCCAGGGCGGCGAGCGCGGCGCCGCGCACCATGGCGAGCGAGTGGGCGCGGGTGCGGCTTGTCGTTTCGCGGGCGAGCGCTTTGAGTTCGCCACGGAGCGCCTCGGGGTCGCTCGCCGTCTCGATGCGTGTGCGAAAACGCTCCGCATCCTCGCCGAGCGCTTCGAACACTCTCGCGCGCGCGGCGTCGAGGCCTTCTCCGCGCGGGGCGCCGAGAAGGGCGGCGACCGCCGCATTGATGCGCGCAAGCCGGGCGGAGTTTTGCGCATCGATGCGCGGCAGGGCGATGGAAAAGGTCAGTAGGAGCGTAGCGAAAAGCGCGCATGCGGCGGAAAACACCGCAAGGGTGCGCAGGGCCTTCCGGGCAAGGGTAGATATGCGCGGGGCGCGAGAAAGCTTCATGGTTGTGAGTATAGCCGATTAGGCACGGCGCGAGGAGCGCAGCTTAGCCTTCGCGCGGGGCGGTTTCGCGTTCGAGCCAGGCAAGATACTCGAGGGCTTCTTCGCGCGAGGAGCCGCACATGAGCGGCTCAGGCTTGAGGGATGCACAGACCGCCGGACGTGCTTCCTGGCCGTAGAGACGACAGCGGAAGTCGGGTAAAAGGTGCGGGCAGGGCATGCCCGCGGGCTTACCCGCCGGCATGCCGGGCAGGGCCGAGGATATCGAGGGGGCGATGCAGCAAGCGCCGCAGCCGGGACGACAGGCGAAGGGCTCCATACTACTTCTGTATAGTAGGTGCAAAACAGCCGCGTTGTGCAAGAAGCCGCCACAGGGCTTATAGTAAAGGTATGCGTCGAGGGATGCAGTGTGTCGTACGGATCGCGGGCGGCCTTATACTCATCTGCCTTGGTGTCGCCTGCTCGCGGCCGCTTAAGGTCGGCTTTTCCGTTGCACTGTCGGGTGTCGATTCCGACACAGGCGTTTCGGGCCGGAACGGCGCGCTTCTTGCGGCCGAGATGCTCGCGGCGCAGGGGCGTCCCGTGCGGCTCCTTGTCCGTGATGACCGCGACGATCCGGAACGCGCAGGCCGAGTTCGCATCGCGCTACGCCGCGCGCTACGGCGAAGCGCCGAACTTTTCTGCAGTCATCGGTGCCGAGGCCCTTTTCGTCCTTGCGGAGGTGACGAGGGCTGGGCGCGATCCTAAAAAGGTCCGGGCGGCGCTTCTTTCGCGCGAATTCGAGGGACTCCTCGGTCCGCTCCGCTTCGACCGGAACGGCGATGCCGTCCGTCCCTATCGCGTGTTCGAGGTGCGAAACGGCGCTTTCGAGGTCCTGCGGTGAAGCGGGCCCATTCGATCAGGTCCTACCTGCTCGTCTTTTTTGGGCTCGGCGTCCTCCTGCCGTTCTTGCTCCTCGGCGTTGCGGGGTTTTACGCCGTCGGCACGATCTCGCGCGCTCAGAGCGAGGAGAAGCTGGCGACGATTCTCCGCGCAACCGCAGGGCGTGCGGCATCCTTCCTCGAAGAGGTCGACCGTGCGCTTCGCGAGGCGGGCTCGCTCATCGAATGGAACCTGGTTGAAGGGGGCGAAATACCCCTCCTGCTCGACTCACTACGGGGTAGCTATCGGGCGCTTGAGACGGTCCTCGTCCTCGATGCCGAAGGCCGGGTCGTGGCGATCAGTCCCGACGACAAGGATTTTGTCGGCATAGATCTCTCGCGGCAGGCCTTCTATCGGAGTGCCACAATAAGCGGCCGATGGTCGGACGCCTTTTTATCGCTACGGACCGGGCGCTCCGTGGTGAGCGTCGATGTCCGGATCGGCCAACGGAGCGTGGTGGGGATCCTCGATCTTGAGCGACTGTCGGAGTTCGTCGCGGGTGTGACGCTTGGTAAGGGCGGAGAGGCGCTCATTGCCGATTCGCGGGGCACGATCATCGCAGCTCGAGAGCGGGAACGCGTTCGACAGCGCGACAATTTCCCCTTCCCTGAGCTACGCGCGGCTACCAGGGGCGCAACGCCGATGTTTGGTGTATTCCGCGCTGAGGACCGCGCCTATCGCGCGAGCGCGTTGCGACTTGAGGGGCCTGGCTGGATCGTCGCGCTCTATCAGCCGCTTGCGGAGGCCGATGCGCTGGTGCGCCTGGTTATCGCGGGGTTCGTTACCGCGCTGGTGATCGCCCTCGGCGCGATGGCCGCCTTCGTGTGTGGCCTGCGGCGGCGTGTGCTCGCGCCCTTCGCAGGGCTTTCCCGCGCCGCGGCCCGCGTCTCGGCGGGCGAATATGCCTACGCCGCACCGGAGGTCACGGGCCTTTCCGAGCTCGATGGGCTTGCGCGCGCCTTCGTCGACATGGGTGCCGCGGTGGCCGCCCGGGAAGCCGCGATGCGCGCCGCTGAGGATCGCCTTACCGAGTCGCTTGCGCAAAAGGACGTGCTCCTTCGCGAAATCCACCACCGCGTCAAGAACAACCTGCAAATCGTTGCGAGCATCCTCGCGCTTCAAGCCGACGCGGTGCGCGGCGAGGCGGCGGAAACGGCTTTTCTCGAATGTCAGGCGCGGGTGCAGGCGATGGCCGCCGTGCACGAACGGCTTTACCTTTCCGAGGATATAGCGCGAGTCCCCGCTCGCGAATATTTCGAAACGCTTCTTGTGATGGCCTTTCAGGCGGATCCGGACAAGCTCGCGCGCATTTCCTGGACGATCGAGGCGGACGACTCCACGCTCGACATCGATCGCGCGGTACCGAGCGGCCTCATTGTCGCCGAGGCGGTCTCAAACGCGTTAAAGCACGCATTCCCCGCGGGCCGTGCGGGCGCAATCCGTCTGGCCTTCGGCCGCTCGGGGGAAGGCTATGCGCTGTCGGTGCGGGACGACGGCGTCGGCCCGGGGCGGGGCTTTGAAGAGCGGCGGCCGAACTCGCTCGGTCTCGAGCTTATTGCGGCGCTTGCCTCACAGCTCAAGGCGCGCACGCGGATCGGCGCGGCGCCGGGTGGCGGCTTCGAGGTCGCGCTCGATTTTCCTGCCGGCGACGGGACTTGAACCCGTACATCCTCGCGGACAGCGGATTTTGAGTCCGCCGCGTCTGCCATTCCGCCACGCCGGCCAGTTTCCAGGCCTTGTTTCTACCCTCAAGCGATGCCTTCGTCAAGGCGCTCTCATGCCCCGAGGCCTCCGCTCGCCGACGCCGGGGGGGTGGATATGTGCGTCGACCGCGGCCGTCGCGCCTTGCGCCCCGCGGCGCGAGGGAGTATGGTAGCCAGCATGGACAGCATGCTCGCCTGGGGACTCGACATTGTCCGCCTGACGCAAAGGGCGGCGACTCCCGCTCTGACCTTCCTCATGAAGGGATTTACGGCGCTTGGTTCCGAGTGGTTCTATTTCGCCATACTCCCCCTTGTGTACTGGTGTGTCGACCGCCGCCGCGGGGCGCGTCTCGGTCTCGTTTTTTTCGTCTCCTCTTTTCTCAATCTGTGGCTCAAGGATCTTTGTGCCCAGCCGCGGCCCTATGAACTTGATCCCAAACTCGGCATGGCCCATGAGGCGAGCTACGGCCTCCCTTCCGGGCATGCGCAGGGGACGACGGTGTTTTGGGGGCTGGTTGCCCGCGACATAGCCCGGCCCTGGGGGGTGCTCCTTGCGGTTTTCCTGCCGCTTGTCGTCGGTGTCTCACGGGTGTATCTCGGGGTGCATTTTCCGACCGACGTGTTTGCTGGCTGGGCGCTCGGCCTCGTCATCCTGGCCGCAGATGCGGTTCTCGGGGAGCGAGCGGAGCGCGGCCTTGCGCGGCTCGATCTGCGTGTCAAGGCGGGGCTTGTCGCGGCGATCGCTTTTGCAATGAACGCGCTCGATATGCGCGACACCTCGGTCTCTGGCGCGTTTTTCGGGGTCGGGCTTGGCTTTGTCTTCGCCCCAAGGCTGGCCGCCTTTTCCGCAAAGGGCCAGCTGGCGCAGCGCCTACTGCGCTACATCCTCGGCCTTGCCGTGGCGGCATGTCTCTATGTCGGTCTTAAGGCGGTATTCCCCGGCGCGGGCTCGGAGCTCTATGCGCTTTTTCGCTTTGTCCGCTACGGCGCGCTCGGCGCCTGGGTTTCGCTCGGCGCGCCCTGGGTCTTTCTCAGGCTTGGCTTGGCCGAGCGCGAAGCGACCTGAGGGCGCGCGTCGCCGTCGCGCCCTGTGTGGCCTGCGCGCCGCGCGCTCCGTAGGCTACTCGGCGATTTTGTACTTGCTTGTGGTGAGGCTGAAGATTTTGGAGGCCCCGGCGGTGAGCCAAATCCGGCCCGATTCATCGATGAGGAGCGCCTCGACACCGGGTATGCTTGATGCGAGCGCAAGGCCTTTTTCGCGGCCGAGCGCGAAAATCGCCGTGTCGAGTCCGTCGGCCAGGGTGCTGGAGCTTGTCGCGACCGTCGCGGACAAAAGGCCATTCCGCACGGGGGCACCGGTGCTTACGTCGAGGATGTGGTGGTAGCGCACTCCGTTTTCGATGAAGTAGCGCTCGTAGACGCCCGCCGTTGTCACGGTGATGTCCTTGCCCCGCACAATGCCGATGTAGTCGCCCCGATCCGAGAGCGGGTCCTGCACGCCGATGCGCCAGTCGCTGCCATCGGCCTTGGCGCCATAGGCGAAAATGTTGCCGCCCAAGTCGATGATCGCCGCTTTTACCCGCCGCGCGGCGAGAATGCGCTTCGCTTCGTCGGCGGCGTAGCCTTTGGCAAAGGAGCCCAGATCGAGCGCCATGCCCTTCTCTTCGAGGAAGACGGTTGATGCCGCTTCGTCGATGCGGACCTTGTGCCAGTCGACGAGGCGGCGCGCGGCCGCGATGTTGGCGGCTGCGGGCACATGCGCAGCTTCGGTGCCGATGCCCCAGAGCTTGACCAGCGGACCGACGGTCGGATCGACGGCGCCGTTTGAGAGCGCCGCGTACTCAAGGCCACGCTTGACGACATAGAGCGTGTCGGCGGAAACCTTAACCGGTTCTCTGCCGGCCGCGGCGTTGACGGCGGCGACTTCGGTTCCCTCTTTGTTCGCGCTCATGTGGTCGTCGATTTCGCGGAGCCGAGCAAAAACCGCGTCGAGCGCCTTGGCGTCGCCGCCGTTTATGAGGCGAACCGAACAGACCGTGCCGAGGACGAACTCCGTGCGCGCCGTCTCGCCGGAGCCTTGCGCCGTGCAGGATGCAAAAAAGAGCAAGACGGCAAGAGCCGCCGCAAAAAACCGCGTTCTCATGGGTATGAGAGTATGCCGGAAAGGCTGCGCTTGTTCAATGAAGGAGCCGGAGTGCCTCGGCTTCGCGCCCAATCGTTGTGGGCTCGCCGTGGCCTGGGAAAACGCGCGTCTCAGGCGGCAAGCCGAGGAGGCGTTCCTTGAGTGAGCGGTCGAGTGCCGCATCGTCGGAGTCTGGACAGTCGGTGCGGCCGACGCCGTTCTGGAAGAGTGTGTCGCCGGAGATAAGGAGCCCCTGCTCCGCGTTGTGGAGGCAGATCGATCCTGCGCTGTGGCCCGGCGTGTGAATGACCCGCCAGGGCGAGTCCGCAAGAGAAGCGCCGTCTTCGAGGAGGAGGTCTGGTTCCGGAAGCGGCCGCCAGTAATTTCTGAAAAAGCCGGTCGCGTGAATCGCGGCGAAGCAGCGGCGGTTTGTTTCCTCGCCCCGTGCTCCAAGATAGGCGGCGTCCCCCGCGTGGATGGCGAGAGGGGGGCGCGTCCCACCTGCCCCGAGCGCCGCCAAAAGTTCGGGAACGGCGGCGATGTGGTCGAGGTGGCCATGGGTGGCGACGATGAGCACGGGAACGAGGTCCCGCGATTCGAGGAATGCGAGTATCCGTGCGGCTTCGTCGCCGGGATCGACAAGAATGCAGGCGTTTCCCTGCTCCGATGCTCGTTCGAGGGGGAGGATGTAGACGTTCTCCCCGATGGGCCCTACCCGGAGGCGTTCGATCATGGTATCGTGACTCTAGCCGAGCTTAAGCGGCGAGGACAAGCGGTGTTTCTGGCGTTCTATGCGGCCCTCGCGGTCGCCCTCGTATTCTATGTGCTCCTCCCCCTTAGCGCTTTGGCGGGGGAGTCCGCCGCGCATACCCGGCTCCGTGCGTTCGTGACACGGTGCGCCGGCATGCCGCCGCTCACTTATGGCGACCTTATGCGCCATGAACGCGCATTCGCTACAGGATCGGGAACCGCCTCTGCTCCCTTATTCCGTCTTGCCGGCACGATCGAGGCGATGGAGGACGAGACGCGGGTCTGGCTACGGGGGGAGGATGTGTCTGCGCTCGTCGACCTATCGCGGGCAACGCTCTTTGTGCTTGCGCCTGCGGTTGCGGCGCTCCCCCTTGATGCGGCGGCGCGGGCAGATTCGGCGACGCGGCTCGACTGGGCACAACTGCATCGGCTTGTGGAAGGAACACGGCTCCTCGTTGCGGGCGCCCTTGCGTGCGAGGATGGTCGCGCGATTTTTCGCGCGACGCAGGCCGAGCCCCTTCTGGCCGTCTTCTACGATGAGCGGGAAAAGGAACCCTTTCCTGCGTTGATCGCGGGGCTTCGAAGGGGAGGCGTACCCAAAAACCGCCTCTTTGCGCTGGCGCTTGCCCTTGGCCATGCGCTTGAAAGCATCGTGCTTTTCGCCTTTGGGCGGCGCGGCGTGCTGCCGACAGTTCGCACGCTTGCGGCGCTTGCGGCCTTCGCCCCCGTGCTGGCCGTCCTGCCACCGGGGGTAGCCCTTCTTGCGGTGGCGCGGAGGCTTGAGCGGCGGGCGCGGGCCTACCGCATCGAGCGGGATCTTGCGCGGTTTTGGGCTGCGCTGCGCGGCGAGGCCGCGCCCTGCGCCCATGGTGTGGCATCCCCGGCAGGCAGGCAGGCAGACGCGCGAGCCCTCCGGCTCTCGTTAGGAGGTGTGTGCCTGGCGGCGCTCGCGCTCGCCCTTAACGCGGTCGCGGCATTCGCGCTCTGGCGGTTTGTGCAAAGGTGAGCGCCGCGCCCCCTTATGCCTCCGTGTCGGCGGTATCGCCAGGCCGTCGCTCGTTTGCTTCTTCTTCCGCGGACTCGGGCGCGGCCTCGCCGCGCTTTCTGGCCTTATTGACGACGAGGGCTCGACCACGGAAATCCTTTCCGCTCAGCGCCGCAATGATCCCTTCGGCTTTGTCGGGGGCGATGTCGACAAACGAGTAGTTGTCGAAGGAGCGGATATCGCCGATATCCTCGGGCGCGAGGCCTCCCTCCTCGGTGAGAAGGCGGAGCAAGGTGCGGGGGTGGAGACGTTGCCGTTTGCCGAGGCCGAAAAACACCGTGGTGCCATCGCCCTGGTAGCGCGGGCGAGGCGCTGCGGTTCGCTGATCGGGAGCCTCCCGCATGGGAGCATCACTTCCGTGCGCGGCACGGCCGGACGTGGCGCGTTGCGCGCAATTTGCGCGCGGCCCTCGCGCGGCGCCGCGACTCGTGGCTTCGAGGATGAGGAGGGCCGCCGCGTAGGAGCGAAGGTGCAAGGGGATTTTCCGCCTGAAGGCCGCGCGAACGACATTGAGAACGAGGGAATCGGCCGGTGCGGCGAGTTCGGTGAGCAGGCGATCGAGGAGGGCGTCGACGTCCCGGTCGAGGGCGTCCGGCCCCGGACGGTGCTTGGGCACGGTGGTACTCCTTAGGATGGCTAACGCTGTTGTGCCGATTGTGGCCTAAAACGGCGCTCGCCGCAAGCGCCACGCGTGCCGCCGACGCCGCCGGGCTTCTTGCCCGGCGCCCGGCGATCGGGTAGAGTTGAGCTATCCATGCGTATTCTTCAATTCTGTGCGTTTATTGCCGTTTCCTTCGCGGTCGGGGCGGCGGGCCTTGCGGCCGAAGCTGCGACGGCCATCGCTTCGCCCTCTGGCCCCGTGGCTCCCCCGCTGGCGCAAGCGCTTTCCTCGCCCCCCCCCCTGCTCCCCGATGACCCCGCCCCCCTCCTTGGACTCGGCCTGTCCGAGGCCTTCTCGCGGCTGGGCCCCCCCGCCTCTGTTTCCGCATTCCGCGGCGCCGAGGCCTGGCAGGATGATGTGGTCTTTGTGTTCCCCCCGGGTTACTCGCTGTTTTGGTTCGGCGATCGATTATGGCAGATACGCTTTGGCCCGACCTATGCGGGGTCGCTCTACGGCCTTTTTCTCGGCGACAGCATTGACAAGGTCTATTCGCTCCTTGGCGCTCCGTTTTACGAGGTTGAGGGCAGCCTTGTCTATCGCTTACCCTATCGCGGCTACCCGGTCCGCTTAAGGCTCACCATCGAGGGCGGGCGCATTGTCGACGCCTATCTTTACCGGGCGGATTTTTAGGAGTAGCCGTGTCGCTCGTCTGCCTGTCGCTCACCGGTCGGAGCATCGCCGAAGACCTTGCCGTTCTCGACCTCTACCGCGGTCAGGTTGATCTTGTCGAACTCCGCGCCGACTACCTCGACCCGAGCGAGAAATTCCTCATCCGCTCCTTTCCCGAGCGCGCCGGCATCCCTGCGATTCTCACCGTGCGCAGGCGCGTGGATGGCGGTGTCTTTGAGGAAGGGGAGGGCGTCCGACTCGTGATGATCGCCAAGGGCCTTGCGTATGCGCGCGCCAACCGTCTTGCCAACTTCGCCTACGTCGATCTTGAGGCGGACTTCCGCATCCCGGCGGTCGAAGAAGCCTGTCACGCCTTCGGCACGCGCATCATACGCTCGGTTCATTCGCCCCGCGGCATGCCTGAAAGCCTCGAGGCGCTGTGGGATCGCGTCGCCGAGGTCCCCGACGAGATACCGAAGGTGGCGGTCGCCTGCGAGGGCGCCGCTGATCTTGCACGGCTTCTCTCCTGGGCGGACACCCTGCCCGCCCGCGAGCACATTGTCGCAGGCATGGGCGATTACGGCATCGCGACCCGCATCCTTGCCTCGCGTTCGGGCTCGATGATCGCCTACGCGAGCGCGCTCGATGCGGGACTGCCGCACGCCGCGCCCGGCCATCTCGATCCCGGCGCGCTCGAGCGGGTGTACCGCATCCGCGAGCTGGGGCCGGCCACCGCCGTCTATGTGCTTGCGGGCGGAAGGAGTGTGACGGGGTCGCGCTCGCCGCTTCTCCACAATGCGGCATTTCGCGCGGCAAAATTCGATGCGGTGTATGTACCCCTCCCCGCCGAGTCGCCCGAGGCCTTCTTTGCCGCCGCCGCTGCCGCGGGGGCCGTCGGCGCTTCTGTTACCGTTCCGCTTAAAGAGGCCGTCCTCCCCTTCCTAGTACGGCTGTCGCCCGAGGCCCGCGACATCGGGGCTTGCAACACCTTACGGCGCGCCGATGAGGGTTGGGAAGGCTATAACACCGACGCCGCGGGTTTCGAGCGCGCCGTCTTCGAGTTCCTGGGAAAAACCGACCTGTCGGGCCTCCGCGTCACGCTTGTCGGCGCAGGCGGTGCAGCGCGTGCCGTAGCCTATGTGCTTGCACGAACCGGCGCCTCGTGCATCGTGCTCAACCGGAGTGTCGCCCGGGCCAAGGCGCTGGCGCGGCGTTACGGCTTCGCATGGGCTGCCTGCGACGAGCGCTCCGCCGAACTGGTGTCGGATCATGCCGACCTCATTGTCAATGCGACCAGCGTCGGTATGGAGGGGGGGGCGGCGGGGGATCCGCTTGAGTGGTACGATTTTACCGGCCGCGAGGCGGTGTTCGACCTCGTCTATCGGCCGGAGCGCACGCCGCTCCTTTTACGGGCACGCGCATCCGGCGCCCGCGTGGCGAATGGGTATTCGATGCTCCGCTATCAGGCCGCCGAACAATTCCGCATCTGGACGGGCCGTGAGCCGCCGGCCGCCTACTATGAGTGAGGTAGAGATCATGGCGAAATCCGCCTTTGTTGCAATCGCCGGCCGCCCATCCGCCGGCAAATCGACCCTTGTCAACGCGCTGTGCGGCGGCAAGGTTTCCATCGTGTCTCCCGTGCCGCAGACGACCCGCAACGCGGTGCGCGGCATCGTCAATCGCCCCGAGGGGCAACTCGTGCTCCTCGACACCCCGGGCTTCCATCTCTCCGAAAAGCGGCTCAACCGCATGCTCAAGGATATAGCGGTCGACGCCTTCGCCGATGCGGATATTGTGCTCTACCTGATCGATGCAAGCCGCGAACCCGGCCCCGAGGAAGAGGCGCTCGCCGCGGCGCTCGCCTCGGTCTCGGCGCGCCTTATTGCCGCCGCGAATAAGGTCGACGCGAAGGATGCCGATGCGGGGCGCGCGCGCGCCTTTGTCGCTTCCCATTTTCCCGAAGCGCCGTTTTTCGAGATTTCCGCGCTTAAGCGCGAGGGCCTTGAAAGCCTTCTTGCCGCGCTGTTCGTACGCGCGGAGGAAGGGCCCGCATGGTATCCTGCGGAGTACTATACCGACCAGGAACCGGTGTTCCGCATCGCGGAGATCATCCGCGAGAAAGTCATGCTCCACACGCGCGAGGAGCTACCGCACGCGGTGTACGTCCGGTACGAGGAGAGCCGTCGCGAGGCGGATGGCGGCCTTGAGGCGAGCTACGATCTTGTCGTCGAACGGGATTCGCAGAAGGGCATCCTCATCGGCAAGGCCGGCTCGATGATCAAGCGCATCCGTGAAGAGGCTGAGGCCGACCTTGCGGACATCTTCGACTATCCCGTGCGTCTCAGGCTCAAGGTTGCCGTCGATCCCGACTGGCGGCGCGATGAAAAACGGCTCAAAGACCTTCTCTTTTGAAGTGCGGAAGGCTCTCCTGCGCCGAGTTGCGGGAAAAATCCCTTGCGAAAAAGCCGGGGCGCTTGTACGATGTACACAGCCTGGGGGAGGCGCAATTCGGAGCGCGTTTCGGCCGCCTGAGTTGTGGTGCTAGTGGGGCCTGACGCGTCGGTGTGATCGACACCGGTGCGCATCGTGCGTACGCACCTTGTGTACGCATGATGCGCGATCCTGCAATCGCTGCCGAGCGGAAACGACGTATACACGAAAAGGCCGCTATGTTGTGGCTGGCCGGAACCATCCTGCATCTGGCCGGCTCATGGACGGGCTGGCGTTGGAGCTCGTGGTGCGCGTGAGTATTGTCGGTGCGACGTCCGGATACCTGGCTGTTTCCTTTCCCTATGACGCCCGGGTTGTAGGGGCGATGCGCGCGGTTCCCGGAGCATATTGGAAGCCCGAGCTTGGCGCCTGGCTTGTGCCTGACAGCTACGCCGCAACAGAGCGACTTCTTGCCGCACTCTATGCCCTTGGTTTGTTCAATGTGCCATCCGGCGAGCTACCCCCCGCGCCGTGTCCGCCGTTGTCGCCGGGCGCCGCCCCTCCTCCCGGCTACCCCGTGGCGAAGCCGTCCCCTTCGGCGCATCCTTCCGGCTACGTAGGAAAAAGCGATGCGAGCGCTGAGTCGCTTCTTACAGACTATGTGGCCGCCCTTGCCGCCCGGCACTACAGCGCACGCACTGTCAGGGCCTATGAGGCGTGGGTTCGGCGGTTCCTTGCTGCCAACTCTGCCCGTAGCCCGAATTCGCTGGGGACGAAAGAGATAAATGCGTTTCTTTCCGAGCTTGCGGTACGCGACGACGTAAGCGCCTCGACGCAGAACCAGGCGCTTGCGGCGATTTTATTTTTGTTTCGGGCTGTGCTCCGCTTCCCCGTCGGCGCCCTTGAGGATGTGGTTCGTGCCAAAAAGCCTGTAAAACTGCCCGTCGTCTTCAGCCGGGAAGAGGTGCGGCTTGTGCTGTCGCGCCTTAAGGGCGACACGCGCCTTGCTGCGGATCTCTTGTATGGCACGGGCATGCGCCTGTCAGAGTGTCTATCGCTCCGCGTGCAGGACATCGACTTTGATCGAAACGGGATCACCATACGTGGCGGCAAAGGCGCGAAAGATCGGGTCACCATGCTTCCTACGCGTCTTGTGGCGCCGCTTAAGCAACACCTTGAAAATGTAAAAGAACTCCATGCGCGCGATCTTGCCGATGGATGGGGGCGCGTCGCACTCCCCGAGGCGCTCGCGCACAAATTCCCCAATGCCGCCGCAGAGTGGGCCTGGCAGTGGGTGTTTCCCCAAGAGCGCCGCTGGAAGAACTCCGCCACCGGCGAGGAGGGGCGATACCACATGGGTGAGTCTACGCTCCAACGTGCCGTCCATATCGCCATATTGGAGGCGGGGATAACCAAGCATGCAAGTTGCCACACCTTTCGGCATTCCTTTGCGACGCATCTTTGGGAGAGCGGCCAAGACATACGGACCATCCAGGAGCTTCTTGGGCACGCTGATGTAAAAACAACGATGATCTATACCCATGTCCTGAACAGGAGCCCTGCGGGGGTGCGTAGTCCCCCCCTCTCGGTCAAGATAGATGTCACCTGATCTTGAGTGGGGGTGACAGCAATGAGGTACAGTTCGAGGATCCGCCAGGCCGTGCTACGCAAGGTCCTGCCGCCGCAAAATCTCGCGGTGCGGGACGTGGCACTGGAGTTC
>JAJUIB010000008.1 GCA_029265615.1 Spirochaetota bacterium
CTCGGCGAGGGCGCCGGCGAAAAGTCCGTAGCCGATGAGGGGGCCGCGTGGCTTCCGTGCGGCTTCCGCGGCGAGAATTTCCCGCACGCCTTCGAATCGATCGGGGAGGAGGCGGTTGTCTTCCAGACGGGCAAGGGGCACGGCGAGCGCGCCGAGTGCGGCCTTGGGCATGAGGTGAACGTGCGCGTCGGAAAAGGCGGGCACGCAGGCCGCCGTGCCGGAGGGAAGGCTCCGCTCAGGGAGCGGCGGAAGCGGTTGTCCTTCGGCATAGGTTTCGAGAATGCGACCGTTTCCGCCGATCCGGATCGCGGAAAAGCGCTCCTTCTCGCGCCTGAGACTGTAAAACCGTCCCCGGATGATGTGCTCGCGTCCTTCCATGGGGCGAGTATGACCTGGCCCGTCTAAGGGCGCAAGGCTTTTGAAGTCTTGCGCTCCCTAAGGCGGCGGCGCTAGAGTCTTGAGCCATGGCGACGACACATGATGGAGCCTTTCGCGCCGCGCCCTGCCCGCTTGCGACGCGTTGGGCGACGGAGCTTGATCCCGCATCTCCCCTCCCGGAGCATCCGCGTCCGCGGCTCATGCGCGAGCAGTGGCGCTCACTCAACGGATTGTGGGACTACGCGATAAGGCCCGCGCGCGCAGGGCGCCCCGAATCCTGGGACGGCAAGATTCTTGTCCCCTTCGCGGTCGAGTCCGCCCTCTCTGGCGTGGGGCGGGCGCTTGAGCCAGGGGAGCGCCTCTGGTACCGGCGGATGGTCGAGCTACCCGAGGAATGGATGGGGTGGCGCGTCTTTCTCCACTTCGAAGCGGTCGACTTCGAGGCGGAGGTCTTCGTGAATGGAAGACTCGCCATGCGCCACGCAGGCGGCTACGAACCCTTCTCTGTGGAACTTACCCGAACCGAGTGTGCCACGGCATTCGGAGGGGAGGCCTTTGAAATCGCCGTTGCCGTTCGCGACCCAAACGACAGGGGTGCCCAGCCGCGAGGCAAGCAGTCGCTTAAGCCGGGCGGGATTATGTATACCGCGGTGTCGGGTATATGGCAGACCGTCTGGCTTGAGGCGGTCCCTTTGCAGGGCATAGCCGACCTCATCGCGATCCCCCTTCCAGGCGGCCGGCTCAGGATCGAGCTTGCCGCGGATGATGGTGTCGCCTATCGCGTCCGTGTGCGCGGGGGCGGAAGTGTCGTTGCGGAGGGGTGCGGCGTCGCTTCCCGGGCCCTTGAGCTCGAGCTTCCGGACTGCCGCCCCTGGTCGCCCGAAGACCCGTTTCTCTACAGCCTCGAAGTCGAGACCGAGGGTCGCGACGGCGCCGACTGCGATCGTGTCGACTCCTATGTCGGGCATCGCCTGTTCGAAATCCGCGCCGACGCTTCGGGCCGCCGCCGTTTTTTCTTGAACGGCGAACCCTTGTTCTTGAACGCGGTGCTCGATCAGGGCTACTTCCCCGACGGTCTTTACACGGCGCCGACGGAAGAGGCGCTCGCATTCGATCTTAAGGCGGCCAAGCGTCTCGGCTTCAACGCGGTGCGGAAGCACGCGAAGATCGAGGGCGGTCGCTGGTTCTGGCACGCGGCCCGACTCGGTCTTCTTGTTTGGCAGGACATGCCCTCGGGCGGCGTGCGCCGCGATCCGTTTATCCTCGGCGCCGCTAACCTTCTCGGACTCAGGCTCGATGACCGCACGCCGCTTTCACGCGCCCTACTCGGGCGGCGCGATTCTCAGGAGTGCACGCGCTACCTCGGCGAGCTGTCTCGTGCTGTGGCGCGGCTTCGGGGTGAAACGGCGCTTGCCGCCTGGACAATCTTCAACGAGGGCTGGGGGCAGTTCGAATCTGCCAGGGCGGTCGAGGCCGTAAGGCGGGCCGATCCGGCACGGCCGATCGACGCCGCTTCGGGCTGGTTCGATGAGGGGGCGGGCGACATCGATTCGCGGCATGTTTATTTCGGCCCCTTCCCAAGCCCGGCCCGCGAAATCGCCCGCGGTGGGCGCGCCCGGAGGAGGGGCGGCGCCTCCGGTTCGGTTTCCGGCGCGCTACGGGTCTTTGCCGTGAGTGAATACGGCGGCCTCACCATGAGCCTGCCGGGGCACCGATGGCCCTCGCGGCGGGAGTTTGGTTACCGCCGCTTCAAGAACGCATCCGCCTTGACGGCCGCCTACGAGGAACTTGTTGGGGAGCGGCTTGCGCCTCTCGTGCCCGAGGGCTTGGCAGCAGCGGTGTACACCCAGCTCACCGACGTGGAACAGGAGACCAACGGCCTTGTGAGCTACGACCGCGCTGTCTTTAAAATCGCGCCCGAACGCGTGGCAGAGGTGAATGGTCGACTTTCCGCGGCGATGCGTCGGTGAAGATACTGCGTGGCGCCGCTTGACGAGGGGAAAAAGAGCTCATATCATATGACGTATGATGTCATATGACCGTTGTCGGCGCACGACGGTGTGCAGGATCACTACACTTTTCATTCTGAATCAGTCCCTGCATTGGTTCACGATCGGCCTCGTCATTCCTGTGCTCTCTCTTTTCGTGCTCGCAAAAGGCATGGGGTATTTCGAGCTTGGCCTCCTCATGGCGGCCTATTCCGGCGTGACCGTTATCCTCGAGCTACCGACCGGCGGTCTGGCCGACAGCCTTGGGCGAAAGCGTGTCTACCTTGCCGCCCTTGGGGCGAGCGCGCTTGGCGCATTGGTCCTCCTTTGTGCCGGGAGTTTTGTCGCGCTTGCCTGTGGCTTTGGTCTTCTTGGCCTCGGGCGAGCGCTCTCCTCAGGAACGATGGAAGCGCACTTCATTGATGCCCTGCTCTTAGCCGATCCACGCGCCGATCTGCAGAAGGCTTCCGCGCGGCTCGGCGTTGCCACACCGCTCGCCCTCGGCATCGCCTCCCTCGTGGGAGGCTTTCTGCCCTTCCTTGGTGCCCGATTTCTACCAAAAACCGGACCTCTTAACGCCTATAGCCTCAACTACCTAGCCTATCTTCTTGCGCTCACGGCGCAGGGCGCACTCACTTATTTCCTCGTGCACGAGGAGCGCGGTGCACAAAGCCATGCCGTTGGGCTACTCCGTGAGCTTCGTGAAGGCTTCGCGGCTTTTCCGCGCGTCCTCAAAGAGAGTATCGCCCTCGGGCTCCGCAACCGTGTCATACTTCTCATTCTCGTAGGCGGTTTTGTCTGGGGCTTCGCCGTTGTGAGCCTCGAGCAACTCTGGCAGCCGCGTGTTATCGAGCTCGGTGGCGAGGCCGGTAAGGCGCTCCTTGGTCCGCTTTCCGCCGGCTACTTCGCCGCGGCTGCGATCGGGAGCCTTCTCTCGACGGGGTTCTGCGGTCTGTTCCAGAGGCGCTATGATCTGGCTCTGGGCGGCGCTCGCCTTCTTATGGGCGGGATATTTCTCCTCCTTGCGGGTGCATCGGGGCTTCCCGCTTTCGCCTCGTTTTATTTTCTCGGCTTTGCCGCGAACGGCCTTTCCTCTTCTCCCGAGAGCGCTGTACTCAACGCTGCGACGCCCACCGCGCGACGTTCGACCACGTTGTCGCTTGCTTCGCTGTTCTCCCAGGCGGGAGGCCTCGCCGGTTCCGTTGTTTTTGGCGCGCTCGCGCAGGCCCGATCGATCGGTTTCAGCTGGTCTCTTGCTGCGCTCGCCCTTGCGGCGTCCTCTGGACTGTACTTCGCCTTGCCACGCGGGGCAAACCTCGGCAGGGGATGTGCGACATGAATTTCACGGGGATCGGGGACAAGCGAAGTCTGCCTGCGCGGGTGGTCGAGACGGTAACGGCTGCAATTCTCGCAGGCGACTGGCGAGAAGGAGATGCTCTTCCGACCGAACCGGAACTTGCCACCCAGTTCGGCGTTTCGCGCTCGGTGATCCGCGATGCGGTGAGGATGCTCGTCGCGAAGGGGCTTGTTGAGATTCGTCGCGGTAAAGGGACTTTCGTTGCCTCAGCCCAGGGGGCGGCTTTCGCCGAGGCCATGGTCCTTACGCTCGGTAGGCGCGGCGCGACGGCCTGGGACATCGAGGAGGCATTTGGCGTACTTCTGCCTGAGTTTATCGCCCTTGCCGCGGAGCGGGCGGAGGATGCGGATCTGCAGGCGGTTCGTGCGGCGGGAGAAGCCTATCTTTCCGCTTTTGGCGAAGAGCTCGCAACGGGGGGAGATGGTGGGGACGCTCGGCTCAAGGCCCTCTTCGCCGCCATGATGCGGCGGATATTCGAGGCGACGCGCAACCATGCGCTGATTCTTCTCGGCGAGACCCTCGTAGGGCTCAAGGAATTCCGGCACTTCGAGGATGCTGAACTTGACGCCGCGGGACGTGCGAGGCTGGCCGAGGCGGAGGCGAGGGCGATCCGTGGCCTCATCGAGGCCGTGTGCGAGCGGAATCCGGACCGCGCGCGAGAGAAGGTGCGGTCGTTCCGCTTAAGCCCTTCCGCGCTTAAGCGGCGACTCGAGGAGACACCTGTCGGTGTCAGGCCGGAGGTTTCGCTGGAAATGTTTGGCTTTGGGGCGCAACGCTGAGTCCGGAATGGCCCATGTGGAAAGGGGCAGGAAGCTCCTGGCTGGCGCTAAATCGCGGCCTTGACGTAGGGGAGCTTGCCGATGGCCTCGTAGGTGGCGTACATCTGCTCGCGGTTTTGGAAGGTGAGCCTGCTCCCCATGCGGCCGTATTTGGCACCGGGCGCCGCGATACCCTGGATGAGGGCGCACTGTACACCGAGCGCCGCATAGATCCTTTCGAGCTCTGCGATGATGTCGCCGCCGTCCGCGAGGGTGTAGATGATCTTAAGGTCGAAGGTTACCGGAAATTCGAGCTCTGCGGCGCTTGTAGCCGCCGCGCCAGCCTCGTGCGCCGCTCCCTCTTTCTTCTCGCGCTCGTCCATGATTGTATACTGCCATGGCGTGAGAGCGTCTGTCGAGGAGGCATGCAGTGCGTGAAGTGCTACCATCAATTGCGGTGGTGGGCGCCGGTGATCGCGGCACAGGCTACGCGGCCTATGTCGAGTACGCGGCCAGGCAAGGCCTCCCCGGCCTCCGAATCGCTGCGATCGCAGAATCCGATCCAGGACGAAGGACGGGCTTTGCCGAGCGGTTTGGCGTTCCTGAGGCCGCGCGCTTTAGCGATTGGCGGGAACTTTTCGCCGCTCCGCGCTGCGCCGAGGGCGTCATTATCGCAACCCGAGATGATGAGCACGTGGAGCCCGCCCTTGCCGCCCTTCGAGCAGGATACACCGTTCTCCTCGAGAAGCCCATGGCGCTTTCCGAGGCCGATTGCGTGCGCCTCACCGAGGCCGCGGAACGCGCACAGCTGCCCCTCCTTGTCTGCCATGTTCTTCGCTATCATCCCTTCTGGAAGACGCTCCGCGGCCTTGTCGCCGAGGGTGCGATCGGCGAGCCGGTGTCGATTCGGCACGCGGAAAACGTCTCCTACTGGCACATGGCCCATTCGTATGTGCGCGGCAATTGGCGGGACGCTGCGGTCTCGCCCATGATCCTTGCAAAGTGCTGCCACGAGCTTGACCTTATCGTGTGGCTCGCTCGTGCCTACGCGGATGGACCGCTGGGGCGCGGCTCCGGCCTTTTGCCCCGCCGGGTTGCATCCTTCGGCTCAAACCTCGAGTTCCGTCCCGAGCGCGCCCCCGAAGGCGCGCCGGCGCGCTGCATCGAGGGCTGTCCCGCCGCTTCCCGGTGTCCCTACGACGCGGTCGCGCTCTATCTTACGGCCAAGCCGGTCTTTCTCGACGCCGCGGCGGGGGATTCGCGCGCGGCCGCACTCGCGGCGCGGCTCCTTCGGCGGCGGCGGAGGTCTCGAAATTCGCGAGCACAAGACGGGCCGATGCCGTCGCGTGCCGGTCCGAAGTGACCTTGTCGGGCATCGAAGCGCGGACATGGCGCTGATGGAGGCCTTCGCCCGTGTCTTACGCGGCGAAACTTCGCCGAGAACGGCGTCGCCGACGACGGCGGCGGAATCGCTTGCAAGTCACCGCCTCGCCTTCGCCGCCGACATTGCGCGGCGCGAGGGGCGCGTGGTCTTGCTCTAAAGTAAAGGCGCTAGGCGCGACAATGTGCATTAATAGCTCTTCACGGCCTGCAAATCCCGGGATAAAATCCTGTCCTTGAAAAGGAGAGATTCATGATCGACCAGAGACTCGTCAAGCTTGCGCGTATACTCGTCAACTACTCGGTTAAGGTGAAACCGGGCGAGAAAGTGCTTATCCAGGACAACAATGTCGAAGCGGAATTCGTTGCGGCCCTCGTGGATGCGGTGCATGATGCAGGCGGCCTTCCCTTTGTCACGCTCCGCGACAAGCGGGTCGAACGGGCGCTCTTCCGCCGTGCCTCCGAGGCGCAGATGGAGCTTCAGGCGAAGTTTGAGCGCGACCGTATGGCGGAAATGGATTGCTACATCGGCTTTACCTCGATCCGCAACCTTTCGGCCTGGCAGGATATGCCGGGCGATAAGCTCGAGCTCTACAACAAGCATGTGTGGAAGAAGGTGCACATTGAGACGCGCCTCCCGCGAACCCGTTGGGTCGTCCTCCGCTATCCCACGCCGGCTTTTGCCCAGATGGCCGGGATGAGCGAAGAGGCCTTCGAGGACTGGTACTTCGACGTCTGCACCCTTGATTACGAGCGCATGTCGCGCGCGATGGACGCCCTTGTCGACAGCCTCAAGCGCGCCGACCGTGTCCGGATCGTCGGGCCGGGCACGGACCTTTCCTTCTCGGTGAAGGGGCTTTCCCCCGTGAAGTGCGACGGCGGCCTCAACATCCCCGACGGCGAGGTCTATACCGCGCCCGTCCGCGATTCGGTAGAGGGCCGCATAACCTACAACACGCCGAGCGAGAAGGACGGCTTCTGTTACGAGAACATCGCCTTCGAGTTCAAGGGTGGCAAGATCGTAAAGGCGACCGCAAACGACACGGCACGCATCAACAAGGTGCTCGACATCGACGAAGGCGCGCGCTACATCGGTGAATTCGCAATCGGCGTTAACCCCTTTATCACGAAGCCAATGAAGGAGACGCTTTTCGACGAGAAGATCGCAGGTTCGATTCACTTTACCCCGGGCAATTCCTACGACGACTGCTTCAATGGGAACCGCTCCGCCCTCCACTGGGATCTCGTACTTATCCAGACGCCCGAATGGGGAGGCGGAGAGATCTGGTTCGACGGAAGGCTCGTCCGCAAGGACGGCCGCTTTGTTGTGCCCGAGCTCGAGGGCCTCAATCCCGAGAACTTGAAGTAAGGCGCCCAGGGCGTCCTTATCGAGACGGGGAAGGGCAGGGCCGCGTTCCGTGGCCCTGAGCCCGGCGCGGCCATCCCTCCTCTATCCGTCCTGCCATATCTCCGCAGCCTCAGGCGTAGGGTGGTAGTTTTCTGTCAGTGCTTCGACTGCCTCACAACCCCGCCTTCGATGCCGACGACGAGGGTTTCGATAGTGAGCTTACTCCTCGTGCGCTCGCGGGCCTCGAGGACGAGTTTTACGAGGCCCGAGCAGCAGGGCACTTCCATGACCGCGACCGTAACGCTTCGCGCGCTGTCGAGTAGAGCCGCGAGCTTCTCGATGTATATCTCGCGGCCCTGATCGAGTTTGGGGCAGGCGATGACGAGGCTTTTTCCTGCGAGGAGCTTTGCGTGGAAGGAGCCAAGCGCGAAGGCCGTGCAGTCGGCCGCCACGAGAAGTTCCGCGGAGGCATACTGGGGCGCGCGCGGATTCACGAGGTGGAGCTGGATAGGCCAGTGCGTCAGGGCCGAGGGGCTGGCCGACGGACTATTCGCAGCGCCCTCCTTTGCGGCCTCTCGATGTGCTCCCCCTTCGGCTGTGCGCGCCGCGCCCGCGAGCGCGCGCGCGGCGTCCATGCGCATGCCTCCCGTGTGAAACCGCCGCGAGCGTGTGCCCGGGCAGCCGCCGCAGGCGCCACCTGCGTCCTCGTGGGCCGCGGTTGTCGGCGCTTGTATGCCGCGTGCTGCGAGCCAGGCGAGCGCCTCGCGGGCGTAGCCCTCCTGACCGTGGCTTCTGAGGTGCTCAAGGTGTGCGGCGATCACCTTGGGGCCTCCTTTGGCGATGCCCTCCATCACCTTCGTCTCGTCGTAGACCTCGGCCTCGCGCCGGGTCACGGTGATCGCGCCGCGCGGGCAGGTGCCGATGCAGGCACCAAGCCCGTCGCATAAACTTTCACCGACAAGTCGCGCCTTGCCGTCGATGACGCGGAGCGCGCCTTCGGGACAGCCCGATTCGCAGGCTCCACATCCATCGCACTTTGTTTCGTCGATTTCGATGATTTCACGCGTTGCCATATCTTTCCTCCTCTGCCCGCGCTGCAAACGGGGGTGCGTGTGCTGTATGGCTCGACTATCACAAGGGGGCCTGAGGGCGGTCTGTAATCAGTGTAACGAAGCTTGTGAAAAAAGGACACCCCGCGCTGGGCGGGGCGTCCGGGCCATTTATGCCTTAAGTTTTAACCTTAGGCGACGCGCACCGGGATGCTCCGCGGCGCGGCCTCGGGTTTTTTCGGCAGGTCGATTGTGAGGAGGCCGTCCTTGAAGCGTGCTTCGATTTTCTCGCCGTCCGCGTCCTCAGGCAGGGTGAAGGCGCGACGGAAGGCGAATTCGCGGCGCTCGCGGCGGAGCCAGCGCTTGGTCTTCTCTTCGTGCTCGTCTTTTTTCACGGTGGAAAGCTCAAGAACGCCGTCCTTGAGCTCGAGCTTCACATCCTTTTCCGAGAGGCCGGGAAGTTCGGCCTCGATCACATAGCGATGATCCTCTTCGCGCACGTCGACGGCGGGCGTCCTGAGAGAAGCGGTAAAGAAGGGCTCGCTCTCAAAAACGTGCGTAAGCATCTCGAAGGGGTCGACGCGGAGCGTGGGGAGCATGGCATCGTAGAGGGCAAGGGTCTTCATGGTACTACCTCCATAGATGGTAATGTTGCCGCCATAGCTGCACGAAGGGAAACCGCGACGCGGCCCAGTCCTTCGCGCTCTGGCGGAGCCCGTTTCGGCGCTCGCAAAACTAAAAGCATGGATCGTGCCAACCATTGGCAAGTGACGTAAAAAATGACGAACATATGCCGTTACTTATGTTAATTATTTTCATGAAAATAAATAAAGTAAGATGCGGCACCGTCGTGTACGGCGCAGGTGCGCGGAGCCCTTACATGATGGGCTCAGGATATCTGCCTACCCCGAGCTGAAGAATCTGTGACACTGTAGCGAAATGACAGGTTTTGAATCGAAAGTAAACAGACATATGTTTCAAAAATAAACATAGTGGCCCATCTCGTGCGGAAGATGGTGTATCGCGACGCATCACGTAGGCAGAGCGCTTTGCACTGCCCTGCAAATGGCCGACTGGTCAACCGGTTTTGCGTCCCTGCTTGCATATTGTTAGAAGGCTGTTAAAATAGCAGATGTTCGGGCGTGCCTACGGTGCGCGCCCTGAAAGGAGTGTCTATGAAGCGATACATAGGAGCGCTCATGCTTTGCGCCGCGGCGACCGGCCTTGTTGCTGCTCAGGGAAAGACCATCGCCGCCTATACCACCTTTGAAGAGCCGCTTGCCAAGCTCGTCTTCGACCAGTACGAAAAAGAGACGGGTGTAAAGGTCTTGTGGCAACGCCTGTCCGGTGGCGAAGTAGAGACCCGTCTCGAAGCGGAGAAGGCCAACCCACAGGCATCCATCTGGGTCGGCGGCGTCGGCCTCAATCACATGGGCGCCAAGGCCAAGGGTCTGACGGTTCCCTATAAGTCAAAGCTCGCCGGCAACACGCCCGAGCAGTTTCGCGATCCGGACAACTACTGGATCGGCCTCTATGTCGGACCGCTTGCCTTTATCACGAACAATAAGGTGGCCAAAGAGCAGGGCCTTACGCCGCCTACGTCCTGGGCCGACCTGCTCAAGCCCGAATACAAGGGCAAGATCCGCGTGGCGAATCCGACGACCTCTGGCACTGCGTACAACATGATTACGACGCTTCGCTACGTCTTCAATGGCGATGAAGAGAAGACCTTCGACTATCTTAAGAAGCTCGATACCAACATCGACCAGTATACGAAGTCCGGATCCGCAGGCGGCAAGAGTGTAGCGATCGGCGAGATTCCCGTGGCCATCGGTTATGCCCATGATATGGTGAAGCTCAAGGTCGAAGGCGCCGACGTCACCATCACCGTCCCCTCGGAAGGCACGGGGTACGAGGTCGCCTCCATGTCGCTCATCAAGGGCGGACCCAACCCCGTTGAGGCAAAAAAGCTTTACGACTGGATCCTTGGCAAAACCGCTCAGAACATCATCGGGAGCTTCTACGTTATCCCGCTTTCCAAGCTTGCGACCAAGAATCCGGTCGCTTTTAGCATCGATGAGGTGAAGACGGTCAAGCAGGACCTTCAGTGGGACGCGGATAACAAAACGCGCCTCCTTGAGCGCTGGACCAAGGAAATCGGCTCAAAGCGCTGAGCTTTTATGTAGTGGTTCAATGCGGCGGAAGGGAGTGTGCGCTGGTTTAGCCCGTCCTCCGCCGCCGTGTATTTCCCCTCAAAAGTAGGTAGCCGTGTTTACGAAGAAGAAGATCATCGCCTTCATTGCGGCCTGTGCGGTGTTTCTCGCGCTCGATGTATGGATGTTTGGCGCGATGACGACAAGTTTCGCCAAGGCGGTCGGCGAGGGGCAGGTCCAGCTCGCCGCGGCGATTGCCCGCTCGGCGCCGGCGGAGAGCGAGGCGGTGGATGCCTGGCTTGCAAGCGCGAGCGAAAGCTATCCGGGCATCGGCTTGCTCTACAGCCGCGGGATTCCCGATCTGGACGATGTGGTCGATGCCTCTGCCAACGACGAGGGGCTCTTCGATCTGTACCGTGCGCAGAGCAATTCGCCCGCCTTTGCAAAAGGCATCGAGGCGGCTTCCTACCTCGAAACTCAGGCAATCGCCGGAAGCTATCGGCTCGGGGAGCGCCGTGTGTCGCTCCTGTTCGCACCCGTTCCCAGCAAGGAGGGCGACAGCGCCATCGGCTTCGTTCTTGTTGCGCTCGATGACGCGCGTGTGCGTGCGTTCGCGGGGCTTGCCAATGCGCTTGCCACTATAGCCTTCCTGGTTTTCGCTCTGGGCTTTGGCATCGCGACTTTTTCCCGCGATCCGCTTACAGGATATGCGATTCTTGCGCTCTTCGCGGTCGCCGCGGTGTTTGTCGCCTATCCGCTCTTCGAGGCGCTCAAGCTTACCTTTCTCAAAAACGGGCGCTTTTCCTTTGCGGTCTGGTGCGAGGTGCTGGGGAATCGCCAGTATCTCCAGGCGCTTTGGGGTTCGGTGAAGCTCGGCTGTCTTACCGCGACCCTTTCTACCGCGCTGGGCTTTCTTTTCGCTTTTTCAGTCGCGCGTACGACGATCCGCGGCAAAAAGCTCCTCACCGCGCTTGCGACAATGCCGGTCATCTCGCCGCCGTTTTCGCTCACGCTTTCGATCATACTGCTATTCGGCAACAACGGTCTTGTTACGAGGCGGCTCCTCGGGCTCGAGGGTTTTTCCATCTACGGCCTCGGGGGGCTTGCCCTTGTGCAGACAATTTCTATGTTCCCCATCGCCTTTCTCACGCTTTCGGGGGTGCTCCAGGCTATCGATTCGACACTCGAGGAGGCATCGCTCGATCTCAACGCCTCGCGGTGGGCCACCTTCCGGAGGGTGACTCTGCCGCTTGCGGCTCCCGGCATTCTCTCATCCTGGCTCCTTGTGTTCACGAACTCCCTCGCCGACTTCGCGAACCCTCTCCTCCTTGCGGGTTCCTACCGCGTGCTCTCCGTGGAGTCCTACATTGAGGTGACGGGGATGAATCGGCTTTCAAACGGCGCGGCGCTCTCCATCCTTCTCCTCCTTCCGACGCTTACGGCGTTTTTCGCGCAACGTTCCTGGGTCGCGAAAAAATCCTTCGTCGTCGTCACGGGCAAGCCTTCGGGGCGGCTTTCCGACCTCGCGTCGCCGGGGCTCAGGCGGGGCCTTGCCGCAGCGGTCTATCTCGTGTCCGCCTTTATCGTCGCGCTCTACGGAACCATCGTCGCGGGCTGCTTTGTGAAAAACTGGGGTATCGACTACAGTTTCACCCTCGCGAACATTGGCGAGGCGCTCACGCGGGGCAAGGACGCCCTCCTTTCGACACTCCTTCTTGCGGGCATCGCGACGCCGATCGCCGGCATACTGTCGATGGTTGCTGCCGTGCTCGTTGTGCGTAAGCGCTTCCCCGGCAAGCGCCTCCTTGAGGCGCTTGTTATGACGCCCTTCGCGATCCCGGGAACGCTGATCGGTATCTCCTATGTGCTCGCATTCAACAAGCAGCCGATTCTGCTTGTCGGAACTGCCGCCATTCTCGTGATCAACTATGTCGTTCGCGAGCTTCCTGTCGGCCTCGAAGGCGGCGTCGCGACGCTCCGCCAGATCGATCCCGCCATCGAGGAAGCGGCTGCCGACCTTGGCGCCGACCAGGCGACGATCTTCCGGACGGTCGTGTTACCGCTCATACGCCCTGCCTTCATCTCGAGCATGTCATACACCTTTGTGCGCTCGATGACCGCGGTTTCCGCGATCATCTTCCTTATCAGCGCGCGCTGGTACCACATCACGATCCAGATCTACAACTTCTCGGAGAACATCCGCTTTGGACTTGCAAGCGTCCTTTCGACGGCGCTCATCATCATCGTCCTCGCGGTCTTTGGTCTTATGCGGCTTCTCGTCAGGCAGAGCGAGAATCTTGAAAAGACCGTCTCCGTCCAATAGCGAGGAGAAGCGAATGAACAAACGATCCGTGCCTGTGCGGCTTGAGAAGGTCACGAAGATCTTCAAAGATCAGAAAACGAAGGCCGACGTCATCGCGGTGAATGAGGCGGATTTCGAGCTTGCCCCCGGCGAACTGGTTACGCTGCTTGGTCCCTCAGGCTGCGGCAAGACGACGACGCTTCGCATGATTGGTGGCTTCGAACTTCCGACCCGCGGTCGCATCATGATCGGGGGCGAGGATGTCACCTTTCTGCCGCCGAATGGCCGCGCCACGGCGACGGTCTTTCAGTCCTATGGCCTTTTTCCCCATTTGTCGGTGTTTGACAATGTCGCCTACGGCCTGCGCATCCGCAAAGTGGCGCGCGAGGACCTTAGGCGCCGTGTCGAGGAGGCTCTCGCCCTAGTCGGTCTTGCCGACCTCGCACAACGCGCTCCCTCGCGCCTGTCGGGTGGACAGCAGCAGCGCGTCGCCCTTGCGCGGAGCCTCGTTGTCGAGCCCGAAGTCCTTCTCCTCGACGAGCCGCTTTCGAACCTCGATGCGCTGCTCCGCGAGCAGATGCGCGTGGAGATACGCCGCATCCAGAAGGCGCTCGGCATTACGGCGGTCTATGTCACCCATGATCGCGTGGAGGCGATGAGCCTTTCCGATCGTGTCATCGTAATGAAGGATGGGGTGGTCCGCCAAATCGGGACGCCGAACGCGATTTACGAAGACCCGAACTCGAAATTCGTCGCAGGATTCGTCGGCAAGGTGGCGTTTTTTCCGGTGAGCATCGAAGGCGAGGAGGGCGGCGCCATGCTGTGCGGCATCGCGGGCAAGCGCGTGCGTGCCCGAAAATGGGCGGCCGGCCTGCGTGCGGGTGATCGCGCCGTTCTTATGGCGCGGCCTGAGTCGCTCCGTCTGGGCGAAGCGGGTGCGGGCATCGCGGACGGAACGGTGTCTGCCAACGTGTACCTTGGCTCGAGCGTCGAGTCCTTTGTGAAAACCGAGTACGGCGAGCTCCTTGTCCAGATCGACGATCCAGCGGAAAAACGGGTCTGGCCGGAAGGGGCCCGCGTGTCGGTTTCGCTCAACGAGGCGCTTGTCCGCGTCCTTCCCGAGGGGGATGACTGACAGGGGCTCTCTGCCGCCGTGCCGGGGTCCTTGCGTGGATCCCGGACGCGGCGTTATCATGAAAGAACAATGGAAAACGTGGCCGCTGTCCCCGAGCCGCACGGCCGTGTGCCCGGCGGCGGAACCGCGGCGCCCAGCAAGGCTGCTCCGCCGCGCGGGGGCAGGGAGCCGTATGTCACCAATCCCGGCTTAAAGCGCCTTATGCCGGTTCGGCCCCTCTGTGCTCTCGCTTTGCTTTCAGCCGCTGCCGCCGCTTCAGCCCTGGGCTTTCCCGCCGCCGCCGACCTAGGGCCCTTCGCCCTCGGTGCGGGCGGGGCCGCCATACTCCTTCGGAACCGACCGCTCCTTTTGATGCTCATGCTCATCCCTGCGGCGGCGGTTGCGGTGTTTAAGCGGTTTTCAGGCGGCCTTGCTCCCGGCCTCGCCGCGGTTGCGGAAGCCTCGGCGATCATCCTCTTTGTTGGGATATTCGCCTGGCGCTTCAAGCTCGCGCGCGCAAAGGAAGAGGCGTCGATGAATGCCCTCGAGGCGACAATCGATGAGCTGCGGGCGATCTCGGTGCGCGACCCGCTTACCAATCTCTACAACCGCCGTTTTGTAATGGAGTCGGGCCGCGGATTCGCCGCGATGAACCGCCGCTACGGCAATGAGCTTCACCTCATCATGCTCGACCTTGATCACTTCAAGCGCATCAACGACAGTTACGGCCACGCTGCGGGCGACGAGGTGCTCAAGGGACTTGCCGAGGTGCTCCGCGGCATCGTCCGCCAGAGCGATGTCGCGGCGAGGATCGGCGGCGAGGAATTTCTCATCCTTCTACCCCAGACGGGCGCGGAGGCGGCCTACAATATTGCGAACCGGATTCGCGATGCGGTGGCCGCCGCTTCGTTTTCGGGTGTGCCGCGGAAGGTGACGGTCAGCCTCGGTGTCGTCGGGCTCAAGGCCGACGAGAGCTTTGAGGCGGCGCTCGAACGCGCAGACGCCTGCCTCTACCAATCAAAGCACTCGGGCCGTAACCGCGTCACAGTCGGCTAAGGCCGCTCCGCCTTGCACGCGCCGCTCCGGTCCGGATCGCCGTCTGACGCGGCGGGTCGCCGCTATTCGAAACTTGCGTGGAGGTGCAGGAGGCGGAGCGCCGCTTCCAGATCCCTGCGCGTGGGCGCCGCCGCGCCCTGAGCGGGGATAAAGCGCAAGGTGCGTGTTTCTCCTGCAAGCAGGCAAAAGCCTGCGTCTTCAAAGCGGCCGGGAAGCCCTTCGACACTCGGTGCGACAAAAAAGGCGGGCGCGGCGGCGCGCAGTGCGAGTAAGAGGCCGCCGCCTTCCTCGAGCACCTCGGCATCAAGCTGCGGATCGGCAAGGGCGCAGCGCTTCGGCTCAGTGAGAAAGAGCTCGGTGCGGACCTCGTGGGCTGTGCTGTCTCCTTCGGGGGCTGAGGCAGGCGCATAGGCGAGCCTTCCTGAGAGAAAGGCTTCGTCGGGTCTGCAGGGAAGCTCTCGCACAGGAAGGTCCCAGAGGAGGGTCGCCGAATCGGGGGGGAGCTCGGCCTCCGCGCCATACGCCCCGGCGCAGCTTCCGTCGAAGTGCCGGAGCTCCAGTGCGAGATGGGCGCTGAGCACGGCGGCGCTGTCATTAAGGCCGAATGCGCGGACGCGCCCCTCCTTCTGGAAGAGTGCGAGCGCGACGGGTGCGTAAAATCTCCGCGCCTCGTAGTGGAGGAGCTTCCAGCTACCATTGTACTCGAGGCTTGACCAGCTTGCGACCGGCCAGACGTCGTTGAGCTGCCAGTAGAGCGTCCCCATGCAGCGGGGGCGGAGGCTCCGCCAATACTCCACGGCGGTCTTGATGGCGAGTGCCTGCTGAACCTGCGAGAGGTAGAGTGTTTCGCGGAATCCGCGCGGCATGCGGAAGTAGCGGAGCATTGTCTCCACGATGAGCGCGTTGCCGCGCTCGTGGCGCTGGTGGTGTTCCATAGCGGGGCTTGTCACATTGCGCTCGTCTTCGGGCGCGAAGGTCGCGATCGTCCCGTAGGAAGGGAAGGATTGAAAGCCGAATTCTGAACAGAAGCGCGGCTCGACCTCGAGGTAGGCGGAAAAGGGCTTTCCCTCGTGCCAGACCGACCAGTAGTGCATGTCGCCGCGGTTGTCCGCGTGCCAGTTGTCCGAGAAGTCGTTTGGTCCGGCTGAGGGGGATGAGGGCCACCAGGCGCGGTCCGGATCAAGCTCACGCACAACGCGTCCCAGCACGCCTTCTGTGAGTCGATCATAGTCGACAATGTAACGCGCGGGGTTTTTCCGCGACTCCTCGTACCAGGTGATGGCGCCGAGCGCTTCGTTGTTGCCGCACCAGAGGGCGAGCGCGGGGTGATCCTTGAGCCGCAGCACCTGGTGCCGGATCTCCGCCTCGACGTTTGCGAGAAAGTCCGGTTCCGAGGGGTAGAGGGCGCAGGAGAACATGCAGTCCTGCCACACGAGGATGCCGAGCTCGTCGCAGAGCTCGTAAAAGCGGTCGCTTTCATAGCGGCCACCGCCCCAGACGCGGAGCATATTCATATGCGCCGCGGTTGCGGCGCGGAGTAACGTTTCAATGCGCAGAGGTGTAGCGCGCGCAGGTAGGGCGTCTGCGGGTATCCAGTTTGCGCCTTTTGCGAAAATTTCGCGTCCGTTGACGACGAATTTCATTGATCGGCCCCATCCATCCTCCTCGGAGACAAGGCGGAGTTCCCGAAAACCGATGCGTTTTGTAAGCGTGTGGGCGTCCTGTGCCTTCCGCGGGTCGGAAACGGTGACGTAGAGTTCGTAGAGGGGCTGCTCGCCATAGCCCTGAGGCCACCAGAGTTCGGGACGCTCGACGCGAAGGCCGAGAGTCTTTCGGGCGCGGCCACGGGGCAGTTCGACCTCGCAGGCTTGGGCGGCAAGCGGCGGCATGCCGGGACGCCGCGCCGCAAGTTCTGCGCGCACGCAGGCGGTACAAGGCTCTGCCGAATCAAGGTCGATGTCGATATCCAGCTGCCAGCAATCTCCTTCACGGCGTGCCCGCGTGGTCGCATAGTCGATCCGCGGGCCGTCAATGCCGATGAGGGCCGCATCGTCATAGATGCCGCCCGTCATGAGGCAGGGGCCCCAGTCCCAGCCCGCCATGCACTGTGCCTTTCGAATGAGGTTCCTGTGGGGCGAATGCACGGGATAGAGCGAGGCGGGGATGGGGTAGGGGATCTCCGCCGCACGCGCTATGGCGGCCCGCTCCGGCGAACGTATGAGCACGGAAAGGCGGTTGCGCCCCGGTGCAAGCATGGACTTTGCCTCTCTGCGGAAGCGGCGGAACATGTTGTCGCTTATGCCAAGGAGTTCGTCGTTGAGACGAACTTCGGCGACGGTGTCGACGACCTCAAGGTCGAGGAATATCCGCTCATGGGCGAGAAACTCAGGCGTAAGCTCGAACTCGCGCGTAAGAAGCCAATCTTCGAGACCGACCCATTGCACGAGGAGTTCGTTGCGATCCACATACGGATCCGGTAGCTCGCCTGAGGCGATAAGGGTGCTCATGATATCCCCGGGGATACGCATGGGCCGCGAACTCCCATCGGCGATCCGCGTGAGCATCCACGATCCTTCAAGTCCCACCCGCTCCATCATTCCCCCTTTTCGCATCGCCGATTTTTGGTTGACGGTTCGGTCGACCCATGGTATACCATGATTGGTTGAAAAAATCAACCAACCAATCTTGAGGAATGCCAGCAAGGGGTGGCTCTGCATGAAGACTTCCGCCCAGAGCGCTTCGACCGCATCCCGTGTCTTTAGGACGATCTGGCGCAGTCCGCGCATCAGCCGTGTCGGCATTGCGGAGCGCCTTGGCCTCGACAAGTCCACGGTGACAAACCAGGTGAGCCGGCTCATCGAGATGGGGCTCATCGAAGAGATGGAGGAGGGTGCGGCTTCGGAAAAGGGGGGGCGAAAGCCCATACATCTAGGCATCCGCAAGAGCTTTGGCCGCGTCATCGGCATCGAGGTGCAGGTCGAATCGTACCTCGCGGTCGTCGTTGACCTTGCCGGGGAAATCCTCGCCGTGCGAAGCGGTGCCCGCCACTTTGATTCCGCGATGTTCGCTGACGAGCTCGTGCGGACCATTGGCGAGGTTGCCGGGGAGTTCGGGCGCGGACCAAGTCCTCTCCTCGGTATCGGGGTGGGAATGGGCGGGCTCATCGACCATCGGCGGAGCCTGATCCGTTACTCTGTGCCGCTTAACCTTACCGAGAGCCTCGATTTCGGCAAATACGTTGCGCCCCGGCTCCCCGTTCCGAGCTACATCGAAAACGACGCGAACTGCTGCGCATGGGGCGAGCTTGCGTTTAACCGTCACGAGGAGCTCCGCGATTTTCTTTTCGCCCTTGCGGAGTTCCGGCGCGACCCCACATCGATAAGCGGGTACGGCGGCCTAGGCGTCGGCTTCGGGATCGTGCTTGGCGGCAGGGTCTACACGGGTGCCCACGGCAATGCAGGCGAATTCCGGAGCGCTTTTTGTGAGGGATCTGGCGAGCGGCAGTTCGCCTTTTCCCGCGAGGAGCTCGCCCGTTTCGCGACCGATTCTGAGGTTGCGGCGCGCGTTGCCGACGAGCTTGCGCGCAACATGGCGATGCTTGTCAACACGATGGACTTTGACCGGGTGTACATAGGTGGCGACATAGAGGGGATTGCGGTGGATCTGCCCGCCCTCTTACGGCGGCGGCTCGAAGAGAACTGGATGTACCCGTTCCCGAAGGGGGTTGAGATCCGCTACTCGAGCCTCGGCGAAAAGGCCGTCGCCTTTGGCGCCGCGGGCATGGTGCTTGACCGGCTTGTCGTGGAAGGCCGCCTGCCTGGGCTGGGCGAGGCGGCTTCCTGAACGGATGGCAGCGTTTGCATGGCGTTAGCCCTTCCACGGGGAAGGATCCGATAGCGCGATTTTATACGCGGCCCCGAGGGGCATGCGCTCAAGGAGGTTTCGATGAAGCGTGCGGTTCTGTGTCTCATGATGGCGCTCGCTGCCTTTAGCCTGTTCGCTCAGGAAAAGGTGACGCTCAACGTCTTCAATTATCAGCAAGCCGATCAGGCCGGATACCAGGAGGACGTGGCGATCTGGGAGAAGTTCCAAAAGGACAATCCCGACATCACGCTCAACATGGAGGTGCTCTTTAACGAGCCCTATCACCAGAAGCTGCAGGCCTATGCTGCCGCTGGGACGCTCCCCGATGTGTTCTATGTCTGGCCGGGAGCTCGCTCCGCCGTCATTCATGAAAAGAAACTTGCGAAGGACCTTGCGAAGCTCCTTGGCGCCGATTACCTCAAGGATTTTACCGGCGCGGCCACCAATCCGAACAACCAGCTCGGCAGGTACCTCGCTATGCTGCCCCAGTCCTTCACCTACACTTCCGTGATGTACGTCAACAAGAAGCTCCTCAAGGACAACGGCTTCGCCGTGCCCACGACCTATGCCGATCTCAAGAAGATGGTGCCCAAGCTCAAGGCCAAGGGAATTGGTGTCGTGATGCTCCCGAACAAGGATGAGTGGCCGATGCAGTCCTGCCTCTTCTCCACCGTGGTGGGCCGCATGGCGGGCGATAAGTTCATCGATGAGGTTCTCGCCGGCAAGGCCAAGTTCACCGACAAGCCCTTTGTCGACGCCCTTAGGGTGATCGATAACCTCTATAAGGACGGCATCATCGCCCGCGAAGAAAATCAGAGCGGCTACGGCGAGGGTCCCGGCCTGTTCGCTCAAGGCAAGGCCGCGATCTACATCGATGGCGACTGGCGAACCGGTGCCTATATCACCGACAAGGCTTCTGGTAAGGCGCTTATTTCACCGGCCGCCCAGGCGAGCGACTTCGCCCTTGTGCCCTTTGTCTCTATCCCCGGCGAGAAGAACCCCGGCGTTCTCTCCGCGGTCGCTGGCACCGGATGGGCCGTAAACGGCGCCCTCCCCGCAGGTTCGGCGAAGGAAAGGGCGGCAGTCCGCCTTATGAAGTACCTCTATTCAGACGAGGTCCAGGCGATCCGATACTCGACGGGCGCCTACGTTCCCACACGGAAGGGTGTGAAGGCCAACGTCGAGCCCCTTCCCGCCTCGCTCCCCGGGTTCTACGCGGCGAATCCGAAGACCTGCTACGTCCTGGACGGCGTTCTCGACCCTGCGGTCTATAACGTGATCAACGCCGGCCTTAAGGCGATCGGCCTTGGCACCGCGACGCCTGCCCAGGTCGCCGCCGACACGCAGAAGGCTTTCGAGGCCTGGAAGGCTGCGCAGAAGAAGTAGGCCCTCCTGTCCGCGGCGGCACCACCTGCGCGGCCGCCGCCGCGGGCTTTGCGCACTACGCCGATCGCCTAAAGGGGCGCAGGCTCCATCCCCACGCTCGAGGTACCCATGGCACGTAGAAAAAAAGCCGACGCCGAAGAACGCCGCGCCTATTGGACGATGGTGCTTCCTGCTTTTGTCATCTATCTCCTTGTTATGGCATTTCCCATCATTCTGTCGGTCGTCCTTTCGGTTTCGGATTATTCGGGCGGGAAGATGTTCGGTGGGGAAGCCTGGGGCTTCGCCGGGTTTGGCGCCTACAGGCGCATATTCATCGATCCCTATTTTTGGAACGCCCTCAAAAACAACGGCTACATAGTTCTTGTTTCCGTCTTTGGCCAGCTGCCGCTCGGCCTCATTTTCGCCTATCTCATCTATCGCCGCTCGGTGAGGTGGCCCGATTTCTGGCAGGGCGTGCTCTATGTACCGAACATCATCTCGGTTATCGTCGTTGGCCTCCTGTGGCAGACGATTTTTTCGCCGAACGGTCCTATCGCCGAGGTGATGAACCGCCTGTATCGCGCCGACTTTATAGCTAAGCTGCAAGGTATTTTTGACGCCGCAGGCGGGTTCCAGATCTCAGACGACCTTGTGCGGAAGATCCTCGACGTTGCAGGTCCTGCGGGCTCAGGTTATTTTTCCGACCCCGTTCCTGAGCTCAAGGAGCTCATCCTCTCCTATGATCCAAGCCAGTTGTCCGTGGTGCTTAACGACCTTGCGAATCTTTTTGCGCGGAAGTGGAGTCCAACCTTCCTCACAAAGCCCGACGTGGCCATGCTTCCCGTGTTGTTTGTCATCCTTTGGATGTACACGGGTATGTACCTCATCCTCTTTCTTGCGAACATGCAGAAGATCGATGCGCAGATCATCGAGGCAGCGCGCATCGACGGCGCCTCGGATGGGCAGATTATGCGCTTTATCATCCTGCCTGCTCTCTCGGGCACCATTGTCAATTCGGCGATACTTGCCATTTCCGGATCCCTTTCGAGTTTCGCGCTCATCTTCACAATGACGGGCGGCGGCCCGTCGCGGGTCACGGAGATACTTTCGATATACATGTACAACAACGCCTTCCTCGGGCGGCCCAATTTCCCCCTCGCCAACGCGATCTCGCTCGTTATGGTGCTGATCAGCTTTCTCCTCATCGCGCTCACGAAGGCGGTCGAGAAGCGCTTCGGTGGGAAGGAGTAGCGACATGTCCGAAGAGATAAAGACGACCCCTTTGGGGCGCCTCGCCGCCGCGCTTGGCCGGTTTTTCGCCTATGCGGCGATGGGGATCTTCTCGCTCATGACCATCTACCCGATCTTTTGGCTCGTGATGAACTCATTTAAAACAACGAGGGAATTTCAGGTGAGCCAGCTCGGCTGGCCCAAGGAGCCGACGCTTAAGAACTATGCCCAGGCCTGGGAAATGGGCGAGTTTGGCAAGCTCTTCCCGAATTCCATAATTTACACGGCGGGCGCGACGGCGGGCATTATTCTGCTTGCCCTCCTTGCAGGTTTTGCCTTCGCCAAGCTCAAGTCCCGCGCGACGCGGCCGATGTATGGCAGTTTTGTCATCGGCATCCTTCTTACAACTAACACGCTTCTTATACCGCTCTTTCTCGAGATGAATCTCCTTGGCATCTACAACACGCGCTTTGCGGTGCTCCTCGTGTACATCGGCTCGGGGCTTCCGACGGCTATCTACCTTTGCACTGAGTACATAAAATCGATACCAAGCGCCCTCGTCGAATCGGCGCGCATCGACGGCGCCGGCTTTCTGCGAATATTCTGGAAAATAATCCTGCCGATGGCCGTTCCTGTCGCGACGACGGTGGCTATTCTCAACATCACGAGCATCTGGAACGAGTTCGCGCTCATCAACATCCTCGTGTCGAAGACAGAACTTAAGTCCCTGCCGCTCGGCATGTTTAAGTTTTCTGGCTCGCTTTCGACGGACTACGGGAAGCAGTTCGCGGCCCTCACCATCGGGATGACGCCCATGCTCGTCTTCTATGTGGTCTTCCGCAAACAGATCACGAAGGGCGTCGCCGCCGGCGCGGTAAAGGGATAGAGGCACGCCCGCACGGGGCGAAAGCAGCCTCGGGAAAGAGAAAGGTTATGCGACATACTAGTGAGATGCGGGGCGACGGATTTCCCGCGGATTTTCTCTGGGGCTGCTCAACGGCAAGCTACCAGATCGAAGGGTCGACGAAGGCCGACGGCCGTGGCCCGTCGATCTGGGACGAATTCTGCCGGGAGCCCGGCCGCGTCCTGGGCGGCCAGAACGGGGATCTCGCCTGCGATTCCTACCGGCGCTGGCCCGAAGACATCGCGTTACTCCGCGCGCTCGGCGTGGGCGCCTATCGCTTTTCCATCGCCTGGCCGCGGATACAGCCTGAGGGCGCGGGGAAGCCCCTCCAGGCCGGAATCGACTGGTACGCGCGGCTCGCGGACGCCCTCTTAGCGGCGGGAATAGAGCCATGGGCGACGCTCTATCATTGGGATCTTCCGCTTGCGCTCGAGCGGAAGGGGGGCTGGCCTGAGCGCGACACGGCGCTCCGTTTCGCCGAGTACGCAGACATCATGTTCCGCGCGCTCGGCGGGCGCGTGAAGCGCTGGGTGACGCTCAACGAGCCTTGGTGCTCAGCCTTTCTCGGCTACGCGACGGGCGAGCATGCGCCCGGCCGCCGCGACGAAGGAGCCGCCTACCGCGCCGCGCATCATCTGCTCCTCGGTCATGGTCTTGCGGTCGCGGCGTTTCGCGCCTCGGGGGCGCAAGGCGAGATCGGCATCGTTATCAATCCGGAGACGCCACGCCCCGCGACCCTGCGTGACGAGGACATCGCCGCGGCCGAGCGCGCCTCGGTGCAACGGACGGGGCTCTGGCTTGATCCGATTCACGGCCGCGGCTATCCCGACGAACACCTTTGCCTTCATGGCGTCTCGATGCCGGTGCTCGCAGGCGACCTTGCGGCGATCGCCCTCCCGATCGATTTTGTTGGCATCAATTACTACAACGAAGATGCGGTCGAGGCCGCACCGATCGGCCCTGCTACCCGGGAGGGGCACGTCCGCGTTCCGACCTGGCAGCCTAAAACCGAGATGGGCTGGGACGTGGAACCGCGCGGGCTTTTCCGTGTGCTGTCGCGCATCGCGACATCCTGGCCTGTCCGCGCGCTCTATGTCACGGAGAACGGCGCGGCATACCGCGACGAGCCTGACGCCTCAGGCGCGGTGCGCGACTTCGATCGCATCGCCTACTACCGCGGGCATATCGCGGCCTGCCGCGATGCGCTCGCGCACAGCGTCCCCCTGCGCGGCTATTTCGCTTGGACCCTCATGGACAATTTTGAATGGGCCTGGGGCTATTCGCGAAAATTCGGCCTTGTGCGTGTCGACGAAAGGACGGGCGAGCGGAAGCCCAAGGCGAGCTTCTACTACTATCGCGACGTCGTCGCGGGGCAGGGCCTGTGACCTTCGCGGAACGCCTGGGGCTCATCCCTGCCCCCCGGAAGCTCGAGCCACGTGAGGGCTCGCTTGATCTCCGCCTGTGCTTGTCTGTACTGTACGATCCCGGCTTCGAGGGTGAGGCCGCGCTTGTGGCGCAGTGGATCGACGGCGCCCTGGGCGCCACCGATCAGGCGCTGCGGATCATCTGCGGCGCTCTACCCCCCGGAGAGGGCGAAGTCTGCGTGGAGCTTCGGCGCGAGGGGGATGCGCCCTTCCGCGACCCGGCCGCCTCCGAGCCGGGGGGCGACGAGTGCTACCGTCTTGAGATCGCCGCGGGCGGCGTAAGGATCCTCGCTCGCCAAGGCGCAGGCATTGTCCGGGGCGGTGCGACGCTCCGTTCCCTTGCCCTTGCTGCGGGGCCGGTGCTGCCTGGACTCTTTATCGAGGACGGACCGCGCTTCCCCTGGCGCGGCTTCATGCTCGATACCGCGCGTAATTTTTTCCGGGTCGAGTTCATCGAACGGCTCATCGACCTTGCCGCCCTCCACAAACTCAATGTCTTTCATTGGCACCTGACCGACGATCAGGCATGGCGCCTCGAACTCCCTTCGGCGCCCGAACTTGCGCGCTCTGGCGCGCGGCGCCTCGATCCACGGCTTGCCTGGGTGTCTTGGATCGAGGGTTCGTATTCGCCTGAAGATGTGCGCCGCGTCGTTGCGTATGCCGCGGCGCGCCATATCACCGTTGTGCCCGAAATCGAAACCCCAGGCCATGCGACCGCCCTCCTTGCCTCGCATCCCGAGCTTTCCTGCGTAGGCAGGGCACAGGATGGTGGTCCCTTCCGCCCCGAGGGGCGGTATGGAATCTTCGAGGACATTCTCTGCGCGGGCAATGAGGGAACCTTCGAGCTCCTTGGCCGCGTGTTTGACGACGTGGTGCGTCTTTTCCCGGGGCCCTTTGTCCATGCAGGTGGCGACGAGGCGCCCAAGGCGCGCTGGCTCTCCTGTCCGAAGTGCCGCGCCCTTATGAAGGCCGCACGACTCCGCGACGAAGACGGTGCGCTCGATCCTGAACGGCTCCAGGGCTGGTTTATGACGCGGGTGGCGGGGCTACTTGCGGAACGCAAACGGCGCATGATCGGCTGGGACGAGATACTCGAGGGCGGGGCTCCTCAGGGCGCCGTTGTCGCATCCTGGCGCGGGTATGAAGGCGGTCTTGCCGCCGCGCGCCAGGGCCACGAGGTCGTCATGTGCCCCCAGACCCGCGCCTGCTACCTCGACCACAAGCACCTCGATCTACCCGAAGAGCCGGGCAACCTGTCCGTGTGCACCGTGCGCGACAGCTACGCCTTCGAGCCCATCCCGCCTGGGCTGACAGCCGCCGAGGTTGAGCGCATACGCGGAGGCCAGGCAAACCTCTGGTCCGAGATGACCTATTTCGGCCGCCAGGTTGAGTACCTGCTCTTCCCGCGTCTTGCGGCGATCGCCGAGGCACTGTGGAGCCCCCGCGAAGTGCGCGACTTTGCAGGCTTTTCGCGGAGACTCGAAGTCTACGGGCGGGCGCTCGACGCCCTCGGCGTCAATCGCTATCGCGGGCCGCTTGAGTAGGTGCAGCCGTTCCTAGTCTGTGTTCCGCCAGCGGCAGAGCCGGGATTCGGCAAGGTCAAGGAGCGCAAATGCGCCGAAACCCAGCACGGATAACGCCGTGATTGCCGCGTACATGTCGGGGTAGTCGACGCGCGACCATGCGTCGACGATGTACCAGCCGAGCCCCGATTCGGTGGCGAAGGTTTCAGCGATGAAGAGCACGGCGATCGCGGTGCCGAGGCCCACGCGAAGCGCGGTGAGGAGGGCGGGCAGGGTGGCGGGGACGACGACGTGGCGAAAGAGCGCGCATCGTCCTGCGCCGAGCGAGCGCACGGACTCAAGCAGGGCTTCGGGCACGGCGCGAGCGGCGTCGCGCGCTGCGACGAGGATTTGGCCGACGATGATGAGCCCGATAAGAAACACCTTCGCGCCGTCCCCAAGGCCGAAAAACAGCATGATGACGGGGAGAAAGGCAACCTTGGGCAGGGGGTGGAGGAGGTAGACAAAGGGCGAAACCACGGCGTCGATACGGCGCGAGCGCCCCGCGGCAAGGCCGAGCGCAGCGGCTGTCGGCGTAGCAAAAACAAGGGCAAGGGCGACGCGGCGCATCGAGGCGAGGGCGTGGAGGACGAGCGATCCATCGCCGAGCCGCATGGCAAGCCGCCTAAAGACCAGTCCAGGCCCAGGCAGGAAGGGCCGTCTGACGAGATAGGCGCCCGCCGCCCAAAGCCCCACGAGGAGGGCGAGGGCGGCAAGGGTTCTGAGCGCGCGCCGCCTCATCGTGCCGCCCCCTTTGCGTTTTCAAGGGCGCGCCGTATGGCGACACAGAGCTCAAAGTAGTGGGCACTTCCGCGAAATTCCGCGCCGCGGAATTCTGCCTCCGTTGTGCCTAGGTCCGCGCGCGGAGCCTCGACAAGCGCTGTAATTCTTCCGGGGGCGCGCCCGCCCATCACATAGGTGCGGCGTGCAAGGAAGGCCGCCTCTTCGATGGAGTGCGTGACGATGACGACAGACAGCCGTCTTCCCGCTACGACCGAAAGGAGGCTTTCCTGGAGCCCCTCGCGCGTGAGGGCGTCGAGGCTCGAAAATGGCTCGTCCATGAGGAGGAGGTCAGGCTCGGCGGCGAGCGCCCGTGCGATGGCGACGCGCTGACGCATGCCGCCTGAGAGGCGCGCCGGATAGTAGCGTGCGAAGCCCGCAAGGCCGAGCTCCTCGAGGAGGGGCTGGACGCGCGCGCGGCGCTCCTTGCGTCCAAGGCCGCGGAGCTCAAGGGGGAGCGCGACGTTGCCCTCGACCGTTTTCCAGGGTAGAAGACCGTAATCCTGGAAGATGACCGCAGTGCGCGCGCGCGTCCCGGAAAGCTCGCGGCCCTCGACGAGCACCGAGCCCGCCATGGGCCGCAGAAGGCCCGCCGCGGCGCGCACGAGGCTCGTCTTGCCGCAACCCGAGGGGCCGACGAGCGCACCTATTTCGCCCTCGCGAAAGAGGGCCGAGGCCCCTTCGACCGCGACAAGGGGGCCGTTGGGGCCGCGATAGGCGATCGAGACGCCGCGGAACTCGAGCACGGGCTGCGGACTTAAGGTTTCAGAACCCGGAAAGCGCCCTGCCGTCAAGGATGGCGGCGGGCTGGACCTCGGCCGCAAGAAGGCCACGGCTCCGCATCCATGCGACGACCGCGCGGACATCCGCCTCTGAGGGAAGACGCGGCTTTTCGTAGCGCACGAAGCGGTAGCTGTCTTTGACCTCGGCGGGGAATCCCGCCTTGTCGACGAGGAAGGGGCGGTACTTCGCCGGGTCCGCGTTGATTCTGGCGGCCGCGGTGGCATAGGCGCGATAGAAGGCCGTGATGTCGGCAAGGCGCGTATCGAGCGACTTTTTCGTAAAGAGAAGAACGCCGGCGCGAAGCCCCGCGTCGTCGCTCGCCGCGACCAATCGGGCGCCGCGGGCCTGGGCCGCTGAAAGGAGCGGCTCGGGGAGGCAGGCTGCCTTGAGCTGGCCCGTGAGGAGGAGCTCCATACGCACCGGAATCTTCGGCACGGGCAGGCCTTTTATCTCGGCGACAGGGACGCCCGCTGCAAAGAGCAGGGAATGCGTTGCATACTCGATGATCGTGTTCGAGGAGATGCCCACCTCGACGCCGCGAAGCTGCTCAGGCTTATCGAGGCCCGATCCGGGAGCGGTCACGATGCCGTAGCGGCCGTCGGTGAGGCTTGTCACGCGCAGCTCGAAGCCACCCTGCACCGCGAGCGCCGCGGCGAGAAGGTCGGAGATGACGCCGTCGACCGCTCCTGACTGGAGCGCCGCGTCGCGTTCGACCGCCGCCTTAAAGGTCACAAGTTCAACGCGCGCGCCTTCCTTCGCGAAGAGGCCCTCAGCCTCGGCGACGAGGAGGGGCAGGGAGTCCGCATCGGGGAGGATGCCGACTCTGAGGATGGCGCTCGAGGGGGCAGCGCTCGAGGGGGCAGCGCTCGAGGGGGCGGCGCCCGAGGGGGCGGCGCCCGAGGGGGCGGCGCCCGAGGGGGCGGCGGCGACCGCACCGACAAGCAGGCAGAGCGCGGCGGCCTTGGCGTAGAGCTTCATGGTGAGACTCCTTGGTCGTTCGCAGGCCCCAGCCAGGGCCGTGCGAGGGGGTTCGCCGCCCCAAGCCGGTCGAGTATGCGCGCGACAAAGCCGTCGACGAGTTCCTCGATGGTCCGAGGGCGGTGGTAGAAGCCCGGACAGGCGGGCATGATGGCGGCGCCCGCCTCGGCGAGCGTCGCGAGATTCCTTAGGTCGATGAGGGAGAGCGGCGACTCGCGGGGCGCAAGGACGAGCGGCCAGCCTTCCTTGAGCGCAACTGAGCCTGCGCGGTGGACGAGGTTCGTCGCTGCGCCTGCGGCGAGCGCGCCTATTGTGGCCATCGAGCAGGGTGCGATCACCGCGCCGTCGAGGCGGAAGGATCCTGAGGCAATCGGTGCGCCAAGGTCGCCCGCCGCATGGCGCGTTATGCGAGTCCCCCTGCGCTCCCTGAGCTCCTCGATCCATGCCTCGAGGGGGCGCCCCGTTTCTTCGCGGATGACGTGCTCTCCCCATGTAGAGGCGACCAGGTGGAGCTCGCGGCCTTCGGCCTCTGGCGCGCAGAGCGCTCCGAGGAGCCTTAGACCGTAGATTGCGCCGGATGCGCCCGTGATGCAGACGAGGTAACGCGCCATGGCCTTATTATAGCAGATAGAGGTCGAGTGCGACCCCCGCGAGCAGGACGAGGGGAATAATCTCGTTGATGCCGTAGGCGGCTATGCGGATGTGCCGCTCGGTACACCCCCGCGCGATGAGGTGCTCGGCCCCCAGGAGGATCGCTGTGAGGCCGAAGGCCGCCCAGTAGGCGCCCCCGAGGGGCCAGAACGTAGGTAGGAGCGCAAAGCCTGCGAGCGTGCCGAGGTGCGAGAGTGCGGCGATCCACCGTGCACACGTTTCCCCGAAGCGTGCCGGGATCGATTTAAGCCCCTCGGCGCGATCAACCTCGATGTCCTGGAGGGCGTAGAGCACGTCGAAGCCCGCCACCCACAGCGCCACCGCGCCCGAAAGGACGAAAAAACGGAGCTCGAACACGCGGCCTGAAATCGCGACAAGCGCGCCCATGGGCGCGATTGCGCAGGTCGCACCGAGCCAGTAATGGCAGAGCCAGGTGAAGCGCTTGGTATAGGAGTAGCCGAAGACCGCGATGCCGGCGAGGGGGAGGAGCGCAAGACAGAGCCACCCGAGCAGAGCGGTCGCGGCGACAAGGAGCGCCCCCATCACCGCCGAAAAGATGATAAGGTCGCGGGGGCTAAGCCGCCCCGAGGGCAGGTGTCGAGCCGCGGTGCGCGGGTTGCGCGCGTCGATGTCGCGGTCGATGAGGCGGTTGAGCGCATTGGCGAGGTTGCGCCCCGAGGCCGCCGCGATGATGATGAGGGCGAGTTTCCCGAGGGGCGGCCGCCCGGCCGTCTCGAGGAGCACCGCCGCAAGGGCGAAGGGGAGCGAGAACAGTGTATGGCGGAAGATGACCGCGTCGCCCACGTCGCGGATCCTTTCCGCCGCGCGGCCTAGCCCCCTAGGAGGCTTCTGGCCGGGGGCGGCCCGGCTGCGGACGGTCTCAGAGTCCATATTCCGCCCAGCGCGCGTCGACAAGGTTCCGAATGCGCTCGTCCATGACGAGGGGCTCGGGCCAGGCGCGCATGTGCCCCTCGTCGGGCCCCTTCCTCGTCGCATCGACGCCGAGGCGCGTTCCGTAGCGCGGGAGGGGCGACGAGTGGTCGAGGGCGTCGAGCGGGCCGTCGGAGAAGACAAGATCGCGCCGAGCGTCGATGTTGTTGAACACCCGCCATGCCACCATCGAGAGGTCGCGGAGGTCGACCTCCGCATCGACGACGACGATGAGCTTCGTGTACATGAGCTGGCCCATGCCCCAGAGGAAGTTCATCACCTTTCGCGCCTGGCCCGGAAAGCGCTTATGGATGGAGACAATGACGCAGTTGTGAAAGACGCCTTCGAGCGGCATGCACAGATCGGCGATCTCGGGGCAGAGCCGCTTAAGAAGGGGGAGGAAAAGCCGCTCGGTTGCCTTCGCCATCCAGCAGTCCTCTTTGGGCGGGATGCCAACAACCGTCGCGGGGTAGACGGGCGTCCTCTTTCGCGTTATGCGCTCGAGGTGGAAGATCGGGTAGTCATCGGGGAGCGAATAAAAGCCCGTGTGATCCCCAAAGGGCCCCTCGAGGCGGGACTCGCCGGGGTCCACATAGCCCTCGAGGACGAACTCTGCGTCCGCCGGCACCTCGAGCTCGGAGAGGCTCGCCTTGGCCACGGCGCAGGGCTTTCCCCGCAGAAAGCCCGCGAACATCGCCTCCCACAGTCCCTCAGGCAGGGGCGCCGTCGCTGCGTAGGTGACGGCGGGGTCCGAGCCAAGCGCGACCGCAACAGGCATTCGCTCGCCGCGGGATTTGTATTTCTGGAAAAAGTGCGCCCCGTCCTTGTGGAGGTGCCAGTGCATGCCGGCGGTACGGTCGTCGTAGACCTGCATGCGGTACATGCCCCAGTTCTGGGCTCCGGTCTCGGGGTCTCGCGTGCAGACGACGGGCAGGGTGAGGAAGCGTCCACCGTCCTGGGGCCAGCACTTGAGAACCGGCAGAGAATCGAAGCCCTCATCGTCGGCGACGACCTCGCGGCAGCGCGGCCGGGATGTCCGCCGCGGAAGGAGTGACAAGGCCCGAGGGATTTTGGGGAGGGCCTCCGGCAAGGCCGTGAGAAGGGAGAAGTCGCGTAACTGACCAAAGGCCCAGGTGATGAGCTCTTCGATTTCGGCGGCCTTTGCATCGAGGCTGGCCGCTCCGAGGGCGAGCGCCATGCGCGCCTCCGTTCCCATCGCATTGATGAGGAGCGGATAGGCTGAGCCCTTCACCCGTTCGAAAAGGAGGGCAGGGCCGCCCCGCCGCATCACTCGGTCGGCTATCTCGGTGATTTCGAGCTCAGGATCGACTGAGGCGGCGATCCGCGTAAGTTCGCCCCGCTCTTCCAGCGTGGCGATAAAGTCCTGGAGGTCGGCGTAGGGCATGATCTCTAATAACTCCAGCACCCAGTATAGTGCAAAATCTATAGAGCGGGAAGCGGTGAAGTTAAAGGCGCAGGGCTTTAAGCCCTTTCGCTTCGCCCGCGGCGGCATGTATAGACCTGGAACAAACGTGTTTCTCTATAGTCATGCATTGAGAAAACGTGATATAATAAAAACAATAGGCGTTTTTCGATAAGCTCTTCAACCTAAAAATTCGATCCTATAAATGTCGCCGTCTATCTCGTTGCGTCGTATCCGGAGGAGGGGTCTATGTCGAGGAGTCGGTATACCCAGTGGGCGAAGTCGCAGGCGACCCGTGTGGGGGGGCTTATGGCCGCTTCGCTCCTCCTTGCAACCTGCGACCTTGCCAAGGTGGGCCTTGGCAGCAAGGTGGACATAACGCCGCCTGCCCTCGCGATCACCTCGCCTGCGAACGGCGCCTTCATTTCAGAAAAAAGCCTTACGGTGCGCGGCACCGCCTCGGACGATCTTGCCCTCGATTCGGTGCGTGTCCTTGTCGATGGACAGAGCTATCCCGCCGCGGTTAAGGAGGGTGAGTGGACGGTATCCATTCCCGTGGGGACGGAGGCGGGAGCGGTGGCCGAGGGCGAAAAGACGCTCACCGTCATTGCCCAGGATGCCTCAGGAAAAGAAGACCGGCGCTCGGTCCGCTTTACCGTGGACACGAAGCCGCCCTTTGTGCTTGTGTCTGTGCCCCAGGGCTATGGCAGTTCCGCAGGAACCTATTCGAGCTACATCGACTTCGGCGGTGAGGTCTGGGACCCCTCGCCGCTCGACAAGGTCGAGGTTATCGTCGCCGACAAAGACGGGAAGGAGATAAAGCGCAAGGAGGCACAAGGGACGACTAGCTGGTCGGTGCGCTTCAATATCGGTCAGGGCGAAGACCTTCCCTGGGGCAAGGACGAGAGCGGAACAAGCTATACCTTCACCGTCATGGCGCGCGACCGCGCTGGCAATACGAATAACTATGTTTATCACGCGCAAGACGTCTGGGCCCTCATGGGGACGTACAAGATCGAGCGGTTCCCGGTGACGAGCGAACTTGGGGCCATGGATCAGGAAGAACGCAATGCCCAACTTCCCGATTTACAGGGGCTTTTGTTTACTGACTTGAAGGACAAGCGGCTTCCCTGCGACGAGAAAAAACTCGGCTTCACATACGACGTTGACGGGACGCGTCCCCAAATCACGCTCACCAATCTTGATGCTAGTAAGCCGGTTACCGCCAACGTGCTTGGCTCCAAGACGCCTATTCTCGGCTTTGTCGCGCCTGGGCCGGCGGGCAACGCGGTCGATGGCGCATCGATCAGGGCCACAGTCACGCCGCTTGGGTCGCAAGACGCGACGGTCAAGAGCCTCCCTGTCGTCGTCACGTCGATGGGCACGGTTTTTAATTTCACCTTCGCGCTTAAAGCGGGCGACACCTTTCTAGGCAACGGCCGGTACCACCTTAGGATGGAGGCGAGTGCAAAGGGCGGCTCCCCGGCTCTTCCGACAGAACTCGACTTTCTCATCGACAACACGATTCCGCAGTTTGTGCGTCTTATCCCCGCCGATGAAGGCTACGCATCGCGTATCGATCTTGCAGGCGGCAAGGGGAAGGGCGTGCGGATAGAGCTCGTCGTAAGCGACGACAACGACACGACCGACGGCATTGAAGGATCAAAGCTTGTCAACGTCACCGCGCGCGGGGCAAAGGATGGCGCGGCAATCGAGGGTGTGAGCTTTACCCCGGGCGAGGTGCTTTCCGAGGCGGGAAGCCGCATTGGCCGGCGCTGGGTGGTCGAGGTGCCGTATGCGTTCGGGACCGACCTCTATTTTGATTACGAAGCCCGCGATGCAAGCGGCGCCACGGCGCGGCGCACACATCATGTCGTCATCGACGAGGAAGCTCCTACCCTCACCATCAGCGAGCCGCCCGCCGCGCCCCTGCCCGTGGGTGCGTTCCTCTCTGGCGATTCCTTCATTTTCCGCGGCACTGCCCTTGATGCACAGAGCGGCGTGACGGAAGTGCGCTATTGGCTTGGCGCGCGCGATGGGAGTGATCGCCCCAAGAAATTTGAGTACTGGAAGTCTGCCTCTGGCGCCGCTTCGTGGAGCGCAACGGAGGATTTGAAGGCTCTTTCCGAGGGGGCAAAACTTTTTTCCGCATGGGCAAAAGACGCGGCAGGCAACCTGAGCGAGATTGCGACACAGGCGTTTACCTATGACCGGACAAGCCCGGTGGCGAGTATTGCGGCTGGTAGCACGGCGAAGGGGTATGAAGAGTCAGGGGTAACGTACCGCGAGGAGAGTTTTACGCTCTCAGGGGAGTGCGACGACGATGCAGTGACGGTAGGGCGGCGAGCGGTGGCGGCGAAGCTCACGGTGAAAAAAGACGGGGGTGGAGCGACCGAGCTTGTGTTTAGTGAAGGCGGGGTTTCGACGGGGGCGTGGAGCTACACGCAGAGCGTGAATAGGACGACGCACGCGGACGACGGGCTCTATGAGTATGTGCTCACGGTGACGGATGAGGCAGGGCGGACGAGCACGGCGACAAAGACGGTGAGGATCGACACGAGTGCGCCGGTTATCGAGGTGCGGGCGCCAGCGCCGAACGAGCCGACGGATCAGGCGAACTATACGCTGCGGGGTTCGGCCTACGACACAGGCTCGGGGCTTCTTGTTGGGAGCCTTGTGTATGTGCTCAATGGTGGCGAGGAAAAGCCCCTGTCGCTCATAGGGCAGACCTGGACGGCTGACGCGACACTTGGGAGTGAAGGGGCGTGCCAGCTTGTGGTGAAGGGGCGGGACCTACTTGGGAACGCGTACACAAGCGATGTGGTGACGTTCTACTACGACAAGGCGAATCCTGCGCTTACCGAAACAGCGGTGGGAGAGGACACGAAGCTCACGAACGGGGGCTTTGAGCTTCATGGGTCAGCGAGTGACACGAACGCGCTTTCTAGCCTTGTGGTGAGCGTGACAAAGAACGATGTAGCGGTAAAGAGCTGGGCTCCTGTGGCATTGAGCGGGAAGAGCGCGAATTGGGCGCATGCGGTTGCGCTTACGGACCTTGTGGGAGACGGGAGCTATGTGTTCACGGTGACGGTGCGTGATATAGCGGGCAGAACGAGCTCGCTACAGCGCATAGTCAAGGTGGATACGACGAAGCCTGAGGTTACGGGGATGAACCTTGGGAACAACGAGCTTGTGCGGAGCGCGAGCTACACGGTGCTGGGGAGCGCGGCGGACACTGGCTCCGGGGTTGCGCGGATAGAGTACAGCGTTGATGGCACAAGCTGGCACGGAGGTACGGGAGGTGCGGACTGGAGTGTTGCGCTTTCCGGTCTCACGGATGGGCTTACGAAGAAGTTTTTTGTGCGTGCGATCGACGGTGCGGGAAATGTGGGGGATGCGTATGAGCGGAGCTATCGCGTTGACCTTGCGGACCCCGCAGTGAGTGTGACGGGGCTTACGGAAGGCGAGACCGGGTATCGGAACAGTGATGTGGCGCTCGAAGGCAGTGCGACGGATGGGAACGGTATCAAAGCGCTGAGTGTGAGCTATATAAAGAGCGGTGGGGGTACTGGTGTGCTTTCGACCGCACTTCCCGACGGTACAGGTAAGTGGAGTGCGACGCTCCCCGTGTCGCTGGGGAACGGGTCGTACACGCTTACGGTGATGGCGACAGATAAAGCGGATCAGACGAGCACGGTGCGGCGAACGGTGGTGATCGACGTGGCGCCGCCGGTCCTCGAGGTAAAGACGCCGAGTGGGCTTGTGGAAACGCAGAAGGTAAGGCTCTCAGGCACGGTAGAGGACAACCTTGGGGGCAAGGGCGTATCGAGCCTAGAATACAGCCTGGACAGTAGCGATGGCGAAAACGGCAGCTGGGTGGCGGTGACGCTTACTGGCTACACGTGGGTGGTCGAGGACGTGGACACTGGTGCGCAGGAAGGCGAAAAGTCGCTGTGGGTGCGTGCGAGCGACGGGCTTAACGCGGCGACGAAGAAGAAGGTGACGTTCACGTACGACAAGGCTGACCCGGTTTTGAGCGAGACGGGCTCGGGGCTTACTGCCGATCAGGCGATCAAGAAGGAGGCGGTGAGCTTTGGCGGTTCGGTGAGCGATACGAACGGGATTAAAAAGCTCGAAGTGAGCGTAAACGGAGCTTCTCCGCAGGCGATCACGACAAGTGTCGGGGCGTGGAACTGGACGCTCCCTGCGACGCAGGATGGGGAGTACAAGCTTGTCTTCACCGCCGAAGATGTGGCGGGACGTAAGGCGACGCTGTCGCGGTGGGTGCTCCTTGATACGGAAAAGCCAACGACGCCGGTGATAAAGTCGAGTCCTGGGGCATTTGTGCAGAAGGACCTTGTGGTAAACGGGGAGACGAGCGACGCGACAAGCGGCGTTGCGACGGTGTACTACCGGATTGATGACAAGGACGCCGGGACCCTTGCGGGGACGAGTTCGTGGTTTGGGACGATCGATCTTTCGGTGGAGAAAGACGGGGTAAAGGTCTACGCCGAGGGGATGCATACGCTCAAGGTGTGGGCGGAAGACCGCGCAGGCAACCTGAGCGAGGTTGCGACACAGGCGTTTATCATCGACCGCGCCGATCCTAGCCTTTCGGTAGATGCGGCTTACGATGGCATTGTGTTCAAAAATAGCCCCTTTTCCATCGACATCGCCGTTTCCGACACCTACGCGCTAGGAGCTGCGCCGCTTACCGTCACACTATCGGTTAACGGAAGCGTCAAGACACTCGACCCACCGGTGATCCAATCTGGAGCGGGGAGCGCCTTCCAGGTATGGCGGCAAACGGTGCCCATCGGCTTTGGCGACGGGCTCTACGTCGTGACGATAGACGCCAAAGACAGCGTCGACCGACCCGCGCAGTCCATACAGCGGAGCATCACCGTCGATACGACACAGCCGACCGCGCTCATTTCCGCGCTCTCGCCTATACTTGCGGGCAACGTTGTAAACGGTAAGATTACGCTCAATGCGAATGTAAGCGATGCTAACGGGCTTTGGGGGGTCAAATACTTTGTCCGCCCCGCCTCGGGCCTACCCGTCTACGACGATGGTGACGGCCAGCCTCTTCTTGCACCCTACGCTGCGACGATCGACACCTCCGCGATGAGCGGCACGATGTATCTCTACATCGTTGCCCGTGACAAGGCGGGCAACGAAAGCGGCCACCTTGCGACGGTCGAGGTGAACCAGGCTTCCGATGTGCCCGTAGCTACGATTGAAAGCCCATCGCCCGGCGACGCGATCGGCGCCGACAAGCGCGCCCGCGGCACCTTTATGGATGACGATGGCGTTGCTTCGGGCGCCGCCATCCTCTATGTGAAAAAATCAAGCGATGGCAACTATACCGCGTTCCCCATCGCGGCTTCGAGTGCGCCTACCCAGCTTGTGTCCTGGTCGGTCGATCTTTCGACCTTCCTCTCTGAAAAGGGCGATGGCATCTACAGCATGTACTTCCGCGTGATGGACGATGCGAGTAAAAAGTCGGGACTTGCAGAACGCTTTATCGAGACCGCGGTGCAGACCTTTACCTGGGACAACAACCCGCCCACGGTCTCGGCGAGCATCGCAAAGGCTCCGGTAAAACCTGCGTACAAGGCGGGGGACGAGGTGACCTTCTCCTGGACCGCAAGCGACGCCTCGGGCATAAGCTCGCAAACGGTCGAGGTTGACGGCGCGCAGAGCGGCCTCGGCGCAATAGCTTCCGCGGCTTTGGACTTCAGTGTCGTCTACACGGTTCCGGCTAACGCCATCTCGGGGAACAAGATATTCACGCTCGTCGTCACCGACGCGACGGGCCGTTCGACGACCCGCACCGCGAGCATCACCGTCGATACTGCCTCGCCGAGCGTCGAGCCAGCCTTTGCGCTCGATCCGGGATTCGTCGGATTCACGCCGAACGGCGCTTTCTCCATACGAGGCACGGCTTCCGATAACCGCGCGCTTTCCAAGGTGCAGATCAAGCTGACAGGCTCTGGCGGCGGCCAAAATCTCGACTGGACCGACGCAAGCCTTTCAAACGGTAGCTGGAGTTATGCGATCGCCGACAGCACGACGTATGTGCCGACTTCGGGAAATCTCGGCATCGAGCTCCGTGCGGTCGACGAGGCGGGCAATGTGAGCCCCATCCAGAGCTTCAGCCAGTTCGTCGATCAGGCTGCCGACAAGCCGACGGTCACGGTCATAAGCCCGGTCGGAGGCACGACCTACGGCACGACGGTACAGATATCCGGCACTGCCGCCGACGATGACGGCCTTGCCGATTTCGACAACAATGGCGTCATCGATTCCGATGCGATCGTAATCGAATACTGGAATACCGCGAGCCCGGGCACAACGTACACGCGGTATCCTGTTATAAGCGGCACGGGAAAGAGCGCCACGTGGAACTACAGTCTTACGAGTCTTTCAGGCGGAGATTACGCGGTCCGCGTGCGCGCGAAGGATGACGCAGGAAAGCTCGGCGATTGGAGCGCCGAGACGACTTTCACCGTGGATGCGGGAAGCCCCAATCTCATCGTGACAAGCGCCATTCAGGCCTTCATCAATAACGGGAACCTTGTGATTTCGGGGACGGCCGAGGATTCGGGCGGGATTAAGTACGTGCACGCCCGTGTGAATGGCGGCGCCTGGGTGCTTGCAAGCGCACTCGGTATGACCGACATGGACGCAAACGGCGTCTGGGACAGCCTTGCGACTGGCGTGGTGAACTGGTCGATCAGCCTTAATCTCGGCACGGACGGCTTTAAGACCATTGAGATCGAGGCTGCCGACAATAACGATCTTGTCGCCACCGCCCAGCGGAGCACCACGCTCGACACGACGGCGCCTTCGGGAAGCTTCGATGCGCAGTTCCGCGACCATCCGAGCGGCTCCTTCCTCGCAACGACGCTTCTCAACAAGACGGTGCGCATAACGGGCACGGTGACGGAGCTCAACCTCCGCGACACGAATCCCGTGGAGATTTCGATCGAGGACGGGGTCAACAACGCGTGGGCGCCCGTCACCGGAACCTTCGTCTGGAGCCATGTATGGGAGACGAAGGACCTTCCCGACGGGAACTACACGATCAGGCTCAGGATCACGGACAAGGCTGGTAACGTCACCGACGCCATTATGAAGACGGTGAGCACCAAGCAGTCGGCGGATGTGCCGCTCATCACCCAGGCCTTTGTTGATGCGCCTAACTCCGCCTCGGCGGGGAATAACGTCCTCGGCGCGGTGCTCAAGATATCGGGCACAATCAGCGATGACGACGGATTCCTTTCGGGCGCGGTGGGCGCCCTTCTCGACGGGACGACGACGGTGATGCCGACGAACACGAGCGGTACGACGGGCACCTGGGAATACGTGTGGACGAGCCTTCCTGCGGGCGAACACTATATTTCCATCACCGCGACGGACCGGAACGGGGCCACAAGGAGCATCGGACCCACGTATTTTATCGTCGACAACGCGAATCCGCTTTTGTCGCTCTCGACACCGGCTTCAGGTGCACGGCTTAAGGCGGGTAGCCTCGTCATCGCCGGGACCGCCTCGGACGATGGCGGCTTTGGCGCGACACCCCTTTCCCTGACGTTCAGGCACTCCGACACGAGTTCGAGCCTGCACAACAAGGTCTATACGCCGGCGGTTTCAGGCGGTGTTTTCACGCTGTCTATTGATATCGACGGCGCGGTGAAGGACGGAACCCTCTACATGGATCTTGTCCTCTCAGACCGCGCGGGCAGGCAAAGCTCCGTGACGCGCGCCGTGACTATCGATACGACGGCTCCCTCGCTTTCGCTCAACTACCCGAGCCATGCCGCGTACATCAACGGGCTTGTCTCCGTGACGGGCACGGCCGATGACCTCAACGGCCTTGAGGATGTGAGTCTGCAGGTCCTCTCTCCCGTGACGAAGCTACCGATTGCAAGCCTTACGAGGAGTAGCGCCACGCTCGCGGCTTGGGAGTTCCCCTTCAATGCTGAAACCTACGCGTCGACCACCTACGCAGTCGACGTAAACGGCGACCAGAAGCTCTGGAAGGTCTTCTTCCGCCTCGCGGCGACCGACAGAGCGGGCAACGTCGCTGAGTACAAGGTTGGCGATCCCCTCGACTGGCCGTATTTCTTCATCGACACCGACGGCGACAAGCCCACGATCTCCGTGACCCAGCCCAAGAACGGTGACAAGATCGGCGGCTTTGTGAACATGTTCGGCACGGCGACCGACGACGACGGTCCGGTCATGCAGGTCGAAGCACGCATCGACTTCAACGGTGACGGAGACTTCCTCGACAGCCGCGATCTTGACGGCGACGGTACCGTCCAGCTCGGCACCTCCGTCGATATACTCGGTACGACGGTGAAGATCGGTGATGCGGCACACAAGTGGGAGGACGAGTCCGCCTGGTACGTCATCCCGGTCAGCAACAATGCCTGGACGCAGGAGCTTAACTCGAACGGCGAGCTCTACGAGTCGAACACCGGCGGCACCGGGACTATCACGATTCAGGTGCGAAGCCGCGACAAGTTCGGCCTTGCAAGCGAGGTGTCGAGCCGCAGCATCATCCTCGACCAGACATTCCCGCGGATCGAGAACGCCGCGCCGCTTGACCAGAGTTACCAGAGCGGCACCTTTACGCTCACGGCCGAATTCGGCGACAACATCGACCTCAACCTTTCCTCGATCTCGCAGATCAAGATCAACATCAATAAGACGGGTTACCAGACCCTGAGCGCGGGACCAAACACGGGCGCGGGGCATCCCTACGCACTCACTGCCGACCTTGGAAATCCGCAGCACGGGTACGACCTCGCCTTCCCCATCAATACCAACACGTATTTCAATAACAGTTCGGGCATCCTCTACGTCGATCTCTACGTCAAGGACGAGTCCGGCTACGTGAACCAGAAGACGCTCACCTACTATGTGGACAACCAGGCGCCGAGCTCCTCCTGGTCGACGAGTACGACGCGCCCGGATGGCGCGAACCTGCGTAACGGCATGATCAGCGTGAACGGCGTGCCCAAGACCTATGTCGAAGGTAACTACGGCGATTCGGGTTCCGTGAGCGGCATTTCGCGGATCGAGGCCTACTTCGTTAAGTCGGGAGCGCTACGTGCGCTCAAGACGAGCGGGACCTACGGATGGGCCCTTCCGACCGAGTCCGCCGCCATCGAGACCTACAACCTCGCGACGAATACCTGGACTCCGGGCACCGATCCAGCAAGCCCCTTCGCGACGCATGCGGCGCTTGGTGACAACTACGTTATCAAGGTGGACAAGGCCAGCGAGATGAGCGACCTCGGCATCGGTACGGACATTGACGGCGACGGATACCACGAGTACCTCGGTATCTATGAGGGCGCGGCGCGCTGGCGGGCTTACTTCGACAGCCTGTATCTCCCTGACGGCCTCGCCGACCTCCACTATGTGGTCTACGACCTCGCCGGTAACCGTGTCCATCGCGTGCGTCAGGTCTTTATCGCGAACAACGGCCCCGTCATCGACCGCCTTGCGGTGGGCTCCGACCTCAACAACAATGGAGCGGTCGCGAATCAGGACGGTGTCGAGGAGATCAAGGACTACTACAATCCCCCCCTCGCCATCGATCGGACCGACTACCAGAAGATCAAGAACGGAAAGCTCTACCTCGGCATCGAGGGGAGCGACCCGAACGGCACGAATCAGGGCGTCAAGCAGATCTTCGTCGACGTCTACGACGCCATGGGGACGACGCGCTTTGGAAACGCCTATACGAGCGCCCTGAATCCGGCTTTGGGCGACGCCGCGGTGACGCTTGTGCCCACCCCCGGCACCGCGCCCTGGACGACGGGCTATGTGGGCGGAGTTGTGGATTACCATCTCAAGGTGACGGTACGCGATGCCGACGACATCAACGTGAGCCGTTGGATCAAGGTGCGCGTACTCAATCCCGCGGATACGACGAAGCCCGTGGTGTCGCTTGAGCCGCTTTCTCAGGCTGACCAAGACCGTAGCAAGGGACACCTCGAACGCAAGGAGGACAACACGGACGCGGTGTGGACGTCGATCAAGGCCGCCTACGGTGGCGACGACGACCCCAAGGTCTCGGGTGCGCTCGTCATCCGGGGCACGGTCTACGACGATAACCGCATCACCGAAGTTTCCGTCGCTTCCGAGAACAATCCCGCCCCGACCCTTGCAAGCTGGGAGAATGGCCACCTTGTAAGCAAGGTACCATCCTTCACCATCAACACCGAGAGCCTTGGCGAGAACGGGCACACGGTGACCTTTACCTACAGCTGGGACAGCTCGAAGGTGACAGACGTTGCCGGCCTCAATAAGAGCGTCTCCTTTAGCGCAAAAGACGGAGCTACGACGCCCAACGTCGCGGATGCCAAAACACAGCAGGTAGACGTTGTGCCCTATATCACGGCGATTGCGCGGAGCTCTTCGTACAACACTTCAAGGTCGCGCCTCGGCGCCTATGTCCTTAGGCAGGGAGAAGAGGTCACCTTTACGGGCTTTAACCTCTTTAAGGCGACCACCGATACGGTGAGCTTTACTGGCTCGACGCTTAATCTGCCGTCTAGCGCGACCTCCACATCCTTCACGGTGACGCTTGCTCAGGCGGCAAAGAGCGGGCCGGTTTACGTGACGGTCAACGGCTACCCCTCGATCAACAACCTCAACGACAACACAAAGACCTGGAACTCGGAGGTCGATCCTGCGAACTCAGCCTCGGCGCGGTGGAACGACGATCGCGCCGTGCATGTCTGGAGATCCGATAACACACAGACGGGGGCAAACCGCGGCTATTTTACGGGGAGTGTCGATCCCGTATATCCTGCGATGACCATCGATGCTAATGGAACGCTCTATGGGTCGTGGAGCAATTATGCAACTGCAAATGTGTACTGGGGCACGAACGCGAATGGAGCGAATGTTATCTACCACTCCTATGATCCGCTTGAGCATACCGACATTCACTATGGTAGTCGGCCTAATGTCGTTATCAACGCGAACACCTATGGGAACAATACCTGGGATGTTACGGGGGCCGGCGGAACCTATGTGTGGAATGCTCAGGCGACAGCGGGCAATGAATATTCAGGGACCGCATATAACGGCGTCTACAATGCCGAAGCCCTGTATCACGACAAAAAGCTTATGCAGTTCATTAACCAGCGCATTGTTACATCCGGCGATAATATACATATTAGTTATTATGACACCGACACCAGTGCGCTCAAGTACTGGTATCGCCAAAGCGGAAGCAACGGAGCATACAGCCAGACCTGGATAAACATTGATGGAGGAAGCGATGCTCACGATGGAACGCGCGTGGTTGATGCAGGCGGCACCTCCCGTTCTGCCTCCGCAGGCGAGTTCTCCGCCATCGACCTCACGCCAGGAACCGGCTATCCGGTCATCGCCTACTACGATGCTGCGAATCAGACGGTAAAGCTTGCGCGTGCCTCTGCGGTGAATCCCACCGCGGCGCAGTGGGCGCTTCAGACGGTCATGGCGACGAATGATCTAAATTACAGATACTCAGGGAAGTATATCTCGATGAAAATCGATTCCGCCGGCTATGTCCACCTTGCTTTCTACCGGAACAGCACGGGCGACCTTATTTACATGAAGTCGACCAACAACCCGACTAATGGCACCACTGCCTATACCTTCGGGCCGAGCGTCGTCATCGATTCTATCGGTTCCGTCGGCGTGTGGGCTGATCTATCGCTTGACGGGAACAAGCCCGTCATCTCCTATCTTGACTCTTCGATGGCCAACACTTTCGACGGTCTTAAGCTCGCCTACTACGATCCGGCCCTCGAATCGATCCCAGGAGACACGGCAGGCGAACCAGATACCATCGATGGATGGGAGACGATGAATGCCGCTCTCGGCTACGAGGTCGAGAATGTGCGAACGAGTGTCGAGTTCGATGTGGGCGACAAGAACTTCTGGTACGCGGCGGTGGGATATAGCTCGAGCGACTACTACCGCATCGGCTACTATGTGAAGTGAGGAAGGAGCCTTACGACGGTGAAGCAGTCCGGATTCCCTTTGCGCCGCGTCGGAATTGTGTCGCTGAGCCTCGCGGTGCTCCTTCTTGGCGCCTCGTGCGGCCAAGCCGCCGCACTCCGCGCATCCTCCCGCCCGCTTGCGGCGGCGCTCAAGGATGCCGCGCTCGATGAGTCGACGCGGCGCTTTCTTGAGGCGGCGCGCGACATCGCAGAGTTTTCCGCAAGCACTTATAGCCTTACCTCTGAGGTAGCTGCGCTCCGTTACCTTTCGGGCGCGCGGAGCGCTCCCGCCTGGAGGCTTACGGTCGCGCCGCAACGCTCGGTCACGGCGCGGGAAAGCGTTTTTTTCGCGGACAAAGAGGCGGCGAAGGCGGCGCGCGACAAGGCGGAGCGGAAGGGGGATGCGGCGTTTGTCGAGCCATGGCCGACGCTCAACGTTTTTGGGCTCTCGCCAGGGCCCCTTGTCGACGCAGATGCCGCGCTTCCGCTCGAGCGGCTCGCCGAGCGCGTTAATTACGAGCTCTTTTACGCCGCCTATGGTAAGCGCGGTGCAAAAGAGGAGCGTGAAGCCTTTGCGGCCTTCGCCGCGGAGGAGGCGACTGCGGCCTATCTTGCCGCACGGCTTTCGCCCGCCTCTCCGCTCCTCGGGCAGTACCTTGCGGAAAAGCGCGATGAGCGGACGTTTGCGGCTCTGTTCCGGGACTATAGATCGCGCTTCGAAGGGCTTTATGCGCGCTCGCCCCTCCCTGACGACTGGATGAGGATCCGCGAGTTTCTTGCCGAGACCTGGCTTACTGATTATCGGGCGAACTATCCGAACCGCTTTCTCACGAACAGGTACCGTGATTTCGGCAAGACGAAGCCAAGCGATGCGGAGCTCGCCGCGTGGCGCGACCCCTTTGCGGGGCGCGATGTCTGGCTTAAGCGCCTTGCCGAATCGGGCGGCGACTTCGCCGCTTTCGCACGCACGACGCTAAGACGTTAGTGCGTATAGGGGATTGCGGTGCGGGGCCAGCATTTGTCCCCGCGCTCGCCGTCCTCCATCGTGACTAAAGTACGAATGATGCGCAAAGGATGATCTATGGATTTCGAGATTCGCCGTTGCCGCAGTTTCCTTCGCTCGGTCGCTGCGTGTGTTTTTTTCGCGCTTTCGCTTTTCGACGCCGCCGCCCTTGGCCAGAAGGAGCCTCGTCTTGAAAAGGCCGCGGGCCTCGAGGACTGGGAGCATGCCTTCGACATTTCCGCGCTCCCCAAGGGCAAGTACAACATCGTAGTCGAGGGTCGGGATAAGGCAGGTAACGCGGCGGTTTTCGGGCCAATCAACGTCTACGTCGACCCCGATTCCGATCTTCCCCGCGTTTCGATCGTCAATCCCCTACCGGGTATGCGGGTGGGGGGTGACCTCAATGTGGTCGGAACCTGCGTCGACGACGACGCGGTTGGCTATGTTGAGGTGAGCGTCGACGGTGGGGAATTTGTCCGGGCCGAGGGCGGCGAATTTTGGTCGCTCCTTCTTGCAACGAAAAATCTCGCCGATGGGCGGCGTACGGTTGCCGCGCGCGGCGTCGACGTTAATGGCCTTGCAGGCCCGGTTTCCCGCGTTTTTTTCGATCTTGATCGCGCCAAGCCGCTTGCCGCCGTCGAGGGGCGAGATTCTGGCTCGCTTGTCTCTGGTTCCGTGCGGCTACAGGGCTCCGTTTATGACGCGAACGGCGTCGCCTTGCTCGAGGCATCGCTCGATGGCGGAAAGACCTTTTCGCGGCTCGAGCTTAGGCGCGGAAAGGACAAGGAGCGCGCAGGATTCACGCTTCCGCTCGACACGCGCAAATTCCCCGACGGCCCGCTCGTCGTCTGGCTCAAGAGTGTCGATGGCGTCGGTTCCCGCGGATCGGCGGCCTTTGTGCTTGTGGTGGATAACACAAAGCCGCTGATCGAGATCGCGCTGCCGCGCGAGAGCGCGGCCGTCAACGGGCGATTTACGCTCGCGGGCGCAGTTCGTGACGCGGTTGGCGTCGCGCGTCTTTCGTACGAGTTTGCAGGCGTGGAAAAGGGGGAGATACCGCTTGTTCCGGGCGACCCCTATTTTGCCAAGGAGCTTGACGCGCGTGCACTCAAGGGCGGCAAGGCCGAGGTAACGCTCATCGCCGAGGATCGTATCGGCAATGTCACCCGCCGCGTCGTGACGCGCCGCATCGACAATGAGGCCGACAAGCCCGTGGTGCGGCTGTCTTTCCCTGAGCTGGGCGGAAAAGTCGGCCCCGGCGCCCTTGTCTGGGGAACGATACGCGACGATGACGGCGTCGCAAGTCTGCGATATGCGATCGATGGCGGCGCCCCAGTGGAAATTCCTGCATCGGAGCACTTCGCCTTCGTCCTGCCCGAGCTTCCTTCCGGGCGCCATACCCTTACGCTTGCGGCGAAGGACGTCGAGGGGCGCTTGGGCGATCCGCTTGTCGTGCCCTTTCTCGTGGACGCGGGACCCGCCTTTGTGTCATTCACGCGCATTTCGCCTTTCGACGGGAAGGGCGGGGGAGAATCCGAGCGCGATTACGCCCCCGGCGCCGAGGTGAGGATAGACAGGGGGCTCGCCCTCGACGCACGAGTGCTGTCGCCTAACCCGATCGCCGTGGCTGAATGGTCGGTAAACGGCGGTCCACCGAGATCTCTTCCCTCCGCAAAATCCGAGGGAGGCGCTTATTCCTACAGGTTACCTCTCGACCGAAGCCTTCCCTACGGGTTTTTGCTTGTTGAGCTTCGCGTCAAGGACACCTTCGGCAACGAAACCGCAGGCAAGGCGCTTTTGTACGCGGTTAACCTCGGCGCCATCCGCGAGGAGCCGGGATTCATCGTCGACGATCCGCGTCTTATCGAGGGGATGATACGCCTTTCGGCAAAGGAAGACTTTTCGTTTGCATTTTATGGCGAGGAGCTTGCCGCCCTCCGCCTCGAGCCAGAGAGCGACCGAGTGGCAGCATCGTTCGAAGGGCGGATTGTCACCGTCTTAGCCCGCGCCGAGGGACGGACAAAACCCACGAAGATCATCGGAACGACGAAGCGCGGCCATGTCTATGAGACAGGTCCCTATGTGTTTGACTGCGACGCAAGTCCGCCGCGCATCGAAATCGATTCGCCTGCCGACGGCGCATGGTTCAAAGGGAGATTCGACGTGCGCGGACGCGTCACCGATATAGGCGGCGCGGTTTCATTGCGTATGCGCTTGGGCACTACACAAGATGAGCGCGAGGTCAAAGTCGGCTCAGACGGACGGTTTTCTCTCATGGTCGAACCTCCGCCCACGTCGGGGCCGGCCATCCTCGAGCTTGTCGCCGAAGATCCATCCGGAAACCGGTCCCGCGCCTATAGGAGCTACGGTGTCGATGCCGATCCTCCTGAGCTTCGATTTATTTCACCCGAAGCCGGTGCCGATTTACGGGGCCCCGAAGACGTCGCCGCGCTTGTGGCGGAGGTCTCCGGAGTTGCGCTTGTCGAGTTCGCGGCCGATGGGGAGAACTTCGCCCCCATCGAGCATCGGCCCGAGGGCTTCATCCATCGCGCCGATCTCGCCGCGAATCCCAAGGCCGCCTATCGCGTGACCGATCGCGCGGGGAATGTCACGCTGGCCCGCCCCCAGGTCGTTATTGCTAACTCTACGGCGTCTATCCCTGCGCTTTCCGAAGTTGCTATCGCGCCTGGCGAGGGCGAGGGCCGCGCCGCGCTTTTGGGGACCTCGGGGCAGCGCAAGGTGGCGCTTACGCTTCCCGCGCTGGCCGAACCTGAGTTTTTGTCACTCGGCTTCGCCGAGGATCGGGATCCTCCAGAGCGCTTTTCCCGGAGACTTCTTGTCTCCGGAAGCCTTTCCCTTTCGGGAAAGGTGTCAGGGCGTGCGCCGCTTAAGGCTGTATCATTGAGCCTTGATGGCGGGACAAGTTATGCGCCTTTGTATCAGGCCAAGGATGCGAAGTCGGCCTTGCCCGAGGTTGCGGTCAAGATCGCCTATGATTCGACAAAAGCGGCAGATGGCGAGGCGCGCTTTGTCATCAGGCTCGAAGATGTCGAGGGTAGCGCGCTTTTTGTGCCGCTTTATCTTTTCATCGACAACACGGCGCCCCGCATAACCTTTCTTGCGCCCGATGCTGGCTTTGCAAGCTCTGGCGGCCCACTCCTCGTCGTTGCGAAGATCGTTGACGGGCGGGGAGTCTTGACCGCCGATCTTGTACTCGGAGCCGAGCGGCGCGCGCTCCCTGTGTCGGAGGGCGGCGCCTACTATGCCGCATGGGCTGATCCCCGGCCCGGAACCGGCCAGAAGAACTCTTTGTTTCCAATCGCGCTTTCCGCACGCGACGAAGCGGGCAACGCGGCCTCCGATGCACGAAGGCTTTCCTACGATCCCCAGATCGATACGCCGCGGATAGAGCTTTCTCTCCCGCCTAGCAATCCGCCTGCGCAAGGAAAGATCTCTGTGCCGCCCAAGATCGCTCCGGGCGACGCGATAGTCGGGAGCGCCACCGATGACGATGGCCCTGTGCCCGTCTCCCTTTCCTTCGATGCCGCAGAGCCTGTGCTTTTTCCGCTTGGCGCTTTCGCCCTTCCCTGTCCGGAGCTTGCGCCAGGGCGGCACACACTCAAGATAGTGGCGCGCGATGCTTTGGGGGCCGAGGCAATCCGTTTAGTCGAGTTATTCGTCTGCGGCCCCGCTCCCACGTTGCGCGATGTCGAAGCGGTGGTCGGTTCGTCGAGAGCCCCGTGGTCTCCCGGCGCCGAAATCGCCCTTTCTCCGGGCGCGAGCCTCGTAGGCCGTAGCGATTCGCCGAACGGCCTTTCTTTAGTGGAGTTCTCGGTGAATGGCGGCGCCGCGCAGAAGGCGGCTGTCACGGCGCCCAAGGAAGGCGAGGCCAAGATGGGCGGCACATACTCCTTCTCGGTGCCCCTCCCTGCGGCTCTCCCCTTCGAGCGCTTTACGGTTGACGTGGTCGCGCGCGATGGCATCGGGCTGGAAACACGGCGCCGGTACGACTTCCATGCAATTCTCCCGACACTTGCTTCTGCCCATCCCGCCGACGACGCCGAGGGGCTTCGCTTCAACGACGCGCGCATTTCGATGGCATCCGGTGTTCCCCGCATCGATGTCGCGCCTGGCGAGCGGCTCATCGGCCGCTGGAACGGAAGGCCGCTTAGATCCGTTGCGCTCGAGCCTGCAAGCTCCCTGCTTGAGGCCGCATTTGCGGATCGAGCGGTTAGTATCGATGCGCGGGCTGAAGGGATCGCGCTCGTCTCGGCGGAGGGGAAGGGAGGGCTCAAGCTCGTTCTTGTCACCGTTGACGGTGATCGCTTTGAGTGGGGGCCCTTCTCGGCGTGTGTCGACGCGTCTTTGCCTGTCTTGACGCTCGAGGGGCCTGAGGACGCCCTGTGGACGAAAGGCGCAACGCGCGTGTGGGGCCGTGCCGAGGATCCAAATGGCGTTGTCGCGGTCGAGCTTGCGGTAAACGGGGGCCAGGCGGAGCTGCTTGCGCCCCGTCCGGCTTCGAAAGCGCCGCTACCTGCGGCGGGCCGCGGGCAGGACACACCCGCGATCCGCGGCGCGAGCCCTGGGATCTCGCTTCCTGTGGCGCCGCAAAGTCCCTCGCAGCCTCCGCGCGGTCCGCTCTCCCTGTACCACTTTGATATCGAGGCGGCGCTTACGGGCGCTGAGGACGGAGTCGTCCGCCTTGATATTATTGCGCGCGACGCGGCAGGGAAGGAAAGCCGCATAACGCGCTTCCTCTACAAGGATTCGGCACCGCCTGAACTTTCACTCGTCTTACCGCCCCCTAACGAGCCTGTGAACGGCACGACAACGCTCGTAGGCGAGGCGCGCGATGGGGGACGGCTTGCGAGCGCTGTTTTTGTCCCGTCGTCCGATGCGACCGCCGAATCCGTCGAGGGGCTTTCCGTCTTCTCCCGCCGTATCGACCTTGCGCGCATCGCGTATCCTTTTACTGGTGGCGGCTTCCGCGTGAAGGACCGCGCGGGCAACGAGGCCCTCCTTTCTCCCGAGCTCCTCGTCGACAAAGGTCGCGATGCGCCCCTTGTCCAAGTGCTCGCGCCCGCGGAACTCGAGGTCGTGCGGCAGGATTTTTCTGTGTCGGGAACCGCCCTCGATGACGACGGCGTTGCCGCACTGTGGTGGCGGCTCGACGGCGGCGCCTGGACTCGCATTGAACCTACTGGCGCGGGCTTTGACGTGCGGTTCTCTCTTGCCGCGACCGAGGACAACGAACGGCTTTTTGAGATATTCGCCGAGGACATCTACGGCGTGAAGGGCGAGGTGGCTGCGAGGCGCTTCCGCGTGTCGCGTGAGGAGCCTGTGGCGCGCATGACCTCACCCTCGATTGACAAGCCCCGCCGCGGCCTTGTGCGGCTTGAGGGCGATTCCACGGATGCGAATGGAATTGCATCCGTCGGCGTCTCCTTCGACAATGTGACGAGTTTTGACCTCGCCCGCGGTGCCGAGTTCTGGAGCTATCCGCTCGACACGCGCGTCCTTTCCGACGGACTCCACGCGATCGCCGTTAAACCCGTCGACAGGTACGACACCGAGGGCTTCTACGCGACCATTCTCGGCGTCGACAACACGCCGCCGCGCGCCGAACTTTCGCTACCTGAGGACGGCGAGCTCTGCTACGGCAGGATGCTTGCAAGCGGCCGTGTGTCGGACAACGTGGGACTTGCGTCCGCGCGGATCGAAATCGCGCCGATCGGACGCGACAAACCGCCGCTCCTTTCTATCGATCTCGGGGCCGCGCGCGTTGTGCGGCGCGAGCTCGACCTGTCAAGCCTGCCGCCGGGTGGCTATTCGGTGCGCCTTATCGCCCGAGACCGGGCGGACAATGAGACGATGGCGAGCCGGGACATCGTGCTCGCCTCTAGCGGCCCCCTCGACAGCGTGGACATTCTGTTCCCGTCCGATGGCGAACGGGTAAGAGGCAGGGCCCGCGTGCATGGGCGCGCGCGCATCGAGGGCGGCGCGAGCACCGTCACGCTGTTTGCTGGCGGCGTCGACTTAGGCTCGGCGCCGCTCGACGAGCGGGGCTACTTCTCCTTCGAGCTTCCTGCAGAGCGCCTTGCCGAGGGCGAGATTACGCTCGTCGCACGCGTCGTGACAAGCTCGGGCCGACTTGTTGAATCCCGCGGCGTACCCGTGACCTGGTACAAGTTCGGCCCCTGGGTGAGCATCGACTCGCATGCCTTTGGCGCCTACCTTCCGTATCGGCCCTACCTTGAGGGAAGCGCGGGATATGCGGCGCCGGACGGCGAGGCGCCTGCCGGTGCCGCCGATAGGACCGCCGTCCTCGCGGCGCGCAAGGCCGCCGAGGGGCGCCGCGTCGCCCGCGTCGAGGTCAGCCTCGACAACGGGCGGACATTCACCGTGGCGCAGGGTCGGGAAAAGTGGAGGTTCCGTCTTGAAACGCAGAACTTTCTCGAAGGCCCTGTCCCGCTCATTGTGCGTGCGCATTTTGTCGACGGGTCGGCCGCTGTGGTAAAGACCCTGTTCGCTCTCGACAAGACGGCCCCCGTGGTGGGGCTCGACCAGCCCGCCGAGGACGGGCGCTTTAACGGCGAGATCCGCGCCTCGGGTGTCGCGAGCGACGCATCGGGACTTTCGGCGGTGGGCCTTTCGCTCCGCAAGGGAGACAAGCGAAGCTACGAGCTCCCCTCGTTCATACAGGGGCTCTACCTCGACGCGCACTTCATGGGGGCGACCTATTACGACCTTGGCGCGGGGCTTTCCTTTTTCCAGGACAACGTAAAGCTCCAGGTTATGTACGGCAGCGCGCCTGAGCTCAACTCTGACGGGACGCCTGGGCGGTTTTACGGCGATGTTTTTGGCGCAAAACTGCTTGCAAACCTCGCCTACCTGCCCGCCGCGTTTATCCTTGGCCCGGATTGGGACTTCCTGTCCGCATCGCTTGCGGTCGGGGCGAATTTCTCGTATTTCACACAGACATCAAGCGGAACGGGGCTCATCCTCGGCGCGGTGGTGGCGCAGGTCGAATTCCCCAAAGTGACGCTCAAACATTGGCCGCTCATGCGTAAGTACTCGTTCTATGGCGAGGGGCAGGCATGGTTCGTCTCTTCGGATGTGCAGGGCGGCATCGAATACCGCATCTCGTTCGGCGCGCGCATCGGCGTGTTCTAAAACGCTTTTGCGCGCCGCGCGCGCGTCGCTTCGATGCCCGCTCTTTTCCGGTGTCGGGGGCGGGTATCAAAGCTGTATGCTGAGTGCCGGGGACGGGCATCGAACCCGCACGCCGCTTGCGCAGCAAGGGATTTTAAGTCCCTGGTGTCTACCAATTCCACCACCCCGGCCGACCTCGGCTGTGGCACCAATCCCGTTTAGCATACGGTTCTCACGGTGCTTACGTCAATGACCACCTTGGGTGAGTGACATGCCTGTCATTTACCGCTTGCGCTCGGCGAAGAAGCGCGATAGAGTGAACGCTCGTACATGATTTGAGCTTTTGGAGGACATACATGTCGAAGAAACTCATACTCGCTCTATGCGCCATGGTCGTTGTAGGAAGCTCAGCCTTTGCCGAACTAGCCCTTCGGGTCGGAACCGATCTTGAGGGGCAGTACCGGACTAAAGCCGAGGGTGCAAGCTGGAATAGCGACCCGGATATGTACACCGATGTGCGCGCGGGTTTTACGCTCGGGGCTGAGTATATGGTAGCGCTTGCGCCAGTGGTCAAAGCGGGGGCGGGCGCCGAGTTCCGGGTGCATCGCTCCCTGCAGGACTCGCTCGCTGAAAGAACAATCGCCTTCCTCCCCCTCTATGGGCTTGTGCGCATGCCGCTCAACGTCGAGGGCCTCCGGATTGTCCCCACGGGTCGGATCGGGTATGGAGTTCTCATGGGGAACGAGGCCTACACAGGCTCGAACACCGAGCTTTCTGGCGGCCTTTACTGGGCGGCGGGGCTCGGGTTCCAGCTCTCGCGGAATCTTTTTGTGGAGGGCCTCTACAGTGTGAACGAGGGGATGCGGACTACGACAGCCCAGATTCTTGGTACGACGACGACGACGCGGAGTTCGGTACGCTACAGCACGGTGGAGATTTCGATCGGCTATGCATTCGGGCGTTGAGGGCGCTATGAGCTAAAAATCGCCCCTCCTTAAGCCTTGAGTGTGCGTCAAGGCTTGAGGGGGGGAGCAGAAAAGGACCTTTTCTAAAGTGCCGCGAGGATCTCGGCGGCGTGTCCTTCGGGGCTTACCTTCGGGAATATCCTGAGGATGCGGCCCGTCTCGTCAATGAGAAAGGTCGAGCGCTTTACGCCGAGGACGGATTTCCCGTAGAGCTTTTTTTCGCCGAAGGCGCCGTAGACCTCGAGCGCCGTGCGTTCGGGGTCCGCGAGGAGGAGAAAGGGCAGGGCGTGTCGCTCAGCGAATCTGCGGTGAGATGCGGGCTTGTCGGGGCTGATGCCGATCACCACCGCGCCTTTAGCGCGAATCGCCTCGTGCGCATCGCGGAAGCCGCAGGCTTCCTTGGTGCAGCCAGGCGTGTCGTCTTTGGGATAGAAATAGAGGACGACTTTGTGTCCGCGGAATTCGGCAAGCGAATGCGTTTTTCCCTCGGCGTCCTCGAGCGAGAAATCGGGGGCAATGTCGCCGACCTGTAGCATGGGGTCTCCTTCCGGTACGGTCCTCAAGGCCGCGCCCAGGCTAGTAATATACGGAATAACCTTTCATTCCGGAAATGTCTGGCTTCTTACTGCACTGCCGCGCCGCGAATGAAAGGGCCCCTTCCAGCGCGTTGGGGTGCCGCGATATGCTCGCTTCCATGACCTGCCGCCTCTGCGGTGCTCCCGATCCTCGACGTTTTTTCGCCCGTGGTAAGGGCTATCTTGACTGTCCGCAGTGCGGCTATGTGGGGCTCGAGCCGACACTGTTCCCGCGCCGCGACGATGAGTGTGCGCGCTACCTTCTCCATAAGAATGATTCTGCCGATATAGGCTATCGCAATTTTCTTGAAACCTTCGTGAAGGCCCTGCCCAAAATCGCCCCGGGTGCCAGGGTTCTCGACTTCGGATCGGGGCCCGTGCCCGCGCTGAGCGATATGCTCAGGGCCCGGGGGTTTATCGTGACTTCCTATGACCCCTTTTTCGCGCCGGGGAAGGCGTGGAGGCGCCACCTGTTCGATCTCATAGTTGCCCACGAGGTCGCCGAACATCTCCGCTTCCCCGGCAGAAGCCTTGGCGCGCTCGCAGGGCGGCTTTCGATCGGAGGCTGGCTTGCGCTACGCACGCGCTTTGCGCCCGATTCGGACGAGGAATTCGTGCGCTGGTGGTACCGCGAGGATTCGACCCACGTTGGATTTTTTCGGGCGCGGAGCTTTGTTTTCCTCGCGGGGAAACTCGGGCTCGAACTCGAGGAGCTTTCTGCGCCGGACCGCGTGGTGCTACGAAAGCCCCGCAAGCTACCAGGCGGCGTAACGCAGGGTGAGGGCGCCGCCTGCGCGCGCGCTTAAGCCCTTATGGCTCCGAGGCGCGCAAGGCCCGCCGGGAGCTCCGGGTGGAGCTTTGCGAGGGCCTTGCGGGCGATCTCGCCTGTCGTTCCGGAAAGAAGGCGTTCGGTGAGGCGCCAGTAGTAGTAGGGAGAACCCTCAAGGCGTCCGCGTGATATGGCAAGGCGGAATTTCGAAAGGAGCCCGCGATCTATCGACAGCTCCGCCGCGGCCGCTTCGACCCGCATGTCTTCGGCTTTCATGCGTTCCGCGACTGCCGCGGCGAGCGACGCACGGGAGTAGAGCGCAATTCGGTCGACGTCGAGGATGAGCGCCGCGCATTCAAGCGAGGTGAGTTCGCGGTCGGGGTCGTGGCGCATGCGGTCAGGCACTGCAGGCTGCGGCTCCGCGCCGGGAGGGGGGGAGCCCCGCTGTGTCTGCGGCTCCGCCTTCACAAAGTACGAGTACCCGCAGAGGCGTCCGAAGGCGCGGAGCGTGTCGAGGTAGCCGAGAAGGGTGAAGCGGTCAAGAAACTCGCGGTTAAAGTCGAGTACGCCGCCCATGTCGATGGAGTTTTTGATGTAGGCGGTCACAGAACCTTCCGTTCGCGGGCGGCGGTTCCTTCCGGCGCCTGAGATGTCCGACACGATGATGCGGCGGTATCCGCGGCGCCGTGCCATTTCATAGGGCACATTGTCGTACATGCCGCCGTCTGCGTACTTTTTCCCGGCGATCACGGGGCTTTCGAAACCCGGAAAAGCGGAGCTTGCCATGAGGTAATCGATGAGCCGCCCCGGCTCCATGTTCTCGAGGAATATTTCCCGGGGTTCAAGATCGGAGACATTGATGGTAACGATGCCAAGGTCGCGGCCCGAGGATCGGATCGCCGTCTCGTCGAGGCGGGTCGCGAGGATGCGCCGCAAGGGACTCGTATCAAGGCCTTTTTGCGCCATGGCCGACTTGAAGAGCTCGCGGGCGGCGCCGAGCGATGCGAGGTCAAGTTTGAGTTCGCCATTCTCAGTGAGCTCTTCAGGGAGCTTGATCACGGAATCAAGGCCGATTGTTGCGCCCAGCTCCTCGAGCGCCTCGTCGGAGCCCTGGGCGAGAAAGCCCGCGATGATCGCGCCGATCGAGGCGCCGACAAAGGCGGTGGCGCGGATGTCCATTTCTTTGAGCGCCCGCCAGACGCCTATATGGTAGACGCCCTTTGCGCCGCCCCCCCCAAGGACAAGGCACCAGCTATCGTTCTGCCTGCTCATGGCTTCCCCCTCTGTCGTTATTCAGTAGAAAGTATACTTTGTTACTGGGGCTCGGTGCCACGAGAGCGAGAGCGGAGACGACGGCGGTCGGCGGCAAGGCTGCAAAAAAACGAAAGGGGGTTGCTGTCACCAGCAAGCCCCTTTCGGGCTAAAGAGGATTTGGCTTTCGGTCGCGCACATCCTGTACGCTCCCTCAAGCCCGGGGAGAACGCGCTCGCCGACGCGGAGCGCTCGATGTCTCGCGCTCCTTCCTGTCGGCTCGGCCTTTCGGCGTCCTCAAGACGATCGGACGCCGAGCGGCGCGTTCTCCCTTCAAATCCTCTCTAGCCCGCGGGAATGGCGGCAGTTGCCGGCAACGCTGTAATAAAACGAAAGGGGTTGCTGTCACCAGCAACCCCCTTTCGGGCTGAGAGGATTTGAACCTCCGACATCTTGGTCCCGAACCAAGCGCGCTAGCCCCTGCGCTACAGCCCGTTTGAAAAAAAGAACCCGTCGCTAGACGGGTTCTTCGGGAGCGACGGGGCTTGAACCCGCGATCTCCGGCTTGACAGGCCGGCGCGATAACCAGCTTCGCCACGCCCCCGTGTCGTTGACGACGGAAGGCACTATATCGGCGGTGCCGATGAGTGTCAAGTGGGAAGCACTACCGCGCCCGATTTTTCATCATTCTTTATGCTCGGGGAGGCCGCGACTTCGAGGAGGTCGCCGGGGTTGAAAGCGGCGTCTTCCCGCGCCCGCCGCAAGAGCGTGTAGCCGAGGCTCGAGCAGGCATACTGGCCACTTGCGCCCTCGGGAAGGGCAAAGGGCTCGGAAACAACGCGAACGAGGATGCCCCGGTTGGCACGCGCGCGGCGTTCCTTGTCCGAGGCGTGTAGGGGTTCCGGCACGAGGCTCGGGTTGCGCTGGGCTGCGCCTCGCGCGGCCCAGAGGTAGGAGAGGACGGCGCGCTCCTTGGGTAGACCCGCTTCTGCGGAAAGGGCTTTGAGCCAGGCGGGAGCTCGTTCTGCATCGACGCCGAAATGGCACCAGGGGAATTTGTCGCGCTTTTTGGGCATCACGACGGGCTGAAGGACGAAGCGCGAGGGCGCGGCGTTCGGGTCGCCTTTGGTGACGCGGGTTGCTTCGGGCGGAAGGAGGTGGCGGAAAATGCCCGGCATGGGGCAGGCCAGGGCATGGGGGCAGGGGCCGAGCGGCGAGGCGCCCTCCGCGATGAGCGCGGCGCGGAGGGCTGCGATAAAGGCGCCCGAGCGCGGATCGCCCGGCTCCATCACGAAGAGGCTACCGTTCTCGCGTAAGTAGGTAAGCAGGATACGCGCCGTTTCAATGGCGCGTTCTCCGAGGGGCCGTTTGTCCTTCCAGAAAAACTCGTTGAAGACGTTCGCGGCGGAAAGGAGGTGCGCGCGCTCGGGGAGAGGTCCTCCAAAGCCTTCTTTTTTGAGTTCGATGCGCCAGGGGGGGAGCCGCCCTTCGGTGCGGAGGCAGAGTGTTTCGAAGATCGTTTTGCCCGCCTCGAGGATGCGTTCTACGCGGTCAAGACAGTAGATGGTGAGCGGCACTTCGCGAAGCTCGGGGCGCGAGGCATAGAGGGCTATGGGGAGGGTGAGCGGGCCTGAGCCGATGTCGACGACGACCGCATTGTCGGGCAGGCAGAAATCGGCGTTAGAGAAAATAGCAGACAGCCTAAATACATTCCAGGGCATGAAATAGCGGATGTAGGCCGAGAGTGCAGGCGGTGTGCCGAGGTAGTCGGCCGAGCGGTGCTCGCGTTCGGAGGTCAGTTCCTCCCAGAGTTCGCGGATATCGCCCTTGAGCCCCGCGCGATGCTTGGGCGAAAGAGGAGATGCCTCGTCGATGACAGCGGCAAGGCGTTCGAGGGTGGCCATGCTTTCGCGGGAAGGTGTAAGCGCTTCAAGGACCCGGACGGCGGGTTCCTGCGCTACGGGGGGCTCGCGCCGCGTGCAAAGGTCGTACCGTTCGCCGCGTGGCCCGCGGAAGCCGGGTGCAAGACCGGCCGCAGTATCGAAGGGATGGCGGTTTCGGGGCTGAGCGGGGCGGGATGCGCGCGGCGCGGCATGTATCCCTGTGAGCTGTCGCTCAGCACGGCGCTCAGCGGCTTTGCGCGCCCTGCGATCTTCGTGGCTTTCCTGTGCGGGGGCTTCGCGCTGTGCCGAACCGCTTTGCTCGCGGCGGGGTGCCTGTGCTTTTTTGCCCTTAACCGCGGCCTGTGCTTTCTTGCGCGGCATCGGCTCGCTCGGTTGCGTGTCGCTCAGCCTGTCTCTCTGTGTGTCGCCGCGCGCTTTGGCCTCTTTCCGCCGTTCGCGCCGCCGCTTCGACCTGCTTTTGGGGGTGGCACTCGCCCCCTCGGGTGCCGCCCCTTCGAGGGCCGCCCCTTCGGCCGGTGCGACGTCCGTGCTGCTCGCCTCGCCGTCGAGCGTACCGTCGGTGAAGGGGAGCTCCGGAACAGAAGAGGGCGAGGCGGTGCCGCTTTTGCGCGATGTGCGGCGGCGCGAGCGGCGGGGCGCTTGTGCGCTCGGCGTGCCGCTTGCGCTTTCTGCGTGCGCGGTCTGTTCTTGCGGGCTTGCGCTCCCAGATTCGGCCGCCGGCTCTTTCTGCGGCTCCTCAGCCCCCTCGGGGGCGCCTTCACGATGCTTTTTCACGGTGATGTCACTATAACACTTTACGGCGAAGCGCCACAATACAGCCCGCGCACGGGACTGCGCGTGTACGCGTTGCGTGTATGCGGCGCGTCGTGACACGGCGCATATGCGGCGCGCATAAAAAGCCGCCGCCGGGTTTTATCCGGCGGCGGTGAAGTCTAGCGCTTGTTTCGGCCGCCTCGAGGGCGTTGATGCGGGCTTTAGTCGAGGCTCAAGACGACCTTTCCTGATTCTCCGGACAACATGGCGTCGAAGCCCTTCTGGAAGTCGTCGAATGTGAAGCGGTGGGTGATGACGGGGCTGATGTCGAGGCCTGAACGGATCATGGCTTCCATCTTGTACCAGGTCTCGAAGATTTCGCGGCCGTATATGCCTTTGAGGAAGAGTCCCTTGAAGATCACCTTGTCCCAATCAATGCCGGCGCCGTTCGGCATGATGCCGAGGAGGGCGATGCGGCCGCCGTTGTACATGGTGTCGAGCATCTGGGCAAAGGCCTGAGGGCTGCCGGACATCTCAAGGCCGACATCGAAGCCGCCGACCATGCCAAGCTCGTCCATGACCTTTTTGAGGTCTTCCTTGGCAACATTGACGGCGCGGTCGGCGCCGAGCTTTTTGGCGAGGGCGAGGCGGTAGTCGTTGACGTCGGTGATGACGACGTTGCGGGCGCCGTTGTGGCGGCAGATCGCGGCAGCCATGCAGCCGATGGGCCCCGCGCCGGTGATGAGGACATCCTCTCCGACCATGTCAAAGGAAAGGGCGGTGTGGGTTGCGTTGCCGTAGGGGTCAAAAATGGCGGCGACGTCGTCGGAGACCGCAGGATGAACGCGCCAGACATTGGTCGCAGGCACCGCGACATATTCGGCGAAGCAGCCCTGGCGGTTGACGCCGACGCCGCGGGTATTCGGGCAGAGGTGGCGCTTTCCCGCCTTGCAGGCGCGGCATTCACCGCAGACGATGTGGCCCTCGGCGGAGACGCGCTCGCCGAGTTTCCAGCCTGCGACTTCCTTGCCGAGCTCGACGATTTCGCCGACGAACTCATGACCGATGACCATGGGCGTTTTGATAGTGCGCTGCGACCACGCATCCCATTTGTAGATGTGGACATCGGTGCCGCAGATGGCGGTTTTCTTGACCTTGATAAGGACGTCTTTGGGGCCCACTGTGGGCATCGGGACCTCGTCCATCCAAAGGCCCACTTCGGGGCTCTTTTTCACCAGAGCTTTCATGGGGTCTCCTTGTGCCTCGAGTATAGTACCGCTCTGGAAGGCTGTGAAGAGTAAGCTCGACTTTTGCCGTGCATGTTTTACTGGGTGATACGGAAAGACGCTTTGGGCTCATTTCCCAAGCACCAGGTCAAGAAGCGGGTCGCGGCCCTGGCGCCAGTCCTCGTAGCGCGGCTCGACGGCAAGGCCCGGGTCGGGGTAGATGAGGCCTTCCTTAAGACGGAGTCTTTTGCCCGCGGCATAGCGATGGAAGGTGGTGGAGTGGCCGATGACGAGACCGGAGCGGGGCAGGGCGAAGCGGCCCACTTCGCCGTAGGAGTCGGGGCTCTCCGGTATGGCCTGTCCCGCGAATAGGGCGGGGGTCGATGCCATGAGGTCGACGGCGAGCCAGAGGCCGCTTGAAAAGGTGTCTGCACCGATGAGGACATAAATTTTACCCGCTTTTTTGAGCGCGGCAATGCCCGAAAGGCGATGGGCGAACCAGGTTCCGGGCGCCGAAGCTCCGCCACCGTTGTGGCGAAGGTCGATGATGAGGCGCTCGGCGCTGCCCCGCTCAAGTTCACGCAGGACACTTTTGAGGAGCGGGAGTGCTTCGTAATCGCAGGATGCGTATTTGAGGTAGAGCACAGGTCCATTTGGATCGGGAGCGCCTATAGGATTCAGGCGAATGTACCACCAAGGTGTTGTCCCTCGGGCGCTGAACGGCGCATTCCCCTCCCGCGCGGTGAGGAGCGCGGTCCGGGCGCTCGTTTCGCGAATGACGAGGTCGTATTCTGATGCATCCGCGGCTCTCATGCGGAAGCGGATGATCCTTAGCCCGTCGGGAGCCCGCGCCGCAAGGCCTAAGCCGGCCATAAGGCGCGCATCGGCAAGGAGGTTCCAGCGCGCTTCCCGCCGCGCAAGCTCCTTCGCATCCTCGGGGATGTTCGCCTCGATGGAGAGATGATGGTCGAGGAGCGCGTCGAGCATCGGCGCCCCATCGGCTTCTGCTGAGCGGGCTGCTACGGGGACGAGGGGCGCGCGTGCAGGACCTTCACCCTGCGGCGGGACAATGCCGAGGAGGATATCGCCCAAGGCAGCGTTTGCGCTCACAGTTCCTGTGCCACCGATGCGTTCTATGCGGGCGCTTTCAGGATCGAGGGCGATAAGCCGGGTCTCGTAGCCCCCTTCGGCGGCAAAGGAGCGGAAGAAGGCACGGAAGCCGCTTGTCGGGTAGGCGTTGAGGGCGGTGTGCCCCTCGCCGACGAGGGCAAGTAGTCTACGCAGTTCGGCAAGGGCGTAGTCTGCGAGCGGGAGGTCCTGCGCGCTATCAGCGCGCAAGGAGGTGGCGCTTGCAGCAGCCTCGGCTACAAAACGCTTTGCCATCTCTGGATCGTCGCGTAAATGCGGGTTCCGCCGCATAAGCTCGCTTGCCAGACACTCAATATCCCGAGCCCAGTCCTCCGCGCTAAGGGCGTCAAGGTCCGCAGGATAGGGGCTCCATTGCACGGGGGTGGCGCAGGCTGCAAGCCCAAGGATGAGGAGGGCAGCGAGCGGCCCTCGCGCAGAGCGGCGGAGTTGTCTCATTGGTCGATCCTTGTACGGCGCGCAGCGCTAGGGCCGGATGGCAAGGCTACGCGAAGTTCTTGAACTATACGCAGGGGGCCGCATCCCCGGAATCCCCCCTTGCGGGGATTCGCTAGGCAGGTGAAGAAAAAATTGCACCTTGGCCGACGAAATTTGGTGGTGCTGTTGCTCTTTTCAATGCTATTGTATCCGTATGTCCCGTACAGAAGGAGTCCGCATGCAGCGCCGCTCGTCCATCAGTAGGAGACTTCTGCTCGTTTTTCTGCCGGCGATCGCCCTGGTGCTCGTGGGACTCATCGGGATCGTGTATGCGCAGAGTGCGGCCCTGGTTCGGGATCTTCTTGCGGATGCCGTGCTCGAGACCGCGGGTCGCCACGCGGCGACCATCCAGTCCCGGCTCGGCGAGGCTTTCATTTCGGCGCGCTTTGTGGCGCAGCTCGTTGACGAGATCATCGAAGAGCCGCAGGCGCGGCGCCGCGCGGCGCTCGATGTGCGGCTCCGCAGGCTCCTTGAACGAAACGCGAACTTCGCCGGCGTGTGGACCACCTGGGAACCCGATGCGCTCGACGGCCTCGATGCGCGCAATCGCGACAGCGCCTTTGGCAACGACGCGGGGCGTGTCGACATCACCTGGTTCCGCGGCGCCGACGGCTCGCTTAAGCGGAGGACAACGCCCGAGTCCGAAATTCTTACAGCCGACTATTACCTCGAGCCCAAGCGGACGATGCAGGAGACGCTCATCGGTCCATACTTCTACGAGTATGGCGAGGAGGGAGTGCCTCCCCTCTTCGAATCGAGCATCGTCGTCCCACTTCTGTCGCAGGATGCGCGCTTTAAGGGCGTTATCGGTATCGATGTCCCGCAGTCCTTTCTCCAGGCGGCGGTTGCGAGCATTAAGCCCTACGGCGACGGCTTCGCCGCGCTCTACGCGAAGGGGGGCCTCATCGCCGGGCACCGCGAGGCGGAGCTCCTTGGGAAAAAAATCGACGCTGAGGCAGGCCGCTTTGTTCAAGGTGATTTTGAACGTTACGCGAAGGCGGTCGAAAACCCCGAGGACGTCCGCTTACGGGTGGTCCGCGACGGCGTCCCCTCCATTGTTGCGACGCGCAAGTTCCGGCTCGGTTCGAGCTACACGCGGTGGACACTTGTCATCGTCGTGCCTGAAACAAAGGTGCTCGCGCGCTCGGGCGGTCTTGCGCTCACCATGGGGCTCTGGGGCCTTGTCGCCCTCCTCGCCCTCTTTGTCGTCACCCTTTTTGCCTCCCGTGCAATCGCCCGGCCGATCCGCCGCGTTTCGCTTGCGCTCAAGTCGGTTGCCGAGGGAGAGGGGGAGCTTTCGGCGCGGCTTCCTGCAGGCGCGCGCGACGAGACCGGCGAGCTTGCGCGCTATTTCAATGAATTTGTCGGGAAGCTTGAATCGACCGTGGCACGGCTTAAGGATGCGGCGCGGGGCGTTGCCGCCGTGGGCGAGGAGCTTGCGGCGAGCGCCGAAGAATCCTCTGCGACGGTGACCGAGCTCGAGGCGACAGTCCGTTCCCTCCAGGGCAAGATCGCCGCGCTCGACGGGAGCATCGTCGAGGTCGAGGAGGCCGTGGACGGTATCGCGCGGGGTATCGGGACGCTCGAGGACCTCGTGCGGCGCCAGACAGAGGGCGTACGCGGCGCCAAGGCGGTATCGGAGGGCATTGTTCGCGAGCTTGGGGAGCTTGCCCGCTCGGCGGGCGGCCGCGGAGCCGCTACCGAGGCCCTGGCTATGCGTGCGCGGGAGGGCGAGGCAAAGGTGGGCGGTGTCCTCCGGGCGGTCAAGGAGATCGGCGGCTACGCCGAGCGCATCGCCGGCATGGCGGGCGTCATCAACGACGTCGCCGAGCGCACCAACCTCCTTGCGATGAACGCGGCGATCGAAGCCGCGCACGCGGGCGACCGCGGTCGCGGCTTTGCGGTCGTCGCCGACGAGATCAGGAAGCTCGCCGAGGCGACGGGCGGCAACGCGGCGACGATCGGTCGCGAGCTTAAGGCGGTCATCGCCAAAATCGACGATACCGCGGCCGGGGCCGAGGAGGCAGGCGGGGCGATCCGCGCGATGAGTGAGGGTATGGGCGAGGCAGCATCGAGTTTCCGCGAGGTCGTAGGTGCCCTCGAATCGCTCGCGGTGCGCGGGAGTTCGGTCGGCAGCTCCCTCGACAGCCTAGTCGGGGCGACGGACGAGCTCGAGAGGGCCTCGGCGGACATGGGGCGCCGCTCCGCAGTCATCCGCGAATCGACCGCCGCGATGGCGCGGCTTTCCCGCGAGAGCCGCGCCGGATTCGACGAGATGGCGGTCGGCATCCGCGAGATGACGGGCGCCGCGGAGGCGCTCTCGCATCTCGGCCTTGAGAACGCGCGAAACACCGGCATACTCAAGGAAGAGCTTGGCCGCTTCAAGGCAGATGAAGCAGACCTGCGCGCGGCGGACGCGAAATGAAGAAGAAAGGCTTGTCCATACGGGCGAAACTCCAGCTTGTCGTAGGCTCGGCGGTAGGCCTCATTCTCGCGGTACTGGTGTTTGTGGTCGAACTTAGGCTCTCGGCGGTGCTCACGAGTATTCTCGGCGAAGCCGCGGGCGAGAATGCCGCCTATTATTCCGCGCTCATAAAGGGCGAAGTGGAAAAGCCCTCGCTCTTCGCGACGAGCCTGTCGCAGCTCATGAGTTATGCGGCGGCGGCTCCGCGCGACGTGCGCCGCGCGGAGATCGACGCGCTTCTGACGCTCTATCTTTCGAAGAACGATAGCTTTTCCGCTGCATGGGCGTTCTGGGAGCCCGGCGCGCTCGACGGGCTCGACGGCGCGCGCCGCGAATCGGCGCTCGGGAATGACGCGGGTCGCTATGCCGAAGTCGTCTATCGCGACCCCAAGGGCGTTATCAAGCGCACCCAGGTGCGCGAGGCCGAGCTTGAGCGCCTTCCGCCCTACAAGGGCGCGCGTGATACGCGAAAGCCGGGTGTGTTCGGCCCCTACACGCGGGTGTACGGCGAGGGGGAGCTTCCTGCTCCCGTGACGAGCTTCGCCGTGCCGCTCGTCACCTCCGAGCTTAAGTTCCTTGGCGCCGTCGGCATCGACGTGTCCGCAGAGATCTTCCAGAACGTGATCGGCGCCGTGAACCCTTACGGCAAGGGCTTCGCCATCCTATACACGAGCGAGGGGCAGATCGCCGCTCATCCCGACGGACGCCTCGTCGGAGCCGAGCTCGAGGCGGAGCGGGGCGCCTTTCTGCCCGAAGAGTTCCCCGCATACGCCGAGCTTGTCGCCTCGGGTATCGAAGGCGCGACCTCGCTGTCCCGGAACGGCTTACGCTTTTTTGTTGCCGTACGCTCGTTCCGCATCGGCGAGGGGGTGACAAGCTGGCGGCTCGCGGTGTTCATCCCCGAGGCCGCAGTCCTCGGCCGCGCGAAGACGGTGGTCGTCGCCCTCGCGGCCGCGGGCATCGCGGCGCTCGTCGCGGTGCTTGTCCTTCTTTTCTTTGCCTCGGCGCTCATAGTGAAGCCCGTGCGGCGCGTATCGGCGGCGATCAAGGACATCTCCGAAGGCGAGGGTGACCTTTCGGTCCGTCTGCCCGCCGATTCAGGTGACGAAACGGGTGAGCTCGCCGCGCACTTCAACGACTTCGTCTGCAAGCTCGAGGCGACGGTGGCGAGCCTTAAGCGCGTGGGGCGGAGTTCCGCCGCGCTCGGCGCCGAACTCGCCGCAAGCTCCGAAGAGTCGAGCGCGACGATCGTCGAGCTCGATGCGACGGTGCGCTCGCTCCAGGCAAAAATTGCCTCGCTTGATGCGAGCATCAAGGAGGTCGATGAAGCGGTGGGGATCATCTCGAGCCGCATCGATGCGGTGGGAGGCCTTGTTCGCCGCCAGGGCGCGGCGGTCGAGGCCTCGCGCGGCGCCTCGAGCGCCATCGTCGCCTCGCTCGGCGACATGGCAAAGGCGGCGGCAGAGCGGGGGGCGGTCGCCGACGGCCTTGCCGCTCGCGCCCGCGAGGGCGAGGCGACCGTCGGCGAGGTTCTTGGCGCCGTGCGCGAGATCGGCGGCTACGCCGAGCGGATCGCCGAGATGGCCGGCGTCATCAACAACGTGGCGTCGCGGACCAACCTACTTGCGATGAACGCCGCCATCGAGGCGGCGCATGCAGGCGAGCGCGGCCGCGGCTTTGCGGTGGTCGCCGATGAGATACGCAAACTCGCTGAAGAGACGGGCCGCAATGCGGCAAAAATCGGCCGCGAGCTCAAGGCGGTCATCGCGAAAATCGATGAGACCGCGGCAGGCGCGGTCCAGGCGGGTGCCTCGATTCGTGCGATGACCGAGGGCATGGCATCGGCCGCGGCGAGCTTCCGCGAGGTCGTTGACGGCCTTACGGAGCTTGCGGGTAGGGGGGCCGAGGTGGGCGCCTCGCTTGCGGCTCTCGTCGAGGCGAGTAACGAGCTTGAAGAGGCCTCGGGTGACATCGACCGACGCTCCGACGTTATCCGCGAGGCCGTGCTCACGATTGCGCGACTTTCGAGCGAGAATACGGCGGGCTTCACCGAAATGGCGGCGGGCATACGTGAGATGGCGAGCGCGGCGGACGCGCTTTCAAAGCTCGGCGCGGAGAATTCCCGCCAGGTGGCGGTGATGGACGAGACCTTGTCGCATTTCAAGACCGGCGAGGATCTGTGCGTTCCCGGGTCCGGGGCGGAGCCCGGCTCCGCCGAAAAAGAGGTTCGCCAGTGAGCGGTGATGAGGACGCACGGCCCCGCATCGCCCTCACGATGGGCGACCCGGCGGGCGTCGGACCGGAGATCGTCGCTGCCGCGCTTTCTGACGAGGGCGTGGCGCGGGCCGCGCGCTGCCTTGTCTTCGGCGATGTTCGCGTGCTCGAGCGCGCGAAGCGGCTTGTCAAAGGCGCAGGGCCCTCATTCCGCTCGGTCGAGTCCCCCAGTGAGGCGCGTTATGCGAAAGGTGTTGTCGACGTCGTGCATCTTTCGAACGCCGATCCTGCGCTTTTCGAGCCCGGGCGTGTCTGTCCGCTGTGTGGGCGAGCCGCCTTCGAATATGTTGAGCGTGCGGTTGGCGCCTGCCTTTCGGGCGCTGCGGATGCGGTCGCCACCGCGCCGATCAACAAGGAGTCGCTGCGTGCCGCGGGGCTTTCCTATGTCGGCCACACGGAGATGCTCGCTGCCCTTGGGGGCGCCTTGCACCCCCTCACCATGTTCGAGACGCGTGGGCTTCGCATCTTTTTCCTGTCGCGCCATGTCTCGCTCCGCGAGGCCTGCGAACTTGTCACAAAGGAGCGCCTGTTCGACGCTCTTGTCGCCTGCGATGCCGCTCTCAGAGCACTCGGTGTTTCAGACGGTGAGATCGCGGTCGCCGGCCTCAACCCCCATTGCGGCGAGCATGGCCTATTCGGCGACGAGGAGGGACGCGCCATCGAACCTGCGGTGCTGCGCGCGCGCTCCCTCGGACTCCGCGTCGCGGGTCCCATTGGTGCGGACTCGGTCTTTCATCAGGCTAAGACCGGCCGCTACGCGGCGGTGCTCTCCCTCTATCATGACCAGGGGCACATTGCGGCAAAGACATTCGATTTCGAGCGAACCGTCTCGCTGACCCTTGGTCTACCGTTTTTGCGGACGAGCGTCGATCACGGCACCGCGTTCGATATCTCGTGGACAGGGCGCGCGAGCCCCATCTCCATGATTGAGGCGATACTCGTGGCTGCGCGTTATGCGAAAGCGTTTCGCGCCGCGTGATGCGGCGCCTTACTGGATATGTGGCGGGGGAACGCCCGTTTCGGGATCCCAGCCCATCTCCCGCCAGTAGTTCCGCACCATAGCCTCGATCGGAAGCTCGCGGCCCGCGAGCGGGCCCTGCGCAAGCGGTGGTCGTCCCGCAATGCGCGGCGGCAGGAGCGTGTCGCGGGGCATGAGGCCCTGCTTCACATTAAACGCCTGTCTGAGGCTCTGGATGCGCCGCCCCGCCTCCAGGTACTCCGCGGGGCTCCGCGGCTCCCCCGTGGCGGCGTCGAGCATCTCGAAAAGCCTCCAGTTCTGCAGTCCCGTCGTGAGCGCGAAAAGGCAGCCGCCTGACGCATCGAGCACCTGCTTGAGGAGCGCGCCAGCGACCGATTTAAGCGCCTCCTCGCGCGTGGCCTTGTACTCGTTCTCCTTGAGATAGGGGCGGCCGACCTTCGGGGCCCAGGGTACGAACTCCCAAAGGCGCGCGACGTTGTAGTAGGCGGCCGACGAGATGGTGTGCCGCCCCGGCGTCGGGTCTGCGGCGTAGGCGACGCCCATCATAGGGTCGAAGCGCGGATCGTGCATGCCTGGCTCCTGGCCGCCTACATGTATCGCATATTGTTCACAGCCGCGGCCGATGCGCTCCGCCGCCTTCTTAACACCGTCGGCGAGCACGGCGCCGAAGCCTTCCCGGCGGGCCATGCGTGCAAGGAGTGTTTCTACCGCGGCGGCGTCGCCCCAGCGGAGCTCAAGGCCGTCCGTGTCCTTTGTGCCGATGACGCCCGCCTCAAAGCACTCGATGGCGAAGGCGATCGCGGCGCCCGCGGAGATGGTGTCGAGGCCCGAGCGGTTGCACAGATCGTTGCAGCGGTAGACTGCCTCGAGGTCGTCTGCCATGGCGAGCGGGCCGAAGGCACAACAGGTTTCGTATTCCGGCTTATGCTGGTGCCTGTCCCCGCCTACGATGCCGCCGCAACCGATGACGCAGGAGTGGCAGTGATACTTGCGCGTCTCCCGCGCGATGATGCGGTCGGGATCGAGCGCCCGCAGCCTGCGCTTCCCGTAGTCCACGATGGAGCCCGACCAGTTTTTGAACGGCGAATCCCCGTTCACGGCGCCTGCGAGGTTGTTGAAGATGGTGCCCCAGCGGCGCATCACCCCTGCGGACATCATACCGTCGACGGGAATGACCGTCGATGAGCCGAGGAAGCGGCCCATGAGCGGGAGAAGCCGCCCCGTAAAGAAACGGGGCAGGTTTTGCCGTTTTACTTTTTCGACATAGGCCGCCGCGAGCGCCTTCATCGCCTGCGGGTCGGCGCAAGCGATGCGCGCGTTGCCCGAAAGGACGAGCGCCTTGAGCTTTTTCGAACCCATGACGGCGCCGACCCCTGACCGCGCGGCGTAGCGGCCTTTGTCGTTCGAAATGCCTGCGATGAGTGAAAGGGCTTCGCCGGCCGGGCCTATCACGGCGACGGCGGGTTTCTTGCCGCCTGCATGCGCCGCAAGGAGTGCCTCCTCGGCGGCGACCGCATCCATGCCCCAGAGCTCGCCCGCCTGCTCGAGGCGGGGGCCGCGCTCGTCCGCCACGAACACAAGGGGCTCCGCCGCGATGCCGGAAAAGAGAATCGCATCCCAGCCGCAGCGCTTGATCGCCGGTGCGAGGGTGCCTCCGCAGTTGGCGTCGCCCCAGCCGCCCGTGAGCGGGGATTTGCAGGAGACGGACCAGCGTCCCGTCATCACCGCCCCCGTCCCCGCAAGAAGGCCGCTTGCGAAGCAGAGCACGTTTTCGGGGCCAAGCGGGTCTGCGCCTGCGGGGATGGCTTCGTAGAGGAGCGCCGCGGCGAGGCCGAGACCGCCGAGGTAGCGCCGATACAGCTCCTCGGGAAGCATTTCTTCGCGCATGCTCTGCGTTCCAAGATCGACGCGGAGCACCTTGCCCATAGCCGCGTTCATAGCCCCTCCTCTTCGTTCGCTCATCCGCCCGAAACGAGCGCGAAAAAGCTCACCTCGTCTCCCTCCTTAAGGATGTGCGACAGGCTGGCCTTTTCATGGTTGACCATGCAAAAAAGGACAAAGCCGCGCCTAAAGGGTAGCTTGAGGCGTTTCATAAGTTCATTGAGGCTCGCTCCCTCGGGGAGTTCGACATAGCCGTCCTCGTCGATGGCCCCGTAGTCGCCGAAGGGCGGCGGATAGACGCGGATCCTCACGGTCTTCCTTCTGCGGGCGGAAAGCCCCTTTCTGCGCAGTCCCTACAGTGCGGCCGGAAAGCCGCCTCTGTCAATGGAAAAATATCCGCATAGAAGGCTTTGCGCGAAGCGCGTGGGGCGGGTATGATGGCGCATCATGGAGAGCGGCGTTGAGCTCACAATCGAAAAGCTGGTGGCGGGCGGGGACGGCCTTGCCTTTTACGAGGGGCGCGCCGTATTCGTGCCATTTGCGCTACCTGGCGAGCGCGTGCGCGCCGTGGTGCGCGCGGGGCGTCGCGATTACGCGACGGCGGAGCTCCGGAGCGTCATCGAAGCGTCGCCGCACCGTGTCGAGCCGCCCTGCCCGGTCTACGGCGAGTGCGGCGGATGCAACCTCCAGCATCTCGCCTACCCCCGCCAGGTCGAGGAGAAGGCCGCCATCGTCGCCGAAGCCTTTCGCCGCACCGCGCGGCTCGATCCAGGCGAAGTTGCCGCCGTCCCCTCGCTCCCGTTCGCGTATCGCAACCGGCTTCAGCTACACCTCACGGCATCGGGCGAGCTCGGCTTCATGCGGCGCTCCTCCAACACCGTGGTCGCTGCGCCCACCTGTCCGGTCGCGGTGAAGGCGATCCAGGCCTGGATCGAGGAACGTGCAGGCGGCGCGCGGGCGAAGGAGGAGCTTGGGAGATTCATCGTCGGAAAAGACCGCTTTCTCGCCTTCGGTCTCGGCGAGCGAGTGTATCTCGAGGGGCGGGACGGCCTCATTTCCGCCCCTGTCGCGGGCAAAGAATTCGCCTTCCATATCAAGGGATTTTTTCAGAGCAATCTCTACCTCCTTGATTTTTTCGTGCCCGACGTCGTCCGGGATTTGGTCGGGGCGCGGGTCGCCGATCTCTACTCTGGTGTGGGTTTGTTTTCGAGCTTTCTCGCCGATCGCTTTGAGTCGGTCGTTTCGGTCGAACACAATCCTTACGCCCTCGAGCTTGCGCGGCGCAACGCGCCCGGAGCCGCTGCCGAGTACCATGCTCTTTCCGTGGAGGACTGGACACGGAGCGAGTCCGCCCGCCGTCCCTTCGACTGTGTCCTCGTCGATCCGCCGCGCGCGGGGCTTTCGGGCGAGGTGCGCGCCTGGCTTGCGCGTGCGCGGCCGCCGCTCATTGTCTATGTGTCCTGTGACCCCGTCACCCTTGCCCGCGATGCAGGCGAGCTTGTCGCATCGGGTTACGCGCTCGAATCCCTCAAAGCCTTCGATTTCTATCCGCAGACGAGCCACGTGGAGTGCCATGCGCGGTTTCGCCTTTGCTAGGCGCGCGGGGCGCGCGCGGATCGCCGTATGCGCGCTTACCTGCGCGGCGGCGTTTTTCGCGCCGCCTCTGCCATCGCGTCATCTTGCGGCGGAGGGGCTTGAGCCCGCCTTCCGCCTTCCCGTCGGAGGGAAGCCCCTTGCGCCCCCCCTTGTGGATGCGCGCCTCGCGCCGCCCGCCGCCTGGCTCCTTTCCGAGGATCGCTCGCTCTACGCGCTTGGCGAGAACGGCGCGCTCCTTGCCAAAATCCCCCTTGCGGCGCGGCCGCTTCCCCTCCTTGGCCTCGATCCCTTCGGTCGGGCGCTCGTTGCCTTCGAGCTTCCAGCCTCTGCATCCGGCCGCGCCCAGCTTATCGCCTACACGCGGAGCGGCCGCGAGGCCTACCGCGCGGCCCTGCCCGAGCCGCCGCGCTTTCCACCCGTGTTCGGCGCTGATGGCCGTAGCTTCGTCGTGGCGGGCAGGCATCTTGTCGTTCTTTCGCCCCAAGGCCTTCTCCTTTCGCGGCTTGAGCTCCCCGCAGAGGCGCAGTGCGCGCCCGCGGTCGATGGCGCAGGGCGGGCCGCGCTCGGGCTTGCCGACGGAAGCGTCCTTGTCGCAAGTCCCTATGGCGAGCTCGTCTATCGCGCTCCGATTGGCGCGCAGGTTGTATGTCTTTCGGCTTTCGGCGAGGCGAGCTATCGCGAGCTTTCCCGCGCCCAGGAAGCGTCGCGCGCCGGGATGCCCCTCCTCGCGGCGGGGCTCGAAGACGGCCGGGTCCTCCTCATCGGGGCGACTGCGCGCGACCTTGTCTCTGTCGCGCCGCCGGGCGGATCGGGCGATGCGGTGGTTTCGCTCGCCTCCGACGGGGCGGTGCTGTATGGGCTTACCGCCGGGGGGAGCGCCTTCGCCCTCGCGGGGGCGGGGACGCGCCTTTGGAAGACCGACACGGCGCTTGTGCGCGGCCGCATCGAGCTGTACGCCGAGCGCCTCGTTGCGACGGGGCGGGGCGGCGCCGTCTCCCTTTCGCGCGCGGGGGAGCTGTTCCGCGAGGCCCGCATCGCGAACGCAGCCGCAGGCGGCGCGGTTTCGCCCGGCGGACTCCTCTTTTCGCCTGGCGAGGACTGGGTCCTTGCCGCCTATCGCTTCGAGCGCCCCCTTGGCCCTCCCCGCCGCACCGCGCCGCCACCCTATGGGGCCGACGAGACGAGCCTTGAACTCGCACGGCTCTACGATCCGGCCATCGGCGATGCCGACCGTCAGCTCGCACTGCTTTCCGGCTACGAACGCCTTCTCGATGAAGGCATGCTTGGCGCCGAGGAGCCCAAGGCGGCGGCGCTCGCGGCGGCGATGCTTCGAGGTGCCCTTCTGGCGGACCTGCCCCAGGCCGAGCGCCGTTTCCGCGGCAACCCCTTGCCGCGGGCACGCGCCGCCTGGTTCCTCGGGCGGCTCGGTTCGCCCGAAGGCCGGGGGCCGCTCATCGAGGCCCTCGAGGCGGATGAAGATCCCGCGGTTCGCGCCGCCGCCTGCGAGGCGCTTGCGGAGATCGCCCTCGACCCCGACGGTGCGGTGGGTGAGGCGTTTTTGCGGACGGTGCGCGGCAAGAGCGGCGCAGGTCCGGGTTCCGGGCCCCTCGACGAGCGCGCGGCGCTCGCGCTCATCGCGGCGGTCGAGCGTATGGCGCTCCGCTCGGGGGCGCCGCCTTCCGCGGATGCGGTGCGCGCGCTCCTTTCCCTCGCCGCAAAGCCCTACGGGGCCGAGCTCCGGAGCCGTGCGAGCCGTGCCCTCGGACGCATCGCCGGCTCGGTTGCCCCCTGATCGGGCCGGTTTCGCGCGCGGCCGGGCTTGGCCTCCGGCCGCGCCTGGCCTATACTCTAGTACGAGCGCGCGGATTCCCTTGGGGGGACCGCGGCCGAAGGAGGCATCGTGAAGCGCAGCATACTTGCACGGGGCTTTCCCGCCCTCCTCCTTGCCGCCTTTCTCCTCCCGGCGGCTGTAAGCGCCCAGACGCAGTCCGCACCCCCGCCTCTTTCCATTGACCGTGGCGAGCTTGAGGCGACCAAGGACGAGAAGATCGTCTTTGTGAACTACGAGGGACCCCAATCGCGGATCGACAGCCTCGCCGCGATCAAAGGCATCGGCTCCTCGCTCGGCCGGGCGATGCCGAATATCGCTGCGGGAGCGGCCCGCGCTGGCGGTGGCCGCTATGCCGTAATCCGCGCCGTCGACCCTGCCGTCACCGAGGGCTTCGAGGCGGATATCATCGTCGTCGGCGCCGATGCCGAGGTCGATCACGTGCGCAACCTCCGCTGGATCATCGCCGGATACCTCTCCGCCGCCTGGGACTATGCGGAAAAAGACGCCTATCTCCTTGCGACCTTCATCACCGTCTACAACGCCGTGCATCGCGGCGAGCTTGCGTACTTTGGCTCGCGCTATAAGGCTGTGGTCATGAAGGAGCTTTCCGCTGATAACGCGGGCCTTTCGCGGCGCTACGACGAGTGGCCGGGAAAGTCGCGCATCGTCATACCCCTTTCCCGTGGCGCGCGGCCAGGTTCACTTGGCGCGGTTGATACCGGCCTTGTCGCCGACAGGCAGGTGGTCGAAAGCCTCCGCGGCGAGCCCGGAAAGGGCGTTGAGGAGCGTCAGGCGCTCGTCGAGCTCAAGGAGCGCGAGGCCGAAGAGAAAAAGGCCGAAGCCGCAAAGGCAGAAGGTGTAGCCGCGGCCGACCGCCGCACCGCCGCCGAGGAAGCCGCCAAGGCGGCGGCCGCCGCCGATGCCGCTGCCTTGTCCGCCGCAAAGGCCGCCGAGGACAAGGCCGCCGCCGAGACTGCCCGCGCCGAGGCCGATCGCGCCGCAGGCGCGGGGCAGAGCGCCGAGCTTGTCGCCCAGAAAGAGGCCGAGGCTGCCGCCGCCGAGCAGCGCGCCACGGCATCGGCCGAGGAGGCGGAAGCCGCACAAGCCGCCGCCGCGGCGGCCGCGGATAAGGCTGCCGCGGCCGAGAAGACAGCCGCGGAATCCACGCAGGCCGCAGAAGCCGCTAAGGAAGTCGCCGCGGCGAAAGAGGCTGAAGCGGCGAGCGAGCGCAAGGAGGTCGCCGCCGACCAGAAGGCGCTCATCGCCGAAGAGGTCGCCACTAAACAGAAAGGCGAGGCGGCGGGCATCTATCTCTTCGAATCGGACACGCTTCAGCCGCTTTCCCGGATTGTCTTCGTCGATACCGATACGGGGAAGCGCATCCGCGCCTCGACCCTCAATACGATCCGCCATCGGGCGCTCATCGACTCAGTCGATCGCTACGTTGCCGTTGCAGGCAAGGAGGGCGGCTCGGGCGCCGTCCGCCTTGTCGCCCTCGACAAGGCGAGCCTTACCCAGGTTGCCGAGGGGAAGACCGACCTCTTCGCGGACAGCGCCCTGTGGAAGTTCGGCGACGCCTATTATGCGGTCGCCAAGGCCGAAGGGGGTGTGTTCCGGCTTGTGCGCTTTGATGCGGCGCTCGCCGAGACGGCGAGCTCGGCCGTCGCGGTCAACCCCTACACCTCGCTCGTCGAGGGTGCCGGCGGACTCGTTGTCCAATCCGCTAAAGGAGGCTTCCTCGTCCTTTCCAAGGACAAGCTTGAGCGGATCAAGGACCTTGCGCAATAAACACGAAGGCGGCGGGCTTGATGCCCGCCGTTTTTGTTTGAGGAGGAGCAGCATGATCAGGAAGGGCCCCTTCAAGGGAAGGACCGTCGCCGTCGTCAACGATCTTGGGCGGGACGAGCAACTCTATCTCTACAAAAAAGCGCGCGAGCTCAAAGAGGCGGCGCTTTCAGGCGGTGACCTGTCCGCCTTCCGTCTCGGCGAGCGCGATTACCAGGTCTACCTCATCTTTATGGAGGATTCGACGCGCACGCGCGAATCCTTTAGGAACGCCGCGGAGTTCTTAGGCTCGCGCGTCAACGTCTTCGACGCTGCGACGAGTTCGTTTAACAAGAACGAGTCCATCGCGGACACGATCCGCATGCTCGCAGGCTACGCCGAGGACTCAGCATTCGTTATCCGCTCTAAGCTCGAAGGCGTGTGCCGTTCGCTCGAGGGGCCGATGGCGCGATATGCGGAACAGTTCGGCCGCCCGGTGCCTGCCTTCATCAACGCAGGCGATGGGAAGCACGAGCATCCCACGCAGGAATTCCTCGACGAGTTCTCCTTCCTTGAACAGCTTGGGTGGAAGCGCGACCGCATCCACCTTGCGCTCACGGGGGATCTATACCACGGCCGCACCGTGCACTCCAAGGTCGACGGGCTCGGTATCTACGACGAAGTCGTCGTCGACCTCGTCGCGCCCGAACTTCTCGGCATGCCCGCGCACTACGTCGAGAAGATGCGCCGCAAGGGCTATGACGTTCGGCTTTACGAATCCCTCGACGAGTACCTTGCCTCGGGCAAGGTCGCGCCGATCTGGTACTTCACGCGGCTCCAGCTCGAACGTATGGGTGATGCTGTCCTTGAAAAGGCGGATTCGCTCCGCGGAGCACTCACCTTCAGGAAGGACATGCTCGGGAAGCTCCCCGAGGGGACACGGTTCTACCATCCTCTCCCGCGCGACCGCTCGCGGCCGACGAACCCGACCTTCCTCGACGAGCTTCCCTTGAACGGCTGGGATGCGCAGTCGGCGAACGGCTATTGGACGCGCATCGTCCTTCTTGGCATGGTCTCCGGCCTCCTTGGCGCTGATTTCGATGGCAGCCCGCGCCCCTCCCCCTCGTTTGACGAGAACTTCATCGTCGAAGCCCCCGTCGCCGAGCACCCCGTGCGCGAGTACAAGGTCGGCATCAAGCCGGTCGAGGAAGGCATCGTCATCGACCACATCGCCTCGGGGAGCCCCATCGAGGTTATCTGGTCGAACATCGACGCGGCGCGCCGAATCCTCGGCCTCAACGTCCGCTCGAGCCACGGCGTGTACCACAACAACAAGGGCTCGTTCAAAGGCATCATCTCGCTACCCGACGTGACGAGTTTCGGCGAGCGCGACCTCAAGAAACTTGCGGCGATCGCGCCCGGTTGCACACTCAACCTCATTCGCGGCTCCCGCGTCGTGAAAAAGTACCGCCTTGCCATGCCGCCCCGCATCTACGCCTTCGACGAAATTTCCTGCAAGAATCCCGCTTGCGTTTCCGCGCCTGCGCACCAGGAGGGCGTGGTGCCCGAGTTCCTCAGAAAGGACGCGGAGGCGGGCGAAGCCGCAACGACCTTCATCTGCAAATACTGCGAGCGGGAGCACGCCTTCCGCGAGATCTGGGACGTGTAGGGTCAAAAGGGGGAGCGGCCGGGCGATAGATGCGCGGTGCGCGCGCTGGACAGGCCCTGCGCCCGCGCAGGGGCGTCGGCCGCCGGGCGCGCGCGGGCATGCTTCCTACGCGCTCGGCCTCCTGCGGCTTTCCTCTTCCTGTCCCTCACGGCCGCATCCCCCGGCCTTGAGGGGGAGCCTGAGCTCGAAAACCGTGCCTTCTCCCTCGGACGAGCGGAACGAGATCGTTCCCCCGAGATACCCTTCGCCAAGGAGCCGCATGCCGTAGGTTCCGACGCCCCGCCCGGGCCCCTTGGTCGAGAACGAACGATGAAACACGCGCCGCTGCGTGTCCTCGGGCATGACCGCGCGGTTTTGCACCCAGAAGACCGCCGCATCCTCCGCGTCTCTGTGTCGCTCAATGCGCAATCCCGCAGTCACCGTTTCGTCGCGTTCCGCCGCTTCGAGTGCGTTCTTGATCATGTTGACAAGGACGCGCTTTAAGAGCGCTGGATCGGTTTCGAGAAGGGGGTGCTCGAGGTCCGGAGCGAGGGTGAGCCTGGCGGGCTTCCCGTGCAGGCGGTAGGAGAAAAGCTCCGCGGCGCCACGGAGCGCGTCAGCACCGTCGATAAGCACTGGACGGACGGCGAGCTCGCGGCTTTCGGCGGCTTTAAGCGCTCGCTGGGACTCTATCTCGTCCACAAGCTGGTCGGTGGCCATCCTGATGAGGCGAAGGTAGTCCCGAGGATCCTCGTCGGGCATCATGGCGATGAGGTCGAGGAGGCTCCGGATGCCCGAGGCGGTGTTGGCTATGTCGTGGTAAAAGATGCGCTCGAGGACCTCGCGTCGTTTTTCCGCCGAAATGTCTTCGGCGGCCAGAAGAATGAACGGCTTGTTTTCGAGCTCCAGGCGGCGCGCCCATATCCGCAGATCAAGGGAGGCATTTTGGCCCGATCGATCGCGAATAAGGTTGCACTCTTCCGATTCGGGCACGCCCGCAAAGCCTTCTTCAATGCCGCGCGCCGCGCCGCAAAAGCGGCACGCGGGGGCGGTGCCGCAGCCAGAGGCGGTTTCCGCCGCATGGATGCAACCGAAGGCCTCGCCAAAGCGAAGGCCGAGGATGGCCGATTCGCCCGGGGCCTCCATGAGGCTGAGGGCGCGGCGGTTTGCATAGACAAGGCGTTGGGCATCGTCGAGCACGGCGGTGAGTAGTGGGTAGTCATCGAAGACGCGGTTGAGGCGTGATCGGGCGATGATAAGCCTGTCTGCGGCGACCGACTCCCTGGCCGCGCGCGCGTCCTCCGGCTCTCCCTCGCGGGCGGTACAGTGGAGGGGGATGTTCTCTCCGCTTGTGCTTGCAATCACGTTGACGTTCTTCCTTTTCTCGCAGCAGGGGCTTCTGCGCGCGCTCCGCTTGGCTTACCTTAGCCCGCTTTTCGCTTCTCGGCAAGAAAAATGCGGCTGCTTGTCGCGAGGGGGGGATATGCGCTTCCCGAATGCCGTCAAGGTGCCGTATACTTACACCTCGACGAAGGAGGTGAAAGTGTCAATCGCCGTCGAGCATGAAAAGCGAAAACGGGAAATCCTTGAAAAGGCGCTTGACGTTTTTGTACGTGAGGGCTACCAGGATACGACCTTCCAAAAGATAGCCGAACGCTGCGGCATCACACGCACCATCCTTTACCTCTATTTCAAGAATAAACGAGAAATATTTTCTTTTAGTATAAAGCTTTTTACTGAGAGGCTCGAAGCGGCTATCCGGGATATCGCCGCGGATGCGGGGCTGGGACAGGCTGAAAAGTTAGCGCGTATTGTGGGTATGGCGCTTGCCGAATGTGCGAGGAGCCGCAGGCTTCTTGCGGTGGTACTCGATTACCTTGGGCACCTGCGCGCCTCGGGCGGCGATCCTGACGAGCGCGTCCGTCGGCGCACCATCCGCATGCGGCATATTATTTCCGGCATACTCATCGAGGGCATTGAGCGCGGCGAGTTTCGCCGTGTGTCGGTGAAAGCCGCAGGCGACCTTGCGTATGCGCTCATCGAGGCGGCGATCTTCAGGATTGCCGTGCTGGGGCGTGACGATGCCGCCGGCCTTACGGAGGCTGCATGCCTTTTTGCCGAAGGGCTTTCCTCGATGGGAATTTCGCTTAATGTGGCACGAGTGAAGGCGGCGCTCTTAGATGGAGGGCATGCCGCCAATTCTGGCCAGGCCGCAGGCCCCGGCGGGGATATCAGCGCCGACAAGGCCGCCAGCTTCGGCAAAGCCGACGGCGCCGACTCGGGTGTGTGTGCCGCCTCCGTCCCAAGGCGAGGCTCCGCTCAAAGGCGGGAAAGGGCGACGCCCGAGCGCGGGGCAGCCAAAGGAGATCTTCGATGAACGCGGACTCTATGCGAAAGCCCGAGTGGCTCAAGGTTGCACTTCCCTCGGGCGACAACTGGCGAAAAACCTCGGCGCTCCTTAAGCGGCGAGGACTCCATACGGTGTGCGATGAAGCGCGCTGTCCGAACAAGGCCGAGTGCTGGGGGCAGGCGACTGCCACCTTTATGATTCTTGGCGCTGTCTGCACGCGTACATGCCGGTTTTGCGCGGTACCCGCGGCCCACAAGGGTGAGCCTGTCAATCAGGCGGAGCCCGAAGAGCTCGCCGCGGCCGTCGCCGAGCTCGGTCTTCGCTACGCCGTTATTACGAGTGTCGACCGCGACGATCTTCCCGACCGCGGCGCCGGTCACTTTGCCGCGGTCGTTCGCGCCATCCATGCGCGCAACGCGGGTGTGCGTGTCGAGGTGTTGACTCCCGACTACCAGGAAGGGGAAATCGAAGGCATTCTCGCCGCGGAGCCTGCTGTCTTCGCCCACAACATCGAGGTTGTCGAGCGGCTTCAGTCTGTGCGCGACCCCCGTGCTTCATACGAAAAGTCGCTCCATACGCTTGAGCTTGCCGCCCGGGACGGCCGCGCCGTCGTCAAGTCGAGCCTCCTACTCGGCCTTGGCGAGACCGAGGCTGAGGTGCTCGCCGCGATGGATGATCTTCGCTCTATCGGCTGCTCGAGCCTCGTCCTCGGCCAATACCTTCGCCCTACGGCGCAGGAGCTTGCCGTTGTCGAGTACATAGCTCCTGAGACCTTCGCTCGCCTTGCAGCCGCCGCGCGCGAAAAGGGCTTCGTGAGTGTGGTTGCCGCGCCACTTGCGCGGACATCCTACCATGCGAGGGCGGGCTATGAGGCGGGTCTAGCCAAGGGGGGGCTATGATTGTGAAACGCGACCATAAGGTGCCTGGCGGAAAACTTCTCCGCGTCGAGGTTGAGTGCGGGGAGGGCAAGGTGCTCGCCCTGCGCGTCGATGGCGACTTTTTCGCCCACCCCGAGGAGCTATTCGAGGCCGCGGAGGCGGAACTTGTTGGCCTGCCGGTCGAGGCGCTTGCGGACAGGGCCCGTAGCGCCTTCAGCCGTAGCGGACTTACGCTCTATGGCGTCGGTTCCGATGACATCGCGGAAACACTCAAGGGGGCGCTCGATGCGGCTCAGATTTCTTGACACGGGCTCCGGAAGTGGCGCCTTCAACATGGGCCTCGACGAGGCCCTGCTTGAATCGGTGGCGGCGGGCCGGTCTCCGCCGCTCGTGCGCCTGTACCGCTGGGAGCCTGCCGCGGTGACCCTTGGCTATTTCCAGTCGGCGCAGGCCGAGGTGGATGTCGCGGCGGCCCACCGCATGGGCGTCGATGTGCTTCGCCGCGTTACGGGCGGCGGTGCTGTGTTTCATGCCGCGGAGATCACCTATTCGATCGTCGCGCCTGAGGGGCATCCCCTTGCGCCTTCTGACATTCTTGAGTCCTATAGGCGCATCTGCGCTGGCCTTGTGGCGGGACTCAAGTTCCTCGGTGTTTCGGCCGCATTCGCGCCGATCAACGACATCGTCGCGGCGGGCAAGAAGGTGTCAGGCAATGCGCAGACGCGCAAGCAGGGTTGCCTTCTCCAGCATGGCACACTTCTTCTTGATGTTGACGTCGAACGAATGTTCTCCGTCCTCCTCGTGCCAAATGAAAAGCTCAAGGGCAAGCTCATCGAGGATGTCAAGGCGCGTGTCACGGGGCTCCGCGCGCTATGCGGCCGCGAGATTGGCTACGCGGAGGCCGCAACCGCGCTCAAGGCGGGCTGTGCCGCTGCGTGGATAGAATTTTCAAAGGAGGGTGGCGCGGCGCCTCAAGGCGTGGTTTTCGAGGACTCGGCGCCAACGAAGGAGGAGCTCGAACGCGCCGCCATCCTTAGCGCGGAGAAATACGGACGCGATTCCTGGACTTTCCGCCGCTAAGGCGGTGCTCAAGCTTTAGTCCCGCGCAGCGCCTGTCGATTTGAGCGCCACGAGATTGTATTTTCCTGCGGCGACAACCTTCGCCGCGAAGAGGCTTGTGATGTTCTCTTCGTACTTCGTGATGCGGTAGATGTAGTCGAGCGTTCGCCGTGGGGTGCCGCCCTTCGTTACGCGGTGCGCCCCCGCATTGTACATCGCGAGCGCCGCTATTTCGTTGCCCCCCGTCCTCAGGCAGAACTCGAGGTGTGCAAGCCCATAGCGCGCGTTGATGTCCGGGTTAAAGACCTCGGCGGGGCCGAGGTCGGGAAACGACTTGGTGTTGAGCTGAAAAAGGCCGCGGTCCTGGCTGTCGCCGTTGTCGTTTACCGCCGCCACCTGGTAGCGGCTTTCTTCGTAGGCAAGCGCGAAGGCGAGTCCCGGCGGGATGCCGAAGCGCTCGGCGTTTTCGAGGATGGCGCGGGCAACACGCTCCGAACGGGTGAGGCTTGCGAAGAACTCGACGACGCGCGCACGGGTCGCGGTGTCCCGGTAGTAGTCGGCGATGATGTCGGTGCGGTCGAGGTTTTGCATGAAGGCCGGGATCTCTGCGTCGCCGAGCGCGGCAAGGCGGATGATTTCTGAATCGATGTCGGGATGGAAGCTCGGGCGGGCCTGGGCGCAGGATGTGAATAAAATCATTATATTGAATGAAATTAGCCAAATAAAGAAATTTGATGTTTGTCTAGTTCGTGGCACTATATGTGCTCCTTTGCGCGGTTTGACAAGGATACCCTAAGTAAAGCGCTATTGTATCGGTGAGGCTACGAGCGTCAAGTAGGCTTTGCGGGCACCTTTTGCACGGGCGCAAGGCCGTGCGCCGCTTGCCAAAGCCGGTGCCAGGATGCATACTTCTTCATCATGGATCAGGCTGTTCGCGTCATCGTGACGGGTGGTACGTTTGATAAGCATTATGATGAAATTCGGGGAGAACTCACCTTCAAGGAGAGCCACCTGCCCGAGATCCTCAAGCTTACGCGGGTGACGGTGCCGGTCGAGCTTGAATTCGACCAGCTCATCGACAGCCTTCAGATGCAGAAGGCCAACCGGCTCTCCGTCCTCGAGGCCTGCAGGAGGTGTGCGGAATCACGCATCATCGTGACCCACGGCACGGATACGATGGTTGACACCGCCCGCGTTCTCGGCGAGGCAGCGCTCGGAAAGACCATCGTTCTCACAGGCGCGATGATTCCCTACAAGATCGTCGGTTCCGATGCGCTCTTCAATTTTGGGACCGCTTTTGCCGCCGTCCAGCTGCTTGAAGCCGGCGTATACATCGTGATGAACGGCCGGGTCTTTGACTGGGACAAGGTTCGAAAGAACCGCGAGAAGGGCGTTTTCGAGGCGGTCTGATGGCGCGGGAAAAGGACGAGGGGAAGCGGCGCGCGATTCTAGCAACCGCGAAAAGGCTGTTCGCTGAGCGCGGTTTCCACGCGACGAGCGTCGCCGACCTCGCCCGCGCGGTGGGGTTGCCGGTCGGGAGCATCTACACCTATTTCTCCGGAAAGGATGCGCTCCTTTCCGCCGTGCTCGAGGAGGGATGGAGCTCCTTTTTTGAAAGCCTCTGCGAGGCCTTTACCAGAGCCCGGCGTCCTGAGGAAAAGCTCGCCCTCCTCGTCTACCGCTTTATCCCCGAGCTTCTCGGGGATCTCGACCTCATCTCGATCATCCTTGCCGAGGCGGTGCGCTTCCCCGGGCTGGAAGACAAACTTGAGCGGCTCACCGCGCTTATAGCGGAGCCGGTTGTCGAGCTTGCGGCCGCGCGGGAGGAGCCCTTCGATTTTCCGCCGAGCCAGGCAAAGGCCGCTCTCATCCTCTATCTGCTGGGGAGCCTCGATACGGTACGCATCGCGCGAAGCGCCGGCCTATCGCTCGGACCTGAGGACGTCATCGCTTTTATCCGCCTCTCCGTCGAGAATTCCTTCCACATAAAGCTCGGCCCCGAACTCCTCGGTCCTCAGCGCGAGGGCTGAGCGTTCCTTCCGCGCATGCGGCGCGGACGCGCGCGTGGCGCGACCCTCCAGGCCGCGCCGCGGAGTCTACGCCTTCGCGAGGGGGCTTTAAGCCCCCATAAAGGGGCTTAGGCCGATAATCCATCGCCGCAGGGCAGGTGCGGCGATGGCTGCCCAGGGGCGCAACGTTTGCGCCTCGCTTTTTACCTCGGCATAGTAATCCTCGAGGTTTTTTTGCCTGAATTTGAGGACGAGCTCCGCTTCGTCTGAGTCGGCGAACCACCCGCAGTGGAATCCCGAGGTTGCGAACGCCGTCTCAGGCAGGAAGCGTGCGCCGCCGAGGCCGAAGAGCGCGAACATGCGGTCAAGGTACTCGCGGAAGGTTGTCCTGCAGGATTCGCCTCCGCCTATGTTGAAGGTCGCGCCAAGGGCCGCGTCTTCGTGGAGGGCTGCGGCAAATGCCCGTCCCGTATCTTCCGTGTGGCAGACTTCGATGCGGGTCGCAAGAGGCATGTGGAAGAGGAGAGGGTCGATCGCAAGCTTTTTCCGCCAGACGATGTAGGTTAGCCGAAGAATGGAAAAAGGCAGCCCCGATTCGCGGACGAGCGATTCTGCTTCGATTTTCGTCGTGGCATAGACGTCCCCCGGGCTTGCGACAAGGGGGTCATCGACCCGGATCCAGTAGTCATTGAGCCGGTCGCCGTAGGCGGCGACGCTCGAGGCGAACACGAAGCGCGGGGTGAGGGGGCTTGTGCGCGCCGCTTCGAGAAGATTTTTTGTGCCGCCTACGTTGATGGCTCGGGTGCGTTCCGGGTCGCGGTCTGCGAGGGGCGGGATGAGCGCGGCGAGATGGCAGATGCCTTCCTGTCCGGCGACTGCCTCGCGCGTACAGCGCTCATCGCAGATGTCGCCCCAGATTACGGTGCATTCCGCCGGAAGTTTTCGGGCGAGTGCGCGATTATTGCGCGTCGGGAGTTCGAGGATGCTCACCTCGTCGCCCCGTGCACGAAGCGCGGCGACTGTGCTGCGCCCCACATTGCCCAATGCCCCGGTCACGAGAACACGCATGCCCCCACCTCCATTAAAGAACGATTATTCATTCAATAATATAGCGCGGTTATGCCGCGGCGTAAAGACGTGGCGCGTAAATACAGCAAAATCGCGCGGCTTTTACCGTGCGTCCGTTGCGTGCACCAGTGAAGCTGGGTAGAATTAAAAGAAGGAATATGGAGAAAGGGCGGCAGGCACATGGACGGGGACGCCATCCGAGACGTCATTGCGATCGACTCGGAGCTCAATAAAATACAGGATTCCGACCTTCTCCTCGAACGCATCCTCCTCGAAGCGCGCCGCGTGGTGCGGGCGGAGGCGGGGACCATCTACGTCAAGGATGGCGACAAGCTTCACTTCAAGTACTCGCAGAATGAGCTCAAAGAGCGGGAATTGCCGCCGGGCACCAAGCTCCCCTACGCGAATTTCAGCCTTGTCATCAACGAAAAAACGATTTCAGGCTATGTGGCGATGACGGGCCAGCTCCTCAATATCCCCGATGTCTACAAGCTTCCATCCAACAGCCCCTATGGCTATTCGAGCTATTACGACGAACAGACTGGCTACCGCACCACCTCGATGCTCACCTTGCCTTTAAAAACAGGTTCGGGCAAGCTCCTCGGCGTGATCCAGGTGATCAACGCGAAGGACGAGACGGGAAGGACCCGTGCCTTCTCGAAAGAGGACGAAGTCCTCATTACCCATTTTGCGGCGAACGCAACCGTCGCGCTGCAACGCGCCTTCCAGACGCGGAGCATGATCTACCGTATGAACCGCACCGCCGAGCTCCGCGATTCGCACGAGACGAATGCGCACGTCCTCCGCGTCGCAGGCTACGCCGCGGAGATTTACGACCGCTGGGCTTTTACCCGCGGCATTCCTGAGGCCGAGCGCGACCGATACAAGGATACACTCAAGATGGCCGCGATGCTCCACGACATCGGCAAGGTGGCCATTTCCGACCTCATCCTGAAAAAGCCCGCGCGCTTTACGCCCGAGGAGTATCAGGTCATGCAGGCGCACACGTACTGCGGTGCGATGCTCTTCACCGATCCAGAATCCGAATTCGACCGCATGGCGGGCGAGATCGCGCTCACGCACCACGAGCGCTGGGACGGCGAGGGCTATCCGGGACGTGTCGATCCCGCTCACGCCGCGCCGCGGGTCAAGCGCATCGTTGTGGAGGGTGTCGAGCGCGAGGTGGAGGTGTGGGATGCGCCCGCCCTTGAGCAGGACGAGGAGGGGCGGCCTCGCCGCCTCAGGGGCGAGGAGATACCGCTCTCGGGACGTATCGTCGCGGTTGCAGACGTATTCGACGCCCTCATCTCGCATCGGGTGTACAAGGAAAGCTGGACTAAGGACAAGGTTGTTGCTGAGATACTCGCCCAGGCGGGCCGACAGTTCGATCCCGAAGTAGTCGCTGCCTTTGGCGAGGTCGTCCCGCGTCTTGAGCAGATTCGCGCGCTCTATCCCGACGCTGCAGCGAGATAGCCTGCTGCTGCATCGGCTCCCTCCGCATCTGCGGCTGCAGTTGCTGCCGCGGTCGATCGAAGCCCCATCGAGACACGCACTTGACCGCTCGCGGCGGGCTCCTTTACACTCGCGCGCATGATCACCTCACACGAGCTTCGATCGAAATACATCGAGTTCTTCAAATCGAAGGACCACGCGGAAATCTCCGGGAAGTCCCTTATCCCCGAGAACGACCCCACGGTGCTTTTCACGACGGCGGGCATGCACCCCCTCGTGCCCTATCTCCTCGGCGAGCCGCATCCCGCCGGTAAGCGGCTTACCGACTACCAGAAGTGTGTCCGGACGGGCGACATCGACGAGGTCGGCGACGCAGCTCATCTCACCTGCTTCGAGATGCTCGGGAACTGGTCCCTCGGGGACTACTTCAAAAAAGAGTCGATCGCGTGGAGCTATGAGTTCCTCACTTCGCCGCGCTGGCTCGCCCTCGATCCGCGTCTGATCTCGGTCACCGTCTTTGCCGGCGACGAGAACGCGCCGCGTGATGAGGAGTCTGCCGCGATCTGGAAATCGATCGGCATGCCGGAAGACCGCATTGCCTACCTTCCCGCCTCGGATAACTGGTGGGCGGCCGGTCCCACCGGTCCCTGCGGCCCCGACACCGAGATTTTCTACTGGGTCGGCGAAGGGCTTCCACCGCCTGGATCGAACAAGGGCACCGATCCCAAGCGCTGGATGGAGATCTGGAACAACGTTTTTATGGAGTATAACAGGATCGATGAAAAGACCCTTGTGAAGCTCCCCGCGCAGAATGTCGACACGGGTATGGGCCTTGAGCGCACGACGACCGTTCTCCAGGGCAAGACTTCGGTGTATGAGACGGAGATCTTCCGCCCCATCATCGCCGCGATCGAGGCGGTCTCCGGCTACGCCTATGGCTCCGACGCCGAACGCGACCGCTCGGTGCGCATCATCGCGGATCACGTGCGCTCGGCGACCTTCATCCTCGGTGACCCCAAGGGCGTGCTCCCTTCCAACGTGGGGGCGGGTTATGTCCTCCGCCGCCTCATCCGCCGCGCGGTGCGGCACGGCCGCAAGCTCGGCGTCGCGGAGCCTTTTCTCACGAAACCTGCGGCGGTCGTTATCGAGAACTTCAAGGGCCCCTATCCAGAGCTCGAGGACAATCGGGCGAAGATCCTCGAAGCGCTCGAGGCCGAAGAGCGCAAGTTCCTCGAGACCTTGGAGAAGGGCGAGCACGAGTTTGAAAAAATGCTGCCGAATCTCCTCAAAAACCCCGACAGGGTGATGTCGGGGCGCCTTGCCTTCAAGCTCTACGATACATACGGCTTCCCCATCGAACTTACCGAGGAGCTTGCGTCCGAACAGGGTATGCGGGTCAACCGCGAGGAATACGAGGCGGCGTTCAAGAAGCACCAGGAGCTTTCGCGCGCCGGCGCCGACCAGCTCTTCAAGGGCGGACTCGCCGACCATTCCGAGGTTTCGACGAAGTATCACACCGCCACCCACCTCCTGCACGAGGCGCTCAAGCGGGTTCTCGGTCCCCACGTCGCGCAAAAGGGCTCGAACATCACGACCGAGCGCCTCCGCTTCGATTTTGCCCATGGGGCGCCGATGACCAAGGAGGAGCTTGCGCAGGTAGAAGCGCTCGTCAACGAGCAGATCGCCCGCGATCTTCCCGTCACCATGACGATTATGAAGCTCGAGGAGGCCAAGGCTGTGGGCGCCCGCGCGCTCTTCGGCGAAAAGTACGAGGAGAATGTAAAAGTGTATACCATTGGGGATTTTTCCAAGGAGGTCTGTGGTGGCCCCCATGTTGAGCGTACTGGACTGCTTGGCACCTTCCGCATCCAGAAAGAGCAATCTTCGAGCGCCGGTGTACGGCGCATCTATGCCGTCCTTGAATAGGCTTGCCTTAAAGCGCGCGGCCCCTGCCCTCGGCCGTGTCGCATGACGAGCGCGGCGCGCCCGGCCCCGTGCGGCCGGGCGCGTTTTTTATTTTTGTCGAAAATTTATCGCCGAGTCTCTGCTGGAAAAGCGTCGGGCCCATCGCTTACCATTGAAACTAACCTTGCCTTTCCGGGAGGTTTCGCATGAGGCTCCGTATTGGTGTCCGCGAGCGGATTCTCGTACCTGCGCTCGCAATTTCCCTCCTCACCTTGGCGCTCGTCATCGGCATCGCCTACGTCGTCTCTTCGCGCACGATTGAGGACCTTGCGCGCAAGCAGGGCGACGCCCTCGCGGCAAGCTATGCCTATGAGATCGACGGCATGCTCGAGGTCGCTATGGATGAGGCGCGCGCCTTTGCGCGTTCCTTGCTCGGTCTTCGCCGGGCGACGGTTCGCGAACGCGCGGTCTATGCCGCGGTCGCACGCGCCGTCCTCGAAGGCCAGCCGCAGTACACGGCCGCGTGGTTTATGTGGGAGCCAAATTTTCTTGGCGAGCCGGACTCCCTGCACCGCGGCGGTCCCTATGCCACAGAGTCGGGTCGTTTCGCAGCCACGTGGACGCGGGACGCCGCGGGGAACTATGCGCCTTCTGTGTGGGAAGATGAGGAAGCTCAGGCTTCCTACTATCAGCGCCCCGCAAGTGCAAAGAGCGAGGCACTCCTCGAGCCCTACCAGGACAGCTACTCAGGCTCGAAGGAGGCAATCTGGATGACGAGCGCCTGCGTGCCGATCCTTGAGGGCGGTCAGCTCCTCGGAGTCGCTGGTATCGACGTGTCGCTCGAAGCGATCAGGAAGCGCATTGCCGAGTTCAAGCCAACGGCCGGTGCCTATGCCATCGTCGTCGACAATGCGGCAAAACGTGTGTACCACCCCAAGGCCGAGCTCCTCGGTCAGCCTGTCGGTGACGATACGCCGCAGCACCGGGACGCGCTCCGCGCGGCGATCAAGGAGGGTAAGCCCTATTCCCTTACCAAGCGCAACCTGGCGACCGGCGCGATCTCCTACCTGTCTTACTATCCGATCAGGGTGGGCGCCGATACGACGCCCTGGTCCCTTGCGATCGTTCTTCCCCTTGATGTGCTCCTTGCGGATACCCAGCGCCTGGCCTGGGTGCTTGTCGGCACCTCGGCGGTAGGCGCCCTCCTTGCAGCCCTCATCCTTGCGGCGGTTTCCGCTTCGCTTGTGCGGCCGGTCAAGGCGGCGCGCGACGCCGCGGTGCGCTTTGCGCTCGGCGACATGCGCCGCAGGGGTGAGGCAGGCCTCGCTCTCGCTCGTCTCGCCGGCCGTCGTGACGAACTCGGCGAGATGGCCGGGCGGCTTGACGAGGTCGCCGCCTCCATCGGGAGGGCCATGGGCGAGATCTCGACCGCGGCGCGCCAGGTGGCGGAGGGCGCCGAACAGGTGTCTTCGACATCGCAGGCGATTTCGTCGGGTGCGAGCGAGCAGGCGGCGAGCGGCGAGGAGGTGTCCGCTTCGATGGAAGAGATTGGGGCGACGATCAAACAGAACGCCGACACAGCCGCGACTACCGAACGCATCGCGCGCAAGGCTGCCGAGGACGCCTCCGAGGGCGGCAAGGCGGTTGAGAGCGCGGTCGCGGCGATGAAGGACATCGCCGGAAAGATCGGCGTCATCGAAGAGATCGCCCGGCAAACAAACCTTCTCGCCCTCAATGCGGCAATCGAGGCCGCCCGTGCGGGCGAAGCGGGTAAGGGCTTTGCGGTGGTTGCAAGCGAAGTGAGGAAGCTCGCCGAGCGCTCTCAAAAGTCGGCGCAGGAAATTACCGCGCTTTCCACGACCACCGTCTCCGCCGCCGAGTTGGCGGGGGAGATCATCGGCCGCATCGTACCGGACATTCGGCGCACCGCTGATCTTGTGCAGGAGATATCCGCCGCGACGCGCGAGCAGGCGAGCGGAGTCGATCAGGTCAACAAGGCGCTTATGCAGCTCGACTCGGTCATTCAGCAAAACGCCTCGGCAAGCGAACAGCTCGCCTCGATGTCGGAGGAGCTCTCGGCGCAGGCGCGCCGCATGCTCGACTCACTCGCCTTCTTTAAGCTCGATGCCGAAGACGGTGTAGCGGCGTCCGCGGAAGCGGGAGTTTTAGCGTCGGCGGCGCTCCTTGAGCCGGCGGCGATTGCTGCACCGGCAACGCGAAGCTAGCGGCGCCGGGCCGAGGGCTGGCGGGCGCCTCCCGGCCCGTATTAGATGCCGCGGATTATCTGGGTTGCGAGCTTTCCGTCCTCGGCGACGCGGCGGATGAGATAGGGGCCGCGGGCTCCTGCGCCTTCCCACCAGCTTTCGCGCGCGAACCATTCGATGCCGGCGCGAAGCTCCTCAAGATCACGGGGGCGAAACTGCATGAAGAGGTAGGCGCCGGGCGCGAGGGCGTAGCGCACGCGGGGGCCGTGCACCGCGGCTTCATCCGCCTGCGAGCCTGGGACGGAAGAACCGGGGTGCCGCGATCGACCGTAAAAGGCCGGCGGAGGGAGGGGCAGGCCGACGCGGGGGCCGTCGTCGGGATCGAAGACGACGAGTGCCTCTTCCTGGAAGGCAAAGAGTTCTTCTTCCCCTTCGGCGAGTCCTGACGGACCTTCTGAATCCGCGCCCGCCTCGGTTCTTTTGAGGAAGCAAAGGCGCGCGGCTTGGTCTGAGTCTGGGATTCCGGTGAAGGGCGGATTTTCCACTCCCTCAAAGGGGAGGGTCGCATGAAGCCTGAGAGTGAGAAGGGTGAAGGCCATAATGGGTTCATGGTGCATCGGTTTCGGCGTCCGCGACAAGGGGAGGCGGTACGTGGAGGCTGGGCGGCGCCGGAGTAGCGCGCAAGCGCGGCGCGCTTGCGGTGTATGGAAATGCGCCGCAATCCATGGTATCTTTCCGCCAATGGCCATTCTCGACTCCATCGACTCTCCCGCGGACCTCAAAAGGCTCGATGTCCGTGCGCTCCGCGAACTTGCCGCAGAGATCCGCGGCCGCATTGTCGCTACGGTAAGCCGTAACGGCGGCCACCTTGCCTCTAACCTCGGCGTGGTGGAGCTCACGCTCGCCCTGCACCGCATTTTTGACAGCCCCCGTGACGCGATCGTCTGGGATGTCGGACATCAGTGCTATGCGCACAAGCTTGTTACGGGGCGGCGTCGCGAGTTCGATACGCTGAGGCGCTCCGGGGGGCTTTCCGGCTTTCCGAAGCGGAGCGAGAGCGAGCATGACCACTTCGACACGGGGCACGCGTCGACCTCCATTTCGAGCGCCCTCGGCCTCCTTGCCGCACGGACGCGGCGCGGCGAGGAGGGGAAGGTTGTCGCCGTCATCGGCGATGGCGCGCTCACCGGCGGCATGGCCTTTGAGGCGCTGTCTCACGCAGGACAGCTCGCGCTGCCGCTTGTCGTCGTCCTCAACGACAATAAGATGTCGATTTCACCCAACGTCGGTGCGCTGTCCCGCTACTTATCGGGGCTCTCCGCGACGGTGCGCTACCAGGCTTTGCGCTCGCGCATCGATGCAGCCGTGCGCGGGATACCCCTTGTCGGTCCGCGACTCTACCCCGTCATGGTGCGGGCCAAGCGGGCTCTCAAGGCGCTCTTTTTTAAGGAAAACCTTTTCGCCGACCTTGGCTTCGAGTACGTCGGCCCGATCGATGGACACAATATTCCCGAGATGCTCCATGTCCTCCGTGAGGTGAAGGCGCTCAACCGGCCGGTCGTCGTGCATGTCCTTACGAGGAAGGGCAAGGGATATGAGCTTGCGGAGGAGGATCCCGCCCGCTACCACGGTGTATCGCCGATGCGCGCCCTGGACGGCAAGGTCGAGCCGCGGACTGCCTCCACCTTCACGGAGTCCTTCGCCGAATCGCTCATTAAGGCGGCGCATGACGATCAACGCATTGTTGCGGTGACCGCGGCGATGGCAAAGGGGACCGGACTTGAGAAATTCCGCGCAGCCTGTCCGGGGCGGCTCTATGACGTGGGCATTGCCGAAGAGCATGCGGTCACCTTCGCCGCGGGGCTCGCCGCGGGCGGCCTCAAGCCGGTCGTGGCGATCTATTCGACCTTTATGCAGCGCGCGGTGGACCAAGTGTTTCACGACGTCGCGCTTCCGCGGCTACCCGTCACCTTTGTGCTCGATCGGGCGGGGGCGGTGGAGGGTGACGGCGAGACACACCAGGGCATCTACGATCTTGCGCTTTTCCGCCCCATGCCCGGGCTCGCGCTTCTCGCCCCCACAAGCGCCCGCGAGCTCGATCTTGCGCTTCGCTGGTCGCTTGACTCGGGCCTGCCCGCGATGATCCGCTATCCCAAGGCGCGTTGTCCCGTGGAGGAGCCTGCATATGCCGAGCCCCTCGTCGCAGGGCGCGGGACCTTTGTCCGCCGCGCGGGGGCTGACACACTCCTTGTCGCGCTTGGCGCCGTCGTGTCAAACGCCGCCGAGGCCTCGGACATCCTCCTTCGCGAGGGCCGGGGCGCTGATGTGTATGCGCTGCGCTTTGTCTGTCCATTCGACGAGGAATTTTTTCTCGAGGCGGTTGCGCCCTACCGTCGAGTCATCTTTCTCGAGGAAGGGGTTGCGCCAGGCGGCGTAGGCGAGGCGCTCGGCGCCCTGCTTGCGCGGCGGCTTCCGCGGGTGTCTTCCGCTGCCGTTGGCTTTCCCGCCGAGCCCTTTGCGCAGGCCTCCCGTTCAGAGCTTCTTGAGCGCGCCGGTCTTTCGGCCCAGGCGATCGCCGAGCGCGTTCGTCTTGATGTCGAGCAGGCAGGGCGCATCTTTCTTTTCCGCGCCGCAGGGATATCGGAATGAACGACAAAACCACATCGCGCCTTTCTCTACCGCGTGGACGTTTCCTCGAGCTCGAGCCCTTCGCCGTGATGGCGATTGTCAATGCGACGCCTGACTCGTTCTATGAGCCGAGCCGCAGGCGCGCTGCGCTCGAGGCCCGGGATGCGGCGCTCGCCGCATTTGCCGCAGGAGCCGCGGTAGTTGACATTGGCGGCGAATCAACGCGCCCCGGGTCCGACTATATCGAAGAGGCCGAGGAGCTTGAGCGCGTCGTGCCGGTTATCGAGGCGATTCGGCGCGAGAGCGATGCGCCTCTCTCGGTGGACACGCGCAAGGCCGCTGTTGCCCGCGCCGCGCTCGCTGCAGGCGCAGATATACTCAACGACGTTTCTGCCCTCCTCCACGAGCCCGATGCCGCGCACGCGGCGGCCGAGGCGGGTGCGCCGGTCGTGCTCATGCACATGCGCGGGGACCCCAAGACGATGCAGAATGCGCCCGAATACGGGGACTGTCCGCGCGAGGTCGCAACATTTCTTGCGGAGGCGGCGCGACGCGCCGAGGCGGCGGGTGTTGCGCTTGACCGCATTGTGCTCGATCCCGGCATCGGCTTCGGCAAGCGACTTGAGGACAACCTTGCGCTCCTTGCGCGTCTTGATGAGCTGTGCGCGCTGGGCTACCCCCTTCTTGTGGGCATTTCGCGGAAGTCCATGATCGGGGCGATTACCGGTCGTCCGCCCGAGGGGCGGCTCGCGGGTAGTCTTGGGGCTGCCTGCGCGGCCTATGCGCGCGGCGCGCGCATCTTCCGCGTGCACGACCCCGCCGAAACGCGCGATGCGCTTGCGGTCTTTGCTGCCGCGCTTGCGGGGCGCTTCCCCATCGCGCCAGGCGAAGGGAGGATTTAGTGGGCCGCATCCTTTCCGACTACCTCCGTCCGGCGCTCGACATTCTGCTCCTTGCGTTCCTCCTCTATAAGACCTACGAGTTACTCGTGCGTACGCAGGCGATACAGCTCGTCAAGGGCGCGCTCATCCTCGCTGGGTTTTATGCGATCGCGTTCTTCCTGCAACTTTCGACGGTCACCTGGGTGCTCAACATCCTTGCCCCCGGCCTTGTTATCGCGCTCGCGATCGTATTTCAGCCTGAACTTCGCAAAATATTCGTGCGTATCGGGCAGGGATCCTTCCTCCGCACCGGCGCTCGTCCACGTATTGGCCAGATCGAGGCGGCTCTAAACGCGGCGGAGGCCCTGTCTGCGAAGCGCCGCGGCGCGCTCATCGTGTTCGCACGCAATGTCGGCCTTAAGAACGTCGCCGACACTGGGACGCGGCTTGACGCCCTTGTGTCATCGAGCCTCCTTGTGTCGATTTTCGCCTTCGACACGCCGCTCCACGACGGCGCCGTGGTCATCCAGGATGGGCGGGTGACTGCCGCCGGCTGTCTTTTACCGCTGTCAGAGCAGCAGGACATCCGCAAGAGTTTCGGCACGCGGCACCGGGCCGCCCTCGGGCTTTCCGAAGAGGCCGATGCCGTTGTCCTCGTTGTCTCCGAGGAGACGGGTGCGCTCTCCCTGGCCTACGACTCAAAACTCTACTACGGGCTCTCGCCCGAGCAGGTACGGCGTCGCCTTGGCGAGCTTCTCGAGCTCCCGCCTGGGGGAGAGGCGGACGCCGCGGAGGCCTTTGAATGAGTTCCAAGGGGTTTTGGGAACGTGCGTTCGCCGACTGGCCAGCCAAGATTCTATCGCTCGCCGCGGCGCTACTTCTTTTCTTGTTTTACCGCCTTAACCGCCTTGAGGAGCGGTACCTCTCCGTGCCCCTCGCCGTCGAGACCAACGGCGAGTACGTTCCGGCTTCGCCCTATCCGCGAAGCATTCGCATAACGCTTCGCGGCGAGGCCGGATCGCTGTATGCGGTCGAGGAGGGCGACATCCGTGCGGTACTCGACCTTTCAGATCGGCGCGAGGAAGGCATGGTGAAATGCCCCGTGACCGTCGAAAAATTCGGGAGCGCACTCGGGATAGATCCGCTTGAGATCCGCGTGGAGCCCGCCGAGCTCAGCCTCACGCTCGAACGGAGGGCAACGCGCATCGTGCCCGTGACACCGGCCTTTCGTGGCTACCTTGAGCCGGGCTATGAACTTCTCTCCTTCGAGCTCGCCCCGCCCGAGGTGGAGATCGCAGGGCCTGCGAGCGCCGTCGCGCGCATGCGGGATGTCACGACTGAGCCGATCGAGCTTTCGGGTCGCAAGGAGAACTTTTCCCAGGCGGCGGCGCTTTCGCGTAAGGATCCCTTTGTCGAGTATCTCGGTGTCGCCGAGGTTCGCTTTAAGGCGACGATCCAGCCCTCGGTCGCGGTGAAGAGTTTCGAGTCCGTGGAGATAGCGGTCGTGGGGTTGCCCGAAGGGCTTGAGGTGGACGAACCGCTCCCCCTCGGCAGGCTCAGGCTCCAGTCGTCCAAGGCGGAGCTCCGCGACTTTGTGCCTGGGGCAAATGCGCTTTCGGTCGATCTTTCGGTGGCGCGCAAACCGGGCGTCTACACGGTCGCGGTGAAGGCGAACCTGCCGCCTGAGTTTTCGGTCGAGTACTATGAGCCTGAGGCGCTCTCGGTCCGCGTGGTTGCTCGAAAGGAGGCCTCTCCGTGATCCTCGGCATCGGCGTCGACATTGTGCATGTGCGGCGCATTCATCACTGGCTCTCCGTTCCGGGGCTTGTCGATCGTTTTTTCCATCCCGACGAGATCGCTGCAGCGCGCGGCCGCGGCCATTCCGCCGCACTCTCTCTCGCCGCGCGTTTTGCGGCGAAGGAGGCGTTCGGAAAGGCTCTGGGTACAGGGCTTGCGGGCATTGTTCTCAGAGACATCCAGGTCATCAACAACCACAACGGCCGCCCCGATATCAGGCTCCACGGGACGGCGCTCAAGCGCCTCGAGGACCTGGGCGGGAAGCGCGTTCTCCTCACCCTGACGCACGAAAGCGACAACGCGGTTGCCGTTGTCGTGATCGAGGGCTGACGCATGATCCGACCATCGACGCATCCCGAACGGGAAGACAAGGAGCGGAAGGTAACTTTCATTGCGAAGGACTCGACCCACTGCCCCGTCTGCGACGCGACGTTCAAGCGCGAAGAGCTTTTTTCAGGTAGGGTCAACGCGGGCGACTTGAGCGACGAACTCCACCGCAGTTACATTCCCATGCAGGCCTATGGCGAGGTGCACCCGCTTGTCTACGATGTGACCGTCTGCCCTTCCTGTTGGTACGCGGCGTTCAAGAGCGACTTCCTCGCTGCGCCTGAGCGTGCGCGTGGCGAGCTTTTGGACTCCATCTCACGCCGAATCGAGGCCGCACAACGCGTGTTCGAACCGCTTGATTTCGGCGGCTCGCGGGGGCTTGTTGAAGGGGCTGCGAGCTACTATCTTGCGATGCTCTCCTACGAGACCTTTACCAAGGACTTCTCTCCAACAATCAAGCAGGGGCTTTCGGCTCTCCGCGCCGCCTGGCTCTGCCAGGAGCTCGACGCGCGCCGCCCCGGCGAAAATTTTGCCTATATGGCGGAGATATTCCACCGCAAGGCGCGCTTCCTCTATCGACTTGCCGTCGAGCTCGATCAGAAGGGAGAGGAGCGCCTGTCGGAGGTGAAGTGGCTCGGCCCCGACACTGACAAGAACTATGGGTACGAGGGAGTCCTCTATCTCCAGGGTGTGCTTGAACTCAAATACGGGCCGCGAGGGGACGAAGCGGGGAGGGCCGAGCGGCTCGATGCCTCGAGGCGGGCGATTGCGAAGATGTTCGGCCTGGGAAGGCGGAGCAAGTCGAAGCCCGGCCCGCTCCTCGACAAGGCCCGCGAGCTATACGAGCGGCTCAAGGAGGAGCTCAACGCCGACGATGAAGCCGATGATTGACACACGACGCAACATCCGCCTCGAGCTTGCGTACGACGGAACGGATTTTTCGGGCTGGCAGCGGCAGAAGGGTGCGCGTTCGGTCCAGGAGGAGCTTGAGCGCGCCCTCTTTGCGATGCATAGCCACCCCGTGCAGACCGTCGGCGCAGGCAGGACCGATGCAGGTGTGCATGCGCACCGCCAAGTGGCCAATTTCTACACCGACATCCGCTCCATACCCGCGGAAAAATTCGTCCCTGCCCTCAACAAGCTCCTTCCGCGCGATGTGAGGATCCTCGGTGCGGAGGATGCGGAGCTCGACTTCCATGCGCGATACGACGCCCGGCTCAGGCGCTACCGCTATTTCACGCTCTGCGGAAGTGTGTTCGACCCATTTCGGCTGCGTTATGCGCATCAGCTTTATAGACGGCCCGACATCGAGGTGCTCAACGGTATGGCGTCGGCGCTCCTCGGCGAGATCGACTTCACCGCGCTTTCTTCGGCCCGCGACACGAGCCTTTCGCGCTGCCGCTTCGTCCATGAGGCATCGTTCCGCTGGGAGGGCAACATGCTCGTGTTTGAGATAGCGGCTAACGCGTTCCTCTGGCGTATGGTGCGCTCGATCGTCGGAACACTTTTTTGGCTCGAGGCGTCGGGTAAGGGTGCGTCTGAGCTTCGCGCAATACTTGCTTCAAAGGACCGCTCATTGGCCGGTCCCACGGCAAGCGCGCGCGGTCTTTTTCTGTGGAACGTCGAATACTATGCCGCGCCGACGCGGCCGGGTCGTGCGCAGCAGGACCACTTGCTACAGGGCAGTTCGCTGCACGATAACGGCGAGACCTCGGCCGCATCGGCGAAGGCCTTGCGAGGAATGGCTGTAAGGGGCGGATGACCATGATCACTCAGGCGCAGGCTCTCTCGAACGCCGCCTTCATTTTCGACCTCGATGGGACGCTTGTCGACTCGGAGCCCAACTACAGCGCGAGCGACCGTGCCTTTTTTCGCCGCTACGGCATCGACTATGACGAGGATCTTAACCGGCACCTCATGGGGCGGGGTATTCGCGACGCGCTTCGCATTCTCGAGGAGCGTTTCCCTAAAAGCCCCTATCACTGCCTCCCGATGGCGGAGAGGATTAGGCTCAAGGACGAGGCCTATCTTGCCTATGCCCGTGGACGTACGCGCGCGTTTCCTGCCATGCTCGCATTTGTGCGCTCTCTTGCTTCGCGTGGTGCGCCCTGCGCCGTCGCATCGGGTTCGGCTCCCGACGTCATCGGCCAGTGCATCGAGGAGGCTGGCTACGGCGGCTGTTTTCGCCACATTGTGTCCGCCGCCGAGGTGCCGCGCGGCAAGCCGGCGCCCGATGTCTTTCTCGAGGCGGCCCGCCGCCTCGCCGTGCCCGCCGCGCGCTGCCTCGTATTCGAAGATACGGGCGTTGGTCTTGAAGCGGCACTCGCCGCAGGCATGCGCTGCGTTCTTTTGCCGGCCCCCGGCATGGAGCCTGAGGGCGCCGAGCGGGCGCTTGCGCTTTTCACTGGTGGGCCCGCGGCTGCGGAACCAGAGGCACTCCTTCGCATCGCAAAGGAGTTCGCTGCTGCAGAGGCAGCATGTTCGAGCGCGTAAACAAAAGGGGGCTCTCGTGCTTGAGGCCCCCTTCGTGCGCACATGCGTGATGCGCCGCGTTTTCAGCTCTTGATGGCGCGAAGGCCGATGAGGGCGTCGTTCGTCTCGCGGAAGCGTTTCACCACGATGGGAAGTAACTCAAGCGCCGCCTCGGGGTGGGCTTTTAGGAAGGAATTGAACTCCCAGGAGGCGAGCACAAGACAGGTCGTCTCGGTCACCGCCTTGACGCTTGCCGAGCGCGGCGAGCCGTCGAACACCGCCATCTCGCCCATGATGTCGCCGGGGCCGTTTTCGGCGATCTCGACCTCCCGTCCGGAGGCGTCCGTTTTTTCGATTCTCACCTTGCCGGAAAGAATGATAAAGAGACCGATGCCGCTTTCACCCTGCTTCATGAGGTATTCGCCGGGCTGGAAACTCCGCTCGGTGCAGATGCCCGCAATGCCCTTTATGAACTTCGGGTTGAGATTCTCGAAAAGGCCGACTTTCGCCAGGGCCTGCTCTTTGTCCATGTGCACTCCTTTCATTCAGTATGAGTAAGATAGAGGAGCTCCCGTGCGGCGTCAAGGATGAATACGCTTGAAGCCCTGCACCCGGTAACGTTAGCATAAAGGCCCTTTAAGCAAAGGAGTTGAAATGCCGCAGGGGAAAAACACGGCCCGAGAGCTTCGCCCTATGGGTGCGACGCCGCTTCCATCCGAGTTGAGACGTTGGGAGGGATGTGCTGGTCCCGAGGCGGCATCGGGACCGCGCGTCGATCGCTGGCTCGCCGAAACGATGCACGTTATCGGCCGCTCGCAGCTCAAGGCGCGCGGCGCGGAAATCCGCATAAACGGCAGGGATGCGAAACCCTCGCGCGCTCTCAGGCCCGGCGACCGGGTCGAGGTCGTCTGGGCAGAAGAGCCGCCTGAGGGCATTGCCCCCGAGGCGATACCGCTTTCGGTGCTCTATGAGGATGCGCGGGTCATCGTTGTCGACAAAGCTCAGGGCATGGTGACCCATCCGGGCCATGGAAACCGGCGCGGCACCCTCGCCAACGCGCTTATGGGACGCCTTGTGGCCGCGCAGCGTGGCGATGTGCTGGACTCGTTCCGGGCAGGTATCGTCCACCGCCTCGATAAGGACACTTCCGGCGTCATCATTGCGGCAAAGGATGTCGAAAGCCAGGCGGCACTCGCCGCGCAATTCAAGGATCGCTCGACGCGCAAACTCTATGTCGCGGTGACTAAAGGCTTGCCTCATCCATCTGCCGGGCGGATCGAAAACCGGCTTGGGCGCGACCCGCGCGACCGCAAGCGCTTTGCACCGGTCGCGGAAGGGGGCAAGGCCGCCCTTACCGAATACCGTGTGCTCGCCTGCTATGGGCCCTATGCCTTCGTCCTGCTCCAACCCCGCACCGGACGCACCCACCAGCTTCGCGTCCATCTTGCGGGGCTCGGAACGCCGATTCTTGGTGATCCTCTGTATGGAAGGCGCGACGCCGCATTCCCCGAGGCCACGCTCATGCTCCATGCCTATCGGCTCTGGATCCGCCTTCCGGGCGATCGCGATCCCTCGCGTTTTACCGCGCCCCTTCCGCGGCGATTCCGCGCCTTGCTCGCCGAGCTCAAGCGGCGATACGGAGCGTCCCCTCTGTAAGGCGCGTCCATTGGGGGCGCGATTTTTGTATGTGGCGTGCCGCCTGCACGCTCGCGCTTTTTAGAGTTTGAGGACGGATTTTACCGCCGCAAGAAGTTCTTCTTTTTGGAAGGGTTTTGCGAGAAACGAGCTTGCGCCTAGTTTGAGTGATTCGTCGCGAAGGGCTGCCTCATCCTGCGTGGTGAGAACGATGATGGGCGCTTTTGCCGCGTTGGGCACGCTTGCACGGGCTTTTAAAAAATCGATGCCGCTCATTACCGGCATGTTGATATCAAGGATGATGCAGTCAAAGGATGCGCTTTTGAGCTTTTCAAGAGCGTCTTGACCGTTTTCTGCCTCGTAAACCTCGTGGCCAGCGCCCTTGAGTGCAAGAGCGACGATTTTTCGCATCGTGGAGGAATCGTCAACGGCGAGAAAATTCATGTATTCGCTCCTTCAGGCAGGAGCATCCCGCCTGAAGAAGCGGTGCGGAACGGCATCCTGCCCAGGGCTAATTATAAGCGAGCGCCGCAGCCCGAGCAAATTCCTACAATCCGCCCCATGCCTCCGCGGGGGGAACGGCGGGCTCCGCGCCGCGATGGGATGCGGTTGGCTAGGGGGTGTGCGCCAGGGTGCGGGTAAATAAAAACCGCGCTGGCGGCCTCAGCGCGGTATCGTTTTACAAAGTCAGGCGCTCCTTACGGAGCCACGGCAAGGACTTAGTAGCGGCGGGGGCCATTCGAGCGGAAACCATCACGCCGCGGCTTGTCTTCAGCCTCGTTGACGCGGAGCTGGCGGCCCATGAACTCAAAGCCGTTCAGGGCTTCGATAGCGGCGCGCGCCTCTTCCTCGGTGTTCATCTCTACGAAGCCGAAGCCTTTGGCCTTTCCCGTGTAGCGGTCGACGATGATGTTGACCGAAGCCACCTCGCCATATTGGGCAAAGAGATCCTTAAGCTGGTTCTCCTGGGTGGCATAGTTCATGTTGCCGACGTAAACCTTCTTGGACATGCAAAACCTCATACGTGGCTGATCATCGGTCTGGCCGATGGTCGTGCCGGATTCATTCGCACACGGCGAATGCGCCCGCTTTCGCAGGCGTACGGCGGCTTTCTGGAAGGCCGTTCAGAGATCCCGACTGACATCATTGAGCCGAAAACGGGCGAAGGCGAGGAAAGGTGGTGGCTTTCTTTACCTGCGATGTGCTGACCGCGGAGATTCCCCCGCTCGGCCGCTGAGCGGGAGTGCCCCTCCGTGTAGGTACGGACGTTGGTGCGGACCCTGTTTTCTACCTCAGACATGGAGAAGGCGAACTTATCCCTCCGAAAGTACGCGGAAGCCCATTCGGGATTCCGAAAACAACTATAACTGCCCCAGGGTACGCCGTCAATCGTAATTCCAGTAAAAGCAACGATTTTCGGCAATTTTGACCAAGCGCTAAACCTTGACAAATGAACACCCATCCGTATAATCGAAACGGACGCACAAAACCATAAGTAGGGGGAAGCATGAAGGCTGTCTGGTATGTGGCCCTCCCTCTTACTGGTCTGATTCTTGGGTGGTCGATCCGCTGGCTTTATGCCAGATTTCAACTCGCCGCCGCCGAGCAGCAGGCGGAACGGATTAAGCAGGACGCCGTCAAAGAGGCGGAGGCTCAGAAGAAAGAGATCCTGGTAGAGGCGAAAGATCAGCTCATTCGGGAACGGAACCAGCAGGAACGGGAAATTCGCGAACGTCGTGCAGAGCTCCAGCGCTTTGAACGGCGCACGATGCAGAAAGAAGAGATACTCGACAAGAAAATAGCCGCGATCGACAAGCAGGAGCAGGCGCTCTCTGCGCGGGAGAAGGCGATCGCGGAAAAAGAGACCTTTCTTGCCGGTCAGGAGGAGCGCTACAGGCAGGAGCTTGAGCGCATCTCCGGTCTCTCCGCCGAAGAGGCGAAAAAGCTCATTATCCAGGGGCTCGAAAACGAGGCGAAGCGGGACGCCCAGATCATTGTCAACAAGATCGAGCAGGAGGCTCAGGTTGCGGGCGAAAAGAAAGCGCGCGACATTCTTGTAACGACGATGCAGCGCCTTGCCACCGAGGTGACGACCGAGGTGACGGTGACCTCGGTGAGCCTCCCCTCCGACGAGATGAAGGGCCGCATCATCGGCCGCGAGGGCCGCAACATACGCACACTCGAGACGCTGACAGGGGTCGATGTCATCATCGACGACACGCCCGAGGCGGTGGTCATCTCCTGTTTTGACCCGGTTCGACGCGAGATCGCCCGCGTTTCGCTGGAGCGCCTCATCACCGACGGCCGGATTCATCCCGCGCGGATCGAGGAGGTTGTGCAGAAGGTCACCCGCGAGATCGCGCAGAAGATCTATGAAGAAGGCGAAAAGGTTGTTTTCGACATCGGTCTTCACAATATGGCGCCCGAGTTGATCAAGGCGCTTGGGCGGCTCCATTTCCGCACGAGCTACGGCCAGAACGTCCTTGCTCATTCCAAGGAAGTGGCGGTAATCGCGGGGATGCTCGCGGCCGAGCTCGGCCTCAACCGCGAGATCGCAAAACGCGGGGCTCTCCTCCACGACATCGGCAAAGGCATCGAGACCGATTCGGACCAGAATCACGCGGAGCTCGGCATGGAGCTCGTTCGGAAACTTGGCGAGGATCCCCGGGTCGTCAATGCGATTGGGGCGCACCACAACGACGTGGAGCCGACCTGCGCGGAGTCGGTGCTCGTGCAAATCGCCGACGCGATTTCGGCGGCGCGGCCTGGCGCCCGGCGCGAGACGCTCGACAATTATGTGAAGCGGCTCGAGAATCTGGAAAACATCGCCGAGTCGTTTGGCGGTGTCGAAAAGGCATTCGCGATTCAGGCGGGCCGAGAGCTTCGCATCCTTGTCAACAACGAGCAGGTTTCGGACGAGGGCGCCCGTGAACTGTGTAAGAGCATTGCGAAAAAGATCGAGAATGATCTGCGCTATCCCGGCCGCATCAAGGTGACGATCATTCGCGAAACGCGGATTGTTGAGTACGCGCGCTAAACATAGGCATGGCGCGCCTGCAATAGTGCTTTAGGCGCGCGGACTTACGCGCGCTAAACATAGGCATGGCGCGCCTGCAATAGTGCTTTAGGCGCGCGGACGAGAAACGGCTGGCGGGTTTTCGCCGGCCGTTTTTTCTAGAGCGCCAGAGTAAGGGGTACTTAAGTGGCGGAAATGGTTCGCGTCTTGATGATCGGCGATGTTGTCGGAGAGCCCGGGATTAAGGCGCTCAATGCGGGGCTTCCCGAACTCGTGCGCCGGACGGGTGCGAGTCTCGTCATCGCCAATGGAGAGAATGCTTCAGGCGGCTTTGGCATCACCAAGGCCGAGAGCGATAGACTCTTTAGCCTTGGCATCCACGTGATCACGAGCGGGAACCATATCTGGGAGAAGAAGGGCGCTGCGGAGCTTCTCGATGCGACTCCTCACCTCCTCAGGCCTGCGAACTATCCCGCGGGGGCTCCGGGCCGCGGGGGGGCGATGCTCGAGATAGACGGCATAAGCTTTGCCGTGCTCAACCTCCAGGGGCGCGAAGGGCTTTACATGATCGACTGCCCCTTCCGTAGTGCCGATGCATTTATCGCCGCAGTCCGTACCGAGCGGCCCGATGCGCTCATCCTGGTCGACTTCCATGCCGAGTCGAACGAGGAAAAGGAGGCCCTGGGGCTCTATCTCGACGGCCGCGTTGCCGCGGTTGCGGGCACTCATACGCATGTTCAGACGGCGGATGAGCGCATTCTCCCCAAGGGAACGGGCTATCTTACGGACCTCGGCATGACCGGTCCCGACAACTCGGTGATCGGTGTCAAGTCCGCCATCTGCATCAAGCGGAGCCTTACCCAGATACCCATCAAAATGGAGCCTGCCGAGGGGCAAGCCACAATCCACGGCGCCCTCTTTACGATCGATTGTGCCACAGGGAAATGCATCGCCATCGAACGAATCCGCGATTAGTGGCGCCATACCGCTTTCCCGTAAATCACCGCCTCCCTCCGCCTTGTAAATAATGCCCAAGCGATTAAGCTTTAGGTATGGACTCCTGTACCAAGGCGGTGTCGATATGAAGCGTATATCCCTGTCGTTCAGGATCGCGGGCATTGTCGCCCTCCTCGTGGCGCTCCTCCTTGGGCTGGTGATTTTTGTGATCGCCGCGCGCCTTCAAGTGTCGCTCGACAAGCTATCCACGACGAACAACAGCGCCATTATCGAGGCGCGGGCTGCGGAGCTCGGCGAAATACTCGACAAGCTCTACTGGCAAATTAAGATGATCTCCGTCCGTGACCAGATACGCGGCGGTGACAAAGAGGTGGTGGCGCGGGTGCTCAAGGCAGTCGCCGCCGAAGTGTCCCCCGAAGTAACCTTTGTCTTCCATGCGGACCCTTCTGGCGACACACTGACCTCCCTTGGCACGCGGACAAGCGCCGTGGATCGTAGCTACTTTAAGGCGGTTATCGGTGCTGGGAAGGATTACGCATTTGGCGATCCTGTTGTGTCCAAGACGACGAACGCCCCCGCGGTGCACGTTGCACATCGGGTGAAAAATGCAAAGGGCGAGACCAATGGGCTTGTGGCCTTTGAGATCAAGCTCGACACGCTCGCAAAACTCATCGCGGAGATGGCGATTGGCAGGACGGGCTATGGCTACATCACCGATGCAACGGGTCTGGTTATCGCGCACCCTAAGGCCGAATACATCTTGAATCTCAATATCACCGAGGCTGACAAGCTTGGTTTTAAAGGTGTCAACGAATTCGGGAAACGCATGCTCGCGACGGAAAAAGGAAGCGGCACCTATTACAAGGCCGACGGCACGCCCATAACTGCCTACTACATAGCGGTGCCAAACAGCCCCGGCTGGAAGCTCGGGTTTGCCATTTCCTCCGCCGAGGTGCATGAAACCGCAACGTCGCTTCTCACCGTGCTCTATGTGATCCTCGGCATGGGGATTCTACTCGCTATTGTGTTCTCCGCGCTCATCGCCCGGAGCATCGCAAGGCCGATCGCCACCGTTGTCGCCGGTGTCGCTTGCCTGGAACGCGGCGATCTTGCACTGTCTGGCACCGACCTCGCCGCGACACGCAAGATCACGGCGAGGGGCGACGAACTCGGCACGCTTGGACGGAGTCTCGAGAGCCTTGTACAAAGCCTTGCGAAGGTCGTCGGTGATATCGGCATCGCAGCGCGACAGGTTTCGGAGGGCTCACAGCAGCTTTCGGGTACTGCGCAGGGGCTTTCTCAAGGAGCGAATGAGCAGGCTGCGAGTATCGAAGAGCTTTCCGCATCGGTTGAGGAGCTTGCATCGACGATTAAGCAGAATGCGGACAACACCGTCCAGGCCGATGCGCTCGCCCGGCGTGTGGCGCTCAATGCCGACGAATCGGGCAAGGCAGTGGCCCAGACTACGGCGAGCATGCGCGAGATCGCCTCGCGCATTTCGATCATCGAGGAGATTGCGCGGCAGACGAACCTTCTTGCGCTCAACGCCGCGATCGAGGCGGCGCGCGCAGGCGAGGCGGGCAAAGGCTTCGCGGTTGTTGCTAGCGAGGTGCGCAAACTTGCCGAGCGGTCGCAGAAAGCTGCAGGAGAGATCAACGAGCTTTCCCGCACGAGTGTCGAGATCGCGGGTGAGGCCGGGCGGAGGCTCGATGAGCTCGTGCCTGATATCAAAAAGGCCGCTGATCTTATTCAGGAGATCGCTGCCGCATCGGGCGAGCAGGCAAGCGGAGCCGACCAGATCGCCAAAGGCGTTACGCAGATGGACACCGTAGTCCAGCAGAACGCCGCGGCTTCTGAGGAGCTTGCAAGCACTGCGGAAGAGCTTGCGTCACAGGCCGAACTTCTTGAGCAGGCGATTGCATTTTTCAAACTGGCGGCAACGACGGACAAAACCTCTCGTAGCGCTAATGAGCTGCCTCGCTCGCAGCACATTACGTCTATAGAGAGCGCGCGCACCGGGGCTCGGCCGCCACGGACACAGGCGGCGTTTCCTCTTCGGCCTGAGCGCGCAGAAAGCGGAGAGCCCGCGCCTCAGACGCGCGCCATTGCCCTCAAAAAGGACGAGGGTGCGCCTCCAGTTGACGACGCCGATTTCGAGGAGTTTTAAGCATGCGCGACGAGTACAAGGAAGGGTGCGGCTGCTTCGCGAAACGGCGCGCCGCTCCAGTCTGCATACGCGCAAGGCGCTGTGTAGCCTGTTTGCACAAGGGCATCGAGAAGAGCACGGTAGGTGATAGGGAGGAGGCGCGTTTCGTCTCGTTCAATATGGGGATCGTTCGGTTCGCCCGTGCTCGACCTGCGCGCAAGCTCGGTCTGAAACACGAGGGCGCCACCTCCTCCCGGTGTGTACCGCCGTCCGAATTCCAGCTCCCCCGCGATGATTGGAGGGAGGATGTAGTCCGCGCGGCCTTGTGAAAAGGCGGCTAGAATGGGTGTGTAGTTGAGGAGTTGGAGAACGAGGGCGCCTCCAGGTTTCGTGACACGGCGGCAGGCAGTTAGGACCATCTGGAGCTCTGCCGCATCGCGCAGGTGGGGAAGGGTATTGCCAAGGCAGAGGACAAGGTCAAAATGGCCGTTTGGCAAGTCTGCGACATCGAGCATGCCACCAGAGTGGAAGCTTACCTGCGCGTCAAGCCTTCTGTGGACGGTCTTTTCGCGCGCACGAACGAGCATCGCGTCGGATGGCTCAAGGCCCATCCCCTCCCAGCCGCGCTCGGCAAGAGCGCGCAGTTGGGCGCCGGTCGCCGAACCGAGGTCGAGGACGCGCCGCAGCCTTCCATTCACTACGGGAACGACTCCATCAAGAAACTTCGTCGCCGCCTCTTGTTGGGGGAAAAGCGCGTCGTATGCGTCGGCAAGATGCTCATAAAGGCCCATGGAGAGAAAATACTCATTTTGGGGCTTGACGGCGAGAGTGGAAGGTTATATATAGGATATAGGACTCCTGAATCCTATTTATAGAGAGGCAGTCATGGATCGGCTTCTCAACATTTCCGACCGTAGCAACGCCGCGCTCCATGCGCTTGCCCTTGCAGCGAAGGCGGAGGGACCGCTTTCTGTGGAGAAGTTAGCGGAAACGCTCGGAGTTTCGCCGAGCTACCTTGCAAAGACTCTCCAGCCGCTTGCGCGGGCAGGGGTCTTTGTTTCATCGCGCGGAGCCTCGGGGGGCTTTCGTCTTGCCCGCGACCCCGCGGCGATTTCCTGTCTCGAGGTGATCGAGCTCCTCGACGGGCCGCTTCCCGAGCGGGCATGCCTTTTCGTCACTCGCCCTGTTTGTAAACGGGGAACGTGCCCGCTTAAACGACTCTGCGACGAAACGGCGAAGACGACGCACCGCGTGCTCGAGGAGACGAGTGTTGCCGCCTTGGCTGCCGCCTTTTGAGGCTCGGACGCCGGCGGCCCTGCTATCCCTGGCGGGCGCGAATTGAAACCATGTTGCGGTGCGCGACCGCGTTTATGGTCGCGCATGATCATTCCATGAGGAGGAGGGGGATATGTTCTGCCATCAGTGCCAAGAGGCGATGAGAAACACAGGATGCGATGCTGCGAGGGGCGTGTGCGGCAAGAGTTCCGATGTCGCAAACCTTCAGGATCTTCTTGTGCATGTTTGCAAGGGAATCGGCTACTGGGGAAGCAAGGCGGGGTCGCGCGGCATCTACGACGAGGAAAGCGCCGTGTTCGTGATGAAGTCGCTCTTTGCGACGATTACCAACGCGAACTTTTCCGAAACGGACTTTCTCCGGCTCATCGACGAAGGGCTTAAGCGCCGCGACGCGCTCCGTACGGCCTTTGCACATGCAGGCGGCATGGTCGAAGGATCAGTTCCCGATGCCGCAAGCTGGAGTGCCGCTTCCGAGTCCGCCCTGCGCAGCGCTGCCTCGAGTGGCAAGGGCGGCTGGCGTGAGATCGCGAACGAGGACCTTAGGAGTCTTAAAGCGCTCGTTCTATACGGGCTAAAAGGCATGGCGGCATATATGGAACATGCCTATGCCCTCGGATCGTCCTCGCGACCGCTTTTCGAATTTGTGCTTAGGGCGCTTTCGGCACTTGCAGATGAATCCATGAGCAGCGAGGCACTCACCGCGCTTGTTCTTGAAACCGGTGCAAAGGGCGTGGAGGCGATGGCGCTTCTCGATGCGGCGAACACAGGCGCCTACGGAAAGCCGCACATCACCAAGGTCAGAACCGGCGTGCGAAATCGCCCCGGCATCCTTGTATCGGGTCATGACCTCCGCGACCTTCACGACCTTCTTGAGCAAACAAAGGGAACCGGCATCGACGTCTATACCCATGGCGAAATGCTTCCTGCGCACTACTATCCTTTTTTTGAGCGCTACGACAACCTCTATGGCAACTATGGCGGTTCTTGGTGGACGCAAGGTTCGGACATCGAAAAATTCGGCGGCCCCGTGCTCTTTACCTCGAACTGCCTTGTTCCGCCAAAGGACTCATACAAAAGCCGCGTGTTTACGACCGGTGTTGTGGGCTTTGAAGGCTGCACGCACATTCCCGACCGCAAGCCAGGCGCAATGAAGGATTTTTCCGCACTCATTGATCTTGCACGGCGCTCGCCGCCGCCGAGCGCGCTTGAAGGGGGCGGGACGGACGAGATTGTCGGCGGGTTCGCACACGACCAGGTGCTTGCACTCGCGGATACGGTCGTTGAGGCTGTAAAAACGGGCGCGATCAAGCGCTTTGTCGTGATGGCGGGCTGCGATGGCCGTCATCCGACCCGCTCCTATTACACCGATGTGGCGAAGGAGCTTCCTGCAGATGCGGTGATTCTCACGGCGGGCTGCGCTAAGTACCGGTACAACCGCCTTCCTTTAGGTGAGATCGGCGGCATACCCCGCGTGCTTGATGCAGGACAGTGCAACGATTCTTATTCGCTCGCTCTCATCGCGCTCAAGCTCAAAGAGGTGTTCGGTCTTACGGATGTGAATGATCTGCCGCTGTCGTTCGATATCGCCTGGTACGAACAAAAGGCGGTGATTGTACTCCTTGCCCTGCTCTCGCTCGGTTTTAAGAACATTCGCCTAGGGCCGACATTACCCGCTTTTCTGTCGCCGGGGGTGGCGAAGATGCTTGTCGAGAAATTCGGAATCGGTGGCATTGCCGAGGCAAAGTCCGACGTCGCGGCGATGATGGCGGGGCATTAAAGCACCGCGGCGTGTAAAACCGCGTACTTAAACGGTGCGTCGCGTTGTCTGCGCGGCGCACCGTTTGTGTTTATTCCCTTGCGCAATTGATATATCAGTCCTATAGTAGGCGATCATGGATACGATGGACGATTCCGTTGATCCCGGCCTCCTCAGGGAACGGGTGTACGGCAAACTCAAGGAACTCCTCAATGCGGGAAAACTCAAGCCGGGTGCCTTTCTCGACCTTTCCGCCATTGGGAAGGAGCTCGGGCTTTCGCGGACACCGCTCCGCGATGCACTCATCAGGCTCGAAATTGAGGGCTTTGTCCGGATTTATCCGCGCCGCGGCGTGATGGTTCGTTCGCTTGATCTGCCGACCATCAAGGGCATCTACGAGCAGATCGGCGCACTCGAGTCGGCGGTTGTGTGGAATATGGGGCCCAAATTTACTGCTGAGGACGCTGCACGGATGCGCGAGTATAATGAGGAGGCTCAAGCGGCCCTCGATCGCGACGACTTTTCCGGCTACTACCAAGCGAACCTCGCGTTCCACGGCGTCTATCTCGGGCTTTCGGATAACGCCGAGCTTGTCCGCTCAGTCGAAATCCTCAAAGAGCGGCTATATGACTTTCCGCGGCGCTCGGGCTTTGTAAAGGAGTGGGAACTTGTCTCGCTCCGCGAGCATGGCGAGCTCCTTGCGCTTCTCGACCGCCGCGACTTTGCCGCTGCCTCCGACTGGGTACGGGATGTGCACTGGTCGTACGAGTCGCAGGAGCGTTTCATCAAGCGCTACTACAGTGAGGGTGCGCTCCGCAGGGAAGTCTGATGGCTTTCCTCCGTAGATGGGATGGTTCTTGACCCTCGTTCGGCTCTGGCAGTAGCCTTATCGTCATGGCGCAACAAATCAAGCTTTTCTCCATCGCGGGGCTCAAGCCCGCGCTCGTGCGGACATTCAAAGGTGGCTACAGCACGGCGGATGTGGGCAAGGATCTTATCGCGGGTCTTACCGTCGGTGTGGTCGCCCTCCCGCTTGCTATGGCATTTGCGATCGGCGCGGGCGCAAGCCCCGCACAGGGCCTTTACACCGCCATCATCGCGGGATTCTTCATCGCGCTTTTGGGCGGAAGCCGCTACCAGGTATCGGGGCCGACGGGTGCCTTCGTCGTTATCATCGCCGACGTGATCGCCCGTCACGGCATGGACGGGCTTTTGACCGCGACGCTGCTTGCGGGGCTCATCCTCGTTTTTCTCGGCGTGTCGGGACTCGGCGTGCTCATCAAGTACATTCCGTATCCGGTTACGGTCGGGTTTACGACGGGCATCGGCGCGATCATTTTCGTGGGCCAGCTCAAAGACCTTTTTGGTCTTGCGATTCCGAATCTTTCGCCTGAGTTCTTCGGGAAGCTCGGCCAATATGCCGCCTATGCGACCACGATCTCGCCCTGGGCGGCGCTTCTCGGGCTTGGGACAATTGGCATCATCCTTTTTGTGCGCAAAATTGCGCCACGCATCCCTGCGGCGGTGACCGCGATTCTCGTCGTTTCGCTTCTGGCCTGGGCATTAGGGCTTCCGGTTGAGACAATCGGTTCAAAGTACGGAGCGATTCCCAGGGGGTTCCCGGCGCCGTCGCTCCCCGCGCTTTCGCTTGAAAAGATCCGCGAGGTTTTTCCGAGCGCCGTCACTATTGCCCTCCTCGCGGCGATCGAGTCCCTCCTTTCTGCCGTTGTCGCAGATGGCATGACCGGCGATCGTCACGGTTCGAGCATGGAGCTCGTTGCGCAAGGAGTGGGCAATCTCTTAAGTGCGCTGTTCGGCGGCATCCCCGCAACGGGCGCCATTGCGCGCACAGCGACGAATATCAAAGCGGGCGCCCGTTCTCCCATATCCGGGATTATGCACGCCTTCGTGCTTCTTCTTTTTACATTGTTTCTTGGCCCGCTCGCCTCGGCAATTCCACTTGCCGCCCTCGCTGGCGTTCTCGTCGTCGTCGCGATGGATATGAGCGAGCTTCCGCGCTTTTTCAATATGCGCCGAGCGCCACGAAGCGACCTTGTTGTGATGCTGGTCACCTTTGCGCTCACCGTGGTGATCGATCTCACTGCGGCGGTCGAAGTGGGTGTCCTCCTTGCAATTTTCCTCTTCATCAAGCGAATGAGCGAAACGACGAATCTGAACCAGATTGTCGCGCTCACTCCGCTTGGGGATGCATCCGGTGTCGCGTCCGACGAGTGGGCGGATGCGGAGGCGCGCCTGCGGGCGCCGCAGGGCTGCGAAGTCTATGAGATCGATGGGCCCTTCTTTTTTGGCGTTGCGGATATGCTCCAGGACGCTGAACGGGAGTTTGAAAAGCCGCCAGTCGCCTGCATTCTGAGAATGCGACGTGTTCCCGCGATCGATGCGACCGGGCTTAATGCGCTTTCAAGCTTTGCAGAACGCGCCCGGAAGCAAGGGACAACCCTTATTCTTACAGAGGTGCGTGAACAGCCGCGGGAGGCGATGGCGAAAATGGGGCTCGACGAGGAGATCGGCATACAAAACATTGCGCCCGATCTTGACGGGGCTTACGCGCGCGTCGAGGCGCTTGTTGCAGCTCATGAAAGGGCCGTACTAGATAGGCATGGGCGGCCGAACCTCTCGACCCGCACGAGGTCCTAGTGCGGCCTTCGTGAAGATGAGTTTTCAGCGCGGCTTGTGTGACACTCCGAAAACTTTCTACTCGAAAAGGACCGTGAAGCCGGGGAATTCCGTGGTAAGTGCCGTGCGGAGTTCGCGCTTGATGCCCTGAATGACTTCTCCGTACATCGCCGAGCAGGCGGGGCATTCGAAGCGGGCGGCGTCGACGTTGAGCGCCGCGCCTTTGTTTTTTTCCCTTTCCGATTTGGTTAATTTCGCCACATGTCGGAGCTCCGAATGGCTTAGCTCGGACAGCGGCTCC
>JAJUIB010000006.1 GCA_029265615.1 Spirochaetota bacterium
CAACCACTCTTACGCTTCCGCATAAGAATAGCCTTACCTCGCTCTATCCCCATCCCTAATGCACTGTGGAAGATCTCTTTCCATGCCCCCAGCAACTTCCATGCCAGAAGACATCGCTTTGTAGCACTTTCGTGCCCAGCGCATACCCGTCAAACCGACAACACAGCCGAGATCGCCGCCAGTCACTGCGACGAACATCGCGCCGGGTGCATCACCTGTTTGATTAGTGTTTCGAGCGCTTTATTAGTCTAACACAAGACAACATGCGCTGTCAAGCACCTCTCGGTTATTCCCTCACTTTTTTCATCGCTCTTAGTGCAATCACCACAAACGCCGCACATTCAGCGCAGTCGCAGCACAATCGCGACGACAGCGGCACTGTACCGAATTTCCACAAAATCTGTCAATGGAATTTGACATCATTCGCAACAAAATTCAGCACGATTCTAACAACTTCAGGATAATCGAACATCCTTCTGCAAAACCGTAACCGAATGGTCTTTCGGTAACAAAAGACGGCAAATGATTCATAAACGCGCGATATCGCTGCACATTCGCCACACCGCAGGAAAGCGGAAAGCGGCCAAACATAGGCTCATCATTAGGAGAGTCGCCAAAATAAAACACCGCTTTCTCATAATCGGTCGGCGAGATCTCGAGCACTGTTGAGAGAAAAAACTCCGCCATAGAAAGCTTATCATAATCGCCAAACCATGCATTCACGTGGATTGAGCTCACCTTGGCCCGCGCACCCTGCGCCTCGCAAAACTCCTTGACGCGCCCTGCAAACTCAAGGCCAAGATCGGGCGGCTCCTCGGCAAAATCCAAAGCCACGTCGAAAACCCGGAAAGGCTGATCCTTGGCAAGCCGCAACCCCGGGAAAGCGGCAAGGGCGGCCTGCCCCAAGGCTGCAAGGCGGGCACGGGTCGTGCCGGGGTCAGGAGCCGCGGGATGATGGAGGGTCTTAAGGCGCCCCTCAACCAGATAGTACGCGAATGCGCCATTCTCGCCGACAACACCGGCGACCGGCCATTGCCGCGCTATGAGGTCGCACCAGCCCGCGGGCCGACCGGTCACCGGAATTGCCGTGATGCCAGCACGTCTAAGCGCCCAGAGTGCGGCATAGGCCTCCTCAAGAAGAAGCCCGTCCTTGGTGATTGTATCGTCGATGTCAAAGAGGACAGCCTTAAGTCCACGCAGACAATCAGGCGCAAGCGAACGAATCGGCAGCATGCGGCCTCCGGAATAAAGACGGACATGGGGCAAGCAGCCTTAGGCAATCGGCCCCGAATTGACGAGCCACTCAGGCCGGACTATAGTCGCCACATGAATTTAGCGACCCTTGTCACGGCGCTCCGCATAGCGCTCGCGCCCGCCTTCTTTGTCCTGTATACCACGATGCCCAAAGAAGGGCCAGCCTCTGCGACCACCATCGCCGCTCTGTGGGTTCTTTTCCTCGTCATTGAGTCTTCTGATTTCGTCGACGGCCAGGTGGCGCGGCGAACCGGTACGGTGTCGGACCTCGGCAAAATATTCGATCCTTTTGCCGACTCCTTCGCCCGTCTCACCTACTTTTATTCCTTCGTCGTGGCAGGCCGTATGCCCGGCTGGATATTCCTCATCGTGCTCTACCGCGATCTTGGCGTCTCGTTTGTCCGCCTCCTTGCGATGAAAAAGGGTGTCGCCATGAGCGCCCAAGTCTCCGGCAAGGTCAAAGCCTTCGTCTATGCGTTTGCAGGCGGAGCGGGCCTTCTCGTAATCACCCTCGAGAGATTCACAGGCGGCGCTATCGCCGCGGTTTTCGGCGATATCACGACGGCATTGTTCTGGGCCTGCGGAGCCACCGCAGTCTGGACGATGATCGATTACGCCGCGGCCTATCGGCGCCTTGCGGCGGAGGGAACGCGGTGAGCACAGTAACGGGAGACCGCATGGATCGGAGCATCGCGCTCACGATAGCGTGTTCGTTTGCGGCGCAGTCGCTCGTATTCCTCGCGTTTTCCCTCGGTGGGGGCTTTTTCGCGCACTATGTGGTGCTTTTTCTGCCGCTCGTCCTCGGGTACCACATTTTCATCTTCATCCTCCTCCATGTCTTCAAAGCGGATTTCGTGATAGAGTCCACCGGCGTTCGGCTTGAGAAGATCAACCTTGCCAACCGCATTACGCTGTTCCGTCTCACCACCCTGCCGACCATACTCGTCCTCATTCTAGCCGCGCGGGACTATCCGATCCGCGTGCCGCTCCTCGTGCTCATCGTCCTCGTCTTCCTTTCCGACTTCGCCGACGGCTATGTGTCGCGGAAGGGGGGCGAGGTGACGCGTGTCGGACGGATGATGGATTCCACGAGCGACTACAGCCTTCTCATTGTCCTTACCATCGTTTTTTATTACTTTACGCTTATTCCTTCGTGGTTCTTTTTCCTCGTCGTCGGGCGGCTTGCATTGCAGACGGTGCTCATGGCGATACTGGTGGCGGTGAAAAAGCGCATCGAACCGCGGACCACCTTCCTCGGAAAGGCCGCGGTCGCATGCATCATGACGCTCTACGCCGCAGAGCTTCTGCGCATCGTCCTCGGTCGCGCGGGAAGTCCCGTCATAACAGCCCTCGAGTGGATCGTGGGGGCGGTCGTGGCAACCAGCATCGTCGACAAACTCGTGGCTTTTTTCCGCTCTCTCGGCGAGGCAAAGCAGTGAAGGTCCTTTCGTGCGCCAAGCGGCACAGAACGCACACCAAAGGTCCACAGGAGATGAAGACATGGCGATGATCAAAAGCGCGCTCGAGCTTGCCCTCGAGAAGACAAAGGATCTCAAGCTCGACCCCGAGGCACTCGAGGCGAGCGAGCTCAAGCAGGAGGGGAAGCGGACGGCGGGGCACTACCTCGAAAACCCCGAATCGGTGGACCTCGCGAAACGGCTCGAAGCCTGCGCACGCGACAAGCGGGTCCACCTCAAAGAGGGCATGCACGAGGTGCTTTCCGCACAGCTACAACTTCCGACGGGAGAGCTCGGCGTGGAGAAGCTCGATGCAATCGCGCGCGCGTATGTCGCCCTCGCCTCGGGATCTGGGCTCCTGGGTGTCGGAGGCGCCATAGCGGAAAAAAAGATCCAGGCGATCTTCCAACAGCTCGGTGCGTTCTTTCGGCAATACCTCGACGATATGCGGAATGTCGAGCAGGTCATACGCAAGCAGTGGGCGCCAAAGCTCCGCGAAAAGGAGCGGCAGATGTCCGCCCGCATGGGCCAGGACGTGCGCATCGACCCGATGATGGACCCCGAATTCTCCGCGTTCTACAAGCAGAATGTCAGCGCCCTGAGGCAACAATACCAGGACGCGCTCGACAAAGCGAAGGCCGACCTTGCCGCGATAGTCGGCATCGAACGCGAGTAGGTCGTCTAAGCGCGCCTTAGGCCTGCCGCGAGATGCGTAGCAGAGTCACCATGAGGAGCGCCGCGTCGGCCTTGCGGAGGCCGCTCACCCTCGAGGCCTGTCCGAGCGTAAGCGGCCTTACCGCGGAGAGCTTTTCCCGCCCCTCGGCGGAAAGGCCGGGGACTGAGCGGTAGTCAAAATCCTCGGGGATGCGAAGCCCTTCCGAGCGCTCGAAACGTCCTGCAAGGCGCTCCTCTTTTTCTTCGTAACCTGAGTAGCGCGCGTCGAGCCAGGCGGTCTCAAGGACATCACGCGAAAATCCTTGGGCTTCGCTACCGACGAGGGCGGCAAAACCCTCCGCGCCCTCAAGTCCGGCGGCGACGCGGGGGTCGCGGAGCGCCGCGGCTAGGGGCTCGCCGACATGCGGCGCAAGAACAGGATCGCGCAACGCGTCGGTGCGGCTCACCCTGCGCGCGCAAAGGAGAGCAGCGGCCTCCTCGATAGCAGCAGCCCGCGCGACAAACCTCGACCAGCGCGCGTCGTCGACAAGCCCGACGTCGCGGCCGATCGGCGTGAGTCGCCTGTCGGCGGTGTCGCAGCGGAGCGCGAGCCTGCGCTCCGCGCGGCTTGTGAACATGCGGTAGGGCTCCTTTGTCCCCAGCGTCGTAAGGTCGTCGACAAGGACACCGATATACGAATCGGCGCGGGAAAGAAGGACGGGCGGTTCGTTCGCAAGAAAGCGGGCGGCGTTGATACCGGCGAGAATACCCTGCGCCGCGGCCTCCTCGTATCCCGAAGTGCCGTTTGTCTGCCCCGCGACAAAAAAACCCGCAAGGCGCTTCGACTCGAGCGAGGCCTTGAGCCCCTGCGGATCGAGGTAGTCGTACTCGACCGCATAGCCAGGGCGTATGAGTTCCGCCTCTTCAAGACCGCGCATCGTGTGGATAAACCGAGCCTGCACATCCTCGGGGAGCGAGGAGGAAAGTCCGTTGAGATAGAGCTCGTCGGTGTATTCGCCCTCAGGCTCGACGAAAATCTGGTGCCGCTCGCGATCGGGAAAGCGCACAACCTTGTCTTCGATCGAGGGACAGTAGCGGGGGCCACGGCCCACAATGGCCCCCCCAAAGAGCGGTGAAGAACCCAGGTTCTCGCGGATGACGCGATGCGTCTCTGCGTTAGTATAGGTAACCCAGCAGGAAATCGAGGGACGGTCGACCAAAACGCCCGAGAATGAAAACGACTCAGGCGGTTCGCCGCGCTCCTCCTCCATCGCACTAAAGTCCACAGAACGCGCGGCGACACGCGCGGGCGTGCCGGTTTTGAGCCGCGCGACGGGGAATCCCCGCCGCGCAAGCGCCGTACCGAGCCCGACCGCCGCAGGCTCGCCGAGTCGGCCGCCCGAAGCGCTCCAGGAGCCGATGAACAGCCGCCCCTCCATGAACGTACCCGCCGCGAGGACGACAACCCGCGCGCCGATGCGCGCGCCGCGCGCTGTCACGACGCCCTCAACGCGCGCATCGCGCCCATCTGTAATGAGGTCGACGACGGTGTCCATGCGAAGCGAAAGACCCGTCTGCGACTCGACAGCACGGCGCGCCAAATTCGCATACCGCGCCTTGTCGGCTTGTGCCCGGGGCGCCCGTACCGCAGGCCCCCGCGAGCGGTTGAGCACGCGGTACTGGATCATGGAGGCATCGATGAGGCGTCCCATCTCGCCTCCCAGGGCGTCGACCTCGCGGACGAGATTGCCCTTCGCAAGCCCACCGATCGCGGGGTTGCACGACATGCGGCCTATGGTCTCAGGATCCTGAGTGATGAGGAGCGTGCGTCGCCCGAGCCTTGCAAGGGCGAGCGCGGCCTCGATGCCCGCATGCCCGCCACCCACAACGATTGCCTCGTAGTCCATCAAAGTTCCTATTTGCCCACGCAAAAGCGGGAGAAGATTGCCTCAAGCACCTCGGGCGCGGATATCTCGCCCGATATTTCGCCGAGCGCGTCAGCGGCGTCACGGAGGTCCAGGGCGAGCGCATCGAGAGCGGCCCCTGCATCAAGATCGCACATCGCGTCATCGAGAGCGGCTACCGCCTGGTCAAGTAGCGCCTTTTGCCGCTCGCAGGCGACGCGAACCTCGTCTCTCTGCGCGCCGATGCCCTGACCGGCGGCATCGCCAGCGTTCCCACCGTCGAGTCCCGCAAGGCTTAGGAGCCTGGCCTCGAGCGCCGCGACGAGCTCAGATAATCCCTCGCCCGTTGCGGCAGACACGGAGAGCCAGCCTTCGGGGGCGCTACGGCAGCTAGGCGAATCCACCTTGTTCCAGACGGGTAACGCATCGGGCCGCGAGGCGAGGAAGCCCATGTCTGTGGCGTCGGGCGACAAGGGGTCGCTCCCGTCGGCAAGATAGAGAACGAGGTCGGCCTCGGAGAGGAGTCTGAGACTCCGTTCGATGCCGGCAGCCTCGACGGCGGAATCGGCCTCGCGCAGGCCCGCAGTGTCCACCAAGGACACCGGAAAGCCTCCAAGTTCGATGCCCGCTTCGACATAATCACGCGTCGTTCCCGCGTCGGGACTCACGATAGAACGTTCCTCGCGAAGGAGAAGGTTGAACAGGCTTGATTTGCCAGCGTTGGCGCGGCCGGCGAGCACAACACACAGTCCTTCGCGGTAGAGCCGCCCCGCCCGGTAAGTCGCACAGAGCGCCGCAAGCCGATTCCGCAGCCCTGCGATCGCTGCCTGAGCAGGCCCTTCGCCGGGAGCTCCATCCTCTTCGGCATAATCGAGCCTAAGTTCGGCCTCGGCAAGAAGCCCGAGAAGCTCGGCGCGCGCTGCCTCGATGCGCCGTGACAGTCCCCCCTCGAGCCGTTTGAGCGCGTCCTTGCGCGCGCCCTCGGTCCGCGCACGGACAAGCTCCATGATCGCCTCGGAGCGGACAAGGTCGATTTTTCCGTTCGCGAAGGCGCGGAAAGAAAATTCACCGGGGAGGGCGCGCGCGAATCCTGCCGCCTCAAGCGCCTCAAGCACGCGCCGGACGACCGCAGGCGAACCATGACACGATATCTCGACGGCGTCCTCGCCCGTGAAGCTCCGCGGGGCGCGAAATACGGAGACGAGCACCTCATCCACCTCCTCGCCGGTGCGGGGGTGGATGAAGCGTCCCCACAGAATGCTCCTACCAACAGCCGAGCGCAGTGCTGCGGGCCGCGAAAAGCACGTCGCGGCGCGCGCTATGGCGTCGGATCCGGAGGCGCGAACGAGGGCAATGGCTGCTTCGCCCGGAGCCGTCGCAAGCGCGGCGATCGGCACGGGTGCGTCGAGGTAACTGCGTGGCATGATCGGTGGCGCCATCGTAGCTTGCAGAGGGGTGACGCCGCAAGCGGGCGGCGCCCCTCCCCGGCAGCGGCGTCGATTCTGCGGCGCCGGGAAGCGCAGCTTCTATTGACAGTCGTGGCGCACAGGCCGAAAATGAAGCCCGGAGCACCCTCGCCCCCCGGCAGGGAGTGCACACAGCAAGGAGGATTCATGAAACGAACGGCAGCCCTCGGCGCCCTCGTCCTCGCGCTCGCGCTTGCCACGGCGCCTGCCTTCGCGGCGCCAACCGTCAGCGAGAAGCAGGATGTCGCCATCTTTGCCCTTGGCTATTACGGTTGGGCGATCCCCTACGAAACTCTTGGCAATATCGATCTCGAAATACAGAAAGTCTTTGTCGATCTTGGCCGCTTCAACATCATAGGCGTAACCCAGCGTCTTTCCTCAGGCGGGCTTGAACAGTTTATCGCAACCCTGAGGAAGGCGAAGGAAGCGAACTTCGTCATGCCTGAAAAGTACCAGTTCGGCGAAGCGATTCTCACCGAAGCCGAATTCAACAAACTCGTCGGCGCCTTCATCGTCGCGGCGCCCGTCGTCACCAACTTCAACAGCTATTACGACCAGAAGCGCGTCGAATGGGTGACCGAGATCAAAACCAACGTCACCTTCATCGATGTCGCCGGCGGCGGCAAGGTGCTCGCGATCTCCGAGGTACAGACCTCGGGTTCGAACAAGCAAAACCAGAACGCTTCGATCCAGAACGCGATCGACGCGATCCCCATGCAACTCCAGTACGAGATACGAAAGATCCCCGCCTTCCAAATCAACACCCGCGTACTTGCGGTCTCGGGCAACGAGATCAAAATGCAGCTCGGCCAGAACATGGGCATCAAAAAGGGCGATGAGTACTCGGTCATCGTCGGCGGCATAGTCGAAGGATTCAAGGATGAACGCGAGGCGGGCCTCGTCGTCATCAAGGATGTCGGCGCCGAGGTTTCCACCGCTGCTGTCGTTTACTCCTCCGCGAAGCTCACGAAGGACGTCCAGCTCCGCGAGATTCCGCGCATGGGCATCGACCTCGAACCCTACATTCACCTGGTCGGCGGCGAAGCGAAGGCCTTCTTGCCGGGCTTCCGCGCTGTCGTGTCGCGCGGCTTCTACGGATTTAGGCCCTATGTCGGACTCCAGGTGCCGCTCGGGCAGATGTGGTCGTTCTTCGGCCTTGCGACCTTCATCCCGGTGAGCGCGGTCTTCGGCGGCGAATACAACCTCTCGCTGGGCAGGCTCAGCCTTACCCCCTATGGTGGCGTCGGCGCAAGCTATGTCTACTATATGGACGCCTCCGGCACGAGCACGGAAACCAACTACTTCCCCCACATCGGCGGCCAAGCCTACCTCCGCGCTTCCTACCTGCTCACGCGGGACATGAAGGTCTTCGCCGAGGTCGGCGCCGACTACTGGATCGCCATCTCGTCGTTCTTTGAAAACTACGGCGGCCTCGGCTTTGGCGCGGGCATCGCGTTCAAGCTGTAGACGCGACATAAGGTCGGACGAGGGCAGTCGCCCCGAGGGGGACCCTGCGACATACCGCGAGGCGGCATACGCAGGGTCCCCTTTTTCTACGGCGCGAAGTGCCGATGGCGCTGGCGCCGCTGGTGCGAAGCGCCGACAAGCGGCCGCCCCGCCCAAGGAGCAAACCATGGACGACAAGGAATTCCTCGCCCTCGATCTTGAAGGAGCGAAGGAGTACATGCTCGCCTATGCGACGAGCATGAAGCGCTATGAACAAGACATTGCCGCCGCGCGGAAAGAAGCGGAGCTTTGGACTTCGCGTGTCGCACTCGCCGCGTCACGGGGCATGGCGGAACTCAAGGCAGGTGCCGCAGCGAAGGCTGAGGAACTCGCTGCGAAAATCGCCGCGCTTGAAAGCGAGCGCGCTGGCCTCGCCGCGGAACTTGCACGGCTTCGCGAACGCCTACCCTACATCAAGGCGCGCGAGCGAAGCGTCGATCCCGACCGCCTCCTTGCCGAACTCAGGCTCATGACAGGGGAATTGCTTTCGGATACGGACGAAGCGCAAGGCGTGGAGACTGGCGGCGTCGGGCCCCAAGAACCCAAACGGCCCGCCGACAGCCCCCAGATGACCCCCGCCCCGCCCCGATCAGAACCCGCGCTCGGCGGCGAATTTGCAAAGCTCGAAGGCGCCACCTCGGTCGATGCGGCGCTTGAGGAACTCAAACGCAAAATGCGGGGGGAAGCATGAGGCCTCCCATCCTTCCCGGTGAAATGCGTCCCCTCGTCTTCGCCCACCGCGGCCTCTCGGCGCTTGCGCCGGAAAACACAATGGCCGCATTTCGGCTTGCGCGCGACATGGGCATGCCGGGCGTCGAACTCGATGTGCACCTCACGGCGGACGGCAAGCTTGCCGTCATACACGACCACTTTACTGGTCGCACGGCGGGCGCAGGCGACCTTCCGCCCGGGCCAGCGGCGAAGGGCAGGGGGCTCGAGATCGAGCGCGCGAACTTCGCCGAGCTCACCAGTCTGGATGTCGGCGCATGGAAGGGGCCTAGATATGCAGGCGAGCGCATTATCCGCCTCGAAGAACTCTTTGAGGAACTCGGCGAAGAGCTCTATTTCGACGTCGAACTCAAGAGTCGCATAAAGGCCGATTACGGCCTCGAGGCCGCCGTCGCAAAGTGCATCCGTGAAGCCCGCGGCGGCCGCGGCATCGCCGAGCGCTGCGTCGCGTGCTCCTTCAACCCCGTGTCGATCGCGCGGCTTAAATCCCTCATCCCGGAGGTTCCGACGGCGATACTCTGGTGCGGCGAATCGGAGCTACCGCCCTACCTCCGCCATGGCGAGGGGCGCTGGATCGGTCGGGCCGATTTCCTCAAGCCTGCAAAAGAAAAGGTGAGGGCGAGTTCAAGCTTTCGCTGGCGGCGGCTCGAAGGCTACGAATTCCTTCCCTGGACCGTCGATGAGCGAGACGAGGCGGCGCGCCTCCTTGCGCTGGGCTCTGTCGGCGTCGTTTCGAATAGGCCTCACGAACTTGGACTTCCCCGACCGCAGTAAGGCTTTGGCCACTGAAGCGCCACAGCGCGCCGCAGCACCAGCTCGACCGCGGACACGAGGATCGCGCCGAGCACAAGCCCGAGTGCGGCCTGCGCAAAGCCATCGCCCAAGACGCTGTACACCGTCGCTACGCCAGTAGTCGCTTCGACACGCGCGCGGAGAACGCCGCGCTGCCCGCGCGGCAGTTCCGCGCGTACATAGCCGCGGGCATCGACCACGGCACTGACACCCGTGTTGGTCGCACGCGCAAGCGGCTTCCCGGTCTCCACCGCGCGAAACACACTCGCAGCAAAGTGCTGACGCTCGGCGGCCTCGGACCTGGCCCAGGCATCGCTTACAAGCGGCATAATGAGTCCGACCGGGCCTCCGGCCATCGCACGGACGTAATCACCAAAACAATCTTCGTAACAGATGGGGGCTGCGATGTGCGTCCCGCACAGGGCGAGCGAGGCGGGCCCCGGACCGGGCTCCCAGAATCCCCCGGCCTTGGCGGCGAGCACCGCGGCGAAGCGGGGAAAGAGGCGCGCATAGGGGAACCACTCGCCGAAGGGCACCAGGCGGGTCTTACAGTAGAGTCCTGGCTCACCACCGCCGGACGGAAAGGCGAGCGCGGCGTTGTAGTCGCCGCCCCGTGCGCCGCCCGGCAGGGCTTCACTATGGCTGTTGCCGATGAGAAAACTTGCGCCCGAGGCGGCGATAAAGTCATAGCACTCCCGCACGAGCTCAAAAATCTCGCGGTCAGGCCGGTGGCGAAGGTGGTAGAGGATCGACGGCACAAACGCGGTTTCAGGCCATACGACGAGCTCCGCCCCTGATCTGATCGCAGCGCGGGACTCCTCCTCAAGAGCGGCAAGCGCTGCTTTGTATCCCGTGAGCGTGGTCGAAGCCCCTTCCGTCCCTGGGGCAAAATTGGGCTGGACGAGCGCAAGCTCGATGCTCTGCCCCCGGCAGGAGGGCAACGCGAGGCGCACAAGCCCCACGCCATAGACCGCCGCACAAAGACCGAGCGCAATCGCGCCGCGGAGGCGATTGTGGCGCCATTCGGCAGAGTAGAAGAACGCAGCCTCCATTCCGCCCCGCCATGGGCGGACACAGGCGCCAGAGCCCTCTGTGGCGAATGTCGAGACAAGGACGCTCTGCGGCAGGAGCGCAAGCGCCGAAACACCATACACGCCCGTAACCGAGGCGACCTGAATGAGGGGGAGCTGTTCGTAGAGCGCATAGCCGACGATGCCATAGGGATAGCCCAGAAAACCCAGGGTCCGTAGGTATTCAAGACCAACCCATGCAAGGGGCTGAAGTAGCCACGCCGCTCGCGGCAGGCCCTCCTCGATGAGGGCAAGAACGGCGAACAAAAGCGCGTACTGGAGCGCAAGGAGGGGCAGAACCAAAAGCGGCGCGCGGGGATCGTAGGCACAAAGCCAGTGATTCATGAGGCCGAAGCCGAAAACAGCAAAAAGCGCGCCTTGCGCCGCAGCGCGCATGGCCCCTATGCCGCGCAAGCCTACAAGAGCAGGGATGAGGAAGAAAAAGGCAAGAGCGCCGAGGCCGCGCGGAAAGAACTCACTCGGCTGCGAAAAGGCGAAGAGGCATGCGGAAAGTATGGTCCCGAAAAAACGCTTCGGCATAAGCGTAAGGAGCCCCAGGTCCTCCCCACGATAACGCCACAAGGGGCAGTGCCGTCCCTTATGGCGTTATCATGCGCAATAAGGCGGGCTCAGGGTAGACTCGCGAGGAGTTCCTTGCCCACTGCGTTGAGCCCGAGCTCGCGGTATGCCGCACGGCGGGCCGCAGCCTCGTCGGCGCCTAGACCGGTCGCCGTCTTTTCGAGGACAATGAGCACGAGCCCCGAAGCAAGCTCGACGACCTTCACCTCCGCTTTCGCGCTCGCAAGAACCATCGAACCATCTTTTCGCACCGACTCAAGGCGGGCAACGCCATAGACAAGACGCTCGGCCTTGCCCGCGAGCGCCGTTTTCGCCGTGGCAAGCAGGGCAGCATCGTCCATCGCGGCGATCAGCGCAGGCTCGAAATTCGCATTCCGCGCGATGAACTTCTCCTTGGTCAGGGCCTCGAGGAGCGCCGCCTGGGTCTGCGCCCCGGCGAGCACCTTACCCGCCTCGTCATAGTCGACAATTGCAAGCGCCGTTGGCACATTTCGCGCATTCGACACGACCTCGTAGCCGATCTCCACATACTGCTGCTTGAACTCTTCGGCGAGCGCGGCACGGAGGGCATCATACTTAGTCGGCAAACGGTCAAGAAGTTCAATGGAGGATTGAAAATCCACGCGGACAGTCAGCTTGGCCTTGCCGACAAAATCAGGCGGCGGCGGCGAAAACACAAGAAGCCCCGTGGGATCAGTGACCGCGCTCTCGGTCTTGGAAACGGTACGGCTTCCCTGCTTGCGCTGATAGCTCACAAGGAGCTTGGCTCCCGCGACACCAGGCGCGCCTGCCCCCTCTCCGGATACGAGACGGAGCTTAAAGGGCTCGGGGAAGGGCTGCCCAAGAAGCGCCCGCAGGCCCTCGCCGGGCTTTTCAAAGCGAATGCGCGACAGTGCCGTCCGTGCATTGTTGATGTTGCGCTCGAGCTTTACGTCGGCGTTGTCGATGTCGGAGCCCGACGCGGCAACAGCGGCCTCAACGAACTTGCGGACAGCCTCGTAAGCCCGCCCCTCGGCGAGAAGGGCCCGCCCTTCCGCTTCCGGTTTCGCGACAGCGTCCTCTTTCTCTTTGAACAGCGCCGCGATGCGCGCCTTTTCCTTTTCAAGATCCGCGGTCGCATAGGCGGCGAGAACGTAGACGGTCACCTTGCCCGCTTTTTTGTCCTCGACAAAGACCTTCTCTTTGATCTGGAAGCCCGCAAGCCGATTGGTGGCCTGTGTCGTGACAGTTTGGCGAATATCCGCCTGGTAACTGTCGAGTGTCGCCCGGGCGGTAGCACTCGAATCGACGGAAACCTTGACGCCGATGTACTGCATGATCGAGGCCACGAGGTTGGCCGCCGCATCGTCGGCAGCGCGGGCCTTGTCGGCGAGCGGGGCCTGCGCCTGCCCGACAAAGTACGTGTTCACCGCGTCGGGGCGCGGAGTATTGAGAACCCACTCAGGCACGCCTTTTTGCGCCACAGCTGTGGTGGCGCATCCAGAAAACACGAACAGGGCGGCGAGCGCCGCGACAATATGCCTACGCATTGCGCATTGACTCCTTCGCTTCAAACAAACGCCCGCCCCGGCGCCCATGAGGGATGGCCAGAGGCGGGCGTCGCACGGAACGGCCTACCCCATTCGGGTTTGCGGCCGGCGCGGGCGCTCTTCCTTAGAAGCCCTCGTAGAAGCTCTGCTGAACCATGTCCATGGCGCGCTGCTTCTGCTCGGTTTTCGGCTCAGCGGCAGCCTCGCTCTTGAGGATGGCGTCGATCTGCTTCTTGAGAAGGTCTTTGTCGATACCCCACACCTGGATGACGCGATACACCTGCTTGTCGGGCTTGCCTTCGGGGGTAAAGGTCTGGAGCTTCGCCCACCACTCACCCTCCATAGCGAAGCCGGTGAAGCGCGCCTCGGAAGCGCTCTTCACGCAGCGCTCCATGTAGGTCTCGATCTTGTCCTTGTCGCCGACCTGGGCACCCGCAAAGGTGTCCTTGATGCGCGTGGAAATAAGCTGCGCGATCGTCGTCTGGGCATTGAGGCGGCTCGCCGCGAGCTGGACGCCGGTGAGATCCTGACCGTCCTCCTGGACAACGACGATGTACTTATTGGCGAAGTCGGGAAGCTTTTCGACCGCTTTGGGCCCATCGAGGGCGGCGTCCATCCACTTGGGATAGTCGCGGCCAAAGGACGTGCCCTTGTGTTCCAGGATCTGGGGCGGGTAAGCCTTGACCGTCGCGGCAGGGGGCGTAACGCCACCGGTCGGCGTCGCCGGCTTGCTCGCGCATCCTACCGCGGCAAAGAGAACGACAAGGGCGACAAGAATCGCTAATGCTTTCTTCACGACAACCTCCTATGACTTCTTAAACAAGGTCCTTGAAGGCCCCTATGGGCCTTCAAGAGGCCCCTATGCTCCCCGCAACCGCGGACGCGCAAGATCCGCCGTGCGCGCCGCAATCGCGATGAATCACAACCCGGAATTGAAGGTAAAGGACTTACCCCGCATGTACACGAGGTTGAGGTCGACAATGCCCGCGCTCGCTGCGGCATCGTAGACCGCATCCTCGATCTTGTCGCGCGGCAGGAAGCTGTAGAGGTAGAGCTTCGTCTCGTTCGGCGAATAGGACACCTGCTCGACCTCGCGCACCTTCCGCCCAAGGGCACGCCTCAACGCGCTCACCTGCTTGGAGTCCGGCGTCTTCATGATGATCACCTCGTACCGAACCCCCCGCCCGAGCGAGTTCTTGATGAGCTCCTTCGACTGATTGGTCATCTTAGGCATCGCGGCCCAGACTGAGGCGGCTATCGCGTTTGTCACCGCGGCATCCATCGAGCTCGGGCTGAACGCGGGCGGACTCATGAACGCGACCGAACCAAGGAGCGCCGCGGTGGAGGTATCGAAGAGCTTCATCGAGCCCTGCGCGGAGGCGTAGTACTTGCCATCGCGGGTTTCGCTCGTCACGCCGAAATCGATCTCGACATACACATCCGCATTGAATTTCTGCGCAAGGTACTGGATGAGGTCGATCGAGCCGCCGGTTTCGGCCTGATAGGCGGTCTGCTGATCCTTTTTGTTTTTCTCGATTTGGTCGAAATCGATGACCGAAAGCCCGAGCTGCTCGATAAGATAACGGTTCGCCTGTGAAACGGCGACCTTGGCGAGCCGCGGCTCGATTTTAGCGCTCTCGTTGTAATAAACCATGTAGTTAAGGCGATTGAGATAGTTCTGGAGAAAGGCCTGCTCTTCGGGGGTGAGCGGCGCGCCGGGAGGAGGCGGCTGATCGGCGGAAGGTGCGGCCGCCACGGGGCCGGGTTGCACCCCAGGGCCAGGCTGTGGCGCGGGCGCGGGAATAGCGGCGCCGGCATCGTGGCCCCCCTGGACGAGAGCTTTCGCCCGATCTTTGGCAGAAGAATCGGGAGCGGGTGCAGCAGGTTGCGGCGCGGGCTCTGGCGCCTGCGTGGGAGCCGTCGCGCAGGACGCCGCGACGAGCACGACGGCAATAAGCGCAGCAATGAATCGCGTCGGTTTTCGCATCAATCGCTCCTTGGCTTACCGGCACATAAATCTAGCGCAACGGCGCGGCAAAAACAAAGCCATCCGTCGGCAAAATCGGTCGTCCGCCGGCGGTAAACAGTCTATAACCCGCACCGTTACCGCGCAAGAGACGCGACATCCGTTTTCGGCCGCATTCGCCGGGACTTACGGGAAACGAGCAAGCGATGGTCGCGGAGTCGCCGTGACGAGCTCGGGCGCTCGACGGACAAGGAAACGCCGCAGTTCAAGCGAATCGTCTTCGGCAGGGCGGATCGCAAGCCCGACCGCCATCACACGAGGCATAGGCAGGCTCGCGCCGGGAAGTCCCTGATGCGGCAGGATTTCGAGCGATGACTCGGCGAGGCGGAGCGAAAAAGCCAAAACTCCGCGTTCGGCTTTGAGAAAGCCAAGGCAGAGGCCATCCGCTGTGGCGATCTCGCCCGCCCCTCGGACCGTAGCGAGCCTGTCCCCCTCGGGCGTCGTAATCTCGACAAGCGGCGGAGAGCCCCCCTCCGCAAAGGCAAGTTCGACCGCCATGCCGCGCTCAAGCGAAACCGGGCTCGCAAGCGCAAGGCGCGCACCGGGGGCGAGCACGCAACGCCGTCCGCCATAACGCACCTCGCCCGTCGCCACAAGGCCGGTAGGCAGCGTGCGGGGCTCGAATCCCGAGGCGAACACGAGGTTCCGCCCCTCGGCGCGGGCACGGGCGGCCCGGTAGAGCGGCGGGGGACCTGAACGCGAATCGTCGCGGAGCGCAAACTCGTCGTAAATCGCCTCAAGAGATCCAGGCCCGCCTAACACGAGGCTGTGTACCCCACCAAGCGCCTTAAGCGGCAGCGCCTGCACCTCGTAAGCAACACCGTCGAGTGTCCAGGTGACGCGGGTTTTCTCGCCACTCGGTTCGAAGCCGAGCGCGAGGTCGAGCGCGATGTTCGTGCCGCCTCCTCCGACGCGGACAGGCGCAGAGCTTAGGACTGCATCATCCCCCGAACCCCACACGAGGAAGGGCCGCCCATCATCAAGACCGACCCTGAACAGGCTCGTCCCCGTAGCATCGACGAAGCGCGCAAGATCGCCCGACGCGGCGGAACGCAGATCACCGAGCCGCCAGAGGATGCTGAAGGGGCGCAAAGCTCCTCCGCTCGATAAGGGCGGAAGTGCCCCCGGTGCACGGAGCGTCGTGGCCGCGCCAAGGCGGTAGCCAAAACCCCGCCCGTACATATCGAGCACTGCCCTGCCCTCGAGCACTGGCTCCGTCTCGATGGCCCGGGTGCCCAGCTCCGCACAATCACCGTCGAAGGCGAAGTGCGATACAAATTCGCTCGCATCAGAAAACTCGTCGGCGGCGGCCTCGCCCGAAACGATGGCTTTAAGCTCCTGCCGCCACGGAGAGGGACCGGCATAGGCCGTGCCGAGCAATGCTGGGTCGCTAGGGAAAAGCTCAAGTCGAATCGTGTAGACGCCGACGGCGAGCGGAGCCCGCCAGACTGCTTTGTCAAACCCGCGCGAGCGGTAGCCCTCGGCTACCACGCGCCCCTCATAGCTCCAGCGAAGCCAGGGATCACCTGTGGGGCCGAGGGTCGCGGCCAGGAGAACGGCCTGCGCCGGTACGGGCTGGGGGGGATACAGCGACACCGATTCGATGGCCAGGCCGGGGCTGCCGACGAAAAACACGAGCGTTCCGCGCTTAAGTTCTGCCCCCTCGCGTCCAAGCACGCGGTACGCAAGCGCATACATACCGGGTTCAAGATCCTCGGGCACGGCAAACGCCTCGAGCTGTCCTGCAAGTTTCGCGACACTGTATGAGCGCTGGAACTCCCGGAAAGACGTTTCAGCCTCTTCCGCGCTCGCAAGACCTGAGCGGGCGGGCAAGGCCTCGCGCGTCGCATACCGGGCGAGGGGCCGCTCAGCCCCACCTGCGTCCTTGATCGAAAGTTCAAGGGCGACGGCTTCGGCCGCCCCAGAAATGAACGAGAACTCGGGAACAAGGCGGAAGCCCGGCTCGAGCGCCGCACCTGGCGCAATGCGTGTCTCCGCGCTGTCATAGAGGCTGAGGCTGTAGATCGACCGGCGCTCGGCCTCGGAAAACAGCCCCGAGGACGCATCGCATCCGCCCAGTGTCGTGGCGGCAAGCGTAGCGACAACTATCCGCACGAGGCCGGGGGCGGACTTTGCGGTCTCCCTCATTGGGTGCGCCGATCCTTCATCGAAGGTAAAGTATACCCCTTGAGGAAGGGGCTTTCAAAGCCCCAGGTCACGTCCTTAAGGAAGCGCCACCTCGTGGGCAGAGCGGGCGATCGGAATGCGCCGCCCCGTGCCGAAGGCGCGGGGCGAAACCTTGAGCACCGGCGCCCCTTGCCGGCGCTTGTACTCCGACCGCGCGACAAGGGAGAGCACGCGCGCCACAAGGGAAGGCGGATAGCCGCGCTCGACAATCTCGGCTGCGGAGAGGTTCCCGATAAGGTGGAGTTCGAGCACCGCATCAAGCTCTTCATAGGGCGGTAAAGAATCCTGATCCTTTTGATTCGGCCTGAGCTCGGCGCTCGGCGCCTTCTCGATAATCGCTCGGGGGATGGGCGCGACCTGCCCTGAAGCCTCAGCACGCGCATTGATCGACCGGCAGAGCGCATAGATCTCGGTCTTGAGAAGGTCGCCGATCGGATTGAAGGCGCCGCACATGTCGCCATAGAGCGTGCAATACCCCGCGGCAAGCTCGCTCTTGTTGCCGGTCGTGAGAAGAAGCGAGCCGAATTTGTTCGACCAAGCCATGAGGATGGCGCCGCGGATCCTCGCCTGAAGGTTCTCTTCGGTGAGGTCGAGAGGACGCCCTTCGAAGCGGGGCTCGAGGAGTTCGAGGTACGCGGTAAAGGGGCCCTCGATCGGCAGGGTTTCCATCCGCACCCCGAGGCGGCGGCAGAGTTCGGCTGAGTCCCCGATAGAACCCGGACTCGAAAAACGGCTTGGCATCGCAAGGCAGGTGAGATTTCCTGACCCCACGGCCTGCGAAGCGATATACGCCACGAGGGCGGAATCGATGCCGCCCGAGATACCAAGACAGGCGCTCGAAAAACCGCACTTTCTTAGGTAATCGCGGGTTCCGAGGACGAGCGCCGCCTCGACCTCCTCCCATGGATCCTGCGCGGCGGAGGGGGAGGAACCTTCGCGCTTTGCAAGTTCGGCGGCAAGCCGACCCGCCGCATCGCCCAAGCTGGCTGAATCCGCGAGGAGGAGCCCCTCCTCCCATCCCACAACCAGGGCGGGACGGCCCGCCGCGTCGAGCGCAAAGGAGCGGCCATCGAACACGAGCGAGTCGTTGCCCCCGAGCGCATTGCAGTAGAAAACAGGCACTCCCCCCTCGCGCGCGGCATCGCCCGCAAGCTTCTGCCGCACCGCGAGCTTCCCCTTGGTAAAGGGCGAGGCCGAGGGAACGATAAGGAGCTCGGCGCCCGCGTCAAAGAGCTCCTTGACGGGATCGAGCGCATAGCGGAGACCAGGTACGGGAGGAGCCTCCCACCAGATGTCCTCGCAGATGGCGAAGCCTATCCGCACGCCGCCGAGTTCGAAAACACGGCGTTCGCGGGCAGGCTCGAAATAGCGGGCCTCGTCAAAGACATCGTAGGTCGGAAGAAGTGTCTTCGCCTGAGAAAACACCACCTCGCCATCCTTGATGACGGCGACCGCATTGAAGAGCGGTCGCCCGGAGCCCGTGCGATTGCGGTCCACATAGCCGACCGCAACGGCGATACCGGGCGGCAGCTCGCGTTGAAGACGCCTAAGCGAAGCGAGCGACGCCTCGACGAAGGATTCCTGATCGAGAAGGTCCATGGGCGGATAGCCGCAGAGTGCGAGCTCGGGAAAGACGAGGAGCTCGGGCGCATCGGTCTTCGCCGCCAGAGGGGACGCATCCTCCCTCTCAGCGGCGGACAGTTCTGCCGCAGCGACGAAGCGCGGTTCGGCACCGACGCCCAAGCGGATCGCCGCCTGAGCGAACGCGAGGATGCGGGCGCGGTTTCCCTCGAAGTCGCCGATGACCGGGTTCATCTGCGCAAGCGCGATTCGCATGCGTTCAACCTCCCTTGAAGGCGGGTGCGCGGAACGGCAAGCGGCCTTGCGAACCCGCTTCCGCGATAGTACACTCGGGCGCGTGAAGAAGACAATCCTGATCGCCCCCTTCGATGGCCCGATCGCCGCCGCGCTTGCCGCGGAAGCCCGCGCCTCGGGCTGGCGCGTCGTTCTCGCCCTCCGCCCCGAGGGAGGGGAAGGCCCCGTGCCCACGCATGCGCCAGATGACACAAACGGCCCCTCCCTTGCGCCCGCCCTCGACAGCATCGTCCTTTCCTGGAACCCCGGCTCGTTCGTCTCCGCAAGTACGCTCCTCGTCGCCGCGCGCACCCAGGCGGGCGAGATCGACGCGGCGGCGATCGTCGCCGATCCCGCCGCCCTGCGCGTCGACCTCCTCGGTGGCCGCCCTGGCGAGGTCGAAGACGCAGTTCTACGGGCGACGCTCGGCCCCGCATTTCTCGCGCGCGAGCTTGCGCGGCGCTTTGGCGAACGGCAGGGTGGCGACATCCTCCTCTTCATGGGCGAACCGCCTGAGGATGCGCCATCAGCTCCCGCCGTCAGCCTCGCGGCAGGCGCCTTCCGCGGACTCGGCGAGGGGCTTTTCGCGGCAGCACGCGAGGCGCCCTACGCCGTTTACGGGGTGCTCGAAAAAAGTGGCGCTCCCGATCAGGCCGCACGCTTCGCGCTTCGCCTCTTAGACGAGCGGAAATCGGGCAAATCCGGCCGCTGGCTCCGCTTCGGAGGCAAGGCGGGCATCTTCGGCGTGTTTTAAAGGAGGGGGAGGTGGAAAGCGGAACGCTCTCGATCGGCATACTGACCAGCGGGGGCGACTGCCCCGGACTCAACGCCGCCATTCGCGGCGTCGCCAAAGCGGCGCTCGGGATGGGCAAGGCGCGCATCGTCGGCATCGAAAATGGCTACCGCGGCCTCATCGAAGGCCGGGCCCGCGTGCTTGGCTCCGCAGAGCTTTCGGGCATACTCACGCGGGGCGGAACCATCCTCGGCGCCTCGCGCGAAAAGCCCTTCGAAAGCCGCGACGGTGACACGTTGAGCGACGCCGCGTTCGGCCTCGACAAGGTGGGTCTCATCAAGGAGAACTACCGCAGGCTCGGACTCGACTGCCTCGTCGTCCTCGGCGGCAATGGCACCCAGACCACCGCTGCTCGTCTTGAGGAAGAGGGCCTCAGGATCGTGGGCCTTCCCAAGACCATCGACAACGATATCTTCGGCACGGAATTGTCCTTCGGCTTCCATTCGGCGGTTGCCGTGGCGACCGAGGCGATCGACCGGCTCCATTCGACAGCGAGCTCGCACAACCGGGTCATGGTCATCGAGCTCATGGGACACAAAGCGGGATGGCTTTCGCTCTTCGCCGGGATTGCGGGAGGCGGCGACGTGATCCTCATCCCGGAGATACCCTACGAGCCTGCGGCGATCGCCGCACACATCCGGCGCCGCGCTGCCGAGGGCAAGTCATTTTCCATCGTCGTCGTCGCCGAGGGAGCGCTCTCCGCAGACGAGGCGCGGCTCGACAAAAAGGAACGGAAGCGCCTCCGCTCGGCAATGCCCTTCCCCTCGATCGGCTATCGCGTCGCGAGCGAGATCGAGGCAGCGACCGGCGCCGAGTCGCGCGTCACCGTGCTCGGCTACCTCCAGCGCGGCGGCGTGCCTTCGCCCTACGACCGCCTTCTTGCCACCCAGTTTGGCGCAGCTGCCGCCGACATGATCGCGCGCCGCGAATTCGGCAGAATGGTCGCCCTGCGCGGCGGCGCCATGAGCTCGGTCCCCCTTGCCGAGGTATCCGGTAAAACGCGGCGCGTCCCCGAGGGCCACGAACTCTTACGGACCGCGCGCGCCGTGGGCACCTGCTTAGGCGACGCGTAAGGCTTTGCGCGCAAAAACGCAAGCCTTACGCACCTCGCCCTCGCCGCTTATGTCAGGGTGTTACTTGCATACGTGATATGCGGATCACTATCAGCCGGAAGGAAACTGTCCGCGTTGTCGTCATAGATGCCAGCCCAATCGTTAGCCCCCGGCGAGCTCGCACCCCCATCGGCGTTGCTATCCCCGAGGAGGCTGTCATCCTTGTAGGAAGTGAAAAAGGCGCCTTGTGCGCTGAGAGTCGAGGAAGCTTCATCAATCCATATCCCGCCATCCGGGGCGTTGAATTTGACCACGACGCCCGAATCGACCGACAGACTGCCCGGCAGTGGAGAGCTACCAATCTGTAGCCGCCCCGTTTCAAAAACGCAGAGGGCGACATCCTTTTCCTTCCACGAGTACTGCCCGACAAGCGGACAACGCACATAGACAAAGACACCCTGGTGGGTGTTTTTAAGAGAAGCTGTTGTCGCGTCATTATCATGATCGAATTCGAAGCTGTTGCTGTCGTCGAGAGTATAGTCGGCCGGCACCGCGAGGGGCCAGATATTATTGTAGAACAGGTTGTTGGTAATAGTGGTGGTGGGAAGCGTCGTCCGTGCGTCGAGGGCGGCGCCTTTTTCGCTACTCGGAAGAGCGCCCGCGTTGTCGTAAAAGCGGCAGTGATCCACCTGCGCGCTACCATCGAGTCTGAGCGCCGGCTCCTTTGCAATGCCCGCGTAGCAGAAATCGCAATACGTAAATACGTTCCCTGTGGAACTCGTTTCGATCAGGATTGAGCGCCAATCGCCGCTTGCAGGAAGAACCGCCGCGTCGTTCAGAATGGAATCGCCACCCAGGCTGTCCCTGTAGGAAGTAAACACGATGCGCAATTGCGGCGTGCCGTTTGCGACAATCAAGCCTCCGTCGGCGATGAGCCGTCCCTCGGGGCCAAGTTTGACGACCGTCCCCGCTTGGATTGTCAGGGTGGCGCCGCTTTTTACCCGCAATTCGGCGCCTATGTAGTACACCTTGTCCGCGCGCCAGGTGGCGTTAGCGCTGACCTCACCCTCAAGGCTTACAACGTTTTTTGCAAAGACCGGCAGGTTCACAACGGAGGTCGGCCCCGTGCAGGAACAGACAAAGGCTAGGACGAGGGCGGCTACCGCGCCCCGACGAATGAGATGCTGCATGATCTCTCTCCTTTTGCACACGGAGTGCACGCTTTTAGGAAAAAGCTAGCACCGCTTCGGAGAACGATCCGTACAGGGAATTGTGATAACTGCCTTTATAAGGGTTTATTCGAGCTCAAGCCTCTCGGCACAGGGGACAAGCGCGCTCGTCCCGAGAACGAGATAGATGCGATAAAGAGAAAGGCTACTTGCAAGCACAAAGCCGCGTTCTATGTTCCAGAGCGTATTCCGATGGAGCGTCGCCCTGGCCGCGACATCGTCCAGGCTCAATCCTAACGCGACCCGCCGCTTTCTGATCGCGGTGCCGATATAGCGGGCGACCACCGCATCGGGCAAGGCCCGAATCGACAGTATGCGCGCGTCGTCCGGGTTCGCGCACAGGACGGGCGCAAAGCCCTCCCGGGTTATGCACAGGCGCTCGCAGCCAAGCGCCAAAAGGATGCGCGTCTCACTGATGCTGCTTAAGTCGCGATCGCCTCGTTCGGCGATGCCGACGGTGTTGCAGTGCAGGCCTGCGCGCTCGGCGAGCGCCTCGCGCGACCAGCCCCGCGCAAGGCGGGCGCGCCGCATCGCATCTCCGCTGTTTGCAAGAAAGCGCCGCGCATCAAGGGGCGGAAGCGGCGCATCTTGATGAGGCTCTGCGGCCTTGCTCACGCAAAACGCTCCTCCGGCCGGCTCATCACTTCCTCCGTTTTTTGAGCTTCTTCGCTTCGGCGCGCACGGCGCCCGCGGCCGCCGCGGATGCGGCCGCCTCCTCCTCGCGGCGGCGCGTAACGCGAGCCGCGATCACGAGGAAGAGCACACCGCCCAACACCATCGCCGCGCAGAGCAGCTGACCCATCGAAAAATTCCAGGGCGTGGTGAAGCGATAGATCGGCGCCGCTGGATCCCCCAGCGCGATCACATAGCCTATGCCTGCGTCGGGCTCGCGAAAATACTCGATCACAAAACGGATTGCCCCATAGCCGATGGCGTAGCAGCCCACCGCGAATCCGGGAAAGGCCTTGCGCTTACGGATGAATGTCCAGAGGATCGCCCACAGCACGAGCCCCTCGAAGAGCGCCTCGTAGAGCTGCGAGGGGTGCCGTGGTAGGTTTACAAGATCGTTCATCGAGGCGACGGGGACTCCCGTGCGTGCGGCGAATTCCTGCACCCAGGGCTCGCGTGCGGAAAATCGCTCGGCGGCGGGAAAAATCATGCCGATGGGCGAATCGGTCACCTTCCCCCACAATTCGCCGTTGATGAAATTGCCGAGCCGACCCGCGGTGTAGCCAAGGGGGGCGGAAACGGCGATCACATCGGCCACCTCGAGCCAGGGCATGCGCGCCTTTCGTGCATAAATGAGCGTCGCGACGATGAGCCCGAGGAAGCCCCCGTGAAATGACATACCCTGGAAGCCGACAAACCGTCCCGCCTCGTCGAAGGGCCAGAAGACGAACCACGGCTTCCGCCAGTAATAGCCCGTCGGATCGTAGAGAAAGGTGCCGAAAAGCCGAGCGCCGACAAGAAGGCCCACGATCGCCCAAAAGAAAAAACTCGCTGCCTGGTCCTCGTTCCAGGGAGCGGCGCGACGGCGCGACTCGTAGCGGAACAGGAGCCAACAGACCGCGAAGGCGACGACGTACATAAGGCCGTACCAGCGGAAGGGAAGGCCCGGGATGATTTCGGGCTTGAGCCATGAGGGGAAGGTGACAGCGGCGAGCATGAGGGCTCCTTGGTGCGTGCTAGAGCGGCCGCTCGACGATGCGGCCGGTTGAGGGGTCGAAGGAGAAGGCCACGCGGCTCTTGCGGCTCCGCACCTCGAGGAATCGATTATGGCTTTCGAGAATGACGCCCGGGTAGATCGTTCCGCGAACGCGCACCTCCGAAGGATGGTGCGCCTCGAATTTTTCGCGGAGGTCGAATAGCCTGATCGAGCGCTTCTCGATGAGCTTAATCAGTTTTACCTTGTCTTGGCGTACGCGGTCGAGCCCCGAGCCCCCGCCTGCCCGCTCGAGTCCGGCCATCGCGCGGTCCGCCTCGAGGACGAGCGTTTTGAGGCGTTCAATTTCGCGCGTCTCGGCGTCGATCATGTCCGCGATGAGGTAGTCCTGGCCGAAGGATATTTCGGTCTTGACGCCCTGTTCCGAACCGATTTGGGCCGCCTCGACGCCGCGCCGGGCGCGGACGATGCCGCCGACCAGGGCGCCCTTGTCGCCCGCGACAAGAAGCCTGCCATTGGTCTTCACATTGCACAGGACGCAGGAAGTCCGCACGCGGATGTCCTCGACGGCGAGGAGGAGGGCCTGCTCCGCGAAGGCCGCGTCGATGCTACGCCGGGCGCGAACGGTGCCGCGCTTCGCGCCTTTCACACCGCCGCCCAGGGCGACGAGGCCCTCGCTCGACACGAGCGCAGCTTCAACCGAGCCACCGATGGCGACATCGCCCCCCGCAAGAAGCCGCGCCCCCGCGAGTACCGAGCCCTGCACCTGCACCTGGCCGGGGAATTTTAGCTCACCCGATTCAGGCGAAAGGTCCCCCGGCAGGGAAAGCCGATCACGGACCGCAAGGCGCCCGCCCTCGAAAATAAGTTCCCCGGCGGTCGCCGCGACAAAGGTGGAAACGCCTCCCGGCGCTTCGGGGCTTGGGGGGCCCTCCTCGACGCGAATTGTGGCGTCATGGAGCGGAGGCGCGGCACCTGCTGCCGCGGCGGCGGCCCGCCCCGCATCGGTCGCAGGATCGTCGTCGGCGGAAGGCGGCGCCATCACCGCCTGACCGAGAACGGTGCGCCCCTCCTCCCCCGCACCCCCCGCGCGCTCGACGCGGAGTAGCTCCTGCCCCGCGACAACACGGAAGCCGCGGGCAGGCGGTTGGCCGCCGGGGCCAAGGCGAAGAGCGAGCGGCGAACCGGCGGGTAGGGAGGAGGCTAAAAGCCAGACGAGGCGGATTCCACCCGCGGGCACGGGCGACTTCCCGAACGCGACGGGGCGGCGCCTGACCTCCTCGCCCGCGCGAGCGGCGGCGACGGCGGCGACGACGGCGCGCGCATCGAGCCCCTGGACGACACCTTTGGCCTGGAGGGCGGCGAGCGCCAGCTCGACGGAAAGTGGCGCGCCGAGGCCTTCCTCGGGGCGGAGGCTCAAGAAAGCGCACATCCCATCGGGCGCGATCTCAACCTCGGCCGCGGCGTCCCGATAGGGGATAACGCGGAATCGGAGATGGCCATCCTTTTCCGCAAACGCAAGAAGACCGTCGCGGGTGGCGGACAGAACCCCGCGCGCAAACTCTACCGCATCGTAAACCTTGATGTCGGGATCGTTCCCGGGGATGCCTGGAATCTCCGTTCCGTAGATGTCGAGGCCTGGCTGCCCGGCCGACGCCGCGGAAAGTTCGCCGATGCGCTGGCCGGCCTTCACGAAGGCGAGCCGCACCGCCTCGTCAAGGGGGAATTCGTCGATTCGATCGAGTCCCGCGAGATCCGGGTGCTCGCAGAGGCGCGCGCGAAGCCGCTCCACCTCCTCGTCGGGTAAAAAAGCGGCGCTGAGCTTGACGACGCGATCCTTGCCTCGGAGCGGCGCCTTACCCTCGACAAGCACATAATCGAGAAGCACGTCGCGGTCGCTCTTGTAGAACTCGAGAATGTCGCGCTTGATCCGCTCAAGCTCAAGGCCGCGAAGCGGCGGTGCCGCTTCCGCGCATGCGGCGTTGGCACCCGGCTCGCACAGGAGCGGCGCCTTGAGCGCCGCGCTCACCGCGGCGAGCGAAAGGGGCGCACCACGCCCCCGACCCTTCCACACGGAGAGCGTCGCGCGGAGGCGGTCGGGAGAAACGCGCACCTCGGCATGTCCGTCGCGGTCGAGCGAGAGGGGAGCGCAAAGCGCCCGCCTTGCAGCCTGCGCCTCGGCAAGCATCGCCGCGAGTTCGGCCTCGGCGATAAGACTCCCCTCGGGCGCGCCGAGGCGCAGAGCCTCGGCGAGAATGGCGGCGGGAGTCGGAGCGGGAAGCCGCGGGTCCCCGGGCTCGTAGCTGAGGGAATACGTCGCCCCGTCGGACGAGCGGTTCACCGAAAACACATGGGCGCCGAGTGGGATGAGCTCCGCCCACCGCGTACCCGCGCGGAGGACACCGTCATACTCGGCGTAAAGTTCGTTCTTCCGGCGATCGATGCCGCGCCCCGTAATAAATGCGGGATCCTCGTCCCCGCCGCTAGGGGGCAGGGGTCGGCCGTAGATGTTCTTCCCAGGCTTCCCGGCCTGGGCCGGCGCGAGAATGGCGAGGCGCTCGCCCTTCCGCGCGTATCCCGTTTTCACGAGCGTTAAATCGGGGTAGGTACGTTCGCGGACCTCACGTTTTTCGCTCACCGCCACCTTTTCTTTTTTCGGCGGCAGAAAGGGTAGCGCCGCCCGCTTTGTGACGATCTTTTCGCTACGGATGGTTTCGACGCGTATGCGATAGAGCTCCGGCTCGGCGGCCTCGTGGAGGCTTGCGTCGACAAGCACGACGAGTTCGGGCGGAACGGCGAGCTGTGCCCACTCGGGCTCTTCAGGCCGGGCGGGCTCGGGGGCCTGCCCCTGCGCGACAAGTTCCTTGACAGGCCCCTTGGCACGAGCGAATTTCGCAAGGATCTCCTCGGCCCGCTTTTGCGAAAAGCCGGAAAGCCGTGCGTCCATCGCAAGCCGCTGGAGCTTTTCCGCGCTCCACTCGGCGCCGTTGGGATCGGGTGTAAAAGAGAGGCTCGCCTCGAGCTCGAGCTCGTCGATCGTAAGGGCGACGACGCCCTTCACAACGGCCTGCGCCATCCCCGCCACCGCCTTACGCCGAGAATCCCTGCCCGATGGCTCGCGCGAGCTTGTACTTGAGGAACTGATTTTCGCGCCTGAGCTTGTCTATTTCGAACTGCTGGCTCCGGACTGTCTCCACAAGGTCGCCCGTCGTGAGCGCGCCCGATGAGAGGAGTTCCTCGACATAGGCCATCTTGGCGCCAAAGTCGGACTCAGCCTCGAGCTCGGCGGTCTGAAAACTCCCCTCGAGCTCGGCGATGGAGAGAGGGGCGTCGAGCTCGGATTCGAAGGAGACGAGCTTGTCAGCCAGGCGGTAGATCGCCTGCGAGAGTACGGACTGGGGCTTGTAGCGGATGATGGGGCAACGGCTCCCGAGCGCGATGTCCTGGAGCTCGTCGCGGTAGAGCACGCCAAGATGCTCGATGTCGATATTGAGGTATTCCTTGCAGGAGCGGCGGATCTTGAGGGCCTTTTCCGCGTCCTTGGGGTCCTCGAGCATGTTCATAACAAGCCGCGGTCTAAAGCGCGACATGCGCTCGACCGCGACAGCCCAGCGCTCGGGATCGACCTTGCGCGCTTCCTCGAGAATGGCCGGAATGTACGCCTTCTGGAGCGAGGATCCATCCTTGCGTAGCGACTCGAGGTACTCGTAGCCCTTGGAACGCTGCGGAAAGGCGCCATAGAGGAGGCGGAACACCGCATTCTTGAGAAAGAGATAGGCATTCAGCGTCGCGGTGAGCGTCGGAGCAGTGACAACAAGGCCCTGAGAAGAAAGAAGGAAGAAATCGAGGATGTTTGAGCTCGTGCCCGCACCGAGGTCGAGGACGAGATAATCCGCATCGAGCGAAAGAAGGCGCTTTACAAGCTGGTTCTTCTGTGCCGCCTTGATGTTCGCAAGTCCGGGAATCTCCGCGTCGCCGGGGACGAAGCGGAGGTTTTCGTAGTCGGTGTCGAGGACGACATTCTCGAACTTGCCCGCAGAACCCGAAAGAAACGTGCCGATGCCCGCCTTGGGTGCCGGCACACCCAGGATAAGATGGAGGTTCGAGGCACCAAGATCGAGGTCTGCGAGCACGACTCTCCTCCCGGCCTGGCCGAGGGCGATCGAAAGATTGGCCGCAACGAGGGATTTGCCCACCCCGCCCTTGCCACTCGCGATGGGAACGATGCGCACCCTAGACCTCCACCCGCTCGATGTCTTCGGGGCCCCGCGGGACATTATCCCTGCTTCGCGCCGCATCGTCCATGTGGGGCGAGGAGGTGCCGGAAACCGCCGAATCGCCCTTGGCACCCCGGTGGGAGCGAGGTCGGCCCCGGGAAAGCGCCGCGAGACCTCCTAGATCCACGATAAAGATGAAGGCCGCAGGGAGTAAGGCGCTTCCCGGATCGGGGAGCACGAGGGGATCGGCGCGGCTGAGTGCGAGCACGAGGAGGGGGAAAGCGGCAAGTTCGAGCGCCTTGCCCACAAGGGCGAGGGGCCGATACGCCGCATAGCGGTCTTCATCGCGCCAGAGGAAAAAAAAGGCGGCGACAAACAAAAGCTGGGGAGCGGCAGCATAGCGGAACAAGGCGGCGCCCTCGTCCCGGAGGGCGCCGAGGCTCTCGGCGAGAGATGCAATGCCGAGAAAGCGGAACAGTTCCGCGACGGCGGCTACGAGGAAGCGGGGCGTGCGCTGCATTACGCGGGAAAGTGTACTTTCGGCCCGAGGACGCGTCAAGGCCGCGCGTTCTTAAGGAGTTGACAGGAGCGCCCGCCCCGCCGGATAGTGAAGTCCATGATGCACAAAGCGCTCGCAAAAGACGAGCCCGCCAAAGGCAAAGCCCGCGCGACCTGGGGCGCGGTTCTTGCCGGCCTTCTCGTCGTTTCCACGCTCGCCTTTTCCGTGCCCACGGCCTTCGCGGAGCCTCAGGATGCGAAATCCGCCGAGATGCTCCGCTACTTCCAGGAGTTCGAGAGCGTCTACCAGTTCATCCTCCAGAACTACGTCGACGAGGTCGAGCCAAAAAAGCTCTACGAGGGCGCGATGAAAGGCATGCTCGACTCCCTCGGCGATCCCTACTCGGTCTACCTCGACGAGGCGATGCTCTCCGACATGACCGATACAACCGAGGGGGTCTTCGGCGGCATCGGCCTCTATATCGGCAAGCAGGCGCCGAACCCGCGGAGCCCTGATGCGCCGCGCTACATCGAAATCATTTCTCCCATCGAGGACACCCCTGGCTGGAGGGCGGGCTTCATGCCCGGCGACCTCATCGTCGCGATCAACGGAGAGGACAGCTCTCCCCTTATGACCGACGAGGCGCAGGCGCGGCTCCGTGGCACCCCGGGGACGGAGGTCAAGGTCCGGGTGCGGAGGGGAAGCGCCGAATTCGACATTACCGTCACGCGCGCCGTGATCGAGGTGCCGACCTTGAAAAGCGCCCTCATACCCCACAAGGGCGGCAATGTGGCATACCTCCGCATCATCGAATTCACCCCGAAAACGCTTCCGCGCATCCAGGACGCCCTGCGCGGATTCGACAAGACAGGATATTCAAGCATGATCGTCGATGTCCGCTCGAACCCGGGCGGCCTCCTCGATTCGGTCGTGAAAATCGCTGACCTTTTCTTGAGTTCGGGCGTGATTGTTTCGACGAAGGGCCGCAACCCCTACGAAAACTCGGTGCGCAGCGCAAAGCCCGATCTTGCGGTGCCTGCGGACAAGCCGGTCATCGTCCTCATAAACCGCGGATCCGCCTCCGCCTCGGAAATTCTTGCGGGGGCGCTCAAGGACCGCAAGCGCGCGCTCATCGTCGGTGAGAACAGCTACGGCAAGGGCTCGGTCCAGCAGGTGTTCCCGCTCGGTAACCGCGGCATCAAGCTCACCATGGCCCGCTACTACGCTCCAAGCGACGAGAACATCGACAAGACGGGCATCCCCCCCGACATTCCCGCCAAAGAGGCCGAACTCTCCGAAGCGGAATCCGCCGCCCTCGTCAAACTCCTCGAATCGGGGGCCATTGCCGACTTCGCCAAAGCAAAGCCCGACGCGACTAAGGCCGAACGTGATGATTTTGTTAGGCGACTCCGCGCGGAAGGATCAATACTCAGCGAGCGGCTCCTCGGACGGCTTCTCCGCGACGAGCTCCAGAGGACACGCGTCGCACCCGTCTACGATCTTGAGTACGACGCGGCACTCACCGCGGCACTCGAGGTGCTGACCGATGGGAGCTATTCGCGCCGCCTTGCCGAGGCACGCACGGTGAAAGAGCTCGTCGCGGAAAAAAAAGCGGCCGAAGCCGCGAAAAAGTAAGTCCGCGCGACGAAAGGTCTTAAGGGCGTGTCCACGCCCATCAAGAGCGGAGCATGCGCCAATTCGTCTTGCCTGAGGCCTGGGATGGCGGCCCCCGCTGCACTATCACAGGCGGCCGCGCACACTACCTCCTCCGCGTGCTCCGGCTTGCGCCGGGCGACCGCTTTGTCGGCCTCGCCGCCGACGGCAGCCGCCGTGCGCTCGAGGTGCTCGAAGCGGAGCCCGGCCGCCTTGTCCTTGCGGTCGCCGCGCACGAGGGCGCCGAAAGCGCCTTACCGCTTCCCGACACACGGGGCTCGCGGGGCGCGCGCCGTGCGGGGCGCCACCAGGAGCAGACGGCCGCAGCGCCCGCGGCCGCACCCGATGCGCCGCAGGAGAGCCTGCCCAGGATCGTCCTTGCCCAGGCGGTCGCAAAGGGTCCCGCGATGGATCTCGTCCTTCGTCAAGCCGCGGAAACAGGCGTCGCCCGGGTCATCCCCTTGCAAGCGCGAAGATCCGTCGCCCGCGCGGAAGAAGATCGAAAAGTCGCCCGCTGGGAACGCATTATCCGCGAGGGACTCCAGCAATCGGGATCGCCGGTGCCGACCACGGTCGAGGAGCCCTGCCTACCCGCCGAACTTCCCGCCCGCCTTGGACCGCCGCGCGGGCACCGACTCTGCTTCGTCCTCCACGAGACGCCCCTTGCGGAAGCGAACCTTCACGGGTATCTTAGCGCATCGCCGGACGAGGTCGTCCTTGCCGTCGGCCCCGAAGGCGGCTTTTCGCCTGAGGAGCTTGCGGACTTTCTCGCGGCCGGATTCCGGCCGATCAGGCTCCCCGGCGCCGTCCTCAGGACGGAGACGGCCGCACTCTTCGCGGTCGCCGCGATAGAGACCATCCTCACGGAGCGCTCCGCATGGATTCCCCCTCGATAAGCCGCATCACGGTCCTCGGCGTGCCCGTGGACATCCTTCCTGAAGACCGCATCGACGACCTCGTCTCCACGCTCGGCGACGGACGCAACCACCAGATCGTCCTCCTTTCCCTCTGGGACCTTATGCGCGCGCGAAGGAGCGGCGATTACCGTAGCATGGTCGCCGGGGCATCCCTTGTCATCCCCATCTCCCTTTCGATTGTCAAAGGCGCCCGGTTCCTCAAAAAGCCCGAACCCGTACGCTACATGCCCTTTGAGTTCGTCGTCAAACTCCTTAGCGCCCTCGAGCGCAAGAACAAATCGGTCTACCTTCTCGGCGCCTCGCGCGCAACGCTCCAAAAAGCCGAGGCGAACATCAAGTCAACTTTTCCTGGCCTCCGCGTTGTTGGCCGCTATGCCGGGCATTACCCCAAACAGATCGAAGCCTCCATCGTCGAAGCGGTGCGCAAGGCGACACCCACCCTCCTCCTTGTCGGCGCGGGCGTTCCCGGCCGCGAACGCTGGATACCGCGCAATCTGCCGCGCTTTAATGCAGGGCTCTACCTGTGGTGCTCCGATCTTTTCGAGGTCTTCGCCGAACGCCGGGGGAAGCCGTCCCGGGAACTCTTCCGCCGCGGACTCGAGTGGATCCCCTACACCGCGCAGCGGCCCTGGCGCGTGTACCGGGCATGCATCTATTTGTGGTACAAGGTGCTCCTCCTTGTCGCGCGGCTTCGCGGGGAATAATCCCAACAAAGCCTAAAGCGGTCACCGCTCGCTCTAAGCGAGCACAGACACAAAGCGCCTCACTCTCGTTAAGCGCTTTGCGCGCTTGTCTACACGCTGCTAGACCGTGGAGACAAGCGCCTGGTTGAGCACACAGCGGCAGCGCATGAGAATTTTTCGGTATGCGGATACTGTACGTGGGCCCCGACTCCCGCGAAGCAGCGGCCCTCGCTGCCATGTTCGCCGCAGATTGCCGCATCGACTACTGCGCCGCGGCGGGACAGCTTCCCGCGGCGAAAGCCACCGAACGTCCCGATGTCGTACTCTATGCGGATCGATTCGAAGCCCTCGATCTTCGTCCCTTCGCCCAGGCCCTCGGCTGGCCGCCCATTCTCGCCATTGCGGATGAACGCGATGCGCTTCCCTTTGGCCCTCCCTGCACGGGCGTAACCGCCTATATCGAACGCCCTTTGAGCGCCGCCCGAATCGAAGCGGCGCTCACCGTGCTCAGCGGAGGGCCCCTGCATGAAGAATGCCCTGTCGGATATCGCAGCCCTGCGGCGCGGCGCATTCTCACGCTTATTGAACGCTATGCGGCCTATGAATTCCCCGTCCTCATCCTCGGCGAAAGCGGCACCGGCAAAGAACTTGCGGCGCGGCGCATCCATGCGCGTTCCGCCCGGCACCGGGGTCCCTTTGTCGCGCTCAACTGCGCGGCAATCCCCGAAGAGCTTGCGGAGAGCGAACTGTTCGGCTCGGAGCGAGGAGCCTTCACAGGGGCAGTGCAGCGGCCGGGCGCCTTCGAGCTCGCAGAGGGCGGCACCCTCTTCCTCGACGAAATAGGCGAAACAGGCGCCTCGGCTCAGGCGAAGCTACTTCGCGCGCTTGAGTCGGGCGAATTTCGCAGACTCGGCGGAAGCGCGCTCCGCAAAGCGAACGTCCGCCTCGTGGCAGCGACCTCGCGCGACATACGCTCCCCCGGGAACGCGTCGCACTTCCGCCCCGACCTCCTCTACCGCATCGAAACGCTCGTACTCGAACTACCGCCTCTCCGCGAGCGCCGCGAAGACATCGCGGACTTAGCAGAGACTTTCGCCCGCGAAGCGAGCCACGGCTGGAAGGGCTTTTCCGGCGCGGCCCTCGAACTGCTCGCCGCGCAGCCCTGGCCGGGGAATGTCCGGCAGCTTAAAAACGTGGTGCTCCGCGCCATCGTGCTCTCGGATGGCTGTCCGGAGATCGGTCCTGAGCATATCTTTCTGTAAACATCATGGGGCATCTTGCGCGCAGGTCAGCGCCTTTGAGTCCGCGGCGCAGCCTCCTCCTTGCGCCACGGGCATCAGAGCATCTACGGCCGCTTTCCCGCGAGCCCCGCCATTTTTTGGACAAAGGCCTCAAAGTAGCGAAGCTCCGCCGGGCTGTATGCAGCCCGCTCCGCCGTATCCCGAAGAAAGGCCTTAAGCAGGTCTCCCTGATTCAACTTGAAAAACCCGAGCGCTTCGAGCCTCTGCGCCATGCGTCCGACGGCGCTCTCGATGTCAGCCCGCGTCGCAGGCTCGTAAGAGCCTGTCCGCCCCGCGAGCGCCGAACGCCTGAGCTCGTATGCTGCTATCTGCACCGCCTGGGCAAGGTTGAGCGAAGGGAAGAGCTCCGAGCTCGGGATGTGCACGGCGAGCGAGCAAAGCGAAAGCTCCTCCTCGGAAAGTCCGCTCCGCTCGTTGCCGAAAACGAGGGCGACATCCCCGCCCGGGCGCTGTACGGCGCGGCGCGCGAAGGTCTCGGCGTCCAGAGAAAAGTTCTTGCGCCGCTCGCCGCGGCGTCGCGTAAATCCCGCCGAAAACGCGCTGTCCGCAAGGGCATCGGCAAGACAGGCGTAGCGCACCGCTCCCTCGTACAGATCGGCGGCGTGGACGGCCATGGTCCGCACACGCTCCTCGTCATAGGGCGGGCAGGCTGCCAGTACGAGCCGGGACAGTCCCATGGTTTTCATGGCGCGGCAGACGGAGCCGACGTTGCCCGGCTCTTCGGCACGACAGAGGACGACAACGTAGCGGGAAAGATCGGGCTCGGGCACGGCATCCTCCTTGCGGGCGGCAATGCGCGGCGCTATAGTAGCCAGCGTATGTCGATGCCGCAAGACCGCGCCCCGCCTCGAGCAGACGAACGACTCCCCCTCCTTGGGCGCCGCGCCCTTGTTGTCGGCGGCTCGGGCGGCATCGGCGCGGCCCTCGCCGCGGCGCTCGCCGCGCGGGGCGCCGACCTCGTGATCCACGGCGGGAGTTCAGCACAGCGCCTTGCGCGCGCCCTCGAAAGCGCACGCGGCGCGGCGGCCCGCGCGCGGGCTGTGGCGGCTCAAGTATCCGCCATGGATAGCCCGGCGCCTGCATCCATTGAGGGCTTTCTTCTCCCCCTGGAACGCCCTGCGGAATTCCTTGGGCGCCTTCCCGAGCTCGGCCCCATCGACCTCCTCGCCGTCGCCTTCGGCCCCTTTGTCCAAAAGCCGCTTGCGGCAACGACGCTCGCCGACTGGGAACGGCTTGCACTCCTCGACCTCGCGCTACCCGGCGCGCTCGCCTCGGCGCTGCTACCCAGCATGTGCGAACGCGGCTATGGCCGGGTGATCCTCTTCGGCGGAACGCGCACCGATGCGATCCGCGCCTACGCGACCAATGCGGCCTACGCCGCCGCAAAGACGGGGCTTGCCGTACTCGCGAAGTCTCTTGCCGCCGAGGGCGCTGAACGGAATGTCGCGGCCTTTCTCCTCTGTCCGGGCTTTGTCGACACCGAGTACCTCTCGGAAGGGCTCCGCGCGGAGCTCCGCGGCAAGGCGCCACGGGGCCGCCTCGTAAGGCCTGAAGAGATCGGATCCTTCGCCGCGGATCTCGCCGCGGCCGATCCCTGTGTTGCCTCGGGAGCACTCATCACGCTCGACGGCGGACTCAGACTATAATTGCGCACGGAATCCCTTGATTCCGTGCCTCGAAACGCCGATAGCTTGAGAGTAGCGCCCTTATTGAGCGCGATTTGACAATGAATTGACTTGTCAATATTATGCTTCTACAATAGAGTGCGGCGACCTTGACGAGAGGCTATAGAGGAGTACCATGAGCAATAATGATATCGGTCCCGGCTTCGACGACGAAAAGGATGACAGCCTCAAGATCCGTCTCCAGAAAGTCGACGCCGTGGACAACTGCCTCACGCTCTTTCTAACCGGCTATATCGACACTTACAACTCGAATTTCTTCCAGAAGCGTATCGGCAAGGCGATCGAATCAGGCTATATCCGACTCATTTTCAACTGCGGTGGACTCAACTATGTCTCCTCGACCGGCATCGGCTCGTTCACCGCGTTTCTCAAATCCGTCAAACCACGCGGCGGCGACATCGTCCTCCTTGAGATACAGCCCAAGGTGTACGAGGTCTTTCAGCTCCTCGGCTTTTCGCAGTTTTTCAACATCAAAGACAACCTTGACGAGGCCATGAGCTTCTTCAAACAGGGGGATCAGGGCGCCGCAGCCTCGGTTTTCCCGAAGATATTCTCCTGCCCGATCTGCAACAAAAAACTCAAAGCGGCCAAACCCGGCCGTTTCCGCTGCTCCGAGTGCAAGACGATCCTCGCCATCGACAACGCGGGGCAGGTCTTCCTCGGCTGACCGCCACGTTCACGCTAGGAGGCTTGCGATGGCCGGACTCACCAAAATCGAGGAATACCTCATCGACCTCGGCATCTCCTACGAGGAGATCGGAGCCTCCACCTGGCTTGTCGAGGATGCCGCACGGGGCCTGCCGCGCATCGTTATCTCGTACGCCGACCCCGTTGTGGTGATCCGCGCGAACCTCATGACCGCCCCGGCCACGGGCCGTGAGGAGTTCTTCGCCGAACTCCTCACGTTGAATGGCGAGGACCTCCTCCACGGCGCCTACGCGCTCGACGGAGACGAGGTCGTCATCGTCGACACCCTCGAGTATGCCGACATGGACAAGTCCGAGTTCGAGGCATCCCTCGACGCCATCGGATTCGCCCTCGCCGAGCATTACCCCCTGCTCTCCCGCTACAAGAACTGAGGAGGATTTTTCCATGGGCATTTTCGAGCGCTTGAAAACGGTCATCTCGTCGAACATAAACGACCTCATCAGCAAGGCCGAGAACCCCGAAAAGATGCTCAACCAGCTCGTCATCGACATGAACGAGCAGATGATCGAATCCAAAAAGGCCGTCGCGATGGCCATTGCGGATGAGAAAAAGCTCGAGCGAGAGACGCTCGAAAACAAACGCCAGGCCGAAGAGTGGGAGAAAAAGGCAATGCTCGCCGTGCGGGCCGGCCGTGACGACCTTGCAAAAGAGGCGCTCCTCCGCAAACAGGAATACGAACGATACGCCACCCAGCTCCATACACAGTGGCAGGCGCAAAAGGAGTCCGTCGAAAAGCTCAAAGAGAGCCTCCGTCAGCTCCAGAACAAGATCGACGAGGCCTCGCGCAAAAAGAACATCCTCATAGCGCGCGCCAAGCGCGCCGAGGCCCAGGACAAGATCAACAAGACCATGTCGAGCCTTTCCGGCAACAAAAGCGCCTTCGACACCTTCGAGCGCATGGCGAAAAAGGTGGACGAGATCGAAGCGCGGGCCGAGGCGCACAAGGAGCTTGAGGATCTCTCCTCAGGTGCGAGCCTCGAAAAACAGTTCGCGCAGCTCGAATCCTCGGGTGCGGGCGCGGATCTCCTCCTTGCCGAGCTCAAGGCAAAAATGCTCACCGACAACGCCGGACAAGGCGGCTCCGGCCAATCCACGCCCTGACCCCTGGCGGGCAGCATCCGGGCGGCCGATGCTCGTCGCCTGCCTCGTAACCGAGGCTTCGCCCTATCGCTTGCTCGAAAGCGAGAGAGATCCTTCTGGATTTCTCTCGTTTTTATTTATCCTGCTTCCCGCCGCCGCGCCAGCGCGCTTTCCCCGGCATGTACGCGAGCTCGGGATGCCGCCCGACGCCGCGCTCTTCGTGCTCCCCGCAAGCCTCTACCTTGTCCTCGAAGAAAGGCCCGCACCCGCCTTCGTTTATGGCAATGATGCGCTTATCACCGCCGCATTCCGCTCAGGCTGCGCCGACTACCTCCGTGAACCATGGGGGCTCGTCGAAGTGTACGCGCGCGCCATCCGCCTCTTTGCGCCACGCTTCAGCCTCTGCGGCGCCGAGATCACGATGCAGGGCCGCGAGCTTGCCACCCGGCAAACCAGCGTCCGCCTCACCGAGGCCGAGATACGCATTCTCCGCACTCTCCTTGCCCATCGGGGGCGCTCTGTGAGCGCCGCCGCCCTCAATACCGCAGCCGGCGCCACAGCCAATCGGAGGCGGAGGCTCGGAAGCGGAGCGAATTCGCGTGTCTGTGCCGTGCATATTGCCAACCTCCGAAAGAAGCTTGAAAGCCTTGTACCCGGAGCTGGGGCCGCTCTTCTCTCTGCGCGCGGAGAAGGGTATCGCTTTGATGTTCAAACCTGTGGATAAGTGGTGCATACCTGCGTGAAAAATCCACCGCGTCAAGCCCCTGAGCGGGGATTCACTGGACGACGGCGGGCTATGGCTGGGGATTAGGTGCGCATGAACCGGTGGGTAATTATCATAAATACATATAATAAAATAAATTATAATCGTCGTTAGAGGTCTTTGATATTTCAACCCTATTTACTCAGGCGGGACAAGTCCCTATGAAATTTGCCTTTTCCCCAAACAGCGCGCCTCGTGACTGTGGATAACTTGTGTAATTTTCCACAATTTCCTATGGTAGCAACGCATGTCACACTCGCGCTCCCTGCAAATCCTTGCGCCCCTCACGCGGAAGTGCTAGGATTTGCCCGATGAAAGCCTGGCTCGGCGCGGCGGGTCGCCTCCTCTTTGACTATGCCCTGCTTTTGGCGCTTGCCGTGGCGCTCGAAGTAGGTGCCTCCGGTCTAAGCGGCCTGTTTGGCGCCCTCACCGCGGCCTTGCGGCTCTTCCCGCTTGCCATTGCGGCCGCGCTCATGCTCGGCGTCTTCTCATTCGAACGTCGGCTGAGGAGCAGAGTTCTCGGTTTTCTCAGCCTCGTCCTTCTCGGAACCGGACTCTTCACCGGGGGGCTTGCGCTCAGGCGCGCGCTCGCCCCCCCGGAAGCGGCCGCCGAGCGCCCCCTCCCCACAGGCCTCGCCGTGGAATCAGGCGGTCTCATCTACTATGCCCGTTCTTATGAGCAAGTGGCCCAGGGGCGCGTCGCACGCGAGGCGATCGCCTACGATGCGCACGCCGCCTTTCCGCGCCTCGTCTATGCACACGAGGCGTCTCTTGTCGACGGCGGCGGGCTCGCCGTGGTGGAAGGCCGTCGCTATCCTGTCCGCGCACGCGCGGACACGGCGAGCCCGCTCATCCCTGCGCTCCCCGAGTTTTCCGTACACAGCCTTGCACAACGACTGGCCGCACTCGATGCGCTTCCTCTGTCCCTTGCCGCGGCGGGCGCCGCATGCTTTGCTCTCCTCGTCGTTGGCTTTTGCTCATTCGCGCGTTTTCCAGCTTGGCCCCTCTTCGGTCTTTTTGTCGGCGTGGCAGGCCTTGCCTGCGCTCTCATCCTCGACGCCGCCCTCGCAGGTCCCGCGGTGGCGGCAGTGGGCGATTTCGCGTTACGCCGCCTTGGTCTGGGAGAACTTCCAGCCCCCCTCATCGCCGCCCTCTGTGAGGGCGCACTCGGCTTTCTCGTCGGCTTTGCAGGCCTCTTCGCACCGCGCAGGGGGAAGATCGCATGAAAGCCGGCACACGTATCGTCGCCACCCTCGTTGCAGTAAACAGTGTCGTCTTCGCGCTCCTCTTCGCCCTTGCGCTTGCGGGCTTCGCACCCGACCGCGTGATTCCGCGCTTTGCGCTCCGCTGGGAGCTCACCGAAGCACTCCTCGGCCTTGCCCGCTGGCTCCCGGCGACTCAGTTTTTCGCCATCGCGCTCGCGCTTGGCACCGCATCGGGCGATGGCGACACGCTGTTCCGCGCCGCGATGCCGCACGCGGCGATAAGCGCCATTTTTTTGTCTTCGATCGTACTCATCGCCGCGCCTGGCCTTGAAGCGACACGCTCGCGCGCGCTCGGCTTAAGCGAACGCTTCAATCGGAGCCTCGGCCTCGCACGCACAGCGCTTGAGCGGGGCGACCTGCAGACCGCACGCGCACTTGTCGACACACTCGAAGCGATCGACCGCAGAGATGAGCGCGTGGCCCGGCTCGACGAAAACCTCCGCGGCGCCGAGATCAAGACACATCGCAACGCCTCGTCGTCGTCCGCCATCTCCGCGACGCGCGCCGTTTCGGCGCAAGCAGCCGAGACGGTGCCGGACAAGGCCGCGGCGCGCCAGTACTACCTCAAGGCCCTCGACTTTTTCGCAAAGGGGGATTTTTTCAGCGCGCACTGGTACGCGTCGCGTGCGGCGCTCGTCGACACCTCAATCCCCGAGGCGAAACGCCTTGCCGCCAGGTCCTGGGAGGCCCTCACAGCGCGGGGGGGAGAGGTCGCGGATCCCGCGGCCGCACGGCTACAGCGCCGCAAACTTGAGGCCTACGGCCTCCTCCGCTCGGGCGACGCGATTAGCGCCTTCCGCGAGTTTTCCGCCCTCGCGCGCGAGGCACCTGGCGACCTCGACGTGAAGCGCTACCTCGCCGAAAGCGAGCGTGACCTTGCGCAGGCGGCCTTTTTCAAGGACGAATCTGATAGGGCTGCGGCCGTAAGCCTGCCGCGATTCTTCGCCATCCTGCCCTCGGAGGACGGAGTCCTCCGCGCACTCGCGGCGGCTTCCGCGTCCTTCACCAGCGAGGCCGTCTACTTCACCGACTTCGAGTATCTTGAGGCAACGCCCCTTGCCTCGGGAGAAGGCCGCACGCGCAAGATCGCCGCACCCTACGCCAAACTCATCGAAAGGCGCGCGCTCCTCGTCGCCGTCGAGCGCGCACGGCCTGAGACCGTTTATCGCGCGCTAGACTCCACAACGCAGGACGGCCATGCGCCGACATGGGTAGAACTCCCCCTCGACCCGGAGACCGCCTATCGCGTTGCCGCCGCCCACCGCGCCCCCGCGGCGCTCGGTGTCCTCGACGCCTATGCTGCCGCCGCTGAAGCGCCTCGCTACGGACTCGACCCAGGGCCGATCCAACGAGACCTCCTTGCGCGTCTCGGCCTCCCCTTCGCACTTCTCTCCGCCTCGGCGATTGGTATACTGCTCGGGATACGCTTCCGCGCCCCCGGCGCCGGGGCACGCCATTCATGGATCAGCCTGCCCTTCATGGCCGCGACAACCGCGGCCGTCTTCGCCGGGCTCGCGCAGGCCGATGACGCAGTTTCCGCCCTCGCGCTCCGCCTTGCACCCTGGCCAGCCGCACTCGGTGCCGCCGCGGGGATCAAAGCAGCGACACTCCTTGCCGCCGTGCTGATCGCCACTGGTTTCCGCGAAGAGCGTGCTGGATTTGTGCCGCAGCACCAGGGTGCGGGATCGAGCACACAGGACGATGCATACGAGGACTAGGACTCTGCACGGCCGTGTGCATGGCTACAGCCCGGCACGGGCCTACGCGGGGCGGATCGTCGGGTTCGCTCTCGGACTTCTCGGCGGCTGGTACGGCATCGCGGCGGGACTTCTCATCGGTAGCATGGTCGACGTGGCGCGCGCAAATCGCGCCCTGAGTAATTTCCTCCGTAGCCCCGCGTCGGCCGTACCCTGCGAGCCGCTGCCGGGCTTGATCGCGGCGGCAGCGCTTGCGCTTTACGGCGAATGGGACGGCCTTGGAACGGAATCGGAGCGGCGCTCACTCTTCCTCGAGGCCGTCCGGGCGCAGATCGAGAATCTGCGGGGCGAGGAGCGGGCAATCGTCCGCCTCGTCGACGCCATACGCGAAGAGTCCCGGCCCGACCTCGCCACGCTGGCACGGGTGCTGGCGCTCTCCGCCGATGAGCGCGCAGGGAGCATTCTTGCCGACTTCGCCTACGCGCTGGCCCGTAAGGCGGCCGCGCGGCTCTCCCATGAACGCGACGAGGCGCTCCGGCGCGAACTCGCCGACACGGGCATCGCGGTTACAACACTCCGGGCGGCGCGCCAGCGCGCCTTCCCCTCCTACCGCGAACCCTGGGAGCTCCTCGAGCTAGCGCCGGGCGCATCGGTCGAGGAGGCCAAGCGCGCCTGGAGGCGGCTCTGCCGCCGCCTCCACCCGGATGCCCTGCGGCACGCCGCTGTGTGCGCGCAAGCTCAGGCGGAGACTGAAGCGGCGCAGTCCTCCGCCTTTGCCGAGCTCAAAGAAGCCTACGAGTACCTACGACGGCGCAGCGCAAGCGCCACACCCCATCCCTGAGGACGGGATACGCTCACCCCAAACCGATCAGCAATCCTCAAGCCGTTCGATGTGCGCTCCAAGCATGCGGAGGCGTTCGGAGATGTTTTCGTAGCCACGCTCGATCTGATAGACGTTGTGAATCGTGCTTCGGCCCTCCGCACAGAGCGCAGCGATCACCATCGCCATGCCGGCCCGGACATCGGGACTAGTGAGCGAATCGGCCCTAAGCCGCGCAGGCCCGGAGACAACGGCGCGGTGCGGATCGCAGAGCACGATGCGTGCGCCCATGCCGATGAGTTTATCCACCCAGAACATCCGCGACTCGAACATCTTTTCGTGAATGAGGACCTCGCCTTCGGTCTGAGTGGCGACGACCGTCATGATTGACGTAAGGTCGGGGGGGAATCCGGGCCAAGGCGCGTCATCGATCTTGGGCACCTGGCCGCCCAAATCCTCTTGGACCTTCATCGACTGTCCCGAGGGGACGAGGAGATCGGAGCCCTCGAACGACCACTTGATGCCAAGGCGGCCGAAGGCGAGCTTGATGGGTCGAAGCTCGTCGGGCCGGACACCTTCGATCACGAGCTCGCCTCGGGTCACCGCGGTGAGCCCAATAAGCGAACCTATCTCCATGAAGTCGGGACCGATCGCAAAATCGGCGCCGTGGAGCGCCTTCACCCCCTCGATTCTGAGGAGGTTCGAACCCAGCCCCTCGATCCGCGCCCCCATGGCCCGAAGCAACTCGCAGAGGTCCTGGACGTGCGGCTCGCTTGCCGCATTTCTGATGGTCGTCACACCTTCGGCGAGGACGGCCGCCATGATCGCGTTTTCGGTGCCGGTAACCGAGGCCTCATCGAGAAATATATCCGCCCCGACAAGTTTGTTGGCACTGAACTTGAGCGCCCCGTCGATATCAAAACGCGCGCCAAGCTCCTCGAGGGCGAGGACGTGGGTGTCGATGCGCCTGCGGCCAATGGTGTCTCCACCCGGAGGGGGAAGAATCACCTTCCCGAAACGCGCAAGAAGCGGGCCGGCAAACAAAATTGAGGCGCGAATTTTCTTCGCAAGAGACGCCGGAACCTCAAAGCTCTGCACGGCGCTGCAATCGACGCGCCAGGCGTTCGGACCGAGTCGCTCAACGCTCGCGCCGAGGCTCCGGAGCACCTCGAACATTACCTGAACATCCTCGATCTCGGGTATATTGCGGAGCGTGACGGGTGTAGCGGCAAGGAGCGTGGCCGCGATACAGGGGAGCGCGGCGTTTTTGTTACCGCTTGCCCTGATTCGCCCTTTGACCGGGAACCCGCCTTCAATGATGTACTTGTACATGACCGCTACTCTACGAAAGAAGGACGCGGGGGTCAACGTGCCATCCTGACGCTCCCAGGCCTTAGTCTTTTCTTGCGCTAGGCGCGTTTTCCATACTATGATGAGCGCGAAAGCCGTCCGCGAAAGGCGCAAAGGCGGCACAAGGTGAGGTTTTCGATGTCCTACAAGCTCGATGGCGCCAAATTTCCCACCCTCGAAGAGCTTATCGAGGCGCTCTATCCGCTCTACGCGGATCAGATGAGCGAGGAAGAATTTCGTAAATACGCGGAAGAAAAGGCGGAAAAAAGCTGATGTCCGAAGAGGATGTCTTTCGCGCGGAGGAGCGGAAGGCCGTCCGGCATTCTCTGAGGACATTCCTCAATCATGTGGCCGGCTACAGCGACATCCTTAAACAGGAAGCTGCGGACGAGGGGCAGGCGGAACTTTGTGCGCTCTACGAAGAAATAAGCGCCGCGGCGCTGAAGCTCCGCGAACGTGCCCTCCCCTTTTTTCTCGACGAAACCGGTAACACCGGCCCGTCCCCACGTGGAGAAGCGGAGGGTCGGGAGGTTTACGGCATTCTCTACGACATCATCGCACATGTGCAGTCCGCAAAACGTGTCGCACAGAATAAGGGTGCCAGCCGCTATCTCCCCGATACCGAGAAAATTCTCGAGGCGGCGAACGGCATCGTCGACCTCTTCGAAGAGAGGCTTTCAAACGGAACTGCGTTTGTCGAGCCGGAGCCAGCCGGGATTGCCGAACCACGGCTTCTCGCCGAGGAAGCGACTGAGGCACGGCGCTCGGGACGCATCCTTGTCGTCGACGACGACGCATTCAACCGCGAGCTCCTTGCACGCCATCTCGAACGTCAGGGACACATCGTCTGCCAGGCGCAAGGCGGCGAAGAAGCTCTCGAGGTGCTCAGCCGCGCCCCCTTCGACCTCCTCATCATCGACCTCATGATGCCGGGCATGAACGGCTATCAGCTTCTTGAGCGAGTAAAAGGCGATGCGCTGCTCAAGGACCTCTACGTCATCGTGATTTCCGCACTTGAAGACACCCGGAGCGTTGCCCGATGCATTCAGCTCGGCGCCGAGGATTACCTGCCGCGCGAGTTCGAGCCGGTGGTCCTTAAAGCGCGGATCGAGTCCTGTCTCGAGAAAAAACTCCTCAAGGACAAGGAAGAGCTCTATGTGGCTGCCGTCCTTGAAACAGAGCGTCGTCTGCGCGCCGAACTCAAAGAGGGCGCCGCCTATGTGCGGGGCCTCCTCCCGCCGAAACTTGACGGTCCGGCACTTCACACCGACTGGGTTTACATCCCTTCGCTTTCGCTCGGCGGCGATGTCTTTGGCTACCACGACATCGAAGACGGGCGCCTTGCGCTGTACCTCATCGACGTCTCCGGTCACGGCATCGAAGCGGCGCTCTTTTCAGTCACCCTCATGAATCTTCTAAAAACCCAGGCACTCCCTGGGGCCGATTTTGGCGATCCCGCCTCGGTGCTCGCGCGACTCAACGAGTCGTTCAGGATGGAAGAGCAAAACAACCTCTATTTCACCGCCTGGTACGGCGTCTACGACCCAGTGACACGCCGCTTGTCCTATGCCTCGGCTGGAAGCCCTCCCGCCGTGCTTGTACTTCCCGGCGGCGGGGTGGAACAGCTTGCAACGGGCGGCACGATCGTCGGCGCCGAAGAATTCGCCGTCTATTGCACGCGCGCCGCCGAGTTACCCCAAGGCGCGCGGCTCTACCTCTTCAGCGACGGCGTTTTCGAAGTACGGAACAGCGAAGGGGGCATGTTCGGCATTGAAGCCTTTATCGGCCTTCTTGCCGGCTTGGCGGCCCGCGAACGGGGCCCCCTCCTTGGCCCCCTCATTAAAGCGATGCGCACCATCGCAAAAGGCCGCCGCTTCGACGATGATGTTTCTATGGTGGAGTTTCGCTTTGACTGACCGACTCGAACTTCCAGCGCCTGACGACTTTCATGTGCACCTTCGAAGCGGCGCGGCCATGACCGGCTACGCCCGCCGCGAAGCGGCATCCTTCGGCCGCGCTCTTCTCATGCCCAACACACTGCCACCCATCGCGAACCCCGCCGCACTCGAAGCCTACCGCGCCGCGGTTATAAGCGCCGCGCCCTCGCTCGAGCCGCTCATGAGCTTCAAACTCCTTCCCGGCATGACGGCAAAGGAGGTTGAGGCGCTCGCGGCGGCGGGAGCCGTCGCGGGGAAATACTACCCCATAGGCGCGACAACCAATTCAGCGGATGGGATCCATGCGCCGGAAGAAGTGGCAGACGCCCTCGCCGCGATGGAAAAGATAGGTCTCATTCTCTCGATCCATGGCGAAGATCCCTCCGCGCCCGTTCTGGATCGCGAAGTCGCCTTCCTCCCCGCCCTCGACCGGATACTTGCGACACATCCCCGCCTCCGCGTCAGCCTCGAGCACATTTCGACGCGCGAGGCCCTTGCCTATGTCCTTTCAGGCCCCGCGCGGCTTGCGGCGACCGTCACGGCGCACCACCTCCTCCTTTCCCTCGATGAGCTCCTTGGCGAGGGGCTCAACCCCCACCTTTACTGTAAACCCCTCCTCCGTCCGGCAAAAGACCGCGATGCGCTCCGCGAAGCGGTCTTCCGCGGCGAGCGAAAACTGTTTTTCGGCTCCGATTCAGCGCCGCACCCGCGCGCAGCCAAGGAATCGGGCCGCGCGAGCGCAGGCATCTATGCGGCGCCCACAGCCATCCCCGCACTCGCCGGACTTTTTGAGGCCGAGGGTGCGCTTACATCCTTCACAAGCTTCGTAACACGCAACGGAGCCGCCTTTTACGGGCTTCCGCCTCCCCGCGGCATGCTCGAGCTCCTCTGCGAGCCCTGGGAAGTGCCCCCCGAAACCGATGGGGCGGTGCCGATGCTCGCGGGGCGCAGCCTCCGGTGGCGCCTCGGCCGCATTCGCCTCTAGAGCGCAGATTTGTCACGGATTCATCGCAGGAGGGAATAGAGTGCCCCAAAGGAGGGGGCGCTCTGACCGCGCCCCCTCCTTTATGGCTAGAGGCGCACGATGCGCGAGTGCGTCAAAAACTCGCGCCCTTCGGGGGTGATGAGCACATCGTTCTCAAGGCGCACGCCGCCGAGCTCGGGGTCGTAGAGCCCCGGCTCGATGGTGATGATGTGGCCCGGAGCGAGAACGTCCTTGTTGTCCTCGCGGTTCCGCACCGCAGGCGCCTCGTGTGCCTCAAGGCCGACGCCGTGGCCGAGGCCGTGCGGCATCGCAAAGCCTTCGCGGGAAAAGACCTCGTCCGCGGCCCGGGCGACGGCAATCGTCGGCGTGCCAGGAGCGCAGAGTGACACCGAGGCGGCGTAGGCGGTCTCGACGAGCTCGACCATACGCTCGGCGCGCGCGGAAAGCCGGCCCCGGAGAAAGGTCATCGTCACATCGGTGGTATAGCCCGCGAGCTTGAGTCCGAAGTCGAGGATCGACATCCCCTCCGTGCCGAAGGAACCGGCGCCGAAAGCGGGAAAGGCGTGTATACCGAAACTCCGCGACGGTCCTGCGGCGATGGTCTCGAAGCCCGTTCCCTCGCAGCCCCGCGCGCGGGCCTCGCGCTCGATAAGAAGCGCAATGTCGAGCTCGCTCGCAACGCGGCCGGAACGAACCGCCGCCTCGATCTCGTCCATAAGCCCGTCGGTGAGTGCGGCCGCGCGGCGGTAGAGCGAGAGCTCCGCGCCATCCTTTACGGCGCGGAGCCCAAGGACAAAGGCGCCCACACCATCATCACGGCAGACAAGGTCGTAATCGGGAAGCGCCTCGACAAAACTCACATACCGCGGATAGGACGTCGTGGCGGGAAGTTCAATCCGCGCCCCCTTGGGAATACCCATGCGCTCAAGACAAGCTGCGAGGGCCGCCTGCGGCAGACGCTGAAAATCGGTAAGCGCGAGGATCTCGTCGACGCGACCATAGAGCCGCGCCATATTCACATCCCAGGCGACAAGGATGGAGCGGCCCTCGGCGGATAGGACGAGAAGGGCGTCGCTCGGCTGGCCCGAGAGGTAGCGGAGCGAGGGATCGCGCCGGCCTTCGGCATCCTCGATGAGACAGGCGGCGATTCCCTCCTCTTTGAGGTGACTAGCGACGGCAGCGCGACGACCTTCGTAAACGGAAGGGGCGAAAAGGCCTTGCGGCTCAGTGGTCTGGCTCACGGTATCTCCTTGATCGCATTTTGCGCCGCAAGAATTATGCCGCCCGACCACTTATCATTCGATGCAACCGAAATGAGGGCGGGCCTGAGCGCGCGGTTTTTGGCGATGGCGGCATTTTCGATCGCCGCCTTGGCAAGGCGGTTGCGCGTCTCGTCGGTGACGCCCGCCTTTTGCTCGCGGTCGAGCGTGAGAATAATGTCGCGCAAGACAAAGGCGGCCTCGTCCCCGCCGTTCACGCCCAGTGCCGCGAGGGCGAGCAGGCGCTCCTCGAGATCAAAGCCGTTGTCATACGAGGCACGCGCCGCCGGCACCGTATCGGGGCCTTTTGCCTTCCACGCCACGAGAGAGCGGAGGGCGAGCTTTCTGAGCTCGGAGAAAACCTTTGCCTCCGCCTTGTCCTTGGGCGCTTTTTCATGCCCGAGGTCAAGCGCGTAGGATGCAGCCGCGACCTTGCGCTCAAGTGGCGCCTTCGAATCGGCATTGAGCCTGAGGGCGAGCAGTTTGCGCTCGGGGCTCTCGAGGCGGATAAGCTCGATAATGGCGTCCGTCGGATCGGTGACGATGTTCGGCAAAGCGCGCGCGGCCTGCTGGCGCACGCGGAGCGAATACCAGCCATCCGAGGCGTAGAAAACGGGCGAGAATCCGCGCGGATCTTTCAGTTTTTCGAGGGCGATGACCGCCCCGAACGCGACTTTTTCGCCGGCATCGCGGTCGGCGATAGGCCCCATGTTGAGATCGCGGAGGAGAAGCGAAATGCGCTCCGCGTAGGCAAGGGCGCGCATCTTGCCGAGTGCCATGAGCGCCTCGGCGCGGGCGAGGGGCTCTGGCACCTGCTGCACCACATCCCAGAGAAAGGGAGCCGCTTCATCGTGTTTGTAATCGCCGAGCGCCGCAGCAAGCTCGCGCACGGCGCGGGAATACAGCTCCTGCTCCGAAGCGGAGCGGTAATTGTTCTGCGTGCGGAGGAGCTCTTCGAGCGCCTCGGTAAGGACGGGCGCGGTGCTCCGATCTTGCAGGCGGATAAGATTCTGCGCCGCTACGTATTTCTGAGAAAGCCCCTCAGCTTCGAGGTAGATGCGGCGGTAGACCTCGGCCTCCTCGCCCGCAAAAACAGACAAAGCTGGTATAAGACTCAACACGAGGGCGGCGGTCGCGATACTGCGCTTCATGGGCCTTGCTCCCTATTCGTAGTAGACTTCGGTCTTCTGGTCTTCGCGGACGAGGTATTCGTAGCTCTTCCGCCCTTTGAGCGCACCCGAGGCGTCATAGTCGACCGTGGCGATGAGCTCGCCGAGCGGCCCCGTCTCGTAGGCGACCTTCGAGGCGAGCGACCCGTCGGCACGCCGCAGCTCAAGCGCGGTAAGCCGTCCAGCCGCATAAACATAAACTTCGTACTTTTGGAGCGCTCCATCGGCGGCGAGATAGGATTTCCGCGTCACAAGACCGGCGGCGTCGTATTCCACCTTGATCGAACCCGTCCGTTTACCGGCGGCATCCTTCATATCGATCAGGACAAGACGGCCACCCTCGTACACATAGGTGGTCAGCGCCTTGACAAGCCCCCTCCCATCGAGCGCCCGCCACTCAAGACGGCGGCCCTCGGCATCATAGACATAGGTGGATGAAGACTGTGGCTGTCCCTTAGCGTCGAGAATATGCTCGGTAAGGACACGGCCCAGAGCATCGAGACTGTACTCGCGGCGTTGCTTGACCTTCCCCTCGGCGTCATAGACCGTTTCCGCCTGGAGTCGCCCCTCGAGATACTCGGCGACGACGCGTTCGATGGGTTCAGGACGGGCAGCATCATACACCGCGCGCTCGAGGAGGAGGCGGTTCGCGGCATCATATTTGTAAACGACGTATTCGTCGAGAAGACCGTCCGCATAGAACGAGCTTTCCTTCACAAGGACGGGCACCTTTATGGGAACAAGGCGCTCCTTGCGCTGCGGCACAGGTTTCTGTTCAGATTGTGGCGCAGACTGTGGTGACACTTGCACCTGCGGAGCGGGCGAGCCGGCACAGGCGACAATCAGGGAAAGAGCGGCTAAAGGGACGCACAGGGCGCCCACGCGCCGAATAGCGGTTCTCTGCATGACGACCTCCGGAGGGGGCATAGAGGAGTAGCGAAAGATAAATATACCGAAAAAGGCTTTGAAGAAAAATCCCCCGCTCGATAGAATGATACCCCGTAGAGTGTCTCGGCCAAGATCCGAGATGCAATCCTGCAAGCATATGGGAGCATCGTCCATGAAGCGCATGAGAATCGAGGTCCTTCTTCTCGCCTGTGCGGTGTGCCTCCTTGCATCCTGCAAGACAGCCCCCAAAGCCGACGCCCCCCAGACTGCACCGGAGGCGGTGAGCGCAGCGACGAGCGAGGGCTGGTAAGGCCACCCCCTCACCCGATACCCAAAACTGCTGCAAGCATTGCCGTTACGGAGAACAGAAATCATGCCGCGCCGACACCTAACGATTTTCGCGTGCCTCCTTGCCCTTCTTTTTGCGCTGTCCTGTGCAGGCGGCCCCGCGCCCCAGTCTGCCCACATAGCCCAAGCCGCGACAGAACAGCAGCCTAAAGCGGCCCCGGCAGAAGCCCCAGAGCCTGCACAGGCGACCACGCGGGGACCTGAGGCTCAGAGTGCGCCACCCTCCCCGCCCTCCGCGGATCTCCTGGCGTCTAAGCCGACAGAACCCGCCCCTGACGCCGCCCCCGCCACAAAGCCCTCCGCTCTGGCGGCCTCAAGTAGCGGCGCGGCAACGTCCGCCCCGCAGACAGGCGCGGCGGCGCAGGCCGGGGCCACAAGCAAATCCGCGCCGCCGCCTGCCCAGACAGCCAAACCCGCCGCAGCTCCGTCCTCCGCACCGCAACCGGCAGTGGCGAAACAGCCCGGCCGCGCACTTGGAGAGATCGTCTACACCGAAGGAAGCGTCGAGCTCCGCCGCGGCGAACGAGTACTCCGCGGCCCCGATGCCGATATCGGCGCACGCGTCCTTGCCTATGACCTCCTTATCACCGGTCCCCGGAGCCGCGCGGAGATCGATCTTGGCGCCGCAGGAGCGGGCGGGGCGCTCATCAAGGTGAGCGAACGAAGCGCGTTTTATTTCGACAGCGCTGAGCTCGACGATGGCGCACGGAAAAGCCTCATCCGCCTCCTAGCTGGCTCCATGGCGCTCAAGGTGGAAAAACTCGGCTCGGGCGAGCTCACGATCATGACTGGAAACGCCACGCTCGGTGTTCGTGGCACCACCTTCTCGGTGGATGCTGCCCCGGACGGCTCGCTCCTCGTCTCCTGTGCCGAAGGTCGCGTCGCCTGCCGCAGCCCTGACGGCCGCGAACTCATCGCGCGGCCCGGAACCGCCGTCGAAGCGCTTCCCGCCGCGCCTGGCGAAATAGCCAGCCTTGCGCCCAAGCCGCTACCTTCGGACAAGCTCGGTAGCTATCGGGCCGCCTGGCTTCTCGACCGCGAAGCCGCGATCGCGGCTTCGGGGGCTCCCCTTGCGGCCGCGCTCGATGCGGAGCTTGCCCGCGCCCGCCCCGCCCTTGACGCAGCCTACTCCCGGCTGGAGGCGCAAAGCGCCGTGCTTGAAGCCTGGGAACGGCTCTATGCCCAAGGCCGGACCATCAGACTCACCGAGCACATCGAGGAGCGAAAAGCCCTTGCAGCCGCCCTCTTCGACTGCCTCAAAGCGCTCCCCGGTTACGAGCGCCCCTTCTACAGGCTCCGCGATCTTGCGGAACGGCGCGCCGCGCTCCTTGCAGAACTGCCGCCGCGCGAGCTGGGCGGCAAGCTGCCGCAAGGAGCCCCCTCGCTTACTGCGCTCTTCGAGCGCTTCGCCGTCGAACGCGAGGCGGTCGAAGCGCGCCTCGGACGCATGCGCCGTGCGCTCTTTGTGTTTTCGCGCCTTGCGGCGGACAGCCCCGTGGGCGAGTTTTTCGGCGAAAAGGCGTCGAACCTGGGAAGCGGGACGAGCCTCCTCGAACTTGCGCCCTAAGCGGATCGAACGGCGAGGCGCGGTATATTGCCCCGCGCCTCGCTCCACACCCGCTTGACCCGCGTCGCCATGCAATTCGATACTGTTCGAAACCTCGAAGCGGCACAGACTCTGCATGAACGAACTGTTTAAGGCCCTCGCCGACCCGACTCGTCGCCAGATACTCGAGCTCCTTAAGGCGGGGAACTTGAGCGCCGGTGAAATCGCCGAACGCTTCGCCATAGGAAAGCCAGCGATCAGCCACCACCTCGCCATTCTCAAGGCGGCTGAACTGGTCGAGGCGCGCAGGTCCGGCCAGAATATCATCTACTCGCTCAATACGACGGTCTTCCAAGACCTTGTCGCCTGGGTATACTCGCTCAAAACCGTCGAGGAGGACGGCACATGAAGGCCGACAGAATCCTCATCCCCTTTGCGGCGCTTTCCTTCGCAGGGACCTGCGTTGCATTTTTCTTTCTGCCAGCGACCATCCCCATCCACTGGGATGCGGCGGGACGGATCGACGGCTGGGGCGATCGGGCAAACATCCTCTGGATGGGTGCCGCCCCGCTTGCGCTGGCCATTCTCCTCCGCTACCTGCCGCGCATCGATCCTTGCCGTGAAAGCTACGCCCGCCACGAAAAAACCTACGAAGCGCTCAAGTTCTTCCTCATTCCGGCATTCGCCGCCCTCGGCTGGATCACCATCGCCGCCGCACTCGGCTCGCCGCTCGACACAGGCATACTCATCCGAGCCGTGATGGGCATCCTCTTCGTCGGCACCGGCAACTACATGGGGAGGCTCAAGCGCAACTACTTTGTCGGGATTAAAACGCCCTGGGCGCTCGCCGACGACGAGGTGTGGCGGCTCACCCAGCGGCGTGGCGGCCTTGTCTTCGTCATCCTCGGCCTTGTCTTCATCCTCTCCCTTGCCCTCCCCTGGGGAGCCTTTGCCGAAAACCTCGTGCTTGTCGCGACCTTCGGCGGTGCAGGCTATGTCGTGCTCTACTCCTACCTCGTCTGGAAAAGGCAGAGACGGAACGCGGAGCACTGAAGGCGCGCAGGATGTCCAGAAGACGCGGGCACCGAGCGGGAAGGAAAAGACAAATTCCGTTCCCGGCGCCGAAGACCAGGCAAGGCCCCCGCCAAGCTCTTTGGCGAGCTCCACGCAGAGCCTGAGTCCGAAGCCCCCCGCTTGAGGCAGGGCGCGCCCTTCCACTACTATGGAGTTATCGTGACCGCATGCTCCTCCCTTGCCACCGCCGCGCGTGACCGCCCTGGCCACGCGCATATCGAGGGCCATGGCATGCGCGGCGGCCCACGCGGCCGACGCTGGTCCTGGCTTAGTGCCGTTCCGCCCGCGCCAGAAGCCTTTCCGCAAGGGCAGGCCAATGACGCGCCCGGGGAGCGCGGAGCCTCGGAGAGGCGGAAACCGGCAAACGCCAGCACGACGGGCCCCGTCGCGGGCTGTCGTGCGGCCCCCCTCCCGTGAACCTCCTAAAAAGGAGCGCAGCATGGAAAAGAAACGCATCCTCACGGGCGACCGCCCCACCGGCAAACTTCACCTCGGCCACTACGTTGGTAGTCTCAAGAACCGCGTCCGCCTCCAGGACGAATACGAGTGCTTCTTCATCATCGCCGACCTCCACACTCTCACGACGAAACCCGAAAAAGAACACATCGAGGCCCTCGCCGACAACGTCCGCTCGGCTGCCCTCGACTACCTTGCCTGCGGCATCGATCCCCAAAAAAGTGTCATCTACCTGCAGAGCGCCGTGCCCGAGGTCATCGAGCTCTCCCTCTACTTCCAGAACCTCATCACCGTCCCCCGACTTTCACGCGTCCCAAGCCTGAAGGAAATGGCCCAGGGCGCCGGCATCGAAGAAATGCCCTTCGGCCTCCTCGGCTACCCCGTCCTTCAGGCGGCGGATATCCTCCTCCCCCGCGCCCACCTTGTGCCGGTCGGCAAGGACAACGTCGCCCACGTCGAGGTAACGCGCGAAATCGCGCGCCGCTTCAACTACCTGTACGGAGAGACCTTCCCCGTACCCGACGTCCTCGTCTCCGAGTACGGTTCCCTCGTCGGCACCGACGGAAACGCAAAAATGTCCAAGTCTCTCAACAACGCGATCTTCCTCTCTGACGACGAAAAAACGGTGACAAAGCGTGTCATGTCGATGTATACCGATCCGAAGCGGGTATCGGCCGACATACCCGGTACCGTCGAGGGCAACCCCGTCTTCCAGTACCACGATGCGTTCAACCCCGATAAAGCCGAAGTCGAGGACCTCAAAGCCCGCTACCGCGCGGGCAAGGTCGGTGATGTCGAAGTCAAGGAAAAGCTCGCACGGGCGCTCAACGCCTTTCTCGATCCCATACGCGAACGCCGCGCCCACTACGAGGCGCAGACCGGCCTTGTCGACGAGATCATCTATGATGGTACGATGCGCATGCGCGAAGAGGCCCGCACGACCCTCTCGCTCGCTAAAAAAGCCATGGGCATGAGCGCCGTCTGGAACCGCATCTCCCGCAAGGCGCAGGAAATGAAAAAGAAGTGAGTTCGGCGCTCGCCATTATGGGGATGCGTTCGGCCACAAGCCGCTCGGGCACCGGCACGCAGTCCGGGCCCGAGCCTTTCGGCCGCTACTTGCCGATGGAGACGAGCTCGACCTCGAAAATGAGCGCCGAATTGGGCGCGATGACCTCGCCCGCGCCTTCGGCGCCATAGGCGAGTTCGGCGGGTATCCACAAACGGTACTTCGAGCCCACGCTCATGAGCTGCACACCCTCCGACCAGCCGGGGATAACCTCGTCGAGACCGAAGGTGACGGGGTCGCCGTTTTCATAGGAGCTGTCGAATACGGTTCCATCGATAAGTCGCCCCTCGTAGTTCACGGTGACGACATCGCCCGCCTTGGGCTTCGCACCCTTGCCTTCGACGAGCACCTGATACTGAAGCCCGGAGGCCGTGGTTTTCACGCCGGGCTTTGCCTTGTTCGCGGCGAGGAATTCCCGCCCCGCGGCAAGGTTGGCGGCCGCGCGTTTCTCCTCGGCGGCAGCGAAGGCCGCCCGAATAGCAGTAGCGGCGGCCTCTTCGGTAAGCCGCGTCGGCTTGCCCGTAAAGTAGTCCTTGAAGCCCGCGACAAAGGCGTCAAGGTCGAGCTCGAGCCCTGAAGATTTCACATTCGAGGCGAAGTACATCCCGATGCCGTAACTCGCGTCGAGAACAGCGGATGGCGCGCCCTGGGCAGCGAGCGGCAGGGCGGCAAGGAGGAGAATGATGCTCAAGGCAGGAAGGCGTCTCATGGTGTATCCTTTCGTGCGTAAGGTTGCAGGCAAGTATAGCGCGCAGGGGAAGGGAGGGACAGCCACCCCTTAAAGGCGCCTTGGTCTTGCAGCCCAAACAGGCTCCGCTATAGTTGAAGAGCGGTTCCAGGCACGAGGACTCTGCGCCGATTGCCTCCGGGGAATGCCCAGGCACCACACACGAGGAGGATGCCATGCTCGATAGTGCGCTACTTGCCGCCATAAAGGCGGGAATGAAAGGGGAACTCGATTCGGTGACCGTCTACGAGGATGCCGCCGCGGCCGCCGAAGGCGAGGTACGAGAATTCTTCCAAGAACGGGCGGAGGAGGAAAAGCGGCATTTCAATTACCTCCTCGGCTATTACAAAAAGGCGACGATCAATCTGACGCCCGAGCGCAATGCCGAAGCAGAACTCGGGACCAACGCGAAGTCAGGCGGCACATGGCGCTCGGCGATCGTGGGGGAATACTTTCTCAAACAGATCGCGACGACGAAACGGCTCTCCGCAGCGGTCGCCGCGGCAATCCATCTCGAGGCCGATTCGATCCGCCTCTACCGCGACTGGGCGGCCCGCGCCGAAGGAGGGGCGCTCAAAGAACTTCTTACAACCCTCGTCGAATGGGAAGAGCGGCACTACGCCGATCTCCTCCGTATCCAAGAGGAATCTGAGCGCTATTATTTCGATCTAAACCGTTTCGAACCCTTCTAGCCGCGTAGGGGGGCCTTGGGTACAATCGCACCATGAATCAGGTCCCAAGCCCCCTCGCCTTTGCGCTTCTCGTGCTTGCCGCCGCGGTAGCCGGCTTTGTCGATAGCATCGCAGGCGGCGGTGGCATTATCACCCTACCCGCCCTCCTCGCGGCAGGGCTTCCGCCCCATCTTGCGCTGGGGACAAACAAGCTCCAATCGAGCTTCGGAAGCCTTGCGGCAACCCTCCGCTACCGCGCAGGCGGCGCGCTTAAGCTTGGCGCCATACTTCCCGGCCTCGCAGCGACGGCGCTCGGCGCGGCACTCGGCGCGGTTGCGGTCGGCGCCATCAATCCCGCATTCCTCCGCGTGCTCATCCCGATCCTCCTTGCCTGCATTCTCGTTTTCTTGCTCATAAAGCCGCGCTTCGGGGTTTCCGCAGGCAGGCGGAGAATTCCGCACCTTCCCTTCTGGATCGGGGCGGGGCTCGTTCTCGGATTCTACGACGGCTTCTTCGGCCCGGGAACGGGTACCTTTTGGGCAATTGCCCTCGTCGCGCTCGCAGGTCTCGATCTCGGAGCGGCGACCGCAAACACCAAGGCAGCGAACTTCGCGAGCAACATCGTCTCACTCGGCGTTTTTCTGTCCGCTGGCACGGTGATCGCTCCCGTCGGGCTCGCAATGGGCCTTGCGCAGGCGCTCGGGGCCCTCCTAGGAAGCCGCATGGTGCTCAAAAACGGTGCGCCCTTCGTGCGCATCGTTCTCCTCGTGATGACCGCGGGGATGATCGTTTACCTCGTCGTCCGCTACTGGCTCTAAAGCGGGCGCCGTGCGCGCCCCTCGCCGAGGAGGCGAGGAACGATGGCGCCCGAGGAAAGCTCCGCGAGAAGGGCGGAAAAACGCGTTAGACGATCCTTGGGAAGTTCCACGACGAGCCGTACCGCCTCGGCAAAGTCCTCCTCAAGGACGACACCCAATTCGGCTATGGCGAGCGCGCGGACCCGCTCGTAGAGACCGTAGGGGAGCTCGAACTCGGCGCGCGCGACCTCGACGAGGGCCGCGCGCCGCGCACGACCCAGAGCGGCCTTTCCCGCCTCGGCGTATGCGCGGACAAGGCCCCCCGTGCCGAGGAGTGTTCCGCCGAACCAGCGCGTCACCACGACCGCGACGTTCCCAAAACCCGAGCCCTTGAGCGTCGCGAGGAGGGGGCGCCCCGCCGTGCCGGAGGGCTCTCCGTCATCCGAGCAGAACTCCAGACTCGAACCTCCGCCGCCCACGATGAAGGCGGGCACATGGTGCGTCGCATCGGGAAATTCCGCGCGGATCCGTGCCACGAAGGCCCGAGCCTCCTCGACCGAGTCGACGGGAGAAAGACTTGCGAGGAAGCGCGAATTGAGGACCACGGTTTCCGTCCTCACCGCTTCAAGAGGGACGACGAGCATGCACGATGGTATAGCATGACGCGATCATCCATGTCGCGCCTGCCTCTGGCATTGTGCCTCTTGCGCTTCTGCGCTAGCTTTGAGGAAAGCCGCAGAGCGGGTGCCGCGCGAACGCCTCAGCAGTAAGGAAAGCACAGGACGCCATGGAACACCTGATTTTCGCGATCTACATTCTCCTCTTCGCCACGGGCTTTATGGGCATCGCCGCCCTCGCCTTTTTGCGGATCCGTTCAGGCTGGCGGCGGCTCGATGTCTTTCTCCTTGTTCAAGCTCTGTATGTGACGGGGCTCATGCTGGTTGGCGTCTATTTTTATCTTAACAACATTACAGAGGCAGGAAGGGATACCGCCGACGGCCTTGCGCCCTCCCTCACCCTCGGCTTCGGCATTGCATCAACACTTGTCAACGGTAGCATCTACCTCGCCGCCGCGCTTGCCATCGGTAAATTCGACTGCGGCGCTCGAAAGGGCATCGTGCCGACGGTACGCGCACTCGCCCTCCTCGTCGTCGTGCAGACGCTTACAGAGCTCGGACTCGCGGTCGCAGGCGCGCGCGGCGCATCCGTCGCGGACACGCTCATCCGGAGCGACGAATGGCAATTTGGCGGCTACGTTCTTACGGGACTCACGATCGGCGCATTCGGCTTTGCGCTCCTCGTCGCGGCACGAACTGAGGAGCGTCCATCGATGCGCCTCCTCCTCCGCGGCTACGGCCTCTCGGCGCTCGGCTTCGCGCCGTTCGGCTTTGTCGAGTGGGCGCTCAACCGTTCAAGCGGCGTTCCTTGGCGTCCCCTCTCCCTCGACTACCTGTTCTACCTCGCATGGAACCTTGTCGCTATTGCGGCATTCGCACGCTCGCTCGTCCGCGGCGAAGCCGCCGGCCCCGTACTGAGCGCCGTGCCCGAGGAAACGGCGGACGCGCTCGGCCTTACGGCGCGCGAACGCGACATGGCGCTCATGATTGCGCGCGGACTTGCAAACAAGGAAATTGCCGCTGAGCTCGGCATATCCCCCGCGACCGTCCGCACCCACATCTACAATCTCTACCGCAAGGTGGGAGCCCGGAGCCGTGTCGAGCTCATCAACAAACTCAGGACATGAACAAGGCCGGCCACGCCGAAACAGCGCAGCCAACCACAACACGGCGGAGCGGCCGCCTTTCTACTGCAGGGTCGTCTGCCAGGTCGCCCTGACGGCGAGCCCCGCTTCGGGACCCGAGAGGCTACGCCCTTCGTAGTCTGAGGCCTCGGGCGCAAGGCGCCACGCCGCCCAAGGCCTGAGCGACCAGCGGACACCCAAGGGGACTTCGACGCCGACGATGAATGACAGCGAGAAGAACTTCTCCGCGTCATCGCCGGTGTAGGCGCCGCGCTCGTCGGCGCGTTCGCGGACGACGCCGCCGAGCGCAAGCCGCCCATAGGGACGCACCGCGCCATATTGCCCGAATGCGACGCCGAGGGTGCCACCATAATGAACGGCCCCCGCCTTGAGGAGGTCAGGGCTCCCAAACTCAAGCGGCAGGATTGCGAGATATGTGCCAAGTTCCACGGGCCCCAGGAATATCCCCGCATCGAATGCGCCAAGGGGACGGGGAACGCCGCCAGCCATCGAAAGGCCGAGCCCCGCCTCTGCGTACGAATTCCAGGTTAAGCCCTCGGCACCCACGCCGAAGCTTGCCGCGAGCGCAAGTGCGAGCACCGTGACCCATCGCGGTGCGGGACGACCTCGTGTTCGATCCATGTCCATTCTCCTGTCATAGAGAAATCACTATCCGGGCGCGCAACGCGGCCCGTGTGTTTTTATTTACGGTCGATGCCCGGGCCCGCGGGCACGATGCCCCAGACACGGCAAAAACATGCCGGTACGCGCCACGTACGCATCCCAGTCGGAGCCGAAACGACGCGCAAGCTCAGCCTCCTCGCGGCGGGCAAGAGAAACATAGAGCCCCACGAGAATCGGATAGAGACAAAGGAGGGGGATGGTCGCCCACTCGGCGAGGATGCCTCCCGCGATAAGGAGGAAGCCCGTATACTGCGGATGGCGGATGTACGCGTAGAGCCCCTCCCTGACAAGACGCCCCTGGCCATCCTCCTTGCTCCAGTAGTCGCGATGGATGCGCGACCAGCCTGCGACGATGAGCGCCCCACCTATAAGCGTCGCCGCGACCGCCACATACACCCCCGCATCACCCACCAATCCGGATAATGTGTGCCCCCAAAGGATTCCTTCGGGAAGACTGCGACCAAAAGCCCACATCACAAAGTAGAGTGAGAGCGGGACACCGAACATCTCGAATGCGAACGCGACAATGAAGGCAAAAAACACGCCCGCAGGTTTGCGGTCGGCTTTTTTGTAAAACGGCACAAATGCGAGAAATGCGGCATACATGAGTATCCAGAGCACGACCGCCCACCACATGCCATAGTGGCTCCACACGCTCTCGTTCATGACGGCTTCCTGCCTCCCCAGGCCCACCCAAGGACCTGTCAATGAAGTACGAGCGCAACGATATCCTTCGCTGCACATGCGTCCTATCGACAAGAGCTCGTAGATCGCACCTTTGGCGACTACAAACAATGTCGTAGACGGTGGCGCGGTCCGCATCGGACGAGCTTCGTAGAACGCGGGGCGGCATTCCCCGTGCTTTTTCGTATGGTCTGCGAAGGCCGGCAAGCTCGATAGTGCTCGCATCACCCAGCGAAAGGAGCACAGCATGGGTAAATCGAAGATTTTCGGCGGCATGCTTGCCGCAGGGATCTCAGTTTCGCTCGTCGCCTGCGCAGGAAGCGCGAGCATCAGGGGAGAAAGTGGCGCAGACCTCACGCTCGAGGTCGATTTTGCCGAAGCGGTTGAAATCGGCGGAGTTCGCCAGTGGATTTACGCGGCAGGGAGCTCGCGGGAGGCACCAGTCCTCCTTTGGCTCGACGGCGGACCGGGCGGCTCGGAGCTTGGGACTGTGCGGCGCTACCTCGGCCCCCTCCATGAGCACTTTATCGTCGTCTGCTGGGATCAACGCGGTACGGGCAAAACGCGCCGCACATCGAAAAGTTTGAAGGGCGTCACAGTGGAACGCTATGTCGAGGACGTGCTCGAACTCTCGCGCCATCTTGCCGCGCGCTTTGGCCGCGAGAAAATCTATCTCGTCGGACACTCGTGGGGTTCGATTATCGGCGTCATGGCGGCCGCACGGGCGCCTGAGCTCTTCGCGGCATACGTCGGCGTTGGCCAGCAGGTCAATTCGGTCGAAAACGATCGGATCGGCTGGCGCATGGTCCGTGACGGCGCTCGGGCCGCAGGAGAGGAAAAAGTCGCACGAACCCTCGAGGCCTACGGTGAGCCCCCATATACGGACGGCGCACAGTATTTCTACCTTTTCCGTCGCCTCTACGAATACAGCCCACACCCACCCAGGCCCTCCGGCTTCGATTCCACCTGGTACTTTCGCGCACGGGAACACGCGCTCCGTGATCGGATCGCCGTCTACCGCGGTCTCGTCGAGGGCGTGAGCGAGGTGTATCCCCAGCTCGCCGATCTCGACTTCGAACGAGACGTGCCTCGCCTCGACTGTCCGCTCTTCATCGTCAACGGGCGATACGATCTCACCTGCGTTGCGACGATCGCCGCGCGCTGGTTCGCCAAGGTTGAAGCGCCGCACAAGGAGCTCGTGTGGTTTGAAAACTCGGGGCACAACCCCTGCTACCAGGAACCCGAGGCATTCATCGAGTTCCTGGCAAACAGGGTGCTTGGTTCCACGGCAACTGCAGGCGCCGAGAGAGCAGCCCAGTAAGAGGTAAGCGGACCGCACAGGGCCGTGCGTGCTTAGCCGCGCCGCGATCTTCGCGCACGGTCGATCGCGCACGGCCTTACATAGGCCGTGCGCCCTGTATGCGGTCGTTTAGATCACGTTGCAGCGCCTTAGGACATCCTCCACGACAGTCCCTTTCACCTTCTTGAGCGCAAGCTTCTTGGCAAGCCCCGCGGGGAAGGGGAGCTTCATGTCGATGGGCTTTTTGCCATCCATGAGCTTCGATGCGGAACCAAGAAGCTCGCGGATGTCATACACGGAGCCCCAAACCTCGGGAACGCCGCGGTCAACATTAAGCAGTGTGTATACCGCCTCCATTGCGGTACGGACGGAATATTCCGTCGTGAAGATGGTGTCGCGCGGGGTCTCCGCAAACTGACCGATGAACGCGAAGTTGACGGCCCCCTGCGGCACGACGTCGGGTCGATCCCCCTTGCGGCGCGGCATAAAAAAGGCGGTGATATAGGGCATCATACAGGGAACCGTGTGCGCCCCGTCGCGGGCGAGCTCGGGTATATCCTTTTCAGGCACGCCCAGATGGTAGAGCCACTCCATGCAGATTTCCCGGCCAGTGCAGTCCTTCATCGGCTTTTTGACGTAGTCGCCGGGAACGTCCGAGAAAAGCGCGTAGACCCAGACACAGAGCTGTCCCTTAGGCTGCTCGCGGAACTGTGGCTGGCGATTCACGGTCCAGGAAAGGAGCCAGGACGAATCCTTGGCGGTGACAATGCCGCCGGTGGTCACCTTGCCCGAGAAGGGGTCGCGCTTGCAGATCCTCTCGATATACGACGGAATGCGCGCATCGAGCGTCGTGACCGTCGCCGACTCCCAGTTGGTCGCCTGTATATCAGAGCAGAATTTTTCAGGGCGACCGAAGGAGGGATCCTGACGCGCGATGTTCTTCCAGAGCTCCCAGCACGCCCCCGGCTTTGTGTTGAGTACGGCAGGGTGCGTGTCATCGCCGAGTGACGAGTTCTCGGTGCAGGATCCGTTGGTTATAAAGACGAGGTCGTCCTCGAGGAGCTCGATCGCCTGAGGTGCACCCGAATGCTTGCAGAGTATGCGTTTTGCGACTTTCCGCCCGTCCTTTATCGAGAACTCCACATTGATGACCACCGTGTCGTACTGGAAGTGCACGTTGTGCGCTTCAAGATACCTGACCATGGGCAGAATAAGCGATTCGTATTGGTTGTATTTCGTAAATTTGAGCGCAGAAAAGTCGGGGAGCCCCCCGATGTGATGGATGAAGCGCTGGAGGTAGAGTTTCATCTCAAGCGCCGAATGCCAATTCTCAAAGGCAAACATCGTCCGCCAATAAAGCCAGAAATTCGAATCGAGCACCTCGGCGGAGAATACGTCCGTGATTTTCCTGTCGTAAAGGTCCTCGTCGCGGGTCATAAAGAGCTTCATAATCTCCATGGCCCCTTTATCCGAAAGGCCAAACGTCCCTCCGAGTCCCGCATCCTGTCCCCGATTCGCCGTGGCTCGCATCAGCGAGTAGTTTGGATCTTTCTTGTTAAGCCAGTAGTACTCGTCGAGCACTGAGGCGCCCTCGGTCTCGAGCGAAGGAATCGAACGAAAAAGGTCCCACAGACATTCGAAATGGTTCTCCATCTCGCGGCCGCCGCGCATCACAAACCCGCGATCGGGGTAATTCCAGCCGTCGCATGCGCCGCCGGGGAGCTTGAGTTCCTCGAGGATGTGTATCCGCTCCCCGCGCATATAGCCGTCGCGGACAAGGAAACACGCGGCGGCGAGCGAAGCAAGCCCCGAGCCAACAAGATAGGCAGACTTCCGTTCGACACCCTCCGGCTTGCGCGGTCGCGCAAACGCCTCATAGTTGCCACTACTGTAGTACATGACACGCTCCTTACGACGCGCTTACGTCGTCGTTCGGGGAGAAGGGTATGAAGCAGAATGACTCAGGACAATAGACAGTTTGAGGGAGTTGGCAGATCTTTTTTCGGCACGGAACATCTGCCGAAATTCCGAACGCGGAAGCATCCTTGTCGATTTTTTGGACAGGATACCGCTTTGTCAAAAGTTCACAGGCGCCTTAATACCGCGATTTTTCTCGGCAAATCGCTCGAGCGCGGTCGTAATGTCTCCCTGGATGAGCGTCGACAGGCGGTCCACGATGAGCCGCGGCTGTTCCATCATTCCGGACTCGATCCAGTCGAGCACAAGTCCGACGAAGGCGTGTTTGTAAAAGTCGGCAATAAACGCCTTGTCCTCGTCGCGCACGCGGATTTCCTGAGATTTCTCCTCGACGACACCGATGAGGAGCCCATACGTCACCTCGTGGAGATAGCGGATAAGGTGCTCCCTGCTCCGCGAATGATAGGTTTTAAGAACAAAGACCCTATTCTCGAGCGCGTATTCGAATATGTGCGTGAACCCCTCCTGCCAGGAGTCATAGGTTTTTTTGCCGGCGAGCGCCTTCGTTGCTTCGGTAGTATAAATCCAATTAATAAGATCATATATATCTCTGAAATGGTAGTAGAACGTCTGGCGGTTGACTTCGCAGTCCTCGGCAATCTCGACAACGGTGATGGCGTCGAGCGGCCGCTCGGAAAGGAGCTTTTTAAACGATGCGGCGAGCGCCTTTTTCGTTATCTGGGACATGGACGGGCCCTCCATACGATACGCGTAGCGTGGAAAAGCTAACGCTTTTATGACGCTTTGAAAACTCCTAAAGAAAACATGCCCCGCCCTGCACCCTGGGGCCGCTCCAGAGAAGGCCGCGCCCTTGCACGAGGCACTCAGGAAGGCATATGCTCTCAAAAGAAAAATCCGCAATGCGCGGGGCGAGACGAGAATCCCGCCACGCGGGAAAGCGTAGTCACTCAGGCCCATGAAAAAGTATCTTGTGCTTGCCGGTAACATCGGCGCCGGAAAGTCAACGCTTGTAGGCCTCCTCGCCGAGCGTCTTGGCTTCAGGCCGTACTACGAACCTGTTGCCGAGAATCCCTATCTTGAGGATTTCTACGCGGATATGGCGCGCTGGGCCTTTCATTCGCAGCTCTTCTTTCTCACCCACCGAATCAAGAGCCACCGTGCGCTCATGAACGACCCCGCCTCCGTCGTCCAGGACCGCTCGGTGTACGAGGACGCCGAAGTGTTCGCGCGCAACCTCTATGGACAGGGTATCATGAGCGCACGCGACTGGGAAACCTACCGCTCGCTCTATCGCACGCTGACCGACCTCCTTCCTCCACCCGACCTTGTCGTCTATATCCGCGCCTCGGTACCCACGCTCAAACGCCGCATTGCAAAGCGCGGCCGTGCATTCGAAGCCGCCATTTCCGACGACTACCTTGCAGGACTCAACCAGCTCTATGAAGAGTGGCTCGAAGGCTTTGACCTTGCACCCGTGCTTGTGGTGCCGGGCGACCGCCTCAATTTCGTCGAGGAGCCGCGAGACCTTGACGCCATCGTGTGGGGCGTTGAGGAACGGCTCTGCGACAAACAGCGGAGCCTCTTCCCGATCAGCGTGACCCACCCACCGCAGCGCGGCATTCGCTCTTGATTCCGCGCAGGCCGGGAAGTAGCTTTTAGTCCGCGGCACGACCGGCGCGGCATGGAGGAGTTAAGCTGCCCTTCGGCGATCCCCTTGGTGCGCCCGTCGGCGCCGCAAGGAGGACGCATGGCGACGATCACGCTCAAAGGCAATCCGGTCCATACCACGGGTGAGCTTCCCGCGAAAGGCACAAAGGCGCCGAATTTCCGCCTCGTCAGAGGCGATCTTGGCGACGCCACGCTTTTAGATTTCGCGGGCAAGGTGAAGATCCTCAATATCACACCGAGCCTCGACACCTCGGTCTGTGCACTTTCTGCGAAGCGCTTTGACGCCGAAGCGGGAAGACTCGCGGGGCTTGTCGTGCTCAACGTGAGCCGCGACCTGCCCTTCGCCGCAAGCCGCTTCTGCAAGACGGAGGGGCTTGCGAATATTGTCACCCTTTCTGACATGCGGGACCGCGCCTTCGGCCGAGACTACGGCGTGGAAATGATCGACGGCCCCCTCGCAGGACTCCTGTCGCGCGCGGTGGTGGTCATCGATGGAGCAGACAAAGTCGTATACACCGAGCAAGTGCCCGAAATCGGGAAAGAGCCCAATTACGAGGCTGCGCTCGCAGCCGCGCACACAGCGCTCGCGGCGCAGGCCGGATACTAGGAAGATCCGGATACGCCGTAGCAAAACAAGGGGGGGCAGGCCATCCGCGCGGACGGCCTGCCCCCCTTATGATCGGTCGCGCGCAGGTCAGCTCACGAGAGGCCCGTGATTCTCCCCGTCGCAGGATCGATGTCCATGCCCAAGTATCCTGGCTTCGAGGGGAGGCCGGGCATCGTGTTTATCTCGCCGGAAATTGGGTATATAAATCCCGCGCCAGCGGCGAGCCTAAGATCGTTCACCGGAAATATAAAGCCCTTTGGCGAGCCCTTCAGCGCCGGGTCATGCGAGAGCGAGTACTGCGTCTTTGCCATGCAGATCGGAAGGCCCCCATAGCCGAGCTTTTCGAAGGTTTCAATGCGGCTTTCGGCCTCCGCAGAGTAGCTCACATGCTCGGCGCCGTACACCTCGCGGGCTATGCGCTCGATCTTCTCCTTGACGCTGAGTTCGAGCGGATAGAAGGGCGCCGCATGGGAGGGCTGCTCGCAGGCCTTTTCCACGGCGCGCGCAAGATCGGCCGCACCCTCGCCCCCCTCAGCCCAGTTTCGAGCGACCACCGCGTCGGCCGCGCCGGCCTTGATCGCGGCCTCGCGAATAATGTCCCACTCGGCCTCGGTGTCTGTTGGGAAGGCGTTGATCGCCACGACCGCGGGGACGCCGAACTTCCTGACGATGCGAAGCTGGGCCTCGAGATTAGCGACACCCTTTTTGACGAGCTCGCGGTCCTCCGCGGTATAGGCGCTCGACAGCGGCTTTCCGGGCGTGACCTTTGGACCTCCGCCGTGCATCTTGAGCGCGCGCACCGTCGCGACGACAACCGCGGCATCGGGCCAGAGACCGGAGGTACGGCACTTGATGTCGACAAATTTCTCAAAGCCCATGTCCGCGCCAAAGCCGGATTCCGTGACCACATAATCGGCGACCTTTACCGCCATGAGGTCGGCGAGCACCGATGAGTTACCGTGCGCGATGTTCGCAAAGGGGCCAGCGTGGACAAAGGCAAGCTGTTCCTCGAGCGTCTGCAGGATGTTCGGCTTGATAGCATCTTTGAGGAGAATGGTCATCGCGCCCGCAACGCCGAGATCCTCGGTCGTAACCGGCTTTCCCGCCTTGTCGAGGCCAAGGACTATACGGCCGATGCGCTCACGAAGGTCCTTAAGGTCCCGAGCAAGAGCAAGAATCGCCATCACCTCGCTCGCGACGGCGATATCGAAGCCCGTTTCGCGCAAGGGTCCGTTTTCGATGCCGCCGACACCGACGACAATCCGCCTGAGCGTCCGGTCATTCATGTCAACAACCCGGCGCCACCAAACCTCGTAGGGATCGAGGTTGAGCTTTCGTAGCCCCAGTTTTTCGAAGTAGGCGTCAGACCAGCGGCCCTCGTGGTAGATGCGCGCATCGAGTGCAGTGGAGCACAGGTTGTGCGCCGCCGATACGGCGTGGATGTCGCCCGTAAGGTGCAGATTGAAGTCCGCCATGGGGACGATTTGACTGTAGCCGCCGCCCGCGGCGCCGCCCTTTATGCCAAAGGTCGGCCCCATGGAGGGTTGGCGTATCGCAGCGACCGCCCGCCTCCCGATCACACCGAAACCTTGGGCAAGCCCCACCGTCGTCGTCGTCTTGCCCTCGCCAAGCGGTGTGGGCGTGATCGCCGTGACATCGATGTACTTCGCGCGATTAGGCGTCTCCTCGTTGTCCTTAAGGAATTCGAGCCGCACTTTCGCCTTGTACCGGCCGAAGTGATCGATACATTCGTCGCAGATGCCATACTCGCCGGCTATCTCGACGATAGGCCGTATGCTCGCAGCCTGGGCTATTTCGATGTCGCTCGGCACCGGCTTGACCTTCTCGATCGACATGCGCTCCTCCTTAAAGGGTAAAGACGATGCCTTAAAGGTAAGGCCTTGGCCCCGCCGTGGTCAACGCGCGGCGGCCCGCTCCTTTTCCTCGACGGCGGCAGCCTCGGCCGCGGCGCGCCTCTTCCTCCGCCGTGCGAGAGGAATGCCGACGCATGCTATGAGGACCGCAAGCGGCACCGCAACATAGAGGGGACCGCGGAGGTCGAGCGGCGTGCTGCGGGGAGGGATGGGTGCCTTAGGATCGCAAACGATCGCGGCATAGGTGCGCAATGATGCGCCCAGGGCGGCGTATCGTTTGACAATGGCCGCATCGAGATCCTCGCGCGCCGTCTCGCTTACAACGCCTGCGTAAGGTAGCCAAGATTCGCGCCCCTCGTCACGCGCAAGGCCGAAGTCGTATGCCGGGTCGGCGACATACTTTGCGGGAAAGGCTTTCACCACAAGCGCATCGAGCTCAGGACCAGCGGCATACGCGCCTCTGGCGACCTCGTCGTAGAGCCAGAGCGACCGATATGGCGCAGCCGCGGCGCTTCGCCGATCCCCTCCTGCGAGGGCGGCTTCGAACCGGGACGCAGCTTTTCCTGGCGCATCAAAGGCTTCGCGCGCGTAGAGCTCGAGCACAAGATGACGGTTCGAGAGGAGGGTGAGGATGCCCGCCTTCGCATCAGCGCTCCCGAATGCGTTTACGGTAAGCGTTTCGAAGGTCGATTGCCCCGGGATCATCCGCGCGTGGTAGGGCTGCGACAGGTCTTCGATGTAGTGCATAGCCCAGCCGGCGAAGCGCCAGCCCCAGTAGGCGTGTCCTCGTTCGAAGGCAAAGCGCGCAAGACTCGTGAATTGGAGCTCGCGATATGCGGCCTGCGAACGCTGGGAGAATGGCGCGGCAAGGGCGATAACCGGATCTTCCCACGGGAAGGCCATGTGAAACGGCGCCTGGCTTCCGTAGGACAGTGTGGGGTTTCCAAAGGGCTGCGGCCCAAATCCGTAAAGCGCGCCAAGCGGCCCTTCATTGTCAGTGTAGAGCCCAACATCCATGCCGTAATCAGGCTCGTCGGAGGCCGTAGCGACGACGTCGAGCGCCGACACGACCTCGCCGGGAGCGAGCGCCTCCATGGGAGCTCCCGACAAGGTTGCCGCCACGAGCGTGTATGCCTGAGGCGGCAGGACGGGGCGGCCGCTTTGCGCCTCGCCGCGGGCGGGTTGGCGGCAAAGCGGGAACCCCACGCGCGGATTCACGCGGATGGCGCGGAGAAAGGATTCGCGGAGCGCGGCCCCCTCTGCGCCCGGGTCGAATGCGATACCGGGAGGAGGCGGCGAATAGGCGGGAAGCTCGACGGCCGCCCGCCGCTCGATCGCCTCAAGGACGGCAGGAAGGCCTGCGCGTTCGGCCGCAAGAAAGGACTCAAGCTCCTCGGCGGCGACCGGATCGGACAGATCGGGAAGTCCGGCAAGGGCGGCTCGGGTGAGAAGCGCGTGCGTCTCCCATGCGCCAAGGGATAGCACGTTATGCACCAACAAAAACAGTACGGCGCAGAGCGCGAGGGCAGGGGGCTTCGGCCTGCGAATCACAGGTGTCATGGCGTCTCCTTTGGTGTAGTGGCCATGATACCATCGGTCCGCGGACTCGCAAGCCCCATTTCTTATGGATGTAAAGCGGGTCAACTCCCAGAAAGGTAGCCGTCTGCCTCGGCGAGCCGATCGGGGATAGCAATGCCCTGGGGACACTTGGAAAGGCATGCGCCGCAGGCGACGCAGGCGTTGCCCCCGGCTCCTTTTGCGCGATAGGCGCTCTCGTACCAGGCGCCCCGGTCGGCGCGCGCGTCGTACATTACCGCAGCGTTGTAGAGCTCGAAGCATTCGGCAATCGCGACGCCGCTCGGACAGGGCGCGCAGTATCCGCAGCCCGTGCAGGGCACCTTTTGGCGCGCCCTGTAAAAGTCACGGGCCTCGTCGATGAGCGCAAGCTCCGTCCGCGTGAGCGAGTTCATGCGCGCCGCCTCCGCGTAGCCTGCGTTTTCGAGGATTTGATCGACGCTCCCCATGCCGGAAAGCACCGTCACGACCTCCTGCCTTTCCCACACAAAGCGCATGGCCCATTCAACCGGCATGCGCGGCTTCGGGTACTTCGCGAAAATCTCGCGCACAGGCCGGGGCGACCGGGCAAGCGCGCCGCCGCGGAGCGGTTCCATTACGATGACGCCGATTTCGCGCTCGGCGGCGTACGCAAGCCCTTCCGAGCCCGCCTGGTACTCCCGATCCATGTAATTATACTGGATCTGGCAGAATTCCCATGCGGGGTAGCCATCGATGATCTCCTTGAACGCGGCAAGGCTGTCGTGGAAGGAGAATCCGATGTGCCGGATCCGACCATCGAGCTTAAAACGTTCGAGCGCGCGCAGGGCACCCAGTCGTTCCGCCTCTTTCCAGCGCGGACGCGAAAGCGCGTGGAGGAGATAGAAATCGATGTGATCCGTTCCGAGCCGGGAAAGCTGCTCGTCAATGAAGCGCTCCCAGTCGCCCGGATCCTTTGCAAGCCAGACAGGGCTTTTCGTCGCGACAAGAAACTCGCCCCTAAGCCCCGTGCGCGCAAGCGCGCGCCCCAGAGCCGCCTCGCTCTCGCCCTTGTGGTAGACATAGGCCGTGTCGAGATAATTGACACCCGCGCCGTGCGCCGCGACAAGCATCGCGTCAAGGCTCGCCTCGTCGATGTCGGCCGGATTTGCGCTCCGCGTCGGAAGCCGCATGCATCCGAGCCCGAGCGTTGAAACCTCGAGCTCGTCGATCTTGGGAAAGCGTCGGTACTGCATGGCTCCATCATACCCCGCAATGCGGCATAGTGAAACGCCCCATCGCATGCTATACTGGGAAAACAGCGTTTCAGCCAGCAAAAGGAGTGTTTCTATGTGCGGAATCGTCTCGATCGCCTATGGCGAGGACAATCCCGATCTCGGCAAGGAGGCCGCCGCCCTCCTCCGCCGCCTTGAATACCGCGGCTACGATTCCACGGGCGCCGCGTTCATCGACGCGCAGGGGCTCGTAAGCCTCATGAAAAAAGTGGGGGCGCCAAGCCGCGTCTGCCGGGAGCTCGGCGTCGAGCGCTGGGGGGGACGCCGCTTTATCGGCCAGGTACGCTGGGCGACCTATGGCGCAGTGACCGACCTCAACTGCCAGCCCCACCATGTCCGCTGCAAGGTCGAAATGGTCGGGGCGCACAACGGCAACGTTTCCAACACGGACATCCTCAAACCCTGGCTCGAAGAACGCGGACACCGGGTTGTCTCCGACAACGACGGCGAGATTATCGTCCATCTCGTCGAGGAGCGGCTTCAGGCGAACCGCGCGGCCATGGCCGCTTCCACGGGCAGCCCGCTCGCCATGGCGCGGAGCGCGCTCGATGCGGCCGTCCGGGCTGGGCGGGTGGACACGGAGACGTCCGTCTCCGACGAGGCCCTCCTCCTCATGCTCTCCGCACGCGAGGCCGATGCGCTCGCCGAAGGTTCCTACGCCGCAGCCGCAGCCGACCCGCGCATTCCGGGCGTCGTGGCGATGAAATCGGGCTCATCCCTCTACGCGGGCCTTGGACGGGATGCGCGCGGTGAGTTCGTCGTCGTCTCCTCGGATCTCTCGTCGGTTCTCTCGAAGACGCGCTCGCTCATCCCCCTCGCCGAAGGCGAGGGCATCTGGTTCACCGAGCGCGACTACCTCGTCTTCCCGCTCTCAGGCGACTTCCGTCTGTCGCGCCCCAAGCCAAAGCGATCCCGCCTCGACGTCAAGGATACCGCCCTCGATCCCCGATACACCCACTTTATGGAGCAGGAAATCGCGGCGGAAAGCGAAACGATGGGACGTGTCATCCGATATTACTTCGCTGACAACGAAGACGCCGCCCTCGCGGCTAGGCTTGCGGTTTCGCAGCCAGAGGCAGAACGCGCGGCGGAAGGCGTCCTGGCTCTGGCGGAGCTTAGCCCCGCCGAGGCTGCCGCAGGCCTCGAGGCCTTGAGATCGGGATCCGGCTTCCGTAGCCTTGCCCAAGAGGTCCGCGACCTCATCCCGCCCGCCGCAAAGGCCGTAGCGGCGGGATCACCCTTCACGTCCGACGAGCGCGCCCTCTTTGAAGATCTTGCACGCGAGTGCCCCGCAGCAAGGGCCGATCTTGCCCTCCTCGATGCGATTCTCGTATGGAAAAAACGCCGCGAGACGATGTCCCGTTACCGCGACCTCCTTGAGGCGTTGCGCGACACCGATCGCCACGGCGGCCGGACCTTCCTCGTCGCATCGGGGACTTCCTACCATGCGGCGCTCGTCGCATCCTCGTTCTTTGATGAGCTTGCGCGCTTCCCCGTCTACCCCTGCAATCCTGGCCAGTTCCGCTCGATGTACCTGCGGGGGCTTCGCGATGCCGATCTCGTCATCGCAATATCGCAATCGGGCGAGACAAAGGACCTCGTCGATGCGCTCCAGGATGCGGCAGAGCGCTCGCCGGGCTTAAGGCGAGCCTCCATTGTCAACAACGAGAACAGCCGCATACCGCAGGAGCTTTCAGACTTTTACCTTCCGATCCTCTGCGGGCCCGAGACCGCCGTGGCGGCGACAAAGTCCTTCACAAACCAGATTGCCGTGCTCTACGCGCTCGCCGCGGGGCTTTCTGGCGACGAAGCCGCCGCGAAACAGGCGCTCGAGCGGGGCCGCACCCTCGTCGAAACGGCGCTCGCATCCTCCGAGGCCGCGATCAACGAGGCGGCCGAGCGCCTCTTCGACCGGCCCTCGCTCCACATACTCGGCTCGAGCCTTGTCGGCCTTGCGCGCGAAGGTGCGCTCAAGGTGCGCGAGGTAGTCCTCTGCCATGCCGAAGGCTACGACGCCGCAGAATTCAAGCATGGCCCGAACACGATTCTCGGCAAGAACACGATCTTCTCGACCGCGGACATCGCGCGCGCTATCGCCCTCTACCGCGAGGCCGAAGCCGCGGACCCCAGCCTCCGCACGCTTCCGCCGCTCGATGCACTCAAAAAGCGGCCTGAGGTTCTCGAAGGGCTCTTCCGCAACTACCCGCTCATCTTTGTCTGCCCGCCTGAGGAGCGCGACATCAAGATCACGGTGAGCCAGATCCATACGCACAAAATCCGCGGCGCCGATGTCATCGTCATCGCAGAACCCTCGCGAGAACTCGCCCTCGCCGCTTCGGGGCGCCCGGCGGGTGACGAAGCCTACTGGTCAAAGCTCATCGAACTCCCCGCGTCGGGGGACCCCGCGCTCTTTGTCTTTTCCGCGGCGGCCGTCCTCCAACGGCTTGCGTACCGCATGTCCGTGCTCAAGGCCGCGTGGCTCGATGCCCTCGGCGTCCAGAATCACGGCGTGCACCCCGATGTTCCGAAGAATGTGAGTAAATCGATCACCGTGGATTGAGGCGGACTGGCGCACCCTCAACCCGCAATCGCACCGGATTCGAAGCCGGTGCGATTGCGGAGATCCGCCGGGGCTCCTTTGATTTAGGCACCAGTCCCTACCCCGCAAGCGAAAAAACCGGGCGTATGTCCGTCGGAATGCCCTCAAGCCGCGCGATAGCCGCCTCGAGCTCAGGCGACACGGTCGCATAGCGAGCGAGGAAGGCTTCGGCCTCCGCAGGACTTGCGGCAGCTTCGAGCCTACACAGTTCCTCAAGAAGTCCTGAGGCGGCATCCTTGAGCTTCGCGACATCGGCGCGCAATCTGCCATCAGGATCCCAGGAGAGGACGCCTTTTTCCGAAAACCAGTTGAACTCGACAAGGTTCGCGGCGCCATGCGCCTCGTGGAGCCCGAAGCGCATCGAGCGAAACAGCCCCGCAACATAGCTGTCGAGAATCTCCCGCTCGCTGTAGGAGGGAATTCCGGCATGCCCGGCCTTGACGAGCATGAGGTGCAGCGCCCCCGTGTCGGCCTTGGCCTCCTCGATGGCGGTGTAATGCGGACCGAGCGCCTGGTCGACGGGGCTGCCATCCGCCCGATAGGCTGGCCCGAGACCGTGGCTCACCTCGTGGAGAAGAACGAAAAGGAAAAATGGCTCAAAGCCCGCGCTCGAATCGCCCAAGATCGCCCGCGAGATCGGGGCACCGACCTTGGAGAACTTCGCCTCCATCACATTGCGGATCATCACCTGTTTCCAGCCGACCGTACCGCGCACCCAGGGGTCATTCGGGAGATTGAAGGCGGCGGCCATGACACCCTGCCGGGCCTCGCCGGCCGCGTAGAGAAGATCGACGACGACGATGGGCGCAAGTCCGCCGACTGCCGAACGCGCGCCATCGGGGAGCGGGAAGGCGGCGGCGAGCTCGGGAAGCCCCCGTTCGATGTCACGGAGCGCGGCGCCTTTTTCCGCATCGACGGCGAACAGCATGCCCTCATACGCTGCTTTCGTCCCCGCAACGCCGTCGATGTAGACTTCATAGGGCCCGAGCACGAGTTCGATCGGTGCGTCGCGAAGCCGGACCCAGTCCGCATCGGCGCTACGATAGTCTCCTGAAAGTAGCGAATCCGCGCGCTTTTCGAGATAGTGCACAAGCGGCGCAAGGTCAGGACCGTCGGTGCGCACCGCATCCGCCGCGGCGCGAAGTTCCGCGGCGATCGGGCCAAGGAGGTGCGCATATCGTTCATGATAGGGGACGGCGACAAGTCCCGCCGGCGTGCCAGGGCGCTCCTCGACAACGGCATAGTGGTCGGAAAGGCTTAAGCGAAGCTCCTCGGGAACGAGGGAAAGCCTGCGGGAGAATTCCTTTGCGCTCATCCCTTTGGGATAGAGACCAGCGCCGGGGTCCTTTTCGGGTGCACCGGGGAAGGCGGGTATATCTCCTTCAAGCGGATTCCAGGGCCCAAGGAAGAACGCGTAAAAGTCGCGCTCGACACCGGGCGGTCCCGCCATCACGGCATCGTAGCGGGCGGCATGGCCAGGTCCGAGCTGTTCGAGAAACACCCGGTCGAGGCCGTCCAGGGCGCGCTTGAGCGCGGGAAGGGCGGCGCGCACACCGGACGGAAGCCGCGAAAGATCAGCGCCAAGAGGAGACGGCGCGAATCGCGCAAGGACGGAGGCAGGATCGTTCATCGCGTTCTCCTTCAGGAAAGGCCAAGATGCTCGCGCGCAAAACGCTCGAGAACGGGTCTAAGCGCGGGGTCGCTTGCCGCACTCCTCAGCACCGCATCGAGATAGCCTGCAAGCTCGCCCGTGTCGAGCCTGTGGCCTTCGACGCGTTTATATGCCACCTTGCGCGCCGCGATGAGGCGGTCGAGCGCGTAGGTGTGAAAATATTCGCCCTTCTCGTGGAGGGCCCAGCCTTCGGCAAGAAGCTCGAAGAACTCGGGCGTATAGAGATACCGCCCTATCGAAACCTCGTGCGAGGGCTCCATGCCGCGAGCTGGCTTCTCGACAAAACCGCGCACGCCCTCGCCATCAGGCTCTGGATCGACGACGCCGTAGCGCGAAACGTCGCCCGGTTCGAGGATGGTCGCCATCACCGACTTGCCCGTGCGCTCGTACACCTCGACAAGCTGGCGCGCGAGGGGCTTTTCGCCCACATGGAGGTCATCTGGGTAGGCGACGACGCAAGGCGCCCCCCCCACGAACGAGCGCACCTGGAGAAGCGCGTGCCCCGTGCCGCGCATCTCGCGCTGGCGGATGAACACCACATCGGCCTAGGGCGGCGCGATAAGGGAAAGACGGTCGGTCTTTCCCTCGCGGCGGAAAACCTCCTCAAGTTCGACCTCTCGGTCGAAATAGTCCTCGAGGCACTTCTTGCGCCGCGAACTGATGATCGCGATCTCGGTGATACCCGAAGCGACAAACTCGTCCACGATGTACGCAATCGAGGGACGTGTCCCGACCGGAAGCATCTCCTTCGGGACGGTCTTGGTGACGGGAAGAAAACGGGTGCCGTAGCCGGCAGCGACGATGACGCCTTTCATGGTCGCGATGCTAGCTTGAAGGCGGTAGGCCGCGCAAGGGCGCCCTCCGCAGCTTTGCAGCCGCGCGGCAAAATCAATTACACGCAATTTGGGCCACAAAAAAGCCCCTCTCCTCCATTGACGTCGCAAGCGGAGGCCAGCTAGGCTCTCGTTCGTGCCCGCTTTCGCTTTTAAGGGGCATGCGCGCCGCTTTAGGGCGCGCTCGCGCGGCGCGCGTCCTATTTCTTGGGGCCGCCGACTCGCCACCGGACGTCCGCCTTAAGCGGACAGGAAAACAACTTCGCCATGTCTACATCACACATGTCGCGCCTTCGGGCCAGAGTCTCCGCCATGTTCGCGCTGTACCGTGGACTCCCCGCACCGGTCTACGTCCTCTTTCTCGCCACGGTTATCAATAGCGTCGGCATGTTCGTCTTCCCCTTCCTCACCCTGTTCCTTACCGAACGCCTCGGCTGGTTGCCTGCGCGGGCGGGCAACTTCATGTTTCTTGCCTCGCTCGCCTACATCCCCGGCACGCTCATCGGAGGCCGTTTCGCCGATCGCTTCGGGAGAAAAAGCGTCATGCTCGTCGCGCAGGCGCTCGCGGGGCTCGCATTTTTGCCCTGCGGCTTCCTCGGCGACTCGGAGCTCGTGCCCTGGCTCATCCTGGCAAGCCTCTTTTTCGACGGCGTGACCGATCCCGCGCGCACCGCGATGCAGATGGACCTCACCCGTCCAGACAACCGCCAGGCGGCTTTTAGCCTCCTCTACCTCGGCCACAACCTCGGCTTCGCCTTCGGGCCCATCATCGCAGGCTTTCTCTTTTATGTCGCGCCCAACTGGCTGTTCTGGGGCAACGGGATAGCCATCCTCGTCGCCCTCGGCCTTGTCGCGCGCCTTGTTCCGGAAACCAAGCCCAGCCATGAGGCAATCGAGGCGACCAAGGGCTCGGGCAGCACAGAAGAGGCGCATGAGGGAGGGCTCATCTCGGCGCTGTTTTCGCGCCCGTGGCTCCTCGCCTATACGCTCCTTACGACCTTTTACGGCTTTGTCTACGCCCAGCACCGTTTCGCCCTGCCCATGCAGACCTCAGCGAGTTTTGGCAAAGAGGCGGGTGCCCGCATCTTCGGACTTCTCATGACGCTCAACGCGGTGATGGTCGTCATCCTCGCGACCCCGGTCGTGGCGCTCACGAAGCGCTGGAAACCGATCACCAACGTGGCCGCTGCGGGATTTCTGTTCGCAGGAGGATTCGCGCTCGTGGGCCTCGCGCGCTCGCCCGCCCTCATCTACCTCTCCACGGCGGTCTGGACCCTCGGCGAGATCGTCAATGCGACAAGCGACGGCGCCTATGTGGCGAACCATACACCGATCAGTCACCGCGGCCGCTTCCAGTCGATCCTGCCAATCATCGGCGGTAGCGGTTTCGCGGTGAGCTCATCGATTGTCGGCGGCATCGTCGAACGGCGCGGGCTTGAGCCCGTGTGGCCGATGCTCGGCATCGTTGCCGCGGCGGCTGCCGCGGGCCTTGCCGTCCTGGGCGCGGCCGAATCGCGCGCTCAGCGTCTGCGCACGGGTAAAAGCCTAAGCGAACATTCTGTGGCGCCGGACAGCGGCCGCGCCTCGACAAACTCGTAGCCAAACGCAGGCGCCGCTTCGCTCCGCAGACCGAGATCCTCGCGGAGTGCAGCCACACAGCCCTCGGCCTCAACCGCGAAGCCCTCGGGATAGTGTAGTCGCGGCACATAGACGACCGTCGGCGCATCGATTGTGCGATCGGGGTGCCAGCGGAGCGTGAACTCGCGCCGTGCGGCGACAAACCGCATCGCGCGTATCTCGCCTGCGGTCGCATACGCGTAGGGCCTTGCGAAGCCGCGCATCGCGCGGCCGCCAGCGTCCCGCGGATCTCCGGTTTCGCTCCTCCCCGCCGCGGCCTCGTCGGCGCAGTAGATCGACAGATCCTCGCCGTTCCACTGGTCGCCGCGGTCGTGGGTGTTGTCAGCCGTGTAGTTCCAGATCGTCGAGTCAAGGAGATTCTCGTCGATCGCGTCGTAGTAGGCGGCAAGAGCCTTCTCGTGGAGGCTGTAGTCGCCGGCCCTGGGGCCCTCGTAGGCGCGCCGCCCGTTGAGGTCGTAGGGCAGGCCGAACTCGCCAAGGAGCGTGGGACAGCCGCCCATGGCTTTGTACGACCAGGCGCGGAGTTCCGAAAGCGCCTCAGAGAAATAGCGCCTGACGCTTTTGCGGCCAAGGACCGGCCGCTCGCCGCGAGAGTCGTAGGCGACGAAGCCCCACCAGCGCTTCATCGCGAGGGTGAGGTCGTCGTACCAATGTGTCGCGTCGACAACGGGTCCCTCATCGCCGGGCCCCCACGAGGGCCGTTCGGCATTCGGAACGCCTTCCACAAAAATCGCAAGCCGCCTTCCGCCCTCGGCTGCAGCGCGAATCGCCTTCGCATAGCGGACGATGAAGGGCTTAAGGAAGTCGGCCGAGAAATCGACCGTCCGCCCCCCCACACGGGCAAAGTGGTCCGGCCGCTTGAGCACCGGTTTCCCGGCGTCAAGATCCCAGACGCCCGCCCGGGCCCAGACGCAGTCGCGGTCTTCGGCCCAGGCGCATAGCCCCTCTTCGCCAAGACGCGTACGCCCGATCTTGCGTTGCCCGAGGCCCCGGATGCCATAGACATCGACCTCGACCGGAAATCCCGAGCCTGCGAGCATTGACTCCCAGGGTGTGGGCATGGGCCCCATTTTTGCAAAGCAACGTTCGAGCCGCGAAAGATCCCCAAGGCCGATGTATCCCGCCGAGGGCTCATTAAGGCTGTCGAAGCCGACTACCTGCGCGTAGCCCCCCACCCGCTCGGCGACCTTCGCCATCGCCGCAATGTACCGACCCTGAAGGAAGTCGGCGTAGCGCTCGCCCTCGCCGGGCAAACCCGCCTCAACACGGAGCCCCGGTGCGTAGGCATCGGCGCCGAAAAAAAGGCTCCACATCGTCTGACAGGCAAGGCGTGTGTAGTTCGTGAACCAGACCATGCGTGGATAGGCACGACCCATCTCCTGGTGGAGTATGGCCGCCCCCGTCGCCTGGAAGTTCTCGGGGCGGAAGCCGACCCCCTCGATCGTCCACGCAGGCGCCCCATCTCCGCCCGCCCAGCGTGACCAGACGTCCTGGTGCGGATCGATGAACAACGCAAGCCCATGCTCGCCCGCCTTGCGCACAACGGCTTCGAGGTAATCGAGATAGGACTCGTCGTACAGGCCCGGCCCCTCGTGCTCCACCGCCTCCCAGGTGACGAGAAAGCGGATGAACCGAAGCCCCCAGCGCGCAAGGCGGGCGAAATGCTCGTCCGCCTCCGCAAGGGGGAAGGGACGCCCGACGAAGGACATGCCGCACCGATCGTAAAAATGCGCCTTTTCGAAGGTCGAACCGTCAGGCTTCGCGGGCACCTTGGTGCTTCCCCCCAGGTTCACCCCCCGCAGTATGAGTCTCCGACCCGCCTCATCCACCCAGTGATCTCCGTCGACGGTCATCATGCCTCCTCCCCCTCGGCTTTTGCAGGATCATACCCCCTTCTCCTCGAGCGCGCAACGCACTCGAGGCCGCGCGCATAGCCCCGCCACGCACGAGGCGACCGCGGATGGAAGCTGGCGCGACGGGCCCAGGCTTGGTATACTAAACCTACACACGGAGGCATGATGATCGATTCCGGCGACATGAACGGCAAGGTGCTCTTCGACGACGGCGAGCACAAGTTCGTATGGCTCGGCACCGATGCCGACTACCGGCGCGGCGTCGTGCAGACAATGCAGTACCTCATCATCGACAAGGGGCGGGGCTGGCTCCTCGATCCGGGCGGGGTGCACCTCTTTTCCCGCGTTGTCGCAAGCGCAAGCCGACTTGTGCCGCTTGACCGCATCGAAGGCATCTTTTTCTCGCATCAGGATCCTGACGTCTCCTCGGGCATCGCGCTCTGGCTCGGGGTGACGCCCGCAAAAATCTACATCTCAGAACTCTGGACGAGGTTCCTCCCCCACTTCGGCATCGTCGACGCATCCCGTGTGGTGCCAATCGAATCGCTCGGCAAAGGCGTTTCGCTCGGCTCGGGCGCCCGGCTCGCCTTCGTCCCCACACACTTCATGCACTCGCCCGGCGCCTTCTCGCTGTTTGACGAGCGCTCGCGCATCCTCTTTTCGGGCGACGTAGGCGCCGCCATATTCCCCGAGGGGGAGGAGCGGCTCTTCATCGACGACTTTGAACTGGCACGCCCCCATCTTGAAGGCTTCCATCGCCGCATCATCGCCTCGAACGCGGTTGCGCGCCGCTGGTCGGAGAGTGTGAGCCGCCTTTCCCCTGCGATGATCGCGCCTCAGCACGGCGGAGTCTTCCGTGACAAGGCGGTGCGCGATTTTCTTTCCTGGCTCGGCGGCCTTCGCTGCGGTGTCGATCTTCTCGACGAGCTCTACAAAGCCTAAGGGGGCAAGATCGTGACCGATACCGAAAGCGGCTTCGGGCCGATCCCGGAGGCCAACTACCGCGGCGCCATCGATAGACTCGCCGCGGGCTACAACAAGGGCGTCGTTCTCGCCGCGGTGACCAATCGCTCCCTCTCCATCCTCGACGCCGCCGTGGGCGAGGCGGAGGGCGCGCTTTCCTCCATCGTCGCGGCCTTCGAGGAGATCCGCGCGACGAGCCAGAGCACCGCGGAAAACGCATCGCGCATCGACGCGATGATGAACGAACTCCTTGCCAAAAACTCACGCACCGACGCGGACGTCGCCTCGCGGGTCAAGGAAATCGAAGAGGCCGCCGCGGACGCGCGGCGCATCGCCGCGCTCTTTGGCGAACTTCGCGAAAAAACGCGGAGCATCGAGGAAGTGACCGGCTCGATCCGCGACGTCTCCGACCGCACCAACATTCTCGCGATCAACGCCTCCATCGAGGCGGCGCGCGCGGGCGCCGTGGGCAAGGGCTTCCGCATTATCGCGAACGAGGTGCGGGCACTTTCAGGGCGCACCGGCGAATTCGCAAAGCAGATCGAGGAAACCACCGGTGAATTCCGTGCCTCCGTCGCGGCGATCGACGAGCGCATGAAGGGCTTTCTCGAGCTCCTCGAGCGCTTCAAGGCCTCGTTCTCCGAGGTGCTCGCGAATTTCCAAGAGAGCGCGGCGAGCGTGGAGCGCACAGGTAGCGCCCTTGCCGAGATATCGGGTGCCATCCGCGAGGAAAATCTGGCCCTCAACGAAGGGCTTAACTCCCTTGAACGGATATCGGGCAACATGAAGGACACGCACGCCGTCTTCGACGCCCTCACAAAGAGCCACGCCTTCCTCGACGACCTTCTCGAAAAGCGATCGTGACCGCCCTGCCTTTCCACGGCGACTCAGGCGGCGCCCGCCCGAACGGCGTCCTCGCCGTCATCACCGACGACCGTTTTGGTGATGCAGGTAGCGTCGAAAGGCCGATACTCGAGGCGGCCGGCGTCCGCCTCGAGGTGGCGCGATGCACGAACTCGGTCGAGGTCGCCGCGGCCTGCCGCGTGGCCGACGCCGTCCTTACGAACCTTGCCCCCCTCGATGCCGCCGCGATCGGGGCGATGGAGCGCTGCGTCGTCATCGCGCGCTATGGCGTTGGGCTCGACTCCGTCGATTGTGCTCAGGCGGCGGCGCGCGGCATCGCGGTGCGCAACGTGCCGGGCTACTGCGACGCGGAGGTCGCCGAACACTCACTCGGCCTCATCCTCGCCCTCGCCCGCCGCATACCCGAACGCGACGCCGCGATACGCGTAGGCCGCTGGGACGTAAGCGCGCCGAACAGGCGTGTCGCGGGCTCGACGCTGGGCATTCTCGGCTTTGGCGGCACCGGCAGAGCCCTCGCACGCGCGGCGCTCGGCCTCGGCCTTCGCGCCCTCATCGTGTACAGCCCCCACCTCACGCGCGAGCGCCTCGATGCGGGCGTCGGCGGACCATGGGCGGCGGCGGCTCGGGGCGCGGGGCTCGAACTCGAGGCGGTTTCTTTCGAGGAGCTCCTTTGCCGCGCAGACTGGCTCTCGCTCCACGCGCCGCTCACGGCTACGACACGGGGCATGATCGACGAAGCCGCCCTTGCACGCATGAAACCCGGGGCCTGCCTCATAAACACGGCGCGCGGCGGCCTCGTCGACGAAGCTGCGCTTGCGGCGGCGCTCGCCTCAGGCAGGCTCGGCGGCGCGGGACTCGATGTCTTCGCCGAGGAACCACTACAGGCGGATAGTCCATTACGCAGGCTCCCCAACGTCGTCTTCTCGGACCACGCCGCCTACGCCTCCACCGAGTCCATTGCGGAACTGAGACGGCGGACCGCGGAAAACGCGCTCGAGGAACTAAAAAAAGCGGGGAGGGTGTAAGAAGGGGGCGCCGCACCTAGCGGCGCGCGGTACTCGTATCCGCCTCGCCGACGCGCAGGACCGAGACGACACGGCCTTCGGCGTTTGTCGCGCGCTCAACGTTGAGCGGATCCGCGAGATACTCGCCGCGGACGACGAAGGCGTAGCGGTGCACCCCGGGGGGAAGCGGCAAAGCGAGTTCGTAGACCCCCGGCGCCGTCTCGCAAAGCTCATGGAGAAACGGGTCCCAGTTGTTAAAGTCGCCCGCCACCGTGACAATTTCGCCCGGACGCCCCTTCCACAAAAAGCGCGCCGTGCGCCCTGCGGCGTCGAGATGGGAATAGAGGCCGAGCCGTTCATCCGACACATAGGGCACCTCGACGAGCGACAGTGCAAGGCCCGTTTCGCGCCCCGTCGCGCGGCGGGGGTTCACAGGGTCGGGAACCCATGCGCCATCGATGATGAGGCGGTACGCAAGGAGGGCGCGCTGTTTAAGCGGAAGGGGGAGCGCGAGCACAAAAACCCCTTCCTTGTTGCGCTCGAATGCGTGAATTTTCGCAAAGCCTTCGAACTCGAACGCCGCGCCGACAAAGCGGTAGCCGCCTTTCGCGGAAAAGATGAGGTAGTCACCCCAGACAAAGGGAGGTTCCGCCTCAGTCTTACCCGCAAGGATGAGGTGAAGCGGTAGCGACTCGATCTCGAACGCGCCAAGCGCCCTTGGCATGGCGAGGAGTAGCGTCGCCATCAGTATGGAACAGATATGCCAGCGCTTCATAGTGTTTCTTCGCCGTTTGAATATCGGCCCTGCGCCATGTCCGCTTGAAGCAATTTCCTATACAAACACGCGTTTGTTCCGTTAATATAAGTCGGGTAGTTATGCCGCGCCTCCAGGATGTCGAACGATTTAAGCGCGATCTCGCGTCCCTCTCGCGGGAATCGGAAGTCCTCGCCCGATGGGGTGAAGAACGCGAAGAGGCGACTGCGCCCGCGGACGCTGTCGTCGAACCGGAGCGCCCCGCCTCTCCTCCGCACACTGAGGCGCCGCGAGGTCTTGCCGCTCGCGCCGCACGCCTCCGCGCCTCGCCGCCCCCCGCGGAGGCGCCCGGCGAAGAGAGTGTTCCGCCCGATTTTGCCCAGCTACTCGCCGATCTCCCCCTCGACGAAGCGGAAAAGGAAGCGGAGCCCCTCGTCGCAGACGAAAGCGAAGAACCCGCCTCCACTCCCGAACCCCTAGTCGAAGAAGGCGAAGCCCAGGACCTCTCACCGCTTGACGACTTCGATCTTGCGGCATTCGCCAGTCTCGAAGAACCGCAAGAGCCCGACACTGCGGCCGCAAGCCTTCCCCAAGACAGCTTCCCGGAGGCGATGCAGCCCGAAGCGGTCTTCGAGGAATCGCTTCTTGAGCCCACTCAGGAAGAAGCCCCCCCCGCTGCCACAGCCGCCCAGACTGAGGCAGCCGAGGATTTTTCCCTACCCGACGTGGAACAGTTCGCGCTTGATGAAGCGCAGAGCCCACGCGAGGCCGCCGAAATCCCAGAGGATAAAGCCGCGCCCGAGGATGCAGGCTTCTCCCTCGACGAATTCTCCATACCCGACTTTGGCGAGGAAGCGGCGGCAGGCGACATGACCGCTAGCTCAGAAGCCTTAGAGACGTTCTCCGATACGGAGAACGCCCCGGAGCCCGAACCAGCCCTGTCGGAAGCAGAAGCCGGTTTTGGCGAGGGCGAAGGCCTTGACCTTGGCGGCGAAGGCTTCGCCCTCGCGGGTGAAGCTCCCGCGCCCCTTAAGTCTCCATCCTTTTCGATACCCGAAACGGGATCGGGCACCGCCGGCATACCTGAGATTGACGCATTCGACTCATTCGACTTCGGCGAGGGCGCGACCTCTTTCGGCGAGCTCGACGGCGAAAACCTGGACCGCGAACTCGCCGCCTTGAGCGAGGAGGCGGCTCCCGCCACCACGTTCAAGCTCGACGAAACCTGGGGCGCTGACTTCGAAATGCCCGGCGAGGACAAGGCGGCTCAGGCGCGCCGTGCACCGCCGCCACCTCGTGCCGCACGAGCCCCCGGCCCCTCCCGCCCAGCGCCCGCGGAAGAACGCGTCCGACCCGTCGAACTCAGCGAAGCGCAGGTCGACCGCCTCCAGGATCGCCTCCTCGCCCTGCCGCTCAATCTCCGCATCGCCGTCGAAGAGTCTCTCGCCGAAGAGCGCGGCACCGAAGCCCAACGCTCGCGGCTTGTCTGGATGCTCGTCGAGGGTGCCGCGCTCGAGGACATCGCCCTCCTTGCGGGTCGCATCCTCGAGCGGCGCATATCGATACCCAAGGGCTACGAAAAAAGCACAGGCGCCGCGCTTGAGGCGGAGCGCGGAACCTTCCGCTACGCCTTCACCCACACCATTCTCCCCCTCGTCCGAACGATCCTCCTCGCGCTTGTGGGGGCGGCGGCGCTCGGCTGGCTCGGCTGGCGGTTCATCTACCGCCCCCTTTCGGCCAACGTGCTCTACCGCTCCGGCTACGCACGCATCGCGGAAGACCGCTTTACGGAGTCGGAGGCCGCTTTCGCAAAAGCGTCAAAAATCCAGGACTATCCCTCGTGGTACTACCGCTATGCGGAGGCATATGCATCGCGCCGCCAGTACATCCTCGCGGAACGCAAGTATGAGACGCTCGTCACGCGGTATCCGCGCGAGATCAAGGGCGCCCTCGCCTGGGCAGCGCTCGAGAAGGAGCAGCTCAAATACCGCGAGGCGGTAGACATCCTCACGCGGCGAATTCTCGAACGTGTATACTACCAGAAAGACGCGCTTCTCCTTCTCGGCGACGTCTATCTCGCCTGGGCCGAAGAGGAGCCCAAGTACTACGAAGAAGCCCGGCTCGCCTATGCGACGCTCATGGAACGCTACGGCCCGAAGGACGAATACGCCGAGCGCATGCTTCTCTATTTCATCCGCGTCGACAAGCTCGCCGAGGTCCGGCCGCTCAAGGAGCGGTTCATGGCCGCGGACAAACCCTTCCCCACGGCGGCCACCCTTGCGGAACTCGGCGCATACCTTTTCGACAAGGGCGACAGGGAAGATGTGCACCGCATCCTCATGGCCGCTCAAAAAAAGGATCCCTCGCTTCCCGAAGCGCACTATCATCTTGCCCGCTATTTCGCAGCGACCGGCGCACCCGCAGAGGAGCGAAAGGCCCTCGACAAGGCTATAGCCGCCTACGAGCGGATGCCCGCTCTCTCCTCTAAGCGCCTTGCATTCCGCATCGATGCCCTCCTTAGGCGCGGCGAAAACCGCCTCGGCGACGCGCTTGCGCTCGTCAAGGCCGGCCGCCTCGGAGAAACCGAATTCAGCGCCGCGGAGAAAGACTTCTCGGCCGCCGCCGCACTCTACGAAGAGGCGCTTGGGCTCGGCCGCCTCGCGCGAACACCGCGCTTCGCCGAGGCCTATGTCGGGCTCGCCGAAGCCGCCTACTGGCGGAATGGCGACTTCGACGCTGCACTGCCGCTCTTCGAGCGAGCCGCGACTCACGGCTTCGACAGCCAGCGCGTCCGCTATGAACGAGGCTACATCCTCTACCAGAAAGGCCGTTTTGCCGAGGCCCTCGACCAGTTCTACCACGCCGGGCTACTCGGCGAGGCGAGCCCCTACCTCGATTACGCATTCGGTTGCGCGCTGTACGCCCGCGCCGATTACCATGCGGCGGAGGGCTATTTCCGCAAAGTCGTCGGCGCGATGAACGTCGAACTCGAGCGCCTTGACCAGCCCGATCCGCAGGGCAGGGCGTCGCACGGGGAGATCGTCGAGCTTCTTATGCTCGCAGAAAACAACCTCGGCGCCGCCCTCTATCGGGTTGCCAACCGCCTCGGCGATCCGGCCCGACGCGCCAGCGCCATGGCCTCCTTCACCGAGTCGGCCCGCCTCTTCGACGCGCTTGAACGGGATCAGACCACCATGGTGCGCCCCGAAACCAAAAACCTCGCCTTTCTCAACATCTACTATGTGCTTCACCCAACACGGGGCATCGATATCGAGGCGTACCGCAAAATTCCGATGACGATGGTCTATCCGCGAACGAGGTAGGCGTACATGGGGGCTCTCGGAGAAGGGAAGAAAAAAAAGAAAAGCCCGGTGGGCGATATTGGATTTGAACCAATGACTTCTACCGTGTGAAGGTAGCACTCTCCCGCTGAGTTAATCGCCCACCGGACTTTCCGGCCGGACATTCCGGACGGCCCCCGGGAGGAGCCGCGAAAAGCAATCTAGCATCGCAGGCCGCGCCTGTCAAGAGGAGGACCTTTTCCAAATTTCACCAGATCCTTATGTATTTTTTTTCATACAGACTTAGAGCCTGCACCAGGGATTGGCCGACAGAAGCTTTCACAGAAAGGCTTTAGCCATAGGCCAAAGGAGTGCAAAAGGTGGCACGAAAATTGCTTTAATGAAAACACGGAGCAATCGCATGAATATGGAGTCGAGCATCCCCACAACAGAGCTTCCGAAAAGCGGTCTTAAAATACGGGAAGAAATCCGCATCGAGCTTCTCCGCAAGGGCATACACCTGCTCATCGCCTTCGTGCCGAGCATCGCCGGCCTGAGTGTTCGCCTTGCCCTTGGCCTCCTCGGCGCGGGAACCCTCGTGTACTCCCTCTGCGAAGCGCTCCGCATGTCCGGACTTTCCGTACCGCTTGTTTCTCGCATCACCGCCCTCGCGGCTCGGCGGCGAGACGCGGGGAAATTTGTCCTCGGCCCCGTCACCCTGGGACTTGGTGCGATGCTCGCCCTCCTCCTCTATCCCAATCCCGCAGCCTCGATCGCGATTTACGCGCTTGCCTTTGGCGACGGCCTTTCGAGCCTCGTCGGCAAGACCCTGGGATCGGTGCGGCTTCCCTTTACCCGGGGCAAATCGCTCGAGGGTAGCCTCACCTGTTTCGCGGCGGTCTTCCTCGCCTCGCTCGGAGAGACGCACAAGCCCCTCCCCTCGCTCCTCATCGCGCTCGCGGCGACGATCGTTGAGGCGGCGCCGCTCAAGGACTTCGACAACCTCGTGCTACCAGTCCTCACGGGAGCGGTTGCGGTGCTCGTGCTCCACGGCGTATAAGGCCGCGCGATACGGCGCTCACACTGCGCAGACTATGCGCCGAAGCACGATGCGACCCGGACTAAGACTCACTGCCACAGGTAGTATGCGTGAAGACGGGAGACGAAAAGCCAGGATCCGGCAAGCACGAGCCCGAATCCGAGCATAAGCGAGAGCGGCCGCCAATCCGTCACGAGGAGCCTTTGTCCCACAAGGAGGGCGATCGTACCCAGCGCGACGGCGCGGTAGCTCCGCTCGCCCGAAACCCGCGCAGCGTGAAAAAATCCGGCGGCCGTCGCGAGGGCAGAAGCCAACGCGAGAAGGTCGAGAAGCGCGGAAAATCCGGGTCTCAGCATGAGTGTCGGCTCGTAGGCGCCGGAATTGAGCGGCACGCTCCGCGCAAGCCCCGCGCCGATGAGCATGATGAGCAAGGCTGCGGAGCCCGGCTTTTCACTCCGGAATCCGGCGGCGAACAGGCTTGCGGTGAAGAGCGCAAGAAGACCGGTTGTTCGCGCGGCGAGCGTCACGCGTGCCGCCGCATGGACAAGGGCAGTCGGCGCCCCCTCCGCGGCAAGGTGAAACACAAAAAGCCGCGAACACTCAAGGCCGAGTGAAAGAACCCAAAACGAAAAAAAGAATATCTCAGGCGAAACGGTCTTTCTGAAAGAATAGAGCACAAAGCCCAGACACAGCGTCGCGTACAGGGAAGCGAGAACCGTGGAGGCTGCGCTCGAGCCCAGCGACGAAATACCAAGTCCGAAGAGGCGCGACTCGCGAAGCGCACCCGCGCGCTCGAGCACGCCGACATTAACTGCGCCAATAAAGAGCGGAACAGCGAGCAGAACCGCCGCCGCCAGACAGAGGCAGGCGGCGACAAAAAGCGCCCAGTAAACGCGGCGGCGCGCGGCGGTGGTCACATACCCAGCATAGCCCGCGGAAGCGGCCTTTGAAAAGCGCTTCCCGCGGTTTACGTCAAGCCCTGAAGCCCTTTCGCCGATATACAAGCTTAGGAGCCTGCCATGAAAAGGATCGTCCTTGCGGCCCTCGCCGCCCTCGTCATCCTTCTTCCGGCCATAGCCGGCGACGTCACAACGTTTGTCAATCTTGGGTTTTCCGCGGATTCGGCCTACTTCCTCTTTGGTCAATACGGCGCCGACACGGCATCAGGAAAGCCCTATGCCGAGCTCTACCTCGTCAACACGCAAAAGAACGACTTTGTGCCCAAGGGCATCCAGCGTCGTTCCTTTGATGCCGCCCTCGAACCGGGACAGGATCTTTCAGGCGCCCTCTTCGCGCTCTATGGCGAGCTCCTCCCCCTCGCACGGAGCGTGAAAATCGATCACCTCAAGCCCGGAAGACTACTCTACCTCCTTCTCGACGGAGAAGAGCCGCCTGCATCGCTCTCCTTCCGCGACTTCAAAACGGGAACTAGCTACGATGTGGCGCTCAAAAAGCGGATCGTCGAAGCCAAGGAGAGCGTGACCTCGTCCTTCGACCTTGAGGTGACTGCGGCCGGGAAGGACGGCAAAGTTCGTCGCGTAACGGGCGGCAATCCCGATGTCAAACGGCAGGGCGTGCGCGACTATGTCATCCGCCGTGTAATCGTCGCTCCGGACGAACGCACCCTCGTGCTCATCATCGAAAAGCGCATGAGCGAGCGAGGCGAGGGCGCCGTGCGCTATATGGTCGAAACACTCAGGCTTCCCGACTAGGCCTCCCCCTCCCCGGCCGGCCTAGTTTGAAAACGCGCCCCGTAGCCACATGCGCCGCGGGGCGTTTTCTTGCCCCGGCGCCCGCCCCGATCCTTGATGATTCCCCCCTTTCGTCGCGGCCGCTCTTCGCGCTATAGTTTTCCCAACATTGTCCCCGCACGAGGTAGCCTCATGGCAGAGAAGATCACTCCCCGGAGCGTCGACTACTCGCAGTGGTACATCGACATCGTCCTCAACGCGAAGCTCGCGGACTACAGCCCCGTAAAGGGCGCGATGGTGATCCGGCCGCGCGGCTACGCCATCTGGGAGCGCATCCAAGCGGAATTCGACCGGCGTTTCAAGGAAACAGGTCACCAGAACGCCTACTTCCCCCTCCTCATCCCGATGAGCTTTCTCCAAAAGGAAAAAGAACACGTTGAGGGCTTCAAACCCGAGCTGGCGGTCGTCACGCACGGCGGCGGCGAGGAGCTTGAGGAGCCCTACTGCGTCCGCCCCACCTCGGAGACGATCATCTGGTCGATGTACAAGAACTGGATCCAGTCCTACCGCGACCTTCCCCTCCTCTACAACCAGTGGTGCTCGGTGATGCGCTGGGAAAAGCGCACGCGGCTCTTTCTCCGCACCTCTGAGTTCCTCTGGCAGGAGGGACACACCGCCCATGAAACCGAGGCGGAGGCGGTCGAGGAAACGATGCGCATGCTCGGCATCTACAAGGAGGTGGCCGAAAAGCACCTCTGCCTCCCCGTCATCGCAGGGAGGAAAAGCGAATCGGAAAAATTCGCAGGCGCCGTCGCCACCTACTGCATCGAAGCGATGATGCAGGACAAAAAGGCACTCCAAGCGGGCACCTCGCACTTCCTCGGTCAGAATTTCGGCAAGGCCTTCGATGTCCAGTTCCAGGGCCGTGATGGCAGGCTCGAGTACGCCTGGGCAACGAGCTGGGGCGTTTCAACCCGCCTCATCGGCGCGCTCATCATGACGCATTCCGACGACCGCGGCCTCGTCCTCCCGCCGAGCCTCGCCCCCGAACAGGCGGTCATCGTGCCCATTCTCAAAAACGACACCAAGGCTGCGGTCCTCGCGTACTGCGAGAAGGTGCTTGCCGAACTCAAAGCGGCAGGCATCCGTGCGATCCTCGACGCGGACGACACGCAGAGCCCCGGTTGGAAATTCGCCGAACACGAAATGAACGGCGTCTGCCTCCGCATCGAGATCGGCCCCCGCGACATGGAGGCCGGCAAGGCGATGGTCGTGCGCCGCGACACGGGAGAAAAGACGCCGATCGACGTGCTCGGTCTGGGCGCGCGCGCACGGGAGCTCCTCGACGCGATGCAGACGAGCCTCTACGAACGAGCCCGCGCCTTCCGCATCGCGAACACGAAGAGCGTCGCGGACCGCGGTGAGCTTCTTGCCTTCTATGGCAAGGATCAGGGCGAGGGCTCAGGCACCGCCGCGGCCTCCGGCGGCTTTGCCGAGGGGCTCTGGTGTGGATCGGCCGAATGTGAAGCCGAACTCAAGGCGGAAACCAAGGTGACGATCCGCTGCCTCCCCGAAGGCCGCCAGGAAGGCATCGCGGGCGCGTGCTGCCTCTGCGGCAAACCCGCAAAACACCTCGCCGTTTTTGCCCGGAACTACTAATAAAGGCCTTTAGGCGGTAGCGAATGTTTGCCGACAAGCGGGCTCGCGGGGGCCCGCTTTTTTCCGCCCCGCCTCGCAATGCTCTCTTTCCCGCCCTTTTCCTCGCTCTGGCGGGGTTTTTCTTCGCATCGTGCAGTAAGCCCGCTACACCGCGGAACGCGGCGCAAAACGCGGCGCAGCATGCGATACCTCCCGCTTACCCTTTCGCCGCAGATGCCACCGCCGTCTTTGTCACAAGCGGCACAGGGATACTCCCCGTACCCGCAACAAGCGGGCCGGAGATCTTTGCCGCCCGCTACACCCCCGCGCCTGGCGCGCTCGCAGTGCGTGTCGCAGCCCTGGCCGCTTCCTCGGGCAAGGCGGGATCGCCGCCTGCGATTCTCGCAGCGGTAAACCGCTTCGGCCTACTGCGCCTCGAGCTACAGCCCCGCCCCGCCGCAGCCACGGCACCGGAAAACCGCGGTGAGGGAGCCTATCGTCTCGAAGCCCGTCCGCTTTCGACCCTCTTCGCCCCCGCAACGGTCGGCGGTCTCTGGACGCTCCCCGAAGGCTACCTCCTCCAGCTCTACCGCGACCCCTTTGTGCGCGACGCCATCGACGCGGCCGCCAAAGGCGGCGAGCTCTATAGGATCGATCCGCGTGGCGAAGTGTCCCCGCTTCCGGCGCTTCTGCCACCGCTTTACTCTGGCGGGACGCCCCCTCCACCGCGCAGCGCGGATGGCGCGCTGCGTCCCGAAGCTACAGAAACCCGCTTTGAGGAAGGCTTTCGCCTTTTCGCTCTTTTCCATGCCGGCAATGGACGCTGGCTTGCGGAATTCCGCGCCGATACGGAGCAGGTGGTGCGGAGCCGCCACGCCCTCTTCGCCGATCCCGCCTTAGGCGGCGGCGAAGCCATAAGCCGCGCCGCCTTTGAAGCTGAGCTTGCGCCGCGCCGCCTCATCGATGCGCCGCCCGCCCTCCGCGATGCCGCCCTGGCACTCGGCCCGGAGCCCCTCCTCATCCACGCACGCGGGGAAGATGGTCTCGAGGGATTCTGGATTTCGCTTGGACGCCCCGAGGATGCATGCGAAGCAAGCGCCTGGCTTGCGCGCGACGCTCGCCGCGCCCTCGTCATCCGCTCCGATGGGCGGGCGGCGCTGTCGCAGGAGGGCCGAACGCTCACCTTCGCGGCACAGCCACCCGTCGCGGACGCGCGCTTCACAGGTCTCGCCGTGCTCTTTGTATCTGCCGCGGGGGCTTCCGATGCGGAGTCGGGCGGTCTTGCCCTTGTCGCATGGGAAAAAACCGCCTTCCCCGACGTGGAGCTTGCGGGTTTCCTCGTCCTCCCCCTTCCCCCTCTCAACTAAACAGGCGGCGAGCCGGGATAGCGGAATGCGCTATACTATGCACAGGTAAGGAGTGTGCGCATGAGAAGCCGTGCCTTTGTCCTTGTCCTCGTCGCCCTCGTCGCTTTTCCCATTCTTGCCTTTTCCGCCCCCGCTTCGGTACGGCCGGGGCTCGGCGTCGTCATAGCGCTCAATCTCGACGAAAGCTCGGAAACCGCGAGCCTCATCACCAACATCCTCGGCGCCTCGCTTGAAGTCCCCTTCGCCGGAGGTTTCGCCTTCGAACCTGGAGCCGATCTGTACTGGGCCTACTACGAACTGAGCGCACGCGGCCGCGCCGTACCAACGGAGGTTTCGGATCGGATGGCCTTTGTGCTCGGCCTTCTCCTCGACTTGCCCTTCACCTACACGGTGCCGCTCGGCGGGCATTTCCGGCTTGCCTTCGGTCTCGGCCTTGCGCTCAACGCGCGGGTGGGCTTCCTTGCCGACAAAAGTGTCACAAACGACGAACTTATGGCGATCAATCGCTACTTCTGGGAAGTGGGGCGCTTCGCCATGCCCTCGACCCTCCTCCGCATCGAATACCGCCTCACCGAGCGATTCGATTTCGGCTTTGCAGCACGTGCCTTGTGGCCGCTCTTCAACCTCTGGACCGCCGAAGAGCTTCCCTTCCTCGATCAGGGCATATTCGGCGGTAGCCTTGTCATCCGCTACCGCATGCGCTAGACGCGCCAACTAGGAGGCTTAGGCGAGTGGGAAGCGGGCGCGCGCGACAAATCCCGGCGCCGCCCCCTCAAAAGCGAGCGTGCCATGGAGCTGACGTACAAGGGCGCGGACGATCGACAGCCCCAGCCCTTCCTCGAGGTCAGCGCCGGGCCCCTTCCCTTCGTCCCGGACCTCAAGGAGCGCCTCCGCGCCCTCGCGCACAAAGCGCACATATGCCACACCTTTTGTTCCTGGTCCGTAGCCGTGTTCGGCCGCGTTGACAAGCAGTTCGCGGAGAATAAGTCCGAGCGGCACGGCGGCATCGAGCGAAAGCGGTATCGATTCAACCTCGAGCCGCACCTCGAAGCGAGTGTCCTCAAGCTCGGCGCCGTCCCGGGCGAGGGACGCGATCGCGGCAAAATAGCCCTCGGTTTCAACATGAAGCGTTTCCGCGGTGTCGGCGGCGACAAGGTAGGCTGCGGCAAGCGCAGAAACACGCGACTGGGCCTTGGCAAGCGCCGGCCGATCCTCTTGTCTGCCTGAATCCTTTTGGAGCTCGATGAGGCTGTCGATGAACTGGAGGTTGTTTTTCACGCGATGGTGGAGCTCGTGAAGGAGAAGCTCGCGGTCGTCAAGCGCGCGGCGAAGCTCCGCCTCCGTCCGCTTGCGTTCGGTGATGTCGTGGAGTCGTGCCTGGACAAGCCGTTCCCCTACCCCGTGGACAAGGCGAAGCCCCGCCTCGACGGTGAATTCGCCGCCGTCCTTGCGGCGGTGAACCCACTCAAAGCGTTGCTCTTCCCCGGCGAATGCGGCGGCATAGATGGCCCGGGCCTGATCGGGAGCAAGCTTGTCGGGTGGCTGGCAAGGCGGCGAAAGGTCATGGATGCTCTTGCTGCAAAGCTCCTCGGGGCTCATACCGAAGAGCTCCGCCGCCCGCGCGTTACAGCGGCGAACCCGGGCCTGCCTATCGAGAAGCAGAATACCGTCGGTCGAGGCGTCGAACAAGGCCTCGTAGCGAAGGTCGGATGCGGCGAGCGCTCGCTCGCGCTCGGCGACCGCCTCGGCGAGCCGCCGTCCCTCCTCCGCGGCGGCGAGCCGCCTAAGCTCGGCGCGATAGAGCGAAAGCGCACCAAGCACAGCAAGGGCCGCGAGCATGAGCCCCGATGCGAGAACAAAACGCCGCGGCGCATCGATGCTGCGCATTTCGGCAAGGAGAGACGCCTTCTCATCGTAGCCAACGATAAAAAAAACCTCCGTGCCGAGCCGGAAGGCCCGGCGAGTGACGAGGTCCCCTTCCCCCGCCGCGGGGAGGGCTCCCTTGGGCGGCCAGAGCACCCGCTCCTCGCCCGAAAGGAGATAGCCACGGCGGCCCTCGACGCGGCCGAGGGGAAGCACATACTTGGCTATCGCCTTGCCAAACCCCACCGCCGTTCCAAGGAGCCCGCGGAGCTCGCCATCAAGGCGAACGGGCAAATAGAGAAGGAAATACGGTTCGGGCTCGAATCCGCTTCCGGTGAACACAAGCGGCCCTTCAAAGGCTGTAAGCCGCTCCCATGCCTCCTTCGAGCGCGCATCAAGCTCCGCAGCAACGGCCTCTGCCTCGGCGCGGCCGTCACGAAAACGGGGAGAGCCCGGCTTTTCGTAAAATGCATAGATTATCGATTCCCGATACGAGGCCCGCTCGCTTGCAAAAAGCGCAATCATTGACGCCGCCGTGCGGACTCCGCGGAGATATTCAGGGAATGAATAGTTTGCAAGAATGCGGTTTCCCTCGAGAAGACGGACAAAGCCCTCTTCCATCGCGCTCCGCGCGAGCTCCACCTGGAGCCCTCGGTTCCGGGCGACAAGCTCCATGTGGGCACGCGTCGCCGCCGCATCGGCGACAATCCAGCTCGCCATGGCGCAGAGGGCGACGAGCCCTCCTACGACGAGATAGCGGACGAACGAAGGCCGAGCGCGCGGAACCCCCATGCTTGAAGGATAGCGGCCCTGGTCCCGACAATCAAGGATTGGCGCATACCGTTCCCATTCGGCCTCTTCCGCGCTATGCTGTGCACTAACATGGTGCCGAGCCGCAGAAGCGGTTCGGCAGGATCATGCTGGAGGCTCTATGAGCATGGACACGCGGAGGATCGACCCGGAGGATGTGCTCCTTCTTGCGGCGGATACGGCGCGCGTGGTACTCGAATCGGGGGGTGAAACCTACCGCGCCGAAGACGCAGCCCAGGCAGTCTGCTCGGCCCTCGGGGGGGCCGAGGCCGAATGCTTCGCGACGCCGACTGGCATCCAGCTCTCCTTCACAGGATTTGACGGCCGCGTGCATTCGATCGTGCGGCGTGTAAAAAAGCGCTCGATGAACCTTGAACGCCTCTCGCGTGTCAACGACCTTGCGCGCAGGCTCTACGCGGGCGAGCTCGACTTCGACGGCGCCGCGCGCGAACTCGATCTCACCGAGCGCAGGCCCGGCTATCCCCTCGGCGTCTCGCTCGCCGCCGCCGCCACGGGAACGGGCTTTTTTACCCTGCTCTTCGGGGGAGGATGGAACGATGCGCTCGTCGCCGCCGCGGTCGGAGCACTTCTTTCGCGCGTCACCCGCATCCTCGCGCGCAGGCAGATATCGGACTTTTTTACAAACATCGCAGGTGGCGCCGCGGCCGCCCTCCTCTGCCTCGCCGCCGAGCACCTCGGCCTCGCCGCGAGCGCAGATACGACCATCATCGGGGTAATTATGCTCCTTGTGCCGGGCGTCGCGATCACGAACGCAATCCGCGACACCATCGCGGGCGACCTTGTTGCAGGGGTTGCCCGCGGCGCGGACGCATTCATGGCGGCGGCTGCCATCTCCATCGGCTCAGGTGGCGCCTTCGAACTCTGGCGCCGCCTCTTCCCGGGGACGCTATGAACGCCGCACTCGGCCTCGTCTGGGCCGCCGTCGCCACGGCGGGCTTCGCGGTGCTCTTCGAGCTCCACCTCCGCGAGGTGCCGCTTGCCGCGACGGGGGCCATCCTCGGCTGGGGCGTCTACACGCTTTCTGGCGGCGAAGGCGGCACGGCGGTGGCCTGCTTTGCGGCGGCCGCAGCGGTCGGCGTCTACGCCGAACTCCTCGCAGCGCTCCGCCGCCGCCCGGCCGCCGTCTACATCGTCTGCGCCATCATCCCCATCGTGCCGGGTGGCGGCATGTATTACACCATGCTCGCCTCGGTGCGCGGCGACCTCGCTAAAAGCCTGGAACTCGGCTTTCGCACACTCCAGGCCGCGGGGGCCATCGCAGCGGGACTCGCCGTTTCAAGCGCGATAGCGCGCCTCATCTCTCTCGAGCGCCTCGCCCGCCGCCTGGGCGGCAGGCGAGAGAAGCCGCGCATCTAGCACGCAAGCGTAGCACGCAAGCGTGGCACGTTCATGCGCCGCGCGCTAGCGAGTGCCAAGCCGTGCATACGCGGCGGGATCGACGCCTTCGATCGCATCACGCGAACCGAGCGCGACCCACACAAGCCGTGAGGATGAAAGGGCCGCGACCGCCGCCTCGACCTCGCGTGCGTTCACGGCCTTTATGCGCGCCTCATCGAGGAGCCAGGAGCGGCAGTCGCCCGTCGTGACAACCGACTGCGCGATAAGTCCCGCGACGGCAGCATTCGTCTGGAGCTTTTCAAAGTACTCGTTCGCGAACTGCGCCTTGTACACGGGGAGCGCGTCGGCGATTGGCATACGCGGCATGGTCGCGCGCGGCATGGTCGCGGTCGGCATTGCCACGTCCGATTTTTCAGGATCGACGGAGAGGCAGCGCCCCGCGCGGAGTTCGTCGAAGGCCTCGTCGATGTAGCGCTTGACCTCGGCACCCTTCGTCGTCTTGTAGATGACGACTGAGCCGTAGTTGGCAAGCGCGCCGCGGATGAACGCGTTGGGCGAATACGCAGCTCCGTGCTCATCGCGCACAACATTGAAAAGGAGGTCCGCGAACATCTTCATCGCGATGTTCGCCGCCATGTATCCTGGGTCCGCAGGAGAGGGGGCTGCGAAATCGCCGCGAAGATAAGCGACGCCTCGGGACTGCGGATGCTCGACCTTGACGAGCCTACCCGCGCCGTCGGCGGCGAACGCGGGTACCTGCGCAAAAGCCCCGCCTCCGCGCGCCGGAATCGCGCCAATGGTCGGTGAAAGTGCCGCCTTGAGGGCGGTAGGATCGAAATCACCCACCGCGACGACGAAGAGCGCATCGGCGCCGAATCGTCCGTCATACCAAGCACGCACCGCATCGAGCGTCGCGGCTGAAAGCGAGACCTTGGTCCCTTCCGGCGAAGCCGCATAGGGGTGGCCTGTGAAAAATTCTGAGTTGACCGCGACCCCTGTCCGCTGCCAGGGATCCTGCTCCTTGGATTTGAGCGCGAGCTTCGCCTCCGAAAGAACCTGGTCAAAATCGGCCGCCTGAAAGCGGGGGGCCACAAGCGTATCCGCCCAGACGGGCAAGAGCCGTTCGAAATGCTTGTCGAGCGCAGTGAGCGAATACATCGAAAAATCGAGCTGAGCACTCGGGCCTAGCGCGGCGCTTGTCTCGTCAAGAAGCGCAGTTATCTCCTCGTACGAATAACGCTTCGATCCGCGCGCCATAGTCTTGAGCGCAAGAAGCTCGTAGCCCGCGGTCTCGGGTGTGGCTGCTGCGGCGCCGCCGCGGATCACAAGCGCAATGTGGCGCACCGCGCTCGCGGAGTTCCTCCGCACGACAACGGGAATGCCATTGGGAAGCTCGAAGGTCGAAAGGCTCGCAAGCCCCGCGCGCGCATACTCGGAAAGCTCTGCGGCGGAGGGAAATCCGCCGCGGACAAGGGGGCCGCCGAGTGTCCCGGTCGCGGGAAGGGAGGCGCATGAGGCAAGGAGGCTAATGATGGCGGCGAAAACCGCTCCCAATGCATATTTTCTCGTTCGCATGACAGTTCTCCTTCACCTAGCGGCGCTGCCACCAGAATGCGTTGTCGGGGCCGACAAACGACCAGTCGCCATCGACTATCGCTTCTACAATGCCCGGCTCCATCTCGAACTCTGCCGTCGCCATGCGGAAGCCCACGGCGTGCGGCGCATCGAGAAGGTAGCGACGCACGAATGAGGCGATGTCGGCGAAGCTCACCGACGAACAGGCGCGCTCGTATCCGAGAAAGTAGTCGGTGTTTGCGACCGCCCACCAGAAGGTTAGGGTGCCCGCGACAAAGGAGCTTGCAACCTCCGTGGAGAGAAGGTTCTGGTCGATGAGTTTGCCCTTCGCCTTTGCAAGCTCGTCTTTTCCGAAATACGCCTCGGGATCGCGCGCGATGAGCTCGAACTCCGCACGGAGCGTGGACTCGAGCGCCGCGACGCGCTCGACGGTAGCGCCGGATTCGCCGAGCGTGAGGAAGGTCGAAAAGGAGAGCTGGCCGCCGTCGCGAGCGGTGGGATAGCTGAAGTCGATGTACTCTGGATCGTAGAGGCCCGGACCCTTCTCCATGAGCGTCGACTTAAAGCGACCGACAGGCGACGAAAGCAAGTAGAGAAGCACGTCGGCGACGTAGGTGTCCTTGGTCTGTCGCATAACGTCGGGACCGCGCCAGCGCAGGTTTACGCCAACAAGGCCTTCGTAGTAATCAGGATCGGTGTAGACGAGGCGGACGCCCGAGGGGAAGGCAGCCTGGGGTGGCTCACCCAGCTGCGGCGCGGCTTTGCCCTTCCAATCGCCAAACCACTTCTCGACGAGGGCGAAGGCCTTAGCCGGAGCCACGTCGCCGCCGATCATTACAGCCGCGTTGCGTGGTATATAGTACTCATCGCGCATCTTTTCGAGATCGGCGATCGTCGCCTTCTTGATGTTCTCCTCGGGACCGTCGATGTTCTTGCGCCAAGGCGCGACCGTGAACAGACGGGACTCGATGGCGTTCTCCATGATCTGGTCGGGATCGGCATGGTAGCCGCGTATCTCGTTGATGACAACATCCTTCTCGTCCTCGAGCTTTGCGGCGTCAAACACGGGCTTCTTCACTGCCCAGGCCCAGAACTCTATACCCTCCTCAAGCCGATCCGAGGGAACTGTTATATAATAATTGATATATTCAGCTCCCGTGGCGCCGTTCCAGTTCGGCACCCCCATGCGGTTGAGCGCGGCGGTGAAGGCGGCCTGGTTCGGGTACTTCGCATTGGCGGTAAAAAGCATGTGTTCGTAGAGGTGGAAGAGGCCAGCGGTCTCAGGCGTCTGGGCGATCGCGCCGCCTCGGAAAACGATGCAGATTGTCGCAAGCGGCACCGAATGGTTCTCCGCCACGAAGACCTCAAGTCCATTGGCAAGCACGCGGTGGGCCGGCGCGGCCTTTACTCGGGCGGTCGCCCCCTGTCGCGGCGCGGCGGCAAGCGGCGCCGCGGCAAGACAGGCGGCCGCGATGATGATGGCGAAAAATTTAGCCCGTGGTTGGCGGCGATGCATGGAACCTCCTTATTTCGCGTAATGTTCGAAGTATACTCCCGCGGCGGCAGGGAATGGAAGTGCGGATTTTCTAGGAGGCAGTATCGCTAAGGGCTGTGCAAGGCCTATGCGCCGCGCGCAAGCGCCTTCTCGATCTCCTCAAGGAGGCGCCGTTCGTCAAGCGGCTTAAAAAGATATGCGGCGGGCTCGGTGGCGCGGATGCGTGCCTCGTTCGCCGTTTCTGGATAGGCCGTAAGGTAGATGACCGGCGCGCGGCTCACCATGCGGAGGCGCGCCGCGGCGTCGACACCGTCGATATAGCTCCGCAGCTTGATATCCATCACGATGAGGTCGGGCTTGTGCGCAAGCACCGCGCCAAGCACCTCGTCACCCGAATCGATTACCGCGGGCACGCGGTGACCCGCCCGCTCGAGCGTCTCCTGGATCGCAAGACCGCATATGCCCTCGTCCTCGACGACGAGGATTGTTGCCGGAGCCATGCGCGCCTCCTTGCCGAAATCCTAACCATGCGAGAACCGGTGGCGAGGCAACTATAAAACACGTATGCCAAGCCGTTCCAGCAATGATATAATGACTTCTGGAAAAGGGCAATGGATACACGGCGCAGACACCGGTGGACGGACGACGAGGCGGAGCGCGGCTTTTCGCCGCTCGACCGGGCCTTATCGCGCCTCCATGCTTCAGTCTTTAAAAGGCACCCCCTTGCGAGCCTCCTTGCGTCGATCGGCCTCTACGCTGCGGTGGTGCTCGCCTTCGGCCCTCGCCTCGCCGTCTCGAACAATTACTTCGTCGGCATTCCCGTCATCGTCGCGGCGGTGTCGTATGGGCTTGCAGGCGGCGCCATCGCCGGCGCGCTCGGCCTCCCCGCGAACCTTCTCCTCTTCGCCGTCCTCGGACGCCCCGACTTTTCCCCTGCAAGCAAACCTATCGCGGAAGCCTTTGGCATCGTGCTCGGCACCGCACTCGGCTACCTGTCGGATTATTTTCGGAAACTCGAAGCAGAGATAGCGCGCCGTGTCCGGGTCGAGGAGCAGCTCCGCGAGGCGCTCGGCGAAAAGCAGCTCCTCCTCGAAGAGCTCCACCATCGCGTCAAGAACAACCTCAATGTGATAAAGAGCCTCGTTCAACTGCAAAGAGATAGGGCACGCGATCCTGAGTTCATCGCCGCGGCCGAGGACCTCATGAGCCGCATCCTCGCGATGGCGACCGTCCATGAAAGCCTCTACGCGAAGACCTTTTCCGGCGCGATCGAGCCAGAGCCCTATTTTGCCTCGCTTCTCGCAAGTCTCGCCCAGGCGCGAGGCGGCGGTGTCGAGCTCTCGTCCTCGGTCGACGCAGGCGGGCTCCTCCTCCCCGTGGATGCGGCGGTGCCACTCGCCCTCGTCGTGAATGAAGCGGTGACCAATGCCTTCAAACATGCATTCGAGGGGCTCGAAGACCGGCGGATCAGGCTGACGCTCGGCCACGCGGATGGCGCCTGCGTTCTCGTCATCGAGGATAACGGCCGGGGCGGCGCCTCGAAGGGTCCGGCCGGACTCGGTACGCGCATCGTCCGCGCGCTTGCCGTCCAGCTTGGCGGCACTTATTCCTACGGACCCGCCCGCGAGCTTGCAAGCGGCGATCCAGGGCGACCCGGCACGCGCATCGAGCTCCGCTTCCCCTGCCTTGGCAAAAGGCTGGATCCAGACGCCTTGGACGAAGAGACGCCTTGCGGAAAAGTCTGAGTAATCGTACAATGAGTCTAACATCGCGCGTCGCTCGCGATAAACAACCGCTGGTTAGTATCCTCGGGCTTTAGTCGGAGGAAGCCCGGCTCGTTGTGAGCGTCACAGTCTTCGTGTGTCGTGGCGTCAAAACCGCGGTTAAATCACCTGCAGGAACCAAACGACCCGTACGCGCCCTTGTGGGCGCGCGCGCCACAAGGGCGCGGCAACGCTTGCTTCCCCAAGGAGCGACGCATGAACCAGACTCTCGACACGATCCGCAACACCACCCTCACCTACCGGCAAAAAGTCCTCGCCCTCGCACGGGCGGGCGAAGAACGAACCCAGCCCCTCGCCATAGCGCCCGAGGTTCAGGCGCTACGCGACGCCGGCGTCGTCTGCGATCTAAACGAGGGCCCCGCCCCTTACCGCCCCCGGTATGTGCTCCCGGACTACGCGCGCTTCCTCGACCAGGGCTCGGCGTTTTTGCGTCAGGAACCGCCCCGCGACCTTCTCGGGGCGGTGTTCGCCCTCCTCGGTCTTTATCGGCACATTCCCTCGATCACGGGTTATCCGGTATGGGTCGGCGATCTTGACGCCCTCCTCGAGCCCTTTGTCCAACGTGATCCTGCGGCACTCGGCCCCGGCGGCGAACTCTCCCCCGCGGCGGAGCGGCTCGTCAGCCTCTTCCTCGAGGGCATCGACCGCGACAACCCGGATTCGTTTTGCCACGGGGATCTCGGCCCCGATACCACCGCGGTCGGCCGCGCCATTCTCCGCCACCAGCGCAGTGCGGGCCGCGCGGTACCAAACCTCACGCTCCGCTACGATCCAGCACGCACGCCTGAAGACTTCGCTGAAGCGGCGGCGCTCTGCGCCCTCGACGCGGCCAAGCCCTCGTTCGCGAACGATCCGCTGTTCCGCGCGGAATTCGAATCCCTCGGCCTTGCACCCTACGCCATTGCAAGTTGCTATAACGGCCTCCCCGTCGGCGGCGGATCCTGCACCCTCGTGCGGCTCAATCTTGCGCGCCTCGCCTGCACCGCAGCGCACACACTCGGCGATCCCGAGGCATTTATCAACGGCCCCCTCGCCGAAGCGGTCGCCGCCACCCTCGCCTACATCGACGAACGCGTGCGCTTCCTTGTCGAGGAATCGGGCTTCTTCGAATCATCATTCCTGGTCCGCGAGGGTCTCATCGCCAAGGAACGCTTCACGGCTATGTTCGGCATCGTCGGTCTTGCGGAGCTTGCGAACGCACTCGCGAATGCCGAACCGGGCTCGCGCGAACGCTTCGGCCGCGGTGGCGCAGCCGATACGCTCGGCGCCCGCGTCCTTGCGGCGATCGACCGCCTTGTCACTGCCCACCGCTCGCCGTACCTTGAGGCGGCGGGTGGCCGCTACCTCCTTCACGCCCAGGTCGGCATCGACTCCGACCGCGGCGTCTCGCCCGGCTGCCGTGTACCCATCGGCGAGGAACCGCCCCTCCACGAACACCTTGCGCGCCAGGCTCCGCTCCAGACCCCCTTCATCGCAGGCTCGGGTGACGTCTTCGCCTTCGAACCCACCGCTCGCGCGAACCCCGGACATATCGTCGACGCGATGAAAGGCTTCTTCGCCTCGGGCGGCCGTTATTTTTCCTGCTATGCGGCCGACTCCGATCTTGTGCGCGTCACGGGATACCTCGTCAAACGTTCGGAGGTTGAGCGGCTCAGACGGGGTGAGGCGGTGAACAACGGCGCAACGGTTTTGGGCATGGGCGCCTTCGACAACCTCGGCGTCCTCGACCGCGCAGTGCGGCGATGAGCGGCCTCAAGGAGCACGGGGAGGCGCTCGGACTCCTTGCGCGTATCCTCCCCTTCAGCGCAGTCGACGGACCGGGAAATCGCGCCGTCTTCTTCCTCCAGGGTTGCAACTTCGACTGTGCCTACTGCCACAACCCGGAAACCCGCGCTGCCTGCACAGGCTGCGGCGCATGTATTCCCGCCTGTCCCGCCGGTGCGCTCTCGCCCATGGAGAGGCGCGGTGCGCGCACCATCCCCGTCCAGTGGGATCGCGCACGGTGCCGCGATTGCGGCGCATGCGCTGCCTCCTGTCCGAGTGGAAGTTCACCGCGCGCCCGTCTTGTCACGCCCACCGAGGCCCTGGACGAAATCGCAAGCGCCCGTCCCTTTCTCCGGGGGATCACCGTCTCTGGGGGCGAATGCACGCTCCAATCCGACTTTCTCGTAGCCCTCCTTAAAGGCGCGCGAAACCTCGGCCTCCCAGGCCTTGTCGACACAAACGGAGGACGGCCTCTTGCGGCCGAGCCGCGCCTCCTTGAGGCGGCGGAGGGCTTTATGCTCGATGTAAAGGCATGGAACGAGGACGAGCACCGCAGACTCACGGGCGCGGACAATGGGCCCGTTCGTGACAATCTCGCATTCCTCGCCGCACGCGGCGCCCTCTACGAGGTGCGCACTGTGATAACCCTGCGCGCGCCCGGCTTCAACGCAAAGCCTGCGGAGAGCGACACCACGAGCGACGATCCTCAAGAAGGCGCCTTCGATCTCGAGGAGACTGTGCGCGAAACCGCCTTAACCCTCGCTCGGGCAGGCTCTCGCGCGCGCTACCGCCTCATCCGCTACCGCCCCTACGGCGTGCGCCATGAACGCGCGGCACTGCTCCGCGAGCCGGGAAGCGCACTCATGGCGCGGCTTACGGAACTCGCGCGGCGCGGAGGCGCCGCGGAGGTCATCGTCTCTTAGCGCTCGCTGCGCGCGGGGCTTATGTCCTTCCCGAAAACGGCGAAAAGCACGGTGCCAAGAATGCCGAACCCGAAGGCGGTCAGGAAATTGGCCGCGGGCGAGATGTTCCACAGAAGGGCGCTCGAGAGCGCGGCGATGGAGACGATGACGTCGCGGATGAGGTAGTAGGCGCCGAAGGTGCGCGCTTTCGCCTCCTCGGGAGCGAGATCCATGATGAGCGCCTTGCGGGTCGGCTCGCCGAACTCCTTAAGGCCACGAATCACAAAGGCCAGCACGAACATCGGGAACGAACGAGAGAAAAGCAGGACAAGCGGGAAAAGCGTGAAAAACCCGAAGGTGATAAGCACGAATTTCTTCTTCCCATACTTGTCGGACATCATCGCAACGGGCACATAGACAAGCATCGCCGTGACCATCTCGATCGTCGTAAGGATGCCGAATTGGAGCGGCGTGATGCCATTGTTGTCGACCGCCCAGATGACCACGAAGGCATAGGGTATCTGTTCCGCGAAGCGGATGAGAATATCGCTCGCAAGAAGACTCCTAAGCGAGGGGCTAAAAAGCTCCCGTGTGCTGATGACGTCGCGGCCGCCTGAGCTCTTTGCGGGCTTGTCGTCAGTCATGAATTTCTGCATCAGGATGAGCGCCGCGGCGCCCATCGCGAAGGCCGCGCCAAAGGCGAGCCGCACACCATGCACCCGTCCATAAGCGCCGATAAGAGCGCCGCCGATCACCGGGCCGAGGGCCATAGGGATGCGTTTCGTAAAGGAGTGCATCGAAACGCCGAGCGCGCGGCGCTCCTTCGGCACGCTCTTCGACACAAGGCTCATGATGGCGGGAAGGGACACCGCGGTCCAGGCGATGAAAAAGACCGCGCCGATGAGCACCGCCTGCCACGCGGGAACGAGGATCACGAGAAGGTAGCCCGCCATAGCCACGAGCGTGAAGAGCTGGAGCGACTTCTTAAACCCGAGCCGGTCGGAAAGATACCCCCCGGGGAAGGAGTAGAGCGCGGAAAGGAGGTTATCCATCGAGTTGAGAAAACCCACCGACCAAGTCGATCCGCCGAGGGCCACAAGGTAGAGCGGAAGGAAGCGCTCGGCCATCTTTTCGCCCATGCCAACGAAAATCACGACGAGGAGCATCGTCGTCATGCTTCCGTTGCGCTTCAAAAACTCCTTGAGCCTGAATTCACGGGACATACCCTACTCCTTGAAGAGATCCGCTTCGTCGCCGATGCTGTCGAGAAACTTCGCAAGTAGCGCCGCAAGCGCACGTCGTTCCGCGGGGGAAAGGCCGCCGTCCACCTTCGCGGCAAAGCACCGCTCTTCGTCCTCCCTGAGGCGGACGAGCCTCCGCCCCGCCTCGGTCGCGCTCACGAGGACGATGCGCTTGTCGCGGGTCGAACGCACGCGTTGCACCAGCTCCCGGCGCTCAAGATCGTCCAGCATGCCGATAAGGGTGGCTGGCGGAATCCCGCTCCGCTTTCCGAGCTCGAGCGTCGGTAGCTCTCCCGCCTCGGCGATCGTCGTAAGAACGCGCATAGGAACGGTCTTCAAACCCGAAGTGCCGCGATGATAGTGCCGTTTATAATCGAAGAGGTGGATGAGCTGATTCAATAATTCTCTATCCGTATAATTCCCCTTTCGATTTATTCGATATGCGAATAATAGCGCCTCCACAATTCACCCGTCAAGAGGCGCGTCTTACCTCAGTCATCGCATCCGTAGAGCGTCGTCCGGTTCCGTCCACCTTCCTTGGAAGCGTACATGGCCCGGTCGGCCCGTTGCACGACGCTCTCGATCGTATCATCCCTCCGAGCGCCAGAGAGCCCCAGGCTCACGGTCACCGTGCCGCAGGCACCGAAGGGCCTCTCCGCGATCCTCTGCCTAATCCGTTCCGCCAGAATGAGCGCATCCTCCGGCATGGTGTTGCCACAGAGGACGAGGAACTCCTCTCCACCCCAGCGAGCAAAGGAATCGTTCGCGCGGATGCATGTACGCACAATCCGCGAGAGCTCGACGAGGACGAGGTCACCGGCGTCGTGGCCGAACTGATCGTTGACCTCCTTGAAATGGTCGATGTCGAGCATGATGACGCTGAAGGCCGTGGCGTGGCGCCGCTGCGCCTCCAAAGCCTCACGGATAAGTTCCTCCATTTTGCGGCGGTTATAGGATTCGGTGAGGCTGTCGGTCTCTGAGAGACGGCGCAGGCGGCTGATCTCGCGTATCTCGCGGGCGATGACCACATAACCCACGGGATCGCCCAGACTGTCCTGCACCTTGTTGACGCTCACCGCGCAGGGGATGTCCTGGCCGTTCGCCGCGCGCACGAGAAGTTCGCCGGCGCCCCGCCCTCCGGTAGCCTCTTCGAGCAGGGCCGCGACCTCGGGCGAGAGCACCTCAGAGGCAGCGCGACCGGCCATGGATGCCGGTCCGCGGCCAAGGATGCCCAGGACGGCCTCGTTGGCCTCGGAGACGATGCCGCGATTGTCCACAAGAAAGCACATGTCGGACATGCTACTAACTATCGCGTCAGCGGCAATGCGGGGGGAGAGGGAGAACACAGGGTAGCGCTGCAACTTGGCGGCAACGACGACGAGCCAAAACGCGAGAAGGATTTGCACGGTCGGCGGAAAGGACTGCAAGCCCGCGAGGGGCAGGACTATGTGGAAAATGATAACAAAAACAACGAGCAGCGCGACGGGGAAGGTGATGAGCCGGGCGTGGAGCCTGGCCCGATTGGACTTCGCCCTCCGTTCGAGAACAAGCCCAATGCCCACGAAAAGCACAAGCTCGGCAACCAACAGGGAGACAAGGGCCCAGTTCCAGGGCGAAGAGGGGTCCATCCGCTCGATCCAGCCGTTTGGTTCCCGCTCGAAGTCCACGGCAAGGATCTTCCCGGCGAAGGCGCCGTACCAGATGAGGGGAACCGGCGCAAAGACGAGCGGACGGAGCCAACGGGCGCGGATACGCGCGACGTACTCGTCATAGAGCTCGATGACGTAGGAGAGGGCAAGGGAGGGGTTCGCGCCCCAGCCTAGGGCGCTCACCCGATAAACCAGGCGGACAAAGTCTTCGTCCAGCGAGAGCGTCATCGCCGCATAGGCCGCGTTCCACAGCAATGTACCGAGCGAAAAGTAGAGAAAAGACCTTCCGAGAGGCGAAGCTGAGTCCTCGGAGCGCAGCGTCACGACAATGCTGAATGCGACGATCCCCGCCACGAAGGCGTAGGCTGCAGCAAAAAATCCCGCCATACCTTGTGTTCTCTCCCTTATGTTCGAGGCTAATGGATAGCCCGTTTCCCCGAGCTGCGCGCGCAGCGCGTGCGCGAGGTCGTAGCGGCGTGCGCCAGAGAGCTACTCGAAACTGAGCGAACCGAGGTAAGCCTCGAAGGATCCTTGCGCCTCACGGCTTGCCTTCCGCGCGGCCTCGGTTTTAGTCGCAAGGCCGTCGAGCTCGGCCTCGGAATCCATAAGGCGCTTCAGATACTGCTGGCCCTGGGTCGAGTCGCGCCCGACGGCGGCGAGATTGGACCTGATCCGCGCCTGGCCGGCCTCGAGCTCGCCCGTGCGGGCTTCGAGCTCGGCAAGCGTCCGCTTCGCGTCTTCGGCCTTCCCCTTAAGCTCGATCGCCTTTTTTAGCGCTTCCTTCACCTTGGCGGGCAGTTCGGAGGAGGAGGCGTAGGCGAGAAACGCTTCGGAGGAGAGGCCTGAAAGGACAACCCGCTCCTGAGTAGGGCGGCGCTCCTTCACCTCGAGCGTGGCCTGGCCGCCAGCGGGCAGGGAGACGAGAAAGCGATAGGCGGCGTCGGTCTTTTCGTCGAAGGAGGCGGGAGCGGCGAGTTCGGCGCCCGGCGTCACCGGGTGTTCGACAAGGAGCTTCCGCGGCGTGGCGGAGGCATTCCTGGCGACGTAGGTCCTCGTGTAGGTCATGCGCCGCGAAAGGACAAGGACACCCTTCGCGACCGTGACGCTGGTCGTCTCACGGCTCTGGGCGCTTGAGTCTTCGATCTCGACGGAGAGGTCTTTTCCGTAGGCGATAAGGCGCCTGTCTTTTTCGGGGAGGAACTCAAGGAGCGCATCCCCCGCGTAGCTACCACCGTCGAAAACGGTGATCGGCCCCGCGGGCAGCTTCATGCCGAGGCTGTTCACGATCCGTGCGCCAAGCATCGGATTCTTCGTGCCCGAGTCCGGCGACCAGATGGAAACCTTCTCCGCGGCTATAGGACCCGCGACGAGGGGTAGCATCGCGGATCGCCGCCGCTCCAGGGTTACGGGCTTGCGGATTGTGAACTCGAACTGGTCGCCGGCGGCCCTTGCCTCGGCCGCCCCCGCCACCGAGGCGGCGAGCGAGAGCCTGTCAGCCGCCGCGCTTACGGATTCGACCGTTTTCTCCCTGATGGGCGCGGAAGCGCGGGCGGCCTGCGGCGCGGCGGCAAGGGCCTCGGGTTCGTAGCCGGCCTCGGGCTCGAAGCCCGAGCCGTAGGTCAGGGCCTCGGCCGCCCCCGCGATGGAGAGGGGGAGAACGGGCCGCGTAAGATGTAAGGGGGCATAGAGATTCTGGATAAAGGAGACTGGCCGCCCGCTCACGAGGGTAAGACTCACGTCCTTCCAGTCGGACTGCGAGGGGTTGTCAACGACGGCCCAGCCCTGGAACCAGGGCTTGTCATTCGAAAGGTCCAAGCGATAGGAAGCCTTCCAGACCGGCGCGGCGACTATGTAGCCTAAGGCCACCTCGCGGGAGCCTGAGCCCGGCAGACGGAGTTCGAGGATGCGCCGCCCCGCATCCCGCGCGCCCAATATCAGCGCGAGCCCCCGCTCGAAATCGGCAGCGATAGCAGGATCGGCGAAGCGAAAGCTCACCATGTCGTCAAGGGCGACTGCGCGAACGCCCCCTTGCGTGAGGAGAACGACCGTCGCGCGCATCGCGCCGTCCTTGCCCGTGGGCCGCTGTTCCACCGAGACGATGCGCCCCTGGATGCGCTCAGGCGCCTCGACAACAAGCTCGGCGCCGCGGAGCCGCGAAAGGAGCTCCTCGACCCGCGGGCTACCGCGAAGGTCCACACCGAGGCCCCGGAGCGTCTCATCCAGGGTCTCGAGCGAAGGATAGGAGACCGAGGGGCCAAAGCCGCCTGAGGTGCCGCCTAAGGCGCCGCCGCCATAGGCGGCAAGATCCCAGATCACAAGGGACTTAAGAACGTCATCCACCTCCTGAGTGGAGAAAGGCAGGGATATGGACACATCCCCCTTCACCGTTCCGCGGCGCTCGAAGTAGCCCACTCCGGAGGAGAAGAGGGCGACCTTCGTGACGGGCAGGTCCTGGGCGGCGGCCAGCCCTCCCGACAGGAGAAGGGCGGCGAGGGCGAGCGCGGGCATCGTGCGAGGGTGCATGGGAGCCTCCTAAAGCCGGACGAGGCAAGTATAGCGCACCAAGAGCCTTCCTGCCTCGCCCCCCGCGGCCTTCGCGCCCGCTTTCAGGAGTTCCGGAAGACCACCGGCATAAAGAAGAAGGCGACAAGGATGAGGGCATACACCGAAGTGAAGGACGCGAAGACGGCGCACTTGCCGAAAGGTAGCGCGGACTCGAGAAGGACGGCCGCGAAGAGGCCCTGGATCGTGGAGCAGAGCCCGAGCGCCAGGGTCATCACGGAAATGCCGACATAGACACTTCTCGTCTCCGCAGACTTTTCGCCGCGACCGGAAAAGGAGAATGCCTGCCCGAGGCCGCGAAGAAGCGCGCCGTACCGCCCGTGGGAAACCGCCGCCGCCGAGAGGACCGCGCCTGCGAGCACGATGAAAACGCTGTCGAGGTTGACGAAGCTACCGATCCCGCCCGAGAGGGCGGCGGAGGCAAAGAGGATCGCGTTCAATGCGCAAAAAACGAGGAAGATCATGGGAACCCCTTATGGTCTTTGTCGGCCGCCTTAAAGGCGGCCGACAAGCCATACGGCGGAAGACGCGGCGCGGTTTGAAAAAACGGACGGCCCCCGAAGGGACGTCCGCCTTGTTTAAAATCGGCGCGGGCGGCGATCCGCCCGCGCTCGGGGATCAGATCTTCCCAGCGATCCTCGCCTCGACAACCTCGAGAACCTCGGGGAGGTCCATGCCGATGGCCTTTAAGTGCTCGGGGGTCGGACAGCCATCGGGAGTCCAACCGCGGCGCTTGTACACCGCGTCGACGAGCGAATCATACTGCTTCATGCGATATTCGCGCGTTATGCGGATTTTCTCCTTCACAGAAAGGCCCGCCGGGTCGACGCCGATCTTTTCCTTCATCTGCTTATCGTAGCGTTCCGCGCGCGCCTCGTACTCGTCCTCGAGGACAGGGCCCATGGCGCGGTAGGGCGGGTAGTCCTCGGCGCGATGACCTCGTCCCTGGCGGATGTTGAACGCGCGCTGGAAGTTGTACACACGCTCGGACTGGACAATGAGGCCGTCCCAGTCGAGCGGCTCGCCGGTTATCGCGGTGTAGAGCTCGCGATAGTTCGCGACATGCTCGGGCACCTTGTTCGGCTCCTTCCACTTCGCGTTATCGGCGGGCTCGACGTCGTTCCAGGGAAGCTTGCAGAGCCCCTGAAGCCCGAACCAAGTACGGAACATGGGGAAGTAGTGGAGCGCCTCGGCCTTGTTCTCGAAGGTCGGGATGCGGTTATTCACCATGTCCATGAAAATGAGCCAGGCCTCATCGTGCTGCGGGCCCTTGTTGGTGAGGTAGTAGCCGCCCTGCTGCGCGAGGGACTCCTTCGAGATGTATTCGGACTGTTCAAGCCCCTTCCCGTGGAGGGCTATGTCCCTCATGAACTGAGGATCGGCGCCATACTCCTTCACGAAATGCTCGGAAAGGAACTTGACCCCCCGGCCGGCAAGGACGCCGAAGCGCTTTCCCTCGGCAAGATCGTGGAGTATCTGGCAGGCGCCCTTCCAGTTGCCCCAGGAAAGGTCGATACCGTCGGTACGTTCCTTGGTGAGGATGCCATGCTCCCAGCACTCCATGAGGAAGCCGACCGTCGTCCCGAACGAGATCGTGTCGATGCCATAGGTGTCGCAGTAGAAGTTGATCTCGAGAATGCCGTGCGGATCGTAGATATAGAGGTTCGAGCCGACGCCAGCCGCGGTTTCGTACTCGGGGCCGTCGACGCAGACCTTATGCCCCTTGTAGGGGCCGGTTTCGAGCTCGAACTTGTCAACCGCGTGCGCGCAGGCCATCGTGCAGCCGAACCAGCAGCCGTCCGGCAGGTTCTGCGACAGCAGCTTTTCCCAGACCCAGCTCGCAATTTCGGGACCGCGGGGATCCTGGCCATATTTGTGGTTCTTTGTCGGAAGGAGGTCGTAGTCGTTCATGACCTCCATGAGGTGGGCCGTCCCCTGCTTGCGCATCTTGCACTGCTTGTCGTCGTTGACGACGATCTCGCGGTGGAGCTTGAGGCCGATCCGCTGGACCGCGGCGGGGTCGGCCGCGCCGTTCGAATCCTGCTCGACACCCCGATAGCGGCAAACGAGGGCAAGGAGTTTCTTGTCGCGGAAGACGGTGCCGATGCCGCCACGGCCCGCCTGCTTCACGCGGATACCCGCGCGGCGCTTGTCGTAGAGGCTGAAGTTGAGGAGCCCCATGGGCGAATGTTCGGCGCCCCGGCCTGCGGAGACGACAGAAACCGCCTGCAGATCGCTGGGGTCATCGCTCGCGGCAAAGGCGTGGGTGAGCACTTCAGCAAGGAGGTGGGTGTCGCGCGGAAGATCCGTAGGCGCCTCGTAAAAGCGGATCACACCCTCGTTGCCATCGATGAAAACGATCGTCTCGGATGGCGCCTTGCCCTGAAGTTCGAGCGCGTCAAAGCCCGAAAACTTAAGGTAGGGGCCAAAATACCCGCCAACATTGGAATCGATGGGGATGCCGGTCATCGGAGAAAGCGACACGACGAGGCTCTTTCCCGAACCGGGATAGTTCGTGTTGCCGCAAATCGGCCCCATCGCGATGACGATCTCGTTTTCAGGGCTGTCCCACCTCGTGGAGGGCTTCGTGCCGTCCCAGAGTAGCTTGAGGCCGAAGCCCTTGCCCCCCACGAATTTCTGTTTCATCGTCTCGGAGACAGGCTTTTCCGTCGCCTTGCGCGAGGAGACGTCAAGATGGAGCGTCCGCATGTTGTAGCCGCGAACGACTTTGCCGGGCGTATAGCGCGACTCGGAAACGAGCTTGAAATCCTTTATGCCGTAGCTCATGCCTTACTCCTCCCTGACCTTGGCGATGGCATCGGCCCAGGCGCGGGAGGCCGGGCTCTCTTCCTTTTCGGCAAGCTCGAGCGCGCCCTTCGGGCACTGCTTCGCACACTGTCCGCAGGCGATGCACTTAAAAGGGTGCTTGAGGCCGGGATAGTATCGCATCGCGCCGGTCGGACACACGGCCACGCAGGCCAGACAGCCGACGCAGACTTTCTTGTCGATCATCACGGCGCCATTTTTGGCAACCGAGATGGCTTGAACCGGACACTCGGCCACACACTTTCGACATTCCTGATCGCAGACGACGAGGTGGAATTTCCCCGCCCCCAGATCCTGGACCTGGATAGCCGCCTTGGCGGGGTTGTCTTCCTTGAAATAGAGTTTTGAGCAGACCGCGGTGCAGGTCATGCACCCGACACACTTTTCATCGACGGTCTTGAGGTACTTGATCACGGCTCCGGTCCTCCTTTGTTCGGCTCCACGGCGAGTCACGCCGCAGGTACCGCGATCCGGCCGTATCATTAGGGACGGAAGTCGCGGCGGGGCTGTGAGTGAGAAAGGAGTATACCCCCTTCTGTCATTTTCCGCAACGAAGGAGCGGCAATATTCGCGGTAAGTATCGGTCTTGCATAAATATACAATTCAAGGCGCGGCGAAGGGGAAGCGCACCTCAACCTGCGTACCTTTCTCTGAGCCATAAAAGCGCACCGTGCCGCGAAGCTGTGCAACAAGGCCCTGGATAAGACTCCCCCCGATCCCCTCGCCTCCGCCGCTCCGCCGTGGGGGCATTGCAGGATCCGCGCTTGCAGGGAGCCCCACGCCGTCATCCTCGACCCGGAGGACGCAGTCCGCGCCCTCGCGGCGCAGACTCAGACACACGCGCCCCGTGCTTCGCCCTACAAAGGCGTGCTTCACCGCATTGGCGACCAGCTCGTTCGCAATGAGGCCGCAGGGCATGGCGCGGTCAAGGCCAAGCCGGAGGCCCTCCCCCCGCAGGCTGACGTCGATCGAACAAACGCGAGGACCGCCATCCGGGCCATAACAGTAACCGCAAAGCGACTCAGCGATCCGCCCAAGGTAGTGATCCATATCCACTGCCTCGAAGCTGCCCGACTGGTAGACATCCTCGTGAACAAAGGCCATCGCCTGGATGCGCTCCTGGAGCCGCTCGTAGCCCTCGCCTGCCGCGGGATCCTGCACCTCGCCGGCCTGGAGCCGCGCTAGGCTCGACACGATCTGCATATTGTTTTTCACCCGGTGGTGCACTTCTCGGAGGAGCACTTCCTTTTCCGCAAGCGAGTGTTCAAGGTCGGCGACATACCGATCAAGCCGCTGTGCAAGCGCCGCGAAGGAGCGGGCAAGGCGGCCGATTTCATCGGGCCGGTCGGCGAGCGCTCCGGTCTGCTGGCCAAGCGACTCCGCCCCGCCGGGGATATAGGCACCCAGGGCGGCGCCAAGCATGCGTAGCGGCAGCGTCACTCGGTGGGCCGTGAAAAAGGCGAGCGCAATGCTCGCGGCGAGCATGAGCCCAAGGACATGGGCGGCGATCCGATCGGTTCTCTTAAGCGGAGCGACAAAACCCGCTTCAGGCAGGGCGAGCACGAGGCGCCACGCGAGCCCGAGGCGCCCCCCGAGCGGGATGACGACGGAGCGAAAGGCTTCACCGGCCGACACCACCCGGACGGCGCGGCCTGACTCGCGGGAGGCGGCGGTCACGAGCGCCTGAGTCGTTTGCGGCAGATCACGCAGGCAGAGTCGTTGCGGATCCGCTGCGGCCGCGGGCGGGACGGCGACCGACTCCGTCCCGGATGGAGTGTTTGTCCGCGCTCTCGTAGCGGAAGTGAGTGCGACAAGGCAATCCGATTCGTCCAGGATGAGTGCCCGGGCACCGGGCTCCGCGGCAACGCGCTCAAGAAACCCGGAGATGCTCCCAAGGCGGACAGTGGCGCTGGCGACACCAAGAACGCGCCCTCCCTCCCGGGCGGCGGCCACGGCCGCCATCGCAAGCTCGCCCGACGACGCGATCGCGTAGGGGGCCGTCCACGCCGCAGACGCCGAAGCGACGGCGCGCCGATACCAGGGCCGCTCGCGGGGGTCGTAATGCTCACGCCGCAGCTCGACTGCAACAGGGTTCCCCTCCTCGTCGACGCGCTCAAGGACGAGAGCGCCGCCAGAGTGCAGGCCGGCACTCCCCGTGCGGAGCCGCCCGTCGGCAAGCCGTTCCGCCTCGGCGTATGCGCCATCGGCGAAGCCCACGCTCACGATGTCGATTTCGGGTCGCTCGAGTAGTTGAAAGTGGAGCGCCCGGCGGAGAGCGGGGAGCTCGCTAGCAGCGTTCGGGAAGGCGCGCACAAAGGCGACATTGGTCTCGGCGACATCAAGTGCGCGTTCGAGAAAGGCCTCGACGCGTTCGGCGGCGCGCTCGGCGGACGAAAGGGCATAGGCGTCGACAACGGAGAGGACCGCCTTCCGCGAGCTTGTCACATAGAGAAGCCAGCTCGCGCCAAAGCCCGCCACAAGAAGAATGATGAAGGGCACAAGGAGGGTCCGCTTCATACCGCCGCGGCCGAAGAGCCAGCGCATCGCGCCGCGCAGGCCCTGCCGAGAAAAGACACTATCTTTCACGCGGAAAGTATACGTGATTTTTACCCTTTGTGTCCGGGAAAATGCGCCCGACCTCGCCTGCACACGGCCATGCGCTATACGGTGAAGCGGCCGATCGCCTCCTCCATGGCAAGGATACTGTCATGCGTTTTAGTCGCAAGCTCGGACACGGCCTGCGCGGCCTTGTGGATCTCTCCGGCACCGGCGGCCATCTCGTCCATGCTCCCCTCGATCGTCGCCGCAAGTTCGGAGAGCCGCCGCATCGCCTCGAGCACCTGGGCGTTGCCCGCGCGCATTTCGCTCGAACCGGCGCGCACCTCGCTCGTCGCACCGTTCATGTCGCGGAGCGCCTCGAGAATCTGCCGTGAGCCCTCCTTCTGCTCGAGCATCGCACGCTCAATTTCACGAACGAGGTCCGCCGTCGCGGAAATCGATGCCGCCACCTCGGCGAAGGAGGAGCCCGAGGCCTTCGAGGCCTCCACCACTTCGGCGATCGAAGCGCCGATCTTTTTGAGCTCGGCGCCGATGTTCCGCGACTGGGCCGCGCTCGTCTCGGCAAGGCTGCGTATTTCGTCCGCGACCACCGAAAAGCCCCGCCCCGCATCGCCAGCATGCGCCGCCTCGATGGCCGCATTCATCGCCAGAAGGTTTGTCTGCGAGGCGATTTTTGCGATGATGCGGTTTGCCTCCATGAGGAGCTCCGACTGCTCGGCGATCTCCCGGGCCTTGTCTTCGACCGCAGTCTGCTTGGCCTTTCCGGCCTCGGAGGCCTCGCGGAGCGATTCGAAGCGGTCGGCCATCTTCTCGATCGATGCGGTGACCGAGCCGATGTTGCCCACCATCTCCTCGATAGAGGCGGAGGCCTCGGTAACGCCCGCGGCCTGGGTCTCCACGAGCTTGTCGAGCGACTCGATGTTGCGCGCTGTCTCTTCGACCGCACTCGAAGCGTCGCCGACACTCTCCGCCTGACGTTCCGCCTGCTTTCGCACTCCCTCGACATTGGCGAGAATCTCCGCCGCCGCACTCGCCGCCTCGTGCGAACTCGCCGCAAGATCGCTCCCTATGCTGCCGAGTGCCTCCTGCGAGGTTTTGAGACTCGAGACAATCTCACGGAGCTTGCCAACAAATCCGTTGAAATCCCGCACAAGATCGCCGATCTCGTCGTTCCGGGACAGATCGATCCGCCGCGTGAGGTCGCCGCCGCCCTCGGCGATCGCGCGGATCGCGGAACCCGCCATCGACAGTGGGCGGAGGGCGCGGCCGATGAGCACCCAGATCGACACAGAGAGCGCGACTAGGATGATAAGCGAGCTTGCGACGATAAAGACGGTGACCCGCGCGGCCGAGGCGAGGATTGCCTCGACGGGGATCGATATGCAAAGGCTCCAGTAATCGTCGCTCTTCCCAAGCCGAATCGGGTGCGAGACAAGGTAGCTCACACGGCCATCGACCGCCGAGCGGCGGGTGAGCGTGCGATGCTCACCACGCGAGACCGCGGCAAGAAAGTCATCGCGAACCGCTGGCTCAAGGAATTCGCCGACCGGCCTGCCGATAAAATCACTTCGCGGATGAGCGAGTATCTCGCCCCGACGGTCGAGGAGAAAGGCGTAGCCAAAATCCATGGGCTTTATGAGGGCAATGAGGCGCTGGAGGGCGCTTACCTCGATGTCGACCCCCGCGACGCCAATGACCCGCTCGCCGAGGATGATGGGCTCGACGGCTGAAATCGTGGTCAGCGCCTTCCCCGCGACTGTGAATGTTTTGGGCTTCGTAAAAAACGGCTTTTTTGTCGCTCGGGGAACGGTGTAGAAATCGCCTTCGGGCTTCCCTGTTTCATAAGCGAGCGCGGTATCGAGGACGAGCTCGCCGCCCTCGCGGCTCCACAGGGGATTCAGCCTGCCCTCGGGGCCGTAGCCTTTGCGTCCCGCATAGGATGCATCCTTTCCGTCGTAGGCGCCGGGTTCAAAGGCGCACCAGAGCGCGGAAAGCGCAGGCGTTCGTTCAAGGACGAGCGAAAAGGTCTCCACGAGGTTCTCTCGCGACACCCCCGCCTCCTTGAAGGACAAAGCCGTCGTCGCCAGACTCGAGGCATAGATCGAGGCATCGCCCACAAGACGCTCCACGTCGCGGCCATAGTTCTCCGCAAGGTATTCGGTAGAGGTGTAGGCGACCTTCCGGAGGGCCTCGCGGGACTGCGCGGCAACGAGGAGCGAGAGTACGCCAAGGCAGAGAATTTGGATGCCGCCGAGCATCGCGATAAGTTTGCCGCGCAGTCCGAGCCGCTTCATCCCCCGCCTCCTTGCGGGCCATGCACGACCATCGTGTGGCCCTCTTTCCATAAGAGTAATGTTTAAGTCGCCTCTACGACAATGCACGGCGCGATTACGTTTTATTGATGCGCACACCCTGCGTGAGCGCCGCACGAAAGGGGCACCGCCCCTCTGAGGCGCGCCCCCTTTAGAACGCGGCCCCTTGTCCTGGCGCGCTCAGGATGGCTATGCTTGGCCTGACACCAGCGCCATTCTGGCGCAGACGCCGCGCAAAAAGAGGAGGGAGTGTGCGAATCACCTTAAACGGCGAGGCGGAGACCTACGAGGGCGACAGCATCTCGATACGGGCCATCCTCGACAGAAAGCGCTGGTCCTTTCCCCTCATCATCGCGAAGCTGAATGGCGAACCCGTGCCCCGGAACGAGTACGAAAGCCGCCTTGTCCGCGAAGGCGACGCGCTCGAGCTGTACCACCTCGTCAGCGGCGGATAGGCCAGTCGCGGCTACGCGCGCTCGTAGCGCTCGACGATCTCCACGCGATCGCCGAGGGTCACGCGCACCGGACAGGTCTTACCCGCATTGACGATCATCGCGAAGTCCTTGTCGGACAGCGGCCCTTTAAGCCGGTACACAACCTCGAGTTTGGCGATGCGGCGCGGCCCCGCCGCCATTTCCTTCGTGAGTTCGAACTCGACGCCCTCGAGCGGGAGACCCTTGTCGCGGGCGAACAGCGACATGATGGTCGTTCCGCAGGCGCCGAGCGAAACGGCGCACAGGTCGGTCGGCGAAAACCGCGAGCCGTCGCCGCCGTTGTCCTTCGGCGCCATCGTGGCGATGACCGCGCCCGACTCGTGCACGAGCTCGACGGTGGTGGGGCCGGTTGACCGGCCGCGCATGGTGACACTCATATCCGCTCCTTACAACAACAAGGTCGCACGAGGTTTGCACCCGCGACGACAAGCTCGACGGTCTCGTCCTCCGGCCCGGCGGGCACCTCGTCGACGAGTTGCTCAGGGAGGGCGTAGCCGCAGACGACGAGCCGCCCGCCTCTAGAAGCCGCGGCCGCACGCGCGGCGCGAAGAAAGCGGTCGTAGAACCCCTTCCCGCGCCCGAGCCGACGCCCTGCAGGATCGAACGCAAGCCCCGGCGCCACCACGAGCGTTCGGGCTGCGCCCAGCTCCGCGAGGGACAGCGCGCGTGCGGCGGCGGGCGGCTCGGGTATGCCATAGCGATCGCGCGGCCAATGCTTCCAGTCCGCCGACAGCGGCACGAAGGCGAGGGCCTCTCCCTCGATGCGCGGCGCCGCGACGCGCTTGCCCGCCAAGAGCGCGGCTTCGATGAGCGGCCCTGTGTCGATCTCTCCCGGCATGGAGAGAAAGACGAGAAGCAGTTCTGCCTCGGCGCACTCGGGGAGGGCAAGGAGCGTCGCCGCCGCCACGGCGCTTCCGGCAGCGCGACAGCCCGGGGAAAGAGAGCGAAGGCGCGCGCGCATACTGCGGCGCATCTCCGCCTTATCGAGCATGGGCATGAAAGGAGTGTAGCGCGCGCCGCGCACCTAAGGCAAGCGCGCCTAAGGGACGCTTAGGCCGTCGCCTCGTCCGCGAGGCAGTTTTCGATCACCGCGGCAAGCTCGTCGGTGCGCCAGGGCTTATGGATGCAAGCGCAGATTCCGGCGAGGGAACGGGCGCGCTCTATCGAGTCCTTATCGGCCTGGCCGGTGATGAGCACCATCTTGATCTCTGGTGCGCGCGCATGGAGGTCGATGAGAAAGTCATCGCCCCGCGTGCCGGGCATAAGCCAATCAGACACAACGAGCGAGGTACGCACACCGCGAGCGGCAAGTTCGTCGACGATCGCGTTCGCCTCGGCGGCGTTGAGGGCGGTTTCGATATGGAAACGGTCCTTAAAGCGGCGCTTGAGCTCCTGCTTGAGGGCGAGGAGGATGATCGCTTCATCGTCGACGCAGATGATCGCCGGACGTGTCATAACGCCCCTCCCCAAGTCCCGCACAATCGGCCGCAGACGCGCTCCATAGCTACGAGTATAAGCCCCTTGGCGCTTCGCCGCCAGGGCCGCTTCCATCGTTCACGGCCGTCACTCAATGCGGGGATTCCCGGCGGCAAGGCGGTCATGTTCGTCGATATCTTCAGCGTCCCAGGGATAGACAATCCACGCGTCGGGTATGGTGCGCCCGGCGATGTAGCGGACAACGTCCTGAGGTAGTGCGCCCCGCTTTTCCTTGTCCTTGTTGTGGAGCACGGCGACGGCGACCTCGGCGGGCTCGTGCCGCAAGAGCTCGCGCACGCAGTATTCGAGCGTGACGCGCGAGTCGTCCACCTCGTCGACGAGGAGGATGCGCTTTCCGGCGAGCGTGCGCTCCGCCTCCTCGATCCACTGCACTTTACGCGGAGTGTCGGTGGGCTTGTCGTTCGCATCGTAGTAGGCGATGCCAACCGCGAGAATGGGTTTGCCGAGAAAGGTCCTGATGATTCGCGCCGGGATAAAGCCGCCCGAACCGATGGCGACGATAAGGTCAGGCTCGAAGCCCCCCTCACGCACGCGGCGCGCGATGTCGCGCGCGGTCCTATGGATATCCTCGTAGGTAAAGCGGTACTTTTCCATGGAGCGATACTAAGGAGCCCCTGCCCGCTTGGCAAGGGGGAAGGGATGGCCCCATGGCCCTCGTCGTCGTTGAAAAACTGAAGCCCGCCGACTATGCCGGACAGTGCGCGGCGCTCCCCCGCGACTACGGAACGCCCGCCTGGGAGGAGCGGCTCGAGGTGCGCGAGATCCGCCGCGCAGTCTTCGCCGCCCTCGACACCCTCGAGACCGAAACAGTGATAGGCGCGCGCATCGCAGGTAAACCCGTCCTCGTGAAGCCGAACCTTGTCACGGTCTACGAAAACATGGGGCTCCAGAGAAAAACCTACCCCGAGTCGACCGACCCCCGCGTCCTCGACGCGGTCGTCCTCTGGCTTTCCGCGCGCGCCGCCAGCGTCACCATCGTCGAGTCTTCGGGCCGCGGAGCGCCCACCCGCGGCTCCTTCCGCGTGGCGGGGATCGATCGCCTCGCGCGGCATCGCGGCACGGGGCTCCTCGCCCTCGACGAATGCCCCGTCGATCGGTATTTCCTTCCCAAGGCCCAGGTTCAGCGCGAGATACTCGTACCGCGCGCGTTTTCCGCCGTCGTACGCGGCGAGGCGGCCTATGTCTCGGTGCCCAAGCTCAAGACAAACCTCTACACCGGCGTGACGCTCGGCTTCAAGAACGCGATGGGCGTCATACCCTACAATCTGCGCCAACGGAGCCACCACCACGCGATCGACCGAAAACTCGTCGAGATGCTCTATCTCTTCAAACCCGATCTCGTGCTCATCGACGGCGTCGTCGGCGGCGAGGGGGAATGCCCCGCCCCCGTCGACCCCGTCGACGCCCGCCTCATCATCGCGGGCGACCAGAGCGTGGAAACCGACCGCATCGCGACACGGCTCATGGGCTTCGACCCCAAACAGATCGAACTCATGCGCGTCGCCGACAAACTCGGCTTCGGCGATCCAGAGGGCGTCCGCGTCATCGCGCGGGGCTTCGAACCCGGCGCTGGAGATCCCGAACTCGGCGGCGCGCAGGCCGTCACCTTCCGGCCCGCGGACTGGTCGCTGCTCTCCGCGCGTGCGCAGGCGACCTGCCCCAGGGTGACAACGCTCATCGGCATCGACCTACGGCCCGAAGGCGAGCGTGCGGCGATACTCGCTTCCGCTGCGGCCACACATGGCAGATCCGAGAGCGAAGCGCAAAACCCCGGACTCCCGCGCCGGCTCGAGGCATCCTGCCGCGGAGGCTGCGTCGCCACGACGCGCTTTGCGCTTTCTATGTTCGAACATGAGGGCATTGGCCCGGGAAATCCGGTCACCCTCATCCTGGGCGGTGGCTATGCGACGGCGGCAGGGCTCCGCTGGTACGATGCCGCGGGTCGGGCCTACGACGAAGAAGCTATTCGCGCCCTGTCGGGGCGAAAAGCGGTCATCGGCGCCTGCGCCCGCCGCCTTGCCCCCTGTGCGGACCGCTTTGTCGACGGGTGCATGCCGCTCCCAAACGCGCCGCATGCGGTACTCCACGAGCTTGCGGGCAAACCCTGCCGCGTGATGTCGCTCAGGAACGCCCAGCTTCTGCCGCTCCTTGCCTGCATTCTCGGCCAGCGCGCGGCGCGGCGGCGCCTTATCAAGGCGGGCGAGTGGCTCGATGTTCCGCTTTCGCTCAATGACGGCGCAGGCCCCGAGGGACTCCCGCCTACGGCGGACGAAGGGCGCAGCTGGGTCGCCTGGCCGCTTCCTCCTATGGGTTCCGCGGAGCGGTCGCGCATCCTTGCGACAGAGGATGACGCGGCGGTCGCCGCCCTGCGTGGCGTGTTTGTGCCGGGGTTAAAACGGCGCGTGCGCTGGCGGATCACGGCGATCGCCACGGGCGCCCTCACCCTCGCCACCGCGTGCCTAGCCGCTGCATCGGCCGCAGGGATCCCCCTTCCGGGGAGCACGGGGACCTGGCTTTTCGTCTTTGCCGGCATCGAGGCGCTCCATGCCGCCGAAATTCCTGCGAGCCTTGGGGCGAGGCGCCGCTTCGCGGAACGCCGCGGTCGGCCCTGGACCCGGCGCGCCGTGGCGGACTCGGTGTTCCTCACCCTCGCAATCGGCTATCCGGCCTGGCTTCCGCACCGCCGCGGTGTCTTCGACTAGGCGCCGAAGTCCCGATGCTTACGAGCACCACACACCAAGGCCGCGGCAACCACGGCTCCGCCAGCGAGGTCCACGCCTAGATCGAAAAGGTCGAAGGAACGGCCAGGCACGAATAATTGTAGCGTCTCCGTCACAAGACCGAAGATCGCTGCCGCCACCACAAGGGCCGGGGGACACGTTCGCAGTCTGGGCCGATCCAGCGCAAGCGCAAAGGTCCATCCGCCAAAAAGGCAGAGATGTACAAGCTTGTCGAGTCCGGGAAACTCGAACCGGTGGAGTCCGTCGCCCGGCCAGAGGAGGAGCAGGAGGACGAGCGTCGTCATCGCGATGCTTACAAACGGCACACGCCCCGGCGCGCGTGAAGCGACAGAATCCTGCACCTGTCTGCCCTGCGATATCCTGCGAAGTCCCAGCACTTTTACGACTCCTCGTAGCGTCGTTTTGGGTATATGATAGCGTCGATGAGCGACGAAACCTTGATCAAGGACAACCTTGCGGAAATGTCCCGCGCACTTGCGGCGACGAACGACCCTGCCCTCATCGAGGGCTTTCTCTACAGCCTGTTCACCCCCTCGGAGGCGGACGAGATCGCCAAGCGCTGGGCCCTTGTCAAGGACCTGGCCGCAGGCAAACCTCAGCGCGAGATCGCGAAGCGCCTCGGCCTGTCGCTGTGCAAGATAACACGCGGCTCGCGCGAACTCAAACGCGAGGGCTCGCCCTTTCGCTCCATGCTCGAGACGGCGGGTTACGAAGTGCGGATCAAGGGCCGCCCCTCCGCGGATGACGCTCGCGCGGGGGGAGAAGGCGCGCGCTAAGGCGCATCCTTGGCGCGCATAAAGCCCTATGCGACGACACTCGCCTTGAGAAGGACGATATCCGTCTTAGGCACATCCTGGTGGGGGAAGCGCGAGCCGGTCGCGACCTTCGCCATCGCATCGACCACGTCCATCCCCTCGATAACCTTGCCGAAAACGCAGTAGCCCGCGCCGGAAGCCCCGCCGCCGCGGTAATCGAGGGAGCGGTTGTCGACAAGATTGATGAAGAACTGGCTCGTTGCGCTGTCGGGCGCCGAAGTGCGGGCCATGGAGAGCGTCCCGCGTGTGTTTGCCGGTCCCTTGGCGGCTTCGTTGACGATAGGTGCGCGGGTCTTCTCCTTGTCCTTGAGCCCGGGAAGGAGTCCGCCACCCTGGACGACGAATCCGGGGATGACGCGATGGAAGATGGTGCCGTCATAGAACCCCGAGCGGACATAGGCGAGGAAATTCTCGGTCGTGATGGGTGTCTTGTCCTCGAAGAGCTCGATGAGTATCGATCCGAGGCTTGTCTCAAGTGCAACGCGGGTATTCGCCATGCTCGTGACCTCCATAAAAGACTTTGATCATAAACCGCTCAGGCGGCCTGGGGCAAGCCGCTTGTCCCGGTGCCCCGTGGTCTGTATGCTTACGCACGTGGCGTAGACCTCCCCCTGGGACGACTACGCCCCAGAGGGGCCTCTCGGGCCCCAACCCCCTGGAGGCCCTGCATGGACATACCGCTCACCCTTGATACGCGAAAGCCAAACCGCCTCGTCTACGCACTCCCCCTCTGGTTCCGCATAACCATGGCTGCCATGGCGGCCATCCTCATCGCGGCCCTCGCCGTGGCAGGGGGAGCCCCCGGCCTCATCGGCTGGGGCGCACTGGCGCTCGCCGCCTTTGCAGCGCTCTACGAGGAGCGCTGGACGCTCGACCTCGAACACGCCAGCCTCCGCCACCGCTTCGGCCTCCTCTTCGCCGCGCGGCGCATTGAGGTCCCGTTCACCCGTATAAGCGCCTTTACCCTCCGCTCCTTCGCACGCGGGGCAATGCCGGGCGGCGAGGAGGATCGCGCCCTTCGCGAAGCCGCGCTTTCCGCCGCTGAAACAGGCGATGCGAATGGCGATGCAAAAACCCGCCGCAAGCTCAACCGCGTCTACGTAGCGCTCGTCTGCCTGGATGCGGAAGGTAACGACCTCGTCCTCAATATTCTGCCCGCCCGCCGCGTCGAAGAACTTAAGACGGTCGGCCGGCGCCTTGCAGAGGCCGCGGGAAAGCCCTTCCTCGACGAAGCACGCGCCTAAAAACAATTCGCATCCCGCCTGCAAAAAGGGCGGCGCCGCCTTATTAAAAAACAAAACGGGCCGCCCCTAGGGGCGGCCCGTGCAGCATACTGCATGCCTTCGTCGGCTAGTCCGGATCGTGATACAGGAAGCAGGCAACCTCGTGGCCGGGAGCCGCCTCCTTGAGCCGGGGCTTGTGCTCCTTGCACTTGTCCATATGCTTCCAGCAGCGGTCATAGAAGGGGCAGCCCGGGCGCTGCTTGTCCGGCGAGGGCACGTCACCCGTGAGGATAATGCGCTTGCGCTCCTTCTCGATCTTGGGATCGGGGATCGGCGCCGCCGACAGGAGCGCCTGGGTATAGGGGTGGAGCGGATTCTTGTAGAGCTCGGCCGAGTTCGAAATCTCCGCCACCGTGCCTAAGTACATCACCGCGACGCGGGTCGAGATGTACTGGATGACGGCAAGATCGTGGGCGATGAAGAGATAGGTGAGCCCGAACTCCTCCTGGAGATCCTTGAAGAGGTTGAGAATCTGCGCCTGAATGGAGACGTCGAGAGCGGAGACCGGCTCGTCGCAGAGCACAAGCTCGGGCCGGAGGGCCAGGGCGCGGGCTATGCCGATGCGCTGCCGCTGACCGCCCGAAAATTCGTGCGGATAGCGGTTACGGAAGAAGCGCGAGAGGCCGACGCGCTCCATGAGCTGCTCGACGCGCTCGTCCATCTCCTTTTTGGTCATCGAAAGGAGACCCTTCTTCTGGTAAATGCGCATGGGCTCCGCGATGATGTCGCCACTCGTCATGCGCGGGTTGAGCGATGCATAGGGGTCCTGGAAGACCATCTGCATGTTCTTGCGCGCCGCGATGAGCTCGCGCGGGGGGAGCTTCGTCAGGTCCTTCCCCTTGAGCACGACACTCCCTGCCGTGGGCCTATAGAGCTGCGCGACCGCGCGAGCCGTGGTGGACTTGCCGCAGCCTGATTCGCCGACGAGGCCGAGGGTTTCGCCCTTCTTTATCTGGAAATTCACGCCGTCGACAGCGTAGATAAAGTTCTGATGCCCGCCGAACAGGGCCTTAGACCCGATCGGAAAGTGCATCTTGAGGTCTTTGACGTCGAGGAGTACTTCTTTCTCGATCATGGTCACTTAGCCTCCGTGTAGAGCCAGCACGAGACGGCGCGGCCGTTCCCGTACTCGGTCGTGGCCGGATACTTGCGTTTGCAGATGTCCATCGCCTTATCGCAGCGCGGATAGAAGGGGCAGCAGTCCGGCAGGTCGATGACGTTCGGCGGCTGGCCCCGGATGGAGCGGAGCCGGTCACCCTGCGCCTGATCGAGGCGAGGAACCGACTTGATGAGCCCCTGAGTATAGGGATGCTTGGGCTCCGCGAAAATCTCCCCTGTGGCGCCGCGCTCGACGACGCGGCCTGCGTACATGACGCAGAGCGTGTCGCACATGCCCGCGACAACGCCGAGCGAGTGGGTGATGAGGATAACAGCCGTCCCAAGTCGGGCGGTCAGGTCCTTCATGAGATCGAGGATCTGCGCCTGAATCGTGACGTCGAGCGCGCTCGTCGGCTCGTCTGCGATGAGAATCTCGGGATTGCAGGAAAGCCCCATCGCGATCATAACACGCTGGCGCATGCCGCCCGAAAACTGGTGCGGATACTGGTCGATGCGCTTTTCGGGCGCGGGGATGCCCGCAAGCTTGAGCATCTCGATGGCCTTGGCCTTGGCCGCTTTTTTGTCGAGGCCCTGGTGGAGCACGATCGTCTCGACCATCTGCGTCGAAATGCGCAGGAAGGGGTTGAGGCTGGTCATGGGATCCTGGAAGATCATCGAAATCTTGTTGCCGCGGATGGACCTAAGATCCTTCACAGGCATCTTGAGCAGGTCCGCGCCGTGAAACAGCACCTCGCCGCCCGCGATGCGTCCGGGCGGATTGGGAATCATGTTGATGATCGAAAGATTCGTGACGGACTTGCCCGAGCCGGATTCGCCAACGATACCGAGCGTTTCGCCCTTGCGGAGATTAAAGCTCACACCGTCGACGGCCTTTACGATGCCCTCATCGACGTGGAAATAGGTCTTGAGGTCCTTGACCTGGAGGATGACTTCGTCGGTCATTGTGGTTTCGCTCCTTGGTGGGGACCTTAGGTCCGGTTCTTGCTCTGCGGGTCAAGCGCGTCGCGCAGACCGTCGCCGAGGAAGTTCATCGCGAAGAGGAAGAGCGTCATCGCGATCGCCGGCACGAGCAGGCGCCAGGGATAGAGCTCCATACCCTGGACACCCTCGGAGACGAGGGTACCCCAGGAGGCGGAGGGCGCCGACACGCCGAGGCCGAGGAAGGAGAGGAAGGACTCGTTCATGATGAAGCTCGGCAGCTGGAGCGTGGCAAAAATGATGATGACGCCGAGCGTGTTCGGCAGGAGGTGACGGAAGATGATCCGCCCGGAGCCCGCGCCCATCGACCGAGCCGCCTCCACAAATTCGGCGTTCTTAAGACTCATGATCTGGCCGCGAACGACGCGGGCGATCGTAAGCCAGGAGAGCGCCGCGATCGCAACAAAGAGGATGACGATCGAGTTCGTCCCCTCCGGCACAAGAGACATGAGGATGATGACGACCAGCATGTACGGAAGGCCATACAGAATGTCGACAAAGCGCATGAGGAAGTTGTCCGTGCGCCCCCCGACATAGCCGGCGATCGAGCCGATAACGATGCCGATGAGCACGGCGGTGATCGTACCGACAAGGCCGATCATGATCGAAATGCGGCCGCCGTAGATCGTCCGCGCGAGCATATCACGGCCAAGGTAGTCGGTGCCGAGGATGTACACGCGCTGGTGCACCGGCTTGGTCGAGATCTCGGCGGTGAGGCGCTCATACTCAGCCTTCGCCGAGACAAGGTCGGACTTGAGGTCCTCGCGGAAGCCGCCCGCAGCCTCAAGCTCGGCGATGCGCTTCTGGAGGCGCTGGAGCGCCACCTGACCCGCGGGCTTGAGCGAGGGGGGCAGGTTCACGTGCGTGAGCTCCTGCGAAGAAAAGTCGTAGAGGGGCAAAATGGGCGCGGCAAGCGAGACGGTGACGTAGATGCCGACGACCCAGAGGCCGAAGAGCGCCATTTTGTTTTTGCGGAGGCGCTTCCACGCGTCGGCCCAGAGGGAGACGGGCTTGACCTGCTGGTTGAACTCGTTGACCGCCTGGTTCTTCTTGGGGGACATGCCGTTCTCCTATTTGTAGGCGATGCGCGGATCAAGGAATCCGTACACGATGTCGACCACGAAGTTCATCGCCACAAGAATGAGCGAGTAGACGATGATGTCGCCCATAATGAGCGTGTAGTCGCGGTTCAGTGCCGATTGAACGAAGATCTTGCCGACGCCGGGGACGACGAAGACCGTCTCGACGACGACCGAACCCGTGATAATGCCGGCGAAAGCCGGCCCGAGGTAGGAGACGACGGGCAGCATTGCGCCCTTGAGGACGTGCTTCGCCACGACCACCGACTCTTTAAGTCCCTTCGCGCGCGCCGTGCGGATGTAGTCCGAGCGCAGCACCTCAAGCACCGAACCGCGCGAGAGGCGGGCGATATAGGCGAAGTAGGGGAAGGAAAGCGTGAAGGCAGGCATGATGAGCGCAAGGATGCCCGCGCGGCCGGTAATCCAGCCCGAGGTGGGGAGCAGATGCAGCTTCATTGCAAAGACGAGCTGCAAAATCGGGCCGATAACAAAAAGCGGTACCGAGATGCCAACCACTGCGAGCGACATCGCCATGTAGTCCTGCCAGCGGTTCTGCTTGAGCGCGGAGATAATGCCAACCCCCACACCAAAAAAGACCGCAAGACCGAGCGCGATCGATCCGAGGAGAATCGAATTCGGCATCGTCTGCTTGATGAGCTCCGTGACGGTCTGGTCCTTGTAGCGGTAGGAGGGACCAAGATCGCCCTTGAGGATGTCGCCCATGTACCTGAGGTACTGTTTCCCGAGCGGCTCGTCCATGTGGTACTTTTTAAGGATATTCTGAAGCACTTGCTCAGGCAGCTTCTTCTCGCTCGAGAAGGGGCCACCCGGAGCGAAGCGGATCAGGAAGAAGCTGAGCGTCACGATGATAAACATCGTGGGGATGAGGCTCAGCACTCGTCGGATGATGAACTTCGTCATCGCTTCCTTTTCCTCCGAGAGAAGGATTATCGCGTCTCGCCGTGCGTATCGAGGAACGCGGAGTCCGCCCGCGGCGGCCCTTCACGGCCCGCGGGCGCGCTTCGGGCGCCTCGCCCCTACAAAAAGCCACGGAGAACGCCGGAGCGCCCTCCGTGGCGGATCGTCGTCCCGGGAAGTCTTGCACTCTCCCCAAGAACCTGCGGCCCATACAGGGCCGCAGATAGGAAGCGGAAGTCCTACTTCTTGTAGATGAACTTCCAGTTGTGGATGCCGAGCGGGTTGTTGTACCAGCCGCCCCACTTGTTCGTGTCGATGAGGTGCTGCTCGACATAGTGGTAGAAGGGCGCGACCGCCTGATCCTCGTCGAGGAGGAGGCGCTCCGCCTCGGCGAGCGTGGCAAGACGCTCGGCGCCGGCAGGCATCGTCATCGCCTTCTTCACAAGCTCGTCGTACTTCGGATTGTTGTAAAGGCCATCGTTGTTGCCCGAGCCCACAATGAACATATCGAGGAAGGTGTTCGGATCGAGGTAGTCGCCGACCCAGCCCGCGCGCGCGACCACAAAGTCGTGGCTGTTCGAGCGGGTGTCAAGGAAGGTCTTCCACTCCTCATTCTTGAGCGCGACCTCGATACCGAGGTTGTTCTTCCACTGCTCCTGCACGAACTCGGCGATCTTCTTGTGCCCATCGTTCGTGTTGTAGAGAATGGTGATCTTCGGGAAGCCCTTGCCGTTCGGGTAACCGGCCTCGGCGAGAAGCTTCTTCGCCTCCTCGACGTTGTAGGGGTTACCCTTCGCGGGCGTGTAGCCTTCCATCGCAGGAACCATCGAGTTCGTGGCGATCTGGCCGCCCTTCGTGACCTTCTCGACGAGGGTCTGCTTGTCGATGGCCATGGCAAGGGCCTTGCGGACGCGGACATCGTCGACCGGCTTCCGGGTCACGTTGAAGATGTAGTAGTAGGTGGCGACCTGCGGTGCAACCTGGTAGTCCTTGCGGAGTTTGATCTCGTCAAGGAGGTCAAGCGCAACACCGGTGTTCCAGTCGATCTCGCCGTTCTTGTACATATTGTACGCGGTCTTGTTGTCCTCGATGGGGAGGAACTTGATCGACTTGAGCTTCACATTCTTCGCGTCCCAGTACTTCGGATTCTTGACGACGAAGAGGTACTCCTGGGGCTTCCACTCCTTCAGCACATAGGGACCGTTGCCGACCCAGTTTTCCGGCTTGATCCAGTTGTCGCCGAACTTGGCGATCGCGTGCATGGGGAGGGGGGAGAAGGCGTAGTGCGCCATCATGTCGACCGCGTA
>JAJUIB010000029.1 GCA_029265615.1 Spirochaetota bacterium
AGCGACGAACGCGGCACTAGGCTTTAAACTATGACAAAGCCCAAAGCCTGGAGGGAAACGGCGCGGCACAGAGTGGCCGACTGCCGCATCTTCGATGTGACAGCGAGCGAGCGAGAAACCGAAAGCGGCCTTAAAGGCACCTTCTACCTCCTCAACTCCCTCGATTGGGCCGGTGTCATTCCCGTCGTCGATACGCCGCGGGGGCGCGAACTCCTCATGATTCGCCAATTCCGCCACGGCACGGGAAGGCTCTGCCTCGAGTTCCCCGGCGGCGCCATCGAACGCGGCGAGGATCCCCTCCTCGCCATAGGGCGTGAACTGGTCGAGGAAACGGGCTATGCCCCCGAAATGGTCATCCCCATCGGCGACCTTTCGCCGAACCCCGCCTTCATGACCAATTCCTTCCATGCCTTTGTCGCGGAAGGCTGCCGCTCCGTCTGCCCGCAGTGCCTCGACGAACACGAGGAGATCGAGGTTCTCCTCGTCCCGGAACGCGATGCAATCGATCTCGTCGGCGCCGAGGAGAACGGACATGCGCTCATGACGGCAGCGCTTTTCCTCTACATGCGCTATCGCGGCTGGAGCCTTTAGGCGCAACGGCCCCGGTTTAGCGCATAAGCCCCGGCTTTACGAAGAGAACAGAGCCATCTTTAAGCGGCAGCCTGAGCTCCTCGCCAAAGGCAAGCGGCCTGCCCGCAAGCGGGGCGGGCAGATGCAGCGTCGCACGGGTCATAAGCGACTCAGGCGAAGCGGCGACAAAGCTCCCGTCGGACAGACCGTAATAAAGCACGCCGCGCGATAGGAGTGGAGGCGCCGAAAGCCCTTCGAGCGTGCCGCGTAGCTCGCCCTCGAGACTGAAGGCCGCAAGCCGCCCTTCGCCATAGACAAAAAGCCCCTCGCGGGCGAGCTCCGGCTCCGTGGCCGGCAGAAAATCAAGTGACCGGTCCCAGAGCGGCTCAAGTGAGGGAAGCGCATAGAGGACCGCGCGCCCCCGCCCCCCGTCCGGACGGCCGAAGCCAACGAGGGCGGCGCGGGAACCTCCACTCGTATCGTAGAGCCTGAAAAACGGTGAAGCCGGGCCCGCCGCTTTCGCAATCACCTCGCCAGGGCGTGCGGGATCAAGAAGAACGAGCCCGCCTGTACGAGAGGCGGCGAGCACCTTGCCCTCAAACTGCGCCACCGCAGAGGCGCCGCCCTCCACGGGAAGGCTGACGGAAGGGCTGCGCGGCCCGGCCGCTGTTTCGATTGAGGAAGCCGAAGAAGCCGCCACGCCCGTATAGACGAGCACCCCCTCGCGTGTCGCCACAAGGAGGCCCTCGGGATAAGGAGCGAGCATCGTGGGGAAGACTGCGGCGGGAAGGCCGAGGCGGAAGAGCATCTCGCCGCTCTGCGCATTGAGAGCGAGAAGCGCACCCTCTGCGACCAGGTAGACGCGATCCTTGAAGAGAAGCGGTGCCGCAGTGCCTAAGGCTGAAGGCGTTCCGCCGAGATCCACCGTCTGGCGCCAGCGCGGTAATCCTGCCTGATCGAGGGCCACAAACTCGCCTCGTCCGTCGCCTGCGAGGAGAAGGCTGCCCGCATTGAAAAGACGTGCGGCGGATTTCCCCGGAAACAGGGCGGCCCGCCCGACGATCGCCTGATCGGGCGCGGCGCCTTTTCCCCCACTAGCAAGGCCGGGATTAGCCGTGGCGCCTTGAGCCGTGGCCTGCGGCTTCGCCTGCAAGCGAGTTTCGGGGTGGCCTAAAAGAAAGACGCGGAGCGATTCGAAGACCTCGGGAAGCTCGCGGCGCGCCTCATGCGCCGCAGGGAGGGCCGGGGCGAGAAGCGGCGCAGCTTTCTTTACGGCCTCGGCCGCAAGACCTGCGCCCTCAGCTTCAAGGGCACCCGCGCTCATGAGCGCCGCACCCTCGACAAAAGGCGGCGCCTCGATGTCCGCAAGACCTCGTTCAAGCTCGGCGTAGACGGCATCGGCGCGGGCGGCCTCAGCGGGGCCGACCGACAGGGCTTCGCCGGGGCCGGCCACGGGAGCAAGGGCGACTGCGACCTTAAGCGCAAGACGGGCCGCGCCGCTTGCGGGCGCGGCCTCTTCGAGCCGGTCGAGCACGGGACCGCGGGGAAGGAGCGCCACCCTGCCCTCCTCGACCGCGAGCGTGCTCCGGTCGCCGCGGGATTCCATTGCAAAAACCGTTCCTCGGACCCCACAGATCGCATTCTTCGTTTGAAGCATAAAAGACTCCTCGGCACCGAGCTTGCGCACCTTGGAGAGCACCCGGCCCGATACAAGTTCCGCACGGAGGCGGGCCGAGCCCGCCATGATGGCCGCAAGCTCAAGGCGGAGTGTCGTGGAAGGGAGGACACGAAGCGTGCCAAGCCCTTCAGCTTCAAGATCGCAAAAACCGTCGGATCCCGTTCTAAGCGTCTCGCCTTGCGCAAACTCCGCGCCAGGCTCAAGAGGGGCCGGGGCGGCTCCGGGTGCAAGGCGCTCCACGCGACCCTCCGTGTAGACAACGCGGAGCGTAAATGGTGCGGACTCTGGCGCGGCGCCCCTCTCGACGGAGTCAGGCGATGCGCCCCGCTCGGACGCGGAAGGCGCGGCGACGGAAGGCTTTTCGCAAGAGGAAAGGAAGACCAGGGCGAGGCTCGCCATAAGGATTGCAAAAAGGGGCTTGCGCATATCACAAGACTATACCGCGCCAGGGCCCGCGCTCAAGGATGACGAGGCACAGGTATACGCATATCACAGCCGCATTGACAGTTTGGCACGAACGGGCTTTACTGAACCCGCTCTTGTTCCAAAGGGCCATCCGTAGCGCAAAGGAGGAGACGATGCACGATTCCGCCGACCGCGGCGCCACGCGAGCCAGCGCTGAAACCGCAGACGTCCCGGCGCATAGTCGCCGGTCGCCTTCCCGCCACGACGGAGCGCCCCTCGCCGCGGACTAACGTTCCCTCTTCGAGCGATCGGCATACTCCGCCGTGCATGCACACTATCCACGGAGGATGTTTATGATCGATCAACTCGTCACCCCCGACCTGGAAGAGCTTCTTGAAAAGGGCGACTTCGCAACCGTCATCAAATTCCTCGATGAGCTCCACCCCGCCGAAGCCGCGGAGGTTCTCAGCAACCTTCCCATCGAGCACATAAAGCCGCTTCTCCTTGGCTTTGACGAACAGAAACGGGCAGACGTCTTTTGCGAGCTACCCAATCGCAGTCAGATAGAACTTTCTTCGCTTTTCGAAAAGCAGGAACTTGTCGCGATCATCAATGGGCTTTCGCCCGACGACCAGGCCGACCTTTTCAAGATTCTGCCTACGGAAACCTCCGATCGCGTCCTGCCCGAGGTGGAAAACCGGGCGGCCATCGAGACCCTGGCCTCCTACCCGGAAGGGACCGCGGGCTCGATCATGACCACCGAATTCCTCGCCTTCCCGGCGACTATCACCGTCAAAGAGGCGATACAACGCATACGGCGCGAGGGCGCAAACAAGGAGTCGATTTACACGATTTTCCTTGTCGATCCCCAAAAACGCCTTATCGGCCTGTGTTCCCTGGGTGACATCGTCCTTGCCGACCCCGAGGCGCAGCTTTGCGAGCTCGCCGAACCGGAGCAGACAACCTCGATCAAGGCCAGCGCGACCCGCGAAGAGGTGGTCTACCAGGTCAAGCGCTTCGACCTTGTCGCCCTGCCGGTTGTCGACGACTCGGGACGCCTCCTGGGGATAATCACCCACGATGACGTCATCGACGTCATCGAGCAGGAGCGCACGGAAGACTTTGAGCGCTTCATGGCCATCACGGGAAAGCATGAAGACGTCTCCTATCTCAAAATCCCGGCGTGGAGGCAGTTTCTGCACCGCGTCCCCTGGCTTATTATCCTTGCCGTGGTGGGGCTTGTATCGGGCGCGATACTCCAGCACTTCGAATCGGCCCTCGTCAACCTCGTCATTCTGGCCTTTTACATGCCCATGCTCGCCGATACGGGCGGCAATACAGGGAGCCAGTCCGCGACCGTCGTGGTGCGCGCCCTTGCGCTCAAGGAGATACAGCCCAAGCATGTATTCAAGGTGCTCTGGAAAGAACTCAAAATCGCGCTGATGCTGGGGGCGGCCTTGAGTCTGCTCGCATTCATGAGGGTGCTCCTCGGCGCTTCGGGCGCGGCGCTACCTGGCGGCCTCCATATCGAACAGGTCGCCTTTGCCATAAGCGTCGCCCTGGGCCTCCAGGTCATCTCGGCGACCATCATCGGCGCGCTCTTGCCACTTCTTGCGGCGGCGTGCAAACTCGACCCTGCGCTCATCGCAAGCCCGGCGATCACCACGGTGGTCGACATCACCGGTCTTTTCCTATATTTCAGCATTGCGCGCGCCCTTTTGTACATCTAGGCGAACAGAGAAAGGAGCCAAGGTGAACCCCGTTTTCGGTTTTTTACGGCGTCTCTTTGTACGAGAGGAAAAGCCCGACCCCGGTTCCGTCGTCGAGGAACTGTGGATCGCCGAGCTTTCCGGCCCCGAGCGGGGACGCTTCCTTGCCGAAAACACGCAAAGCTACGCAGCCCACTACGAGAACGGTGCGCTCGCCCTCGATTTGAAGCGGCCGCATCTTTTCGCCTGGACGGAAGCGCCAGTCTACCGCTACGAAGACTTCGTCCTTGAGGGGGAGTTCGAATTCGCCCCGCTTCCCCTTAAGGCGGAGGGAGCTACTCTCGCCTCTGGGCGGCAGCCCCCTCACGCTGCAGGCGGCTTTCTCTTCCGCTTCGCCGACGAGGACAACTTCTATGCGGTTCTCGTCTCGAATCGCGGCTTTTTTCGTCTCGATGCTGTCTTCAACGGCAAGCCCCGCGCCCTCATTGCCTGGACCGAGATACCGGGCCGCTCCATGGACCGAGTAGCCGATGAGCAAGCCGCGATCGCCGAATTTTCCCTTCGGGTCATCGCCCGCGACGCGCGCCTTGCCATCATGGTCAACGACGCCTTTGCCGGCGAAATCGAGGATACGGCGCTCCGCCAAGGCCACATCGCCCTCGCAGGCCAGCTTTACGGCGAAGGCGTGGGCCTCCGCCTCATCCTCCACTCTTGTTTCGCCGAAAGCCGTCCCGTCGAGGTCGAAGCCTGGTATTATCGTCACCTCGTCTACGCGATTCCCGATCCCGCCGCGCGCTTCCGCCTGGCGGAAACCTTCTGTGCCATGGGCGAATGGCTTGCGGCGCTCGTGCAGCTAAAAAAAATCCGCGCTCGACGGGCGCTTTCCCCAGAGGAGTCCTTCCTCGTCGCGGAGGCCTCGATCCGGCTCGGACTCCTTGAGGACGCAGCGGCGGCTATTGATGAAACGCTCCGCGCAGCGCCCGACCTCAAAAAGGCGGTTCTGGAAAAGGCGAACATCCTCTACCTGCAATCGCGCTATCCAGAACTCCGCGATTATGCGGCATCCGCCCTCGCCACCGTCTCTGGCTCGCCCGAGGAAGCGCGTGTCCACACGCTTCTGGGCCATGCGCACTTCAACCTCGGCGATTTTTCGAAGGCGGCAGAGTCCTATGGCCGTGCGGCGGCCCTCGAGCCCGGGCAGCCGCTTCTCAAAATGAACGAAGCACGCGCCCTCGACCAGGCGGGCGAACGGAATGCCGCGGCGGAGGCCTACATCGCCGCCGCTCGCGGGTTCTACGAGGCCGAGGCAGACGACGATCTTGCACTTGCGCTTTCCCGCCTTGCGGAGCTTAAACCGCGCGCTGCCGAGACCCGCGCGCTCAAGGCCAAGGCGCTCTTCCGCGCCGGGAAAAAGGCCGAAGCCCGAAAACTCATCGAAAAGCTCCTTGCCGAAGGGAGCGCCGACTCAAGCCTTTACTACCTCTCAGGCCTCCTCGCCGCGGAGAAAGGCGAACGAGAAACGGCGCTCATGCGCTACGAGCGCGCCGCCGAGCTCGAGCCGTCCTACCCCCTGTACGCCTTCCGCCTCGCGGAAAGCCTTTTCCTCCTCGGAAGGCCTGAAGCCGAAGCGGCGATCGCTCGGGCGCTCGCGCTTGCGCCCGATGACGGCTGGGTGCGCAACCTCGCGGGCATGGCGCTCCTGCGGGAGGGGACAGAGGGGGAGGACCGCGCCTTGCCGCCCGAAACGGCACGGCTTGCCCGCGAGCACCTTGAGGCGGCACGGCGGGCCCTCCCCGAGGCGGTCGAGCCTGCGCTCAACCTTGCCGAGCTTGAATCCCTCGAGGGGCGGCTCGAAGCGGCTTGCGCCGCGCTCGCGCCCTTTCCCAACTCAGGCGCGGCGCGCAACCAGGCAGGCAATGTCTATGCCCGCGAGGCACGGCGTGCGATCCTCGCGGCGGAGAGCGCCGAGGCGGAGGCCGCCACGCCGCACGAAGATCGGCGCGAACCCCTCCTTGAGTGCGCCGCGCGCGAATATGAGCGGGCGACCGCCCTCGAACCGGGGAACGCCGAATATGAAACCAACCTCGCCGCCACCTACTTTGAGCTTGAGCGCTACAGCGACGCAGAGGAGCGTGTGCGGAAAGCCCTGGACGCGGGGGGCGAACCACGGACCTATCTGATCGCGGGCAATCTCGCCATGATTTACGGCGATCGCATCCGCGCCGAGGCCGCCTATCGGCTCGGCCTTGAATCGGCAAAGGACAACCCACTCCTCCTTTTCGCCCTTGGGCGTTCCTATCTACGCGCCGGCAAGGTCGAGCGAGCGGAAGAGTGTCGCATGCGACTTATGGCAGTCGAGCCCGAGCGCGCCCAGCGACTTGGCCGCGAAATTCTCGAGGCGACAACGGTGCACATCGCCTGCGCCGCCTGCGGCCGGAGCTGGAGAGCGCCGCGCGAGCTGCCCCGCCAGAGCGCCGCGAGCATCCGCGCCATGCCTCCCGACGACTCGCCGGCGGGCGCCTGCCCGCGCTGTGGCAAGGTCTACTGCATCGCCTGTCGAAAAGCTGCCTTGATCGAGAATCGCTTCACCTGCCCCGACTGCGGCGATGCGCTCAAGCTCGCGGACGACCGCCTTCGCTGGCTGGTGCGCGAACACTTAAAACGCGCGACGCCTTAACTTTAGCCTTTAACCTGTGGACGCAGGTTAAGGGGCTTGCGCTTGTTTTTTTAAGGCGGGCTTTGGTACTATAGCGCAAGCTTCCATCGCCCCCCGGAGAGGAACCCTCGTGAAACGAATCTCCTTTGTCTTGTGCCTCGCCCTGATCCTCGCCGCGCTTCCCGTCGCAGCCCAGGACATCCTGACCGCGGAACAGTTTTTTGCGCAGGTTTCGGAACGCTATGCCCAAGTGAACGACTATGAAGGCAGAATCGCTATCACGGCAGGCAAGGACCAGATGGCGGGCGTCATCGCCTTTCGCGCGCCCTCCTTCCTCCGCATCGATTTCGTCCAACCGCCCGACCAGGTGATCGCCTTCGACGGCAAGCTCCTCACGGTCTACGTGCCAAGCCTCCGCGCCATTCTCCAGCAGACGGCCGCCGACAAGGCAGGTGGGGCGGGCGGCGCGGGGCTTGCGAGCCGTGAAGGCCTCAAGATGATGAAGCGCAACTACACGATCGCCTATGAATCAAGCCCCACGCCGGTCGCCCTTCCTGGCGGCGCGGCCGATGAAACCGTCGTCAGGCTTCTTTTGTCGCGAAAAAGCGTCGCGGAAGGCTTTCGCACAATCAAAATTTCCGTAAGCCCCGACACGAAGCTCATCCGGCGCATCGAGGGCGTCACCGTCGCAGGCGATACCTTCAGCTTCGACTTCACCGGCATCAAACTCAATCAGGGCATACCCGAGGCGCGATTCGCCTACGATTCGCCGGCCTCGGCGAACGTTTACAACAACTTCCTCTTCGGTTCCGAGAAATAAGCGAAAAGGACGGATAAGCACGATGTCACCCATCGGAGAGGCGCTCCGCGCCGCGCGTGAACACAAGGGCCTCGGCCTCGATCGGGTCGCCGAGGAGACGAACATCGCTAAGCGCTACCTTGCGGCCCTCGAGGCGGAGGATTTCGGCGTCTTTCCGGGCGACCCCTACGCGATCGGCTTTCTCAGGAACTACGCCGAGTACCTGGGCCTGCCCGCCGACGAACTCGTCGCCGCCTTCAAGAATATGCGCATCCAAGAGCAACCGATGCCGATCCAGGAGCTCATTCCCAAGCGGCGACCTGCGCCGCTTGCAATCGGCGCGGCCGCCGCGCTCGGCCTTGCCCTGATCGGCCTTGGCGTCTTTTTGTTCTTCGGCCGCCGAAATGCAAAGGAGGAGACGGAAATCGCGCCCGAAAATCGCGCACCCGTCGAATACCGGCTTGAAGGCGCCTCATTCGAGCGGCGGCTCTACGAAGGGGATTCGCTTATCCTTCCCGTCGGCACGGAGCGCTACAAGCTCCTCCTTGCGCGGATCGACGACGCCGTCACGTTTGAAAGCCCCATCGGCAAGAACCGCCTCCTCCTCGGCGAGGAGGGGACGCTCGATTTGGACAAAAATGGCCAGCCCGAGTTCAAGCTCCTCGTCACCGATTTTGCAAAGCGCGCCCCGCTTACCGGGGCGGTGATCCGCATTGAATACGCCGATCCCGCGCTTGCGGCGGCGGCTCAAGCGGCGGCCCAGGCCGCAGGCGCGGCAAACGCCCAGGCACCGCAGACCGCGAGCGCCACCGCGGCGCAACCTGCGCCCCAGACCGCGCCTGCACCCGAACCGCCGAGCTCGGGCAAAAGCACGCTCATCTTTGAAGCGACCAAAAGCCCCTACCCCTTCGTCGTGTCCGTCACCTTCCGCGGTCCTTGCATGTTCCGCTACGAGATAGACCGCCGCGACCGCGACGAGCGGTACTACCACAAAGGCGAGACCATCACAATCAACGCGAACAACGCCGTAAAGCTCTGGGCCTCAAACGCACAATCCGCTAAGGTGACGATCCAGGCCTCGGGCGGCAAGTCCGCCGATCTCGACCTCGGCGGTTCAGGCGAGGTCACCGTAAAACGCGTCGCCTGGGCGCAGACGGAATCGGGGAGCTACGCGCTTTCCGCCATCGATGTGGACTGAGCCATCCGCCGTGCGCTGGAAGTTCTACCTCGATCAGCGGGGCTGCGCGAAAAACCAAGTCGACGGCGAGGAGATCGCCGCCCGGCTTGAGGCCGCGGGACACACCTGGGCCGCGAGCCCCAACGAGGCGGATATCCTCATCGTCAATTCCTGCGGCTTTGTCAACGATGCAAAGCGCGAGTCGATCGATGCGGTGCTTGCGTGGAAGCGCCGCTTTCCCGACAAAAAGCTCCTCCTCGCAGGCTGCCTTGCCCAGCGCTACGCGGCCGAACTCGCCTCAGAGCTTCCCGAGGCCGATGGCATTGTCGGCAATGCGGACCTTGCCGCGGTTCTAAGCGCCGCCGAAGCGACGGTCGAGGGCGGCCGCCCCGTCATTGTCCCCGAGGCGGCGCCCTCGATCGGCACCTTTCGCCGTAACCGTCTTTTGGATTTTCCCGGCGTCGCCCACGTCAAAGTGACAGAAGGTTGCTCAAACGGCTGCAGTTACTGCGCCATACCCTTCATTCGCGGCCCCCTGCGGTCGCGGCCCGTCGCCGATGTCCTCGATGAATGCGAGAGTCTTCTCGCCCGCGGCATCCGCGAACTCGTCCTTGTCGGTCAGGACCTTGGCGCCTACGGGCGCGACCAGGGCGGGCTCCAGCTCCTTCCCGAGCTCCTTGCCGCCCTTTCGCGCCGTCCGGGCGACTTTCGCGTCCGCACGCTCTATATCCACCCCGACAACTTTCCCCGCGGTATATTGCCCCTCATGCGCGACGACCCGCGGCTCCTTGCCTACTTCGACCTTCCCTTTCAACACGCCTCGGGGCGGATACTGCGCGCAATGAACCGAAAGGGCGATCGGGACACCTACCTGCGCCTCCTCGACGAGATCCGCGCCTTTCTGCCCGACGCGACCCTGCGCTCGACCTTTCTCGTCGGCTTTCCCGGCGAGACCGAGGAGGATTTCGCGATCCTGCGCCGCTTCCAGGACGAGGCGGAGCTCGACTGGCTCGGCGCCTTCGCCTACTCCCGCGAAGAAGGGACGGCCGCATACGCGATGAAGCCCCGCGTCCCTCAGCGCATTTCCCTGGCGCGGAAGGCGGCAATCGAGGAGGCGCAGGTGCCTATAACCGCAAAACGCCTTGCGCGCTTCGTCGGTCGCGAGCTTTCCGTCCTCGTCGAAGAGGAGCTCGCCGGTAAAGCGCACGAACAAGAGAACCCGCAAGATATGGAAGGCGACGAGGACGAAGCGCTCTCGCTCGGCAGAGCCTGGAACCAGGCGCCGGACGTTGACGGCCTTACCGTGCTCCGCGGCCGCTTTACGCCGGGGACCCTTGTCCGAGCCCGCGTGCTCGCGGTGGCGGGCGTCGATTTCGACGTAGCGCCACTAGGCGGCGCTACGATGCAGGACTGATCTCCATGGCCCAGAAGCTCCCGCCCTACCTCGCCGCCCTCAACCCCGAACAGCTTGCGGCCGTGCGCCACGAGGGTTCGCCGCTCCTCATCCTCGCGGGCGCGGGCTCGGGCAAAACCCGCGTCGTCACGACCAAGATCGCCTGGCTCGTCCGCGAGCGCGGCATCGATCCCGCCTCCATACTCGCCGTCACCTTTACGAACAAGGCGGCGCGCGAGATGCGCGAGCGGGCCGCCGCGATCGAACCCGCCTGCGAGCGCGCGGTGATCAGGACCTTTCACTCCTTTGGCGCCTGGTTCCTCAGACGCAACGCGAGCCAGGCGGGGCTTGCCCCCACCTTTACGATCTACGACGAAGACGACCAGGCGACCCTCCTCCACGGCGCCCTGCCGCAGTACGAGCGGAGCGAATGCAGGCGCATTGCCCAGGTCATCGCCCGCGCAAAGGACCTCGGTCTTGCGCCTGATTCGCGCGACCTTGCGCGCGTCGCAAGCGACCCCGCCCTGCGGCGCATCTACGCGATCTACGAGGAGCGCCTCCGCGCCACGGGCAACGTCGATTTCGGCGACCTCATCAGCCTGCCCGCGCGCCTCCTCGCCCGCGACGAGGCAGTAAGGCGCCGCACCCGACAGCGCTTCCGCGTCATCCTCGTCGACGAGTACCAGGATTCGAACACGGCCCAGTTCGAGCTCTTGCGCCTGCTTGCAGGCGACGGATCGGACGGCATCCCACCCGCCTACGTCTGCGTGGTCGGCGACGACGACCAGTCGATCTACCGCTTCCGCGGCGCCGAAGTGCGGAACATCCTCTCCTTCCCCGAGCTCTTTCCGGGCACCACGATCGTGCGGCTCGAGCGGAACTACCGCTCCTATCAGAGCATCCTCGATGTGGCGGGCGACGTGGTGTCGCACAACGCGGGCAGACTTGGCAAGGAGCTCAAGGCCGAGCGGCGCGGCGGCGATCGCCCCCGCCTCGTTCTCCTCGAGGACCAGGACGAGGAAACAGCCTACTGCGCCCGCATCTGCGAATCCCGCGTCCGCTCAGGCGGCCGGTGGTCGGACGTCGCCATCCTCTACCGCACCAACGCCCAATCCCTCGCCTTCGAAAAGGAATTCCCGCGGAGGGGCATCCCCTACCGTATCGTCGGCGCCTTGCGCTTCTACGAGCGCGAAGAGGTTAAGGATGTCCTTGCCTACCTCGCCCTTCTCCTCAACGGGAGGGATGAAGTCGCCTTTGCGCGCGTCGTCAACAAACCTGCGCGCGGCATTGGCGAGACAAGCCTCGAAATCCTCACCTCCGCCGCCTCCGACCCCGAACGCGGTCACGGCGGCGACTTCCTCCTCGCCGCGGCCGCCGAGGCCGAACAGCTCCGCGGCAAGGCGAAATCGGGAGTGCGCGAATTCCTTTCGCTCGTAAAGAGCTTCCGCGGCATTCTCGGCGCATCCGAAGGGAGCCTTGCCGACCTCGTGGAGCGCGTCGCCCACGATTCGGGACTCCTTGAATACCACCGCGGCCAGGACGAAATTGCGGGCACGCAGAAGGCGGCCAACATCGACGAGCTCGTCAACGCCGCGACCCTCTATCCACCGACTGCCGAGGGGCTTGCCGAATTCCTTGAAACGATCGAGCTCGACCGGAGCCTGAGCGCCGAGGACTCAGGCGCGGATGCCGTCACCCTCATCACAATGCACAACACAAAAGGCTTGGAATTCCCCGTCGTCATCGTCACCGGTCTCGAGCAGGGGCTCTTCCCCCGCGACGACGACGAAGGCGAGGAGCTCGAGGAACAGCGAAGGCTTTTCTACGTTGCGATCACCCGCGCAAAGGACGAGCTCCATCTCACCGCCTGCCGCTGGAGGCGGCTACACGGGCGTCTCTACGAGACCCTGCCCTCACGCTTCCTTTCGGAAATCGCGCCGGAACGGCTCGCGTTTGGCGGCCGACTTATCCCTACCGGGCGCGCCGACACAGGGCGTGTCGCCGTACAGGGCGGCGGACCGGGCGCAGCTTCTGGGTCCCGGAGCGCCGCCGGACCCTCGCCGTGGCGGGCGGGACAGGCGGTCTACCACGAGGACCACGGCGCAGGCGTGATCATCAAGGTCACCCCCACGCCGAATTCGGGGCCGCACGTCGTCGTCCGCTTCGAGTCGGGCAAGGTGGCGCAGTTCTTCCCCAAATTCACGACTAAGTTGGAGCTTTCCCGCGACTAGGGCTGTGAAACCGGATCGTGGAGAGGACACGCGGCCCTTTTTTAGAAAAGCGCGCCCAGCGGCGCAGGGATTACAAGGAGGACGTATGCTTGAATCGGATGATTCCGCGGAACTTCTCCGCCTCCTTCCGCCGATTCGCCGGGCGCGCGGCTACCGCCTCTATACCGAAATGGGGGGACGCTTCCTCGACCTCTGGCAAGAGGACGGCCTCGGCATGCTCGGCGCGAAAGGGACGGGCCTCGGCGGCGCCGCGAAGGCCGCGATCGATCGGGGGCTTTCGAAGCCCCTCCCCTCCATTCACGAACGCAGGCTCGAGAAGATGCTCCGTGCGCGCTACGCAGGCTACGAAGCGGCGCGCTTTTTCGACAGCCTCGACGCGGCGCTCGCCGCCCTTGCCGCGCTGTACGGGGATCCGCGCGCCCTTGTGGAGCGCGATGCGGCGAAGGCGGCGCTCCTCGCCGATCCCGCCCGCGGCGGGATCGGCGTAGCGCTTGCCGCGCAAGGAGCCCCCTGCCTCGTCCTCAGGCCCTTTGCGGCCGAAGCGGGCTTCGCCGCTCCCGGCGGGCTTCCTGCGGCGCTACCGATCATTCCCGCGACGACGGCGCTGTCGCCCGTGGCGCTCCTCTTCCGGAGCGCCGCAGACGCATCGCGCGTCCAACCCTCCCCGCTTCCGCCTCTCAGGTTCGTCGCAGGACAGCGCGCCCTCGTCGAACTATCAGGCTACGAAAAAACCTACACCGAGCGCCTGTGGCGGCGCGCCGAAAGACGGCTCTCGGCGCTTTTCGAGCGCAAAGGCCCCTATCTCTATCCGCGCGGGGAGGCGAAAGAAAGCGCCAAGGCCTACCGCGAACTCTTTTGCGCGGCGCTTGCGCGTGGCATCCTCCTCTCACCCGAGAAAGAACTCCCCTCGCTTATCCCCGGAGAGTTCGACGACGGCGAACTTGCGGCGCTTACCAAGGGCGTCGGAGCGACCTAAAGTCCCGCGCGGGGCAAGGCGGCGCCAATCCCCGCCGCCTTGCGACCCTGGGCGCGCCCGCATACAGGGCCCCCGCATACAGGGGCGAGCCCTCGAGGCCTTACGCGTGCGAGTCGAAGGCGACCCCGCCAAGCGCAAAATCCTCCTCGCGGATCGAGGCGCGGACGCGGGCTGCTTCGGCCTGGGCTCGGGCAAGCTCGGGAAAGGCATAGCCGCCCTCCGCGCGCGCCTCGCCGCCCGTCGCCGCGGCAAGCTCGGCAAGAATCTTGTCGGCCGCGCGCGGATCTGCCGGACGAGCCGCGTCGAGCGTCTCTGGCAGCGCCTCGGGCGCAAGCCGCTCGGGCGAAAGAAGCGCCTGGGAATAGGCGAGCCTGCGAAAGTTCTCGAGCTTCACCGCCTCGTTCCGCCGCGCGAGGGCGCGGGCGCGGAGCGCGGGTACGAGGTAGAAAAGCACGGAAAACGCAAGAGGAACGGCGCCAAGGAGCGTGCCGAGGAAGGGCGCGGGGCTCGCCGAAATGCCAGAGGCCTGCACGAGCGCATGTGTAAAGGCGTAGAGGTAGTCGAAGCCGCCGCGGTAGACGCCGGGGCCGCCGACGGCGATCGCCTCGTAAAGAAAGTAGCCGCCGAAAAGCACATTGACGCCGTTGATGATGCAGAACCAGGTGTTCGCCTTACGGGGATTCGAGGAGAAGGCCTCAAGCCGCTTCAAGGGAAGGCTCCCGCCGTAGGTCCGGTCTTCCTTGTCCTTCCGCCTGAGGAGGCCGGGGAAGGAGTAGTAGATCGCCCCTTTCTCCGTGACAAGCGGCTCGCCCTCGAACTCATAGAGGTAGCGGCTTAATTTTTCCTCGGCCTGCTGTGGCGGAAGCCCCGAAATCGCCATGAACTCCGCAAGGGTCATGATCCCCTTATTCGCCTGGAGGAAGGCGACAACCGCCCGCTTTTCGACACTCTCCCAGTCGGCATTGGGGTCACCGTCGCCGAAGACGAATGAGAAGATCGCCTTGTGGAGCGGCCTGCGCGAACTGCGCCGCGCCGCGCGTAGGTCGCGTTCGTAGGCCCGCTCGTAGGGATCCTTAAAGAGCTCGGAATAAAACCATATCCGGATAAAAAGGTCGAGGAGACGCCCCGTGAGCCACAGGCCGCCGATGCCGCCGCCGCGGCGGTTGTCGCGTTCGTCGCGACCCGACATGGAAACCGCGACAGAGGCGACCGTCGCAAGGAGCGCGATGGCAAGAAAGAGCACAAAATAGCCGACGAGCATCGCGACGATCCAGACCTTGAAGAGAAAGGAGAGAACCGCGGCGGCGCCTTTTTTGAACGCCTTCCAGAAGCGCTTAAGCGCGGGCCCCAAGCCGCGGTAGCGGCTCTTAAAGCCCGAAGGGAAGGAGTAGAGGATCTCGCCCGATTCGGTCACGCGGAGCCGCGCACCGAACTCGTCGGAGACCGCGGGGAGCTCGGCCTGCACCTGCGCCTTGGGGAGACCGGTGAGCGCGACAAGGTCGTTCGCCGTCGCCTCGCGCCCGCGGCGCTTCAAGGCCTCGACGAGCTTGTCGCGGACGAGCTCGGGCTTGTAGTCGTACACCTTTTTCGTCGTCGTTTCCATTCTGCCTCCAAAGCCTAAACTTCGAGCACCCTCGACCTTACGGCCCTTAGGCCCGCCCTTAGGCCCGCCCTTAGGCGCCGCCCCTAGGCGCCGCCCCTAGGCGCCGCCCCTAGGCGCCGCGCCGCGTAAGCGCGCGGGCGTAGAGCTTTGCGTACTCAGCGGCGGGCCGCTCCCAGGAAAAGTCGCGGGCCATCGCGCGCCGCCGCATCTCGAGGATGTGGGCGGGTCGGTTATACCAGGCCCAGGTCGCCCAGCCGACGGTGTCATAGATCGAGCGGGGGGTAAGATCGTCGAACATAAAGCCCGTGCCCGAGCTCGTCCTCTCGTCGTAATTTTCGACCGTGTCGGCGAGCCCGCCCGTCCTGCGAACGATGGGGAGCGTCCCGTAGCGGAGCGAGTACATCTGATTAAGACCGCAGGGCTCGTAGCGGCTCGGCATGAGGAAGAAGTCCGCCCCCGCCTCGATAAGGTGCGCGGTCGCCTCGTTGTAGCCGATCCGCGCACGGAAGTTGGGGTACCGCGCGGAGAGCGACACGAGCTCCGCCTCGCACCATTTTTCTCCTGCCCCCTGCACGACGACCTGAACGGCCATGTCCGCGCAGACCGCCGGTACCGCGCCGTAACCGGGGCCGAAAAGCTCGGCGATGCCCTTTTGGTCCGCAAGCCGGGACACCATGCCAAAGACGGGAAGGCGATCATCTTCGGCAAGGCCAAAGGCGCGCTGGAGAGCGCGCTTGCACGCGGCCTTGCCCGAGAGGTCGGATGCGTCATAGTGCGCCGGGATAAGGCGGTCCGTCGCGGGATCCCAGTCCTCGACATCGACGCCGTTGAGAATACCCACGAGGTCGGCGCTCCTGTGCCGGAGAAGCCCGTCGAGGCCTGCGCCAAGCTCGGGCGTCTGAATCTCGCGCGCGTAGCTCGGCGAGACGGTCGCAAGCGCATCGGCCTGGGCTATCCCCGCCTTGAGGAGGTTCACCCGCTCGTAGTACTCAAATCCGGCGCCGTGGAAAAGCTCCCAGGGAAGGCCGAGCTCGGGGTAGCGGTCCTTGCCGTAGACGCCCTGATACCCGAGGTTGTGGATCGACAGAACGCTTGCGGAAAGGGGGAATCCGCCGCGCTCGAGGTGGCGCAGGTAGACCGGCACGAGCGCTGAGGGCCAATCGTGGGCGTGGAATATGTCGGGCTGCCAGGCGAGCTTGCGGCAGAGCGCGAAGGCTGAGCGGGAAAGCAGGGCAAAGCGCCGTGGGTTGTCCGCATAGTCCGGCTCGGTCTTGTCGCCATAGATGCCGTCCCGACCGAAGCTTGCCTCGTGATCGAGGAAGTAGACTGGCACACAGGAGGCGGGCAAGGCACTCGTGTACACCGCCGTCCAGGCCTCGCCCCAGGCGGTCGGCACCGCGAGCGGCCCCTCGAGGCGCGCAAGACTCACGCGATCGATGCCGTAGTAGCGCGGCATGAGGATCCGCACGTCGTGCCCCGCGCGAGAAAGCGCACGGGCGAGCGCGGAAACCGCATCGGCAAGACCGCCCGCCTTGGCGAAGGGGGCCGCCTCGCTCGTCACCATGAGAATCTTCACAGGAACATAGCTCCTTGCGCGCCGTAAGGGGATCAAATGTCCTGCACGGATCCCTTCTTCGGCGTAAGGGCGATTATACGCTGGCGCGCCCTCCTTGCGCAACGCGCCCGCACGGGCTAGAGTCTTAGCCCAGAATCGTCAAGGAGAAGCCATGGCATCGAAGGTCTACTTCACCGACATGCGCGCGCGGAGCCCCAAGGACTCGGGCATCGCCAAGGTGGAGCGGCTCATCACCGCCCTTGAGCCCGAGCGGGCAATACGGCGCGGCGACCTCGTCGCCATCAAGGTGCATTTCGGCGAGCTTGGCAACGACGCCTATGTGAGCCCCGTCATGGCGCGCAAGGCCGCAGACGCCATCCGCGCGCTCGGCGCGCGGCCATTTTTCACCGATACGAACACCCTCTACACGGGAAGCCGCTCGAATGGGCCTGAGCACCTCGAAACCGCGATAGCCCATGGCTACGATTTCGCCGTCTGCGGCGCGCCGCTTGTCATCGCCGACGGCATCAAGAGCTCGGACTTCCGCGAGGTGGAAATCAATCAAAAATGGTTTAGTCGCGCAAAAATCGCTTCGGCCTTTCTCGACGCCGACGCAATGCTCGTCATTTCCCACTTCAAGGGCCACGAAATGGCGGGCTTTGGCGGCGCGATCAAGAACCTCGCAATGGGCTGCGCCCCCGCTCTCGGCAAGCGCGAGCAGCACTCCTGCCGATTTTTTGTCAAAAAGGCGAAGTGCGTCGGCTGTGGCCTCTGCGTCGAGCTCTGCCCCGTCGCCGCCCCCGCACTGACACAGCGGAGCGACGAGGCAGGGAAAAAGAGCGCCGTGATCGACCGCGCGCGGTGCATCGGCTGCGGCGAGTGTGCGCTCCGCTGCCCCACCAAGGCGATCACCATGGACTGGAAGGTCGAAATCGCCGAATTTACCGAAAAGATGACCGAGTACGCCCTTGCAGCCATTGCGGGCAAAAAGGACCGCGTCCTCTACCTCAGCTTTGTCCGCGACGTCGTACCCGAATGCGACTGCGCCCCCTGGGCAGACGCACCGCTTGTCCCCGACATCGGCATCCTCGCCGGCACCGACCCCGTTGCCATTGACCAAGCAGCCTACGACCTCGTGACAGCTTCGCCCGCCGCCCCGAGCTCCCTCATTGAGGGCAAGGCAGGCCCGGGCGATGACAAGTTCCTCGCCGCCCACCCCGACACGCGCGGGCTCATCCAACTTGAGTACGGCGAGCGCATTGGCCTCGGCTCACGGGCCTACGAGCTTGTGCGGCTGTAGTGCGGAGCGTACAACCAGGAAATATTGTGGCGCGCCGCACCTAGGAGTATATTACCTAGTGTGCGTGTAGCTTCCCGCATTGCGCTCGCTACGGCCTTCCTCCTCGCGATGGCCTGTGATTTACCCGACCCCTTTGCAGGCTACCGCGAGACGGAGCACAACTTCATTGCAGGAACGCCGCTCGCTCCGCCGCCAGAGCCGAGTAGTGACGCAGACCTCAATGGCTCAGGATTTTGGGACTTCGCCTGGAGGAACCCCGCCACGGCGAATTTTCCCTACATGAAGCTGACACAAGAAACAAGTGAGGCTGGCCCCATTCCCGCTGTGGCCGTTTTTCGCCTTGAGCTTGTAAACCTCTACGATGGCGGTGACTTCGAAAGTGCCACAGTCGGCGGGCTTCCCTCAGGCTGGGGAAATCAAGGCTCAGCGAACGTACAGGTCGTGAGTTCGGGCCTCAACGGCCATGGGAAATCGCTCACCATCACCAAACAAAACGAGAGCGCCGACTGGGCGGGATTTCCGGTCAGCGCGCTTAAAGACACGAACGTTCAATGCACCAAAGCCTACGTCATCAATTTTTTCGCAGGCGTCTTAAGTAGCACTAGCGGCTACAGCCTCCAAAACCAAGCATCCTATGACCAGACCAAAAACATGGGCCCCATCACGGCAGGCGACAACATCAACACGCTTGCACTCTGGTCCACTAGTGGCGCAACAAGCGAGGATTACATCCTCTTTGGCGGCCCGGCGAGCATGAGCCTTACCATCGACGAACTCCGTGTCCTCCGTGGCGACCTTGGCCAGGACAGCAGGTTGCGCCTCCGCTTACGGCGGAGCGACACCAAGCCCCCCCTCAGCCCGGGCTACTACGAATTTAGGCTCTGGATCAAAAAGCCTTCTAACGCAAAGTGGCACGACGAGGCGCGGACGACCGAACCGCCTGCCGCACGAACGGTGGGCATCAGACTAAGCCAGCTTGATGCACAGGGCAAGGAAACAGCCACCCCTATCCCCATCACGGAACGCGCCGTGACCGATGCGTGGCAGGAAATCGTCGCCCGCGGCCAGAACATCGACCTCTTTCATGACACCACCGATGCGCCGGTTATCGAACTCTCGATTTGGCCCTTCGCCGCGGGGAAGCTCGACGCCGGCGCCGTTCTCATCGCGGCTCCGGTGCTCCGCTACTATCTCGACGGGTACCAATAAATAAGCATACCGCCACAAAGGGAAAGTCCCCCTCGTGGCGGTTGGGCTGTCTATCAGGAAAAACAGCGCTTATTTCACCACCATCACCTTCCGCACCTCGTCGATATCGGGCGCCACGACGCGGATAAAGTAGACACCGCGCGCGACAGGGCTTCCGCCAAGGTTCTTGCCGTCCCAGATAAAGGTGTAGGTGCCCGCACCTAAGCGATCACGGTAGAGAACCTTGACGAGGTCGCCATCGAGCGTAAAGACCTGGATCGTCACGGAGCCCGCCTTTTCGAGCACCACCTGGAGCGCCGAACGCTCGCCGATGGTCGGATTGATCACATTGTTGAGGATGGTGACGCTGCCACGCTGGAGCCGCACATCCTGCACCGAGTAGCGCCACAGGTCGAAGCTCCGGGGATCCTCTGGGTCGGCGGCCCGGGCAAGGTACTGATTCCCATAGCGGAGAATAAAGCCAAGCTCCTTGCCGCTTACGATCTCAGGATCGGCCGCAGGAATAACGAAGGTCCGCGCGGTGCTCGGGACTGGCGCAACATAGTTCGGGCTTAAGACGCGCGCCTCGCCATTGGGCTTATCGTTAAAGCCGGGGATTATCGTCGGCACCCAATACCCGAGCGTCGATGGCCGTCCCGTGATGGGGAGCGTTGGGGCGAAGGCCGCTTCAGGCTCGACGTCGTAGTAGAGCGCAAGCGGTAGCCCTCCATCAGCAGACCCGGAAAGATTGAGCGCCGTATGAATCGTCACGTCCCGGTCATAGAGCCGCCCCCCCCCGCTAAAGTCCCGGAGCGCGCCAAGGGCGCTCGTGGAGAGCGCCGTCGAGGGCTCGGCATTCGGATCGCCCTCGTGGATGCCGTCGGTCGCGGCAAGAACCTTTATCACGCCTATCGCGACATCGGCACAGCTATGAGCGAGCAAAGGCTCGGCCTCGTTCGCAAGCCGGTCGATAACCTGATCCGTGAGCTTTATAGCGCCCTTAAGGATATCGGCACTCGTAAGCGGGGAAGCGAGATTGAGGAAAAGCTCAAGCGTCGCCTTAGGATCGCTAGAATTACTTCCGTCAACCTGACGGATAAGCTCAAGACTCGACACCGCGGGGAGCGTTTCCATGGCGAAGTGCTCGGGAAGAAGCTGCTTATCGAGCGTCTTCGAAAAAACAGGCTCGGTGAACTGAAGGTATACCTTCTTCGTCCCCTCGATCGCACTTGTAAAGCGGATGCGGGGCGGAATGCGCTCGATGCACAAAAGCCCGTCAGACGTGTAGTCATCGCGAAGGAGGTTACCCGCAAGGTCCGTCACAAGGCCCTTATCGTAGCGGTATTTGAAGCGCATCTGGCTCTGCGTGTTCCACGCTGTATTGAGCTCGGCTGGGTTCAGGGTAATCGCAAGATAGGCGTCGTCCTTTTCGTTGACGCTTGAAGGCGGAGAAGACCCATTCTTGCGCATGCGAGAATAGAGCGAGATGGTCTCGGTCGAAAATCCCGATCCGCCATGGCGGTAGGACGCTGCGCTTTCGCTATCTGAGCGGAAGAGGAAGGCCGCTGCATCCAGGGTAGCGAGCTGGTTCATCGTAAGCGTCGGATAGGTAAGGCTTGAATCCCGCACCGCCTCGCTGAACATAATCTCGAAACGATCGATGACAAAGGTCGAGGTGTAGGGAACGATTTCATAGAGCGAATTCTCTAGATCTCCGATCCTTGGCGGCGTGACATCCCAGCCACTTCCAGCTTGAGTAACGGCAATATCGGCCTTGGGATAGCTTTCAGCATAATATGCCAGAGGGCTTGCACCGAGAATTGCGTGGCTACTCGCTTCCTTAGTCGGCTCGATGCGATTCCCCGCGGCATCGATGACCCCCGGGTTGTCGAGTACCGAGATCACACCGTTTGGCGCCACAACAGCACCTTCGATGTAGCCCGGCCAGAAGAAGTCAGGCTGCGTACCGAAGGAATACCCCGCAATCGATATATAGAGGCCGTGCGCACCGTACGCGTTGGGGTTTTGCCGATAGAGGGCGTTAACCTCTGTAGTAGAAGCCGCAGAGGCATCGCGCGACTTTGCGCTTATCGTGCCGGAAGCGCTAAAATAGCCCGCCACGGTCATCGTCCCCGAGCCTGAGGCAAATCCGCCATGGCCGCTCGCCACAAAATCGGCCTCAGCACCGCTTTTCACGTTCGTAGCGCTCGGGTCGTCATGCGTAAAGCCGGCGCTTAAGCCAAGACTCACCTTTTCAGACCATTTAAGCTGAAGATAATTATGACCATCATAGTGAGTATAGTCGTTGAGGTCATGCGCGGCCTTTCCCGCTTCGACTAAGACAAGGGTAGGCCTGCAACGGTCGAGCGTCGCGGTGTATGCGGGGAAATCATGCGCGCCATAGGCGCGTACCATGGTCTTACCTTCCGCAGCATAGAAGAGGCCCTTGAGGAAGGAAAGGTCGGGCACGCGGTCGCGATGTACGCCGGAGCGGTCGGAGCTTAGAGGCTCCCCGGGACTTACGCCCGTTGCATCGGTGTTCCAGGTTTCGCCACTCGTCTTAAGGTAGAAATAGGTCGTATCGCCCCATCCATCGGCGGGTTGGGTACAGCCTGGATCGCGATAGGCGCCTTCGAATTTAAGATTTCCACCGTTAAACCACACGGCACCATCGGTGGTACTTGCAGCGCTCGCCTTAATGACTGCGTTTATCTCGTTATTGCTGTTCTCTATTGGTTTTGAGAACTCGAACCTCACAACGTCATCGTACACCGTCGCCACCCAGGTAAGCTCGGGGCGGCCAAACACCCAGTTCGTATTTCCACCGTCATTCACCACGTTGTTGTTGACTTCGGCCTTTATAGGACCCGCGCCGTCGGAATCGGGCACAGCCTCGGCCGCAGCGATAAAGCCGCCAGAAGCCGTACAGTCCTTAACCCTAAGATTAAAGGCAACCGCATAGGGGATACCCCATTGGTTTTCCGTTGCAGAAGGGTTGACGTTCGCCCGAGGATTTGACGACGCATTATCCGGAATAGAAAGAGTAAAGGCTCCCTTGTCAAGGTCGATCCCGTTCGCGTAGAAATTGCCCTCTACCGCGAACTGCGCCCCTAAAAGACCGCTATCCTTAAAGTTGGCGGAGGGAGACGTTCCAAACGCACCTGTCCCCACCGTGTAGCCGCCCAAAGCCGGCGTATACGCAAACGAAGGAGCTGCAAAATAGGCAAAGCGCGCATCCTCACCCTGCCAATCCGGGTCGTCGGGCGAATAGCCTACTCCGAAGAGCGCCATCGATGCTTTGGCCACAAGTTTCTTCCCTGCGACATCAAAGCTTCCGCGATAGGCCACAAGGTTCTTACAAGTGATATCTGCGTTGAGCTTTATTTCGGCGTTTTGCGTACCTTTCCATGCATCAAAATAGAGGTCGGTATCAGTAAGCTCTATAGCGGAGGCGCTCCACTCGCCGTCCTTGGTCGCACGGAAACGGAAGCCCTCTTCCGCGGCATAGGTCTGAGTCCCGCTCGTTTTAAGGTCGCCGCCCACAAACTCTATGTACTTCGCCGATGCAATTCCCAAGCTAGTAAGCTCCGCGCTCCCGCCAACGGAATCGCCGAAGTGCACCGTGCCGGAACCGGCCTCGAGGGTAAGATCCTGGATACCATCAACAGTACTCGATAGCGTTATGTCCCCAGCCCCCGCACCTGTCGAGAATGTCACACTCCCTGTCAGCGTTATGGCTTTCGCTAAGGAGAGATTTGTACTACCCGTGCTGATGTCCGCTCCGATGCTATTTACTCCTACTCCGTTCTGTGTAAACCCACCGACAGCGCTTATCTCTCCCGTCCCATTCTTTGTAAACAGCCCGCTGTTCGTTACCGTCGCTGCACCATTCACCGTAAGGGCGTTGTTCACCGTCAGCGCCGCACCGCTGAAACTGTAGTTCCCGCCCACGGTGGCGGCTCCATGCTGCACAAGATTCGTCCCAGTGAAACTAAACAAGCCCGTGTAGTCCTGGGCCCCTGTGAACGTAGTGCTACCTGTCCCTGCTTCTTGTGTAAAGCTTAGCGCCTTCACATCTCCTGTAAACGTCACGTCTGCCGCACTGCTTACCTTAAGCGCGCCAAGCCGGACACTTCCTCCCACAGGGCCAGCCACACTGACACTCCCCGTACCCGCACTAAGCGTCAGCCACTCCGTCGATGCATTCGTCCCATCCACCGTGCTATTAAAGCTTACATTCGAGTCCGTTGTAGTGAGGATCGTATTCGCCCCCAATACCACTGCATCGTTGTATGTCTGCGTCCCTGTGGTCGTTACAGCTCCACCGTCAATCTGAGTTGTTCCACCTGCATTAGTCGTTAGGCTGAGTAAGGATTGGCTTCCTCCTATCACTCCACCTATCGTCGTCGTTCCCGTACTGTTCAGCGTCAGCGTCCGATTATTGGTGGCATTGTCAGCGTTGACCGTACTACCTAGCGTTATGTTCCCAGTTCCCGCATTAAGCGTCGTATCCGCTCCC